>CAJTGJ010000006.1 GCA_910575695.1 Oscillospiraceae bacterium | reverse complement strand
CCCCTAAACTTCGAGCATAACTTTTTTTGCCCGCTTTCAGGGGGCTTGGTTTTGTGCGCCCTTTGGGGCAGTGGCGCTTAAATTACAATGTTTCAACCTTCTCCCCTCCCTCCTCAAGGAAACGCAGCACACCTCCCTTGAAGGGGATTTCGTAGGCGGTAACGTCCTCCGGGGTGATGTACTTCCTGCCGTAGTGCTGCTTCATGTCTCGGAAAACCGCCCACGGAATCTTGAAGAACCGCCGGAACGCGAACGACACCATGACGAAGCTCTCCGCGCCGAGGGCCGTGTGGCTGTTGAGGCGCTTCTCCTGCTCCTCGCTTATGACCTCCCGCTTCATGCGGTCGCTGTCGGTGTGCTTTGCCTCAAATACAATGGCCCGGCCCCCGTCCAGTGTCCCCTTGTAGTCCGGCTGGGCCTTTTTCTCGTAGTGAGCGGTGAAATGCCCCTGCCTGTCCTTTGGGCCTATCTGCTTTATCGGCTCCGGGGTCTTCTCAATCTCCGCCAGCCCTCGGAGGTGGTAGAAGGTGCAGGCCGCCGCAAGCATTTCCTCCCACTGCCCTCCGGCGGCCCGGCTCCTGCGCCCTATCATTACGGCTTTGGCTGTCCTCATGCGAGAAGCCCCTTTTCCGTCGCGTAGGCTGTAATCTTGTAGACGGTCGCGCTCTTAATCCCCTTGCACTCGCCCGCAGCGAGACCGTCAAGGAGCGTTTGGAGTGGGGAGCTATCCCCGGTTCCCCCTGCCCCCTCCGGGCCGTCCTGCGGACGCAGGCGAGCGCTGGGGGACGTTTCCGGCTCTGCTGCCCGGTGGAACTCCTCGACGAGCTGCTTGTCCGTCATGTTGCGGAGGCGCACGGCCTCCCGGTGGAGGGCCTGCTCCTCCGGGGTGCGCCTGCAATTCTTCTTTCTTGCCATGGTCTCTTACCTCCTGTTCCGCTTTCTGCTGGCCTTGCTCATTTTCGCCCGCTTGCGCTTCCTCGCCCAGGCATCCTTTTTCGGCCTCTCCCGGTCGAACGCTCTGAAATGGCCGTGGCCCGCGCCTTTGTGCAGGCTCGACGGCTCCGGCGGCTCCGCCGCCTCCCTCAAGCGCATCGTGTCGTAGACATCAACCATCATTGTCGGTTTCCTCCTTGCCTTTGTACTTTTTGCAGGCTTTCTTGCACTGTGACATCGACCAAGCACCCGGCTTGGCCCGGCAGGTTCCCGTCGCCGACGGGAAGCCGCTGCCGTTGTAAATCCCGCTGAAATGGTCGCACCCGCCGCAGGTGCCGGGCTTCTCCTTTATCCGGGGTTGCTTTGGCCCCCTCATTCTGCGCCGCCCTCTCTCTGGTGGCTCTCTTGGGTCATTCCAAACCAGCGCACCATTCTGAGGGGAATGTGCCGATTTTTTCCGTCTTCGAGCCGCAAAAACAGAAGGTCGCAGCCAAATCTAACCTCTGTCGCTCTAAACTCCTCTAAGTAGCCGTCAAACCATCTGACCGTGACAGTGTTCAAGGCTCCTCCCCTCCCTCCAAAATCTTCTTGACGGCCCGAAGCTGGGCAAGGGTGTATTCTTTAACCTTCATCCAGTTCGCGGCCTCCTGCAACCAGCTTTGCAGGCCGTTCAGCTCGTTATATTCGTCCACGGCCTCTGTCGTCAGGAACAAAAGGCGCTGTGCGCCATAGTCCCTGTCCTCAAACAGGTAGGAGGTTTCGGTGTGCGATTCAAAGAATCGGGCCTCCTGCCGTCCCTCCGCCTTGACAGTGACATATTTCCGACCGACTTTTACAACCGTCACCGCCGTTGCAAGCCTCTCGTTGCTTCTGCGCCGCCCGTCGTCGAGGATGTATGCGGTCTGGCCGACCTTAAAATCCTTAATTGTCATGTGTGGCCTCCTCAAAAAAAGTCGTTAAGCAACTCAAAAAGGTAGCCCGCCTGATTCCAGATGTTGTCCTCCGCCTCATTGCCGCTGTCCGCTGGTTCGTGGCGAAGAACGCCGTCGAGCGTTTCGTGGAGCGTCTTGAGTTGCTGGCGTTGCTCCACTTCCATGCACTCCTCGATTTCGGGGTACTCCGACACCCTCTCGAAGTAGAAAGAGACTGCGGATTCGCTTTCTCTTATAATCCCATGTTGGAGCGCGAGCTTGTAGATATACACCCGCTCCCGAAGCCTCCCTGTCAGCAGCCCGAGTTGCTTTCGGAACTCCTCAACGGTCAGGGTGTGTTTGTAGTGGTTGCAAGTATGGCAGGATGGCATATAGTTTTCCGGGCTGTCTGCGCCTCCAAGCGCCAGCGGCTCCTTATGCTCTACCTGCATTTCCTTGTATGTGATAGTTTTGCCGCAGTAGGCGCACCTCCCTCCATACTTGGTGTATATCTGGTATCTGTCTCTTTCGAGTAGTCGCTTTCGCTTCACGCCTGCGCCCCCTTGTTCAACTCGGCCGCCATTTGCCGAAGGATAAACCTGATTGTCAGCCCAAAACCTGCGGAGGCCGCTTCTTCCCGCGATATGACCGCGTCCGTCTCGACGTCCTTTTTCCGCATTTTGACGATAAGGCTGTCACAAATGAAATCGTATCGGGTGTAAATCTCCACCTCACGCTCTGCGCAAAAGTCGAGCAATTCCTTCAAGGTCATTTCGGTCACCTGCCCCTCCACTCCGGGCGGCACTCCGTCGCTCCTCCGAGCTTGCAAATCCACCGGGAGGCCCCGCTGTAGCTGACCTTTTGGCTGTGGGCGCAGTAATCACAATGGCCGTCGAGCCAGAGAATGGCGGCTATATCGCGTTTCGCTGCCTCGATTTCGCCCGTCAGGTTTTCGAGGAGGCTGACCGTCTCCCGCAGGGCCTCCGCGTCAAACCGGAAGATGCAGTCCGGGTCGTCCTCGTCGATAGAGCTTTCCCGGTCTTTCACTTGGTCTTCGAGGTTGCTGATGATCTCGTCGAGCGCCATGTCTGCTGGCCTCCTTCCCAGTTCCATAGCCCCTGTTTGCCCTTTGCGGGTATCGGCTCCGGCAAGATTTTGACGTTGGCAAGCTCCCAAGCGTAGCGGCCCGGTGTCCAGTCCCCCAGCGCAATCTCCTTTTCCGTCGGAACGAAATAGTCTCCAAAATGGGGGTCGTGCTTGTCCTCCGTCAGGCTTTCAGCTCCAATGTCGATGTGTCTGGCCTTGTTCACGTCCGGGCCGGGATGGTAGACGATGTGCCACACATTCACAAGCTCCGCTGTGGCAATTACCTTGCCTCTCGGTATGAGAGACCACGGCGGGCAGTTTCCGGCGTCGATTTCCTGCTGGATAAACCGCTCAAAATCCCCTTTGCCGAGGAGCGGCAGCTTGCATGGGTCTTTTAACGCTGCGTGGATGGCTATAGGCCCCCGGTATTTGGTCGCCCAGCTCCGGGTCTCGTACTGCTTTGCGCCGCAGGCGAGCAGCGAGGCCCACGGCTGCCAGATAGTGAGTGCTTTCACGTCGTCCCCTCCTGCTGCGGGGTAGCCTTGGTCTGCGCCTGCCCCTTCCCGAACGACATAGCCGCGATATAGGCCTGCAAGAGGCGGGTCGCCTCCCCCTCTGTGGCCCCCGCGCCAATCGCCGCCCGGTAAAAGACGAGGGAAGATTCTGCCACCGTGCCGATGGCGTTAATGAGCCTATTGGTCTGCTTCTTACTGTCCATTTCGCTCCTCCTCTCAATCCCACGGCAATTCACGCCGCATATTCATCCATCCAACGATGGGCTTGAGGCTGTCCTTCATAAAGACCGCTGTATGGGTGAGGTCTGCTGCCTCGACGATGTTATCCACCCACGCTTTCTCCGGGATGATCTTCCCAGCCCGGTTTCCAGTCTCCGCTCCGATGATGATAAGGCGGTCTCCGCCGAAGCTGCCGAGGCCAGCGTCGAGGTGTTCGTGCAGCGGCTCGATGCTCAAGAACGTGTTCAGAAGGATATGGCCGTTGAATCGCTTTCCGCCCTTCTCGGTGACGGTGCTGCCATACCAGAAGTTGTCCTTGTGGGGCAGTAACGCCAGTTCGTCGAGCTGGGCGTATCTCTCCGGGTTCTTGGTGAGAAACATATAGCGGTGCTGTGGGGCCGCTGCGCAAGCGTCCAGCACCTCCACAATCCAGTTTGTCGGCACCCAGTTCCCGAAAAGGTCGGCCATGCTGCCAACGAAAATCGTCTGCGGCTCCTTGATGTGCTGCGGCTCCTCAAGCCGATAGCGGAGGAGCGTCGGCTCGAAGCCGAAGGGGAACGGCGAGTTGACCGTCTTCCCGTTTCTCCGGGTGATGGTGAGCGGCTGGTGCAGTTCCGCCCGAGGTAAGGGGTTGTACGTGGTGATCGTGCCGTCGCCCTTGTCGTAGCCGCCGAAGCGCTTGGCGTACCTTCTGGCGTAGCAGTATTCACAGCCACGCTTACAGCCGACGACCGGGTTCCAAGTCATATCGGCCCACTCAATGTCGGTTTTGTGCATTCTTCCATGTCCTCCCAATTCCTGCAATATTCCTTGGCGGTGCAGGTGTCACACTCACTGGAAGTCTCTAAGCAGGCCCACCCCAGCTCCTTTACGAGCGCCAGCCGGGTCTCCTCGTCCCACCAGTCGATTTCCACCCGCCCCTTGTAGATCTTGTCCGCCTCCGGCAGACGCTTCACGCGGACTTGAATGTAGTCTGCATTCTCGCAAACTTCGCAGGTAAAGGCGATTTTCTTGGCCTCCCTTGCGTTTTCCGCAAAAACGATTGTTTCGTAGTTTTCGTAGGCTGCGTTGTCCCACGCTAAATAGGCTTTCAATCTTACTGGCCCTCCTTCCTACCTATACTCCTTGCCCGTGGCCTTGTCTTTGAGGGTGATCCTGCCGACCACCTCGAAGCCCGCCAGCTCCGCCGTACCCTTCATAACCGGGATAAGGGCGCTGATGGCGGTGAGGCGGTCTGCCTCCTGCTGGCGCTCCTCCCGCCGGATGGCGCTGTAGGCCGCACCTGCGGTTGGGTCGGGGTAGCCCTCCTGATTCTTATACATGGCCGTCCTCCTCAATTATCCTTGTCGAGCCTCCGAAGTTGCTCTTGATAAAGCGCCTCCGCCTTTGCGCTCCGCATTCTAGCTATCTCTGAATTGTGGAAGTCACAGTAATCGGTGTCCGGCTCGGTGTGGTTGGCGCAGGTATCGCACATAGGGCGGTCGCAGGTGCAGATGCGTGCTACCCACTTTTTTATAATCCTGCGCCCATTCATTGTTCCGTATATAGGCTCCATGTCCCTGTGATCGCAAAGTTTCGTAGAGGGCTTTCCGCATTTGTAACACGGTGGAGGTGGTTCTTTCCGGCCCCTGTTGCACATCCAGCCTACTACTTTCCCTTTTTTGAAAAATGGCTCACACGGCATGGCCGCCCTCCTGCGCTGTTCCTCTCCGCGCTCCGATTGTGGCGGAAAGATTGTAGATGTACTGGCCGCATCGAACACAGCGGTCGCTCTTCTTCCAGAATCCCAGCTTTTTCATCCCACGGACGCTGCCCGTGTAGTGGATGGAGGGGTGCCGGGCCTTTTCCGCCTCGGTCAGTTTCATGTACTGCATGGCTCCTCCTCGATAATCTTCATAAAACATCCCCAAAATGTTTGCTGCTGCTTTCCGCTGCGGTGTCCGAAAAGCGGCTTTTGTCCTATCGCCGCCCAAACCGCCTCCGCCGGAAGGTTGTACTCCGACCATTTGAATATCAAAACGCCGTCCGGCTTCAATACCCTCATGCACTCCCGGAATCCGTCTCGGAGCATTTCGGGCCAATTATCCTCAAGTCTCCCGTATTTCCTCACGAGCCAAGAGGTCTCCCCGCCGTGCGTCAGGTGCGGCGGGTCAAAAATGACAAGCGGGAAACTGTTGTCTCGGAAAGGAAGATTGGTGAAGTCACATTGTAAATCAGGGTCTACCGTTACGAAGCGCTCCTTTTTCCCGTCCGCGCTTTCCCAAATCTTTGTGCCGTACTCGCGCCGCTTGTCGCAGAAGACGGCTGCCGGGTGGTCTTTGTTGAACCAGATTGTCCTTGCTCCGCAAGTCACGTCAAGGATTTTCTTTTCCAATGGCCCTCCGCCTCCTGTAATTCTTATTCTTGCGGTGCAGGTTGTTGAGCGCCTGCCCCTTGCCTTTTGTGCTGGTGGCAATCTGCCCGGTCTCACTGTCTCTGGCGACGCACAGGTTATTCACGCCGCCACGGTAGTTCTCGTAGTGGATATAGGTCATTCGTCGTCCTTCCTCTCCTTGAAGCCGAGAAAGTCCGCAATCCCGATACCGCCGCCCTCGCAGATGTGAATATCGTGCAGGTCTGGTGCCTGCTCCTCGCTGACTTTTCCCATGCTGGCGTATATGGCGGCCCTTTCTGCCGCTTTCCTGCCCCCGGCCTCTGCCGCGATAAAGGTTTCACCACAAAGGCGGCATTTGAAAAGCGCACTGTAGCCACTCATGCCCCAACCGCCTCCAACTCCGCCTCAAAGAGGGCGCAGGCCAGCTCTCGCAGCATATCGTCGATTGCCTGCGCGTCCTCCACCAGTTCCTTGATAGAGGGTACACCTCTCGTCCCGCTGCGCCGGGCCTCCACCCACATTGCAATATGTTCCTCTTGGTCGAAGCTGGCGGCATAGGCTTTTACGTTGTCCACGAAACGCTCCTCGCCGACGGTGATGATAAAGTCCTCCCCGGCGGGGCTGTACTTCTCAAGCTCGATGTTGCCGTCCCCATCGGAGGTGACGCTCCAATCGAGCTTTTCGCAGATGTCCCGGTAGATGTCGTTCATAGCTCCTCCTTTGCCCGCTCTATGTCGAATATCGCCTTGAATATAGGGTAAAACTGTGCCGGGACTACGGCGTTTCCGAGGCATTTAAGTCTGTCCACCCGGCTGGGAATCCCATTAGCCACTCTACCCACGTCGGGTTCAACTGGCCACAAGAATCCTTCGCTTGTGGCGCAAGCTCCTTCATGATCGAACCGACTAATTGCTTTCGTTTTATCTGCGACGGCGGAAGACTTGAATTTTTGGCATCGTTCGCTGTCGGCGTGGGCCATAACCCTCGCTCCACCATCCTGACTTGATGCTCCAATCCGACTTGCCTCTTTTTCCCGTCCGGCATTCTTCCTGTCGGGCTCATATCTGGCGGGCTTACTCTTCCACCGTTCGGAACATTGGGTGTATGCCACAATGGCGACGCGGTCTCGCCTGTGTGGGGCATCGACACCGCAAGCTGGAATAATAAATGCCCTCGCTTGGTAGCCCTGTATTTCCAAGTCAGAAAGCACCGTGTCGAGCGCCAAGCTGACGATTCCAGCAACATTTTCTCCAACGACCCAAGTGGGCCGCAGTTCTTGGATAACTCTAAGCATTTCCGGCCAGAGATAACGGTCGTCTGCTGCGCCTCTGCGCTTCCCGGCGTTTGAAAACGGTTGGCATGGGAATCCTCCGGAAATAACGTCAACTGTTCGTAGTCCTGTATGTTCATAAAAGCTCTCCTGTGTGAGCGTCCGTATGTCGCGCCAGCGGGCTACATTCGGCCAGTGCTTTTCCAGCACCTTCGTCGGATAGTCCGCCCACTCACACTGCCCTGTGGTGCGAAATCCAGCCCACTCCGCTGCCAGGTCTAATCCGCCGATTCCGGTAAAAAGAGACAAGTGCGTAAAAGCGTCGTTCACCTCTCTCCCTCCTCGTCGTTGAATAGACTGCACTGGTTCCTAAGCTGTTCTTTGGCTCGCGCCTCCTGCCGCATTTTCCGCAGACAGCAGCTCCCATAGCCGTCCCGGATGGCCTCTGCGCTGGTGAGGAGGCCGCCGCACCGCTTACAGCGCCGGTCCGGGATGGTGAATATCTCACTCTCCGGCTGCTTGTTCATGGCTGCGTTTCCTCTCTGCCTCTGATGTCCTCCCACGCCATCGTCATAACGATGCTGACCTCCCGGAGGCGGCTCAATATTGCGGCGATTTTGCTGTCGTCATACCCTTTCGGTGTCAGCGCGGCAGCGAGGGCCGCTTGATTATAGTTTGTGGTAACGATGGTAGGCTTCATATCCTCGTAGCGGTCGTTGAGGATGGAGTAGAGCGTACTCATGCTCCAATCGCTGCACTGCTCTTTTCCGAGGTCGTCGATGATAAGCAAATCCACCCTCTTGTAGATGTCCAGCACGTCGCTCTCCCGTATGCCGTCCCCGTCGAACGACTTCTTGATGTCGAGGAGGAGGTCGCTTGAGGTCTTGCAAATCACCGGGACACCCTCATGGATAAGCTGTAGGGCTATGGCTGCCGCGAGGTGTGTCTTGCCTGTGCCGTTGGTGCCCTCTATGTAGAGGCCGTCGCCCTTGGCCTGATGGTAGGCCCAGTTGTCCGCATACTCCTTGGCTATCCCATAGTTTTTCTTGCGCCCTGGCGTGTCTGTGCGGAAGTTCGGGAATGTCCGCTGCCGGAAACGCTTCTTTATACCGCTCTGGCCGAGAAGATTTTCTACCCGCTGCCTCATGGCCCTCCGGCGCTTGGCCTCCTCCTCCTGCCGGGCTGCCTCTGCCGCCTGCCTGTCCTGCTCCTGCCAGTAGGCCGTCGCCTGCTCGCAGTCGCAGCGTGGGAGTACCGGGTTCCATATGATGATCTCCTCGCCGAACACAAGCCCACGGGGTTCCAGCGTCTTCCCGCAGTATTCGCAAGTCCCCGTCGCCGGGGGAGGATTTTTCCAGCGAACGCCTCGCTCCCGCGCCTGTGTTGGTGTGATGAAGTTGTTACTGTCCTTTGAAGCCTCCCGACGGCTTGAATTGGTCGGGGTCTGTCGTAAATCCCCCAGTACGGCCCCTATCGGTTCCAGCCCCATAGCTATTTCCTCCCTTGTCGTCGTCGTAGTTCCCGTCAATGACCTTCGCCATGTTGGTGTCCTTAATCATCCAGTCGAAGGTCGCTTGCCAATTCCTGTCGTTCTTGCCCTTCAAGAAACTGCTGGCCTGTGCCTTTCGGAAAAGCTCTTTGAAACTCTCCACCGTGTAGCCGTTCGCCAGCCGCGCCTTGATTGCCTTTTTCCGGGCCTCCGACAGACTTTTAAGCCGGGGGAATGAGACGCAGATTTCGTTGTAGAGCGCCGCCACCTCGTCGCACACCCCACGCTGTACGCCTTGCTCGCCCGCCGCTGCCTGCTTGTTTGGATGGCCCTCGTCCTTGCCCCCTGCTTCCGCTGTGCTTTCGGTTTGCTTGACTGGTGCTTCGCTTTTGCTTCTCGCTTTTCCGCCCATTCTACCGCTCTCGGCTTTCTTATTACTTGCGTCCAAAGTAGGCTTAATCAGCATGAAAACCGCCGCTTGCGCCCCGGAAAGCTCAAGTTCATTCTCGTTTAGTGCGTACTCGAAAATTGCCTCATATGCGGAAAGCCTGTCTTTTTTGGCAAGTTTTTGGATTGCCTCGTAATATGAGCGGTAAAACAAGAATCCGTCTCTAATCAAGTCGAGTACCCCCTGTCTCCATGCTTTCCGAATCCCACGCGGGGCCGAAGCCCCGCATGGGTGCGTATGTTATGCGTATGTTATTCGTAAATGACCTTGCTGCCCTCTGCGGTCTTCACCACGTCCACGCTCTGCGGGAATCTTGACTTCATGGCGGGGTCGTGGGTGATAGCCATAACCTTGAGGCTGCCGTACCGCTGCTGTATGGCTTCCAGCGCGTCGCAGTAGGCTTGTACGCCGGGCGCATCGAGGAAGGGCGGTTCGTCGATGAACAGGAAGCCGAGCTGCACCCCAGCCTTGCTGCTCTTGATTTCCGAGAGGGCGAGGATAACGGAGAGCGCTGCCTTTACCCTCTCTCCTCCGCTCCGGCTCATGTACGGGAGCCGCCCGGTGTCGCTGTCGTTGATGATGATGTCAAGGGTCGTGACCTCTTTCTTGGCGTTGCTCTTGAGTACCTTCTCGGTGACGAACTCGACGCTCATGCGGCCCTGCGACATCTGGCCGAGGATATTGGTGGCCGTGGCCTCGAAGATGGGGATGATGGAGCGGATGATGTTGTGGGGTATACCGTCCTGCGAGAAAGCCTTTTTCAGCTCCTCGTACCCGGCGGCCTTACCTGCCAGCGCGTTCACCTGCCCTTGCAGCTCCGCCGCCTCCGCCAGCTTCTTTTCCGCCTGCTCCGCCTGCGCCTTGAGGCCGCCAAGCGTCATGGCAGCGACCCGCGCCAGCTCCTGCAAAGTCCTGATTTCGGCATCCGCGCCGTCAACCTGCGCTTGCAGCTCCTCCCTGCCGACGGTCTTGGCCTGCTCCGTCGCCAGCTCTGTCTGGGCCTCGGTGATCTCTTTCTCGATGGCCTCGATCTCCCCGCCCAGCTCAAGGACGCGCTGCGCCGCCGCTGACTTCTGCTCCCACGCCACAGGGAGCTGCTTCTCCTTGTCCAGCCAGAGCCGGGCCACGGCGATTTCAGATTGCAGGCGCGTGTAGCTCGCATTGGCTGTCTCCGCGCTGGTGACCTGCCGCTCTACCTCCGCCAGCTCCTCCCGGCTCTTTGTTGCCGCGCCCTCTGCGTCCGTCACGGCCTTTTCCAGCTCCGCCGCCCGCTCCTCCAAGAGCTTCAGCTCACTCCGCTGCGCGGCGAGGTTCTGGTACTCCCGCTCTGCGGCTTCGAGGGAGCGCAGAGAGGCCCGCAAAGAGGCGACTTCCTCCGGGTGGTATAAACTGTCGGCCAAGGCCGCCTGCGCCAGAGAGAGGGCATCGAGCGCCACCTGACGGCCTTTCTGGTACTCGCCCTCATATGTGGCGAGCTGCGCCTCCCTTTCGGGGATGGCCGCTTTCGCCATGAGCGCGTCCTTGAGGAATCTACAGGTGGCTCGCTCCGCGTCCGGGCACCCGCTGTTTTCCAGCATGGCAGCTTTCTCTTTGAGGGAGGCAATCTTATCCTTCGCCTGCCAGACTACCGTTTCGTGTTCGCGGTCGAGCTTGTCCACCTCCGCCTGCGCCAACGCCGCCTCCTGCTCCGCCTTTCTGTACTCCGCCTCATGGCTTTCCAGCTCCGCGAGCCGCTGGGCCGCCGCCTCGTACTCGGTATGCTTTCCGGCCAACTCCGCCTCACGGGAGAGGGCTTGCGTCAGCGGGCCAGCCTTTGCGGTGACGGCAGCTTTCTTCCTTCTCGCCTCCGCTGCCGAGTAGTCCGCCTGATTGATCGCGTCGAGGAGCTGCCCTTTCCGGGAAATAAGGCTGTCGTAGGTCGCCTTTCCCCCGATAAGCTCCTTCTCCTGTTCCAGCAGACGGTTCAGCTCCGCCACGCCTGCGGTGATTTCCGCCTCCGCCGCGAGGATGGTGTCTGCCGCCGCCATGACTGCCACCTGCGTGGTCTTGGTGGCCTCCTTGGTGGCTTTCTGGCCCGTGAGGGCGGTGATTTTGCTGTTGAGGCGCATTACCCGGCCAGCCGCTTCGAGCTGCGTGTTGAGCGTGACCTTGAGACCGTCCACCTCCGCCGCCTTGGTCTGCGCCGCCGTCTCGTAGTTTTGGCGGGTCTGCTCCTGATAGGCGATTTGCCCTTCCAGCTCCGCCCGGTCGGGCAGTCCTGCGGTGATGGCCTCCGCCTTGTCCGTGAGGGTGCGGATGGCGCGGTTGGTGTCGGTGGCCTTTTCCGCCGCCAGCTCCTCCATGCCCGTGTAAATGCCCAGCCCTAAAATGCTGCCGAGGATATTCATTCTGGCCTCTTTGTCCGCCTGCAAAAAGAGGCCGTATTGGTCTTGCATGATAAGGGCGCAGGCCTTGAGCGTCAGGCTGTCCATGCCGATGATGTTCTCGATTTCCTGCTGCGTGTCCTTGATTTTCTCCTTGGAGCGGTCGGCCCATTCGCCGTCCACCAGCTCCGCGATATTCAGCGTGGCCTTGCCGCTTTTCATGCGGGTGCGCGTCACGCGGTAGAGGCGGTCGCCCAGTTTGAAGGTGAATTTGATGGCCCCGCTCCGGGCCTCCGGGTCGTTGCAAATCCAGCCCGTCAGCTCGCCCTCTCGCGGCTCCTCGAAAAGCGCGTCCAGCATAGCGTCCATGAACAGGCTGCTCTTTCCCACGCCGTTGCTGCCGTTGATGGTGCAGAAGCGGATGGGGTCGAAGCTGAATCTCTCCTCCCGGTAGTTGCGGTAGTTTTTGACCTCGATCTCCACCGGGACGAACTGCCCCGTGTGCCTCTCCGCCGTCGCCCTTTCGGTGGCCTCCGCGATAATGGGCCGGGCCAGCTCCATCAGCTC
This sequence comes from Oscillospiraceae bacterium, assembly GCA_910575695.1. Lineage (GTDB taxonomy): Bacteria > Bacillota > Clostridia > Oscillospirales > Oscillospiraceae > Enterenecus. The sequence goes on along the minus strand of CAJTGJ010000006.1, from coordinate 139,725 downwards.
TCCGATGCGCTCCGGCTCCATGCCCTTCTCGGTGAGGTAGTCCGTGAGGTTGCTCTCCGGGGTGCCGTCGGTGTCCATGCTCCGGCGGTCTACCGTGATGGTGATTTTCTGCGGGGTGATCTCCTGCACCCAAAAGGCTCCGCTTGCGTAGAGATAGTTTTGGAGCGCCCCGTGGTTGAACGCCTTGTTATGCTCGTCGGTGCAGTCGTAGAGGACGCGGATAATCTTGCCGGGGATATTTGCGCTGTCGATGGCCGGAACGTCCCAGTCCTCCCCCTTCTCGTTAAGCTCCCGCACATCGTCGTCGTTGAGCCGGATGGTTAGGTGCTTCCGTGTCGGAAGCGGGCGGAAAGTGGAGGTCACAGCCCGGCTACTGTGGTCGATGTCGTGGATGTAGTAGCCCCTCTCCTGCCCCTCGTCGTTGAAATTGAGCTGGGAGACCGCTCCGCAGTAGAACGTGTTCTTGCAGTCGTCGAGCTGCTGCGGGCGGTGAATGTGGCCGAAGCACACGAGGTCAAAGTCTGCCGCCGCGAGGGTGGCCGGGTAGACCACAGGCTCGAACTGGGAGAAGAAAGCCGTCTGGCCGCTCTCCATGTTTGCCCCGGTGATGGTGAAGTGTCCCATCAGCACCGAGGGAATCCCCGGCTCGCACTTGGCCTTGAGGCCGATGATGATGTCCTCGATGGCCTTGGTGAAGACCTCGTTCTCCTCCTCCGAGGAGAGGCCGGGGTGCTGCGCCCGGTAGTAGCCCCGGTCAAATCCGGGGACACAGGCGACGTTCACCCAGCCCCAAGCCCCAGTATAGATTTTGGCGACCTGCGGCTCTGTGATGATCTTCACCTCGCCGCTCGCCTCAAAGGTGTTTGCCAGCGTGGAGAACTGCTGCTCACTGTCATGGTTTGGAGTGCCCCGCATGACGACCACCGGGCAGATCGCCGCCAGCTCCCGGAGGAACTTCACCGCCGTCTGCTGCTCCTTGAGGCCCCGGTCGCTCCACACCCGCGCCTGATGGAAGATGTCTCCGGCGATAACGGCAATATCCGGGCGCTCCTGCTGCGCCTCTGTGAGCATGGTGTCGAGGCAGTTGCAGATGTCGAGGAAGCGGACATTTTCGCCGTCCGTCTCCGGGCCGGGGAAACTCCCGAGGTGCAAATCGCCCGTATGCAAAATTTTCATCACTGATTACCTCCCTGCTTCCTCTGGCAGCTCATACAGAGCGTCCGCCCGTACTGCTCCTGACTGTACTTCACAACGCCGTTGCTGCACTTGGCTCCACACTCGGTACAGAATGTGGGGTCGAAGTCCGGGGCCGCTTCCGCCGCCCGTTGCTGATGCTCCTGCGTCCGGCGCGGAGGCTCCTGCGGGGCCTCCGCATAGGCGTGGCTGCCCGTAATGGGCTTGCCGGGTGCCTCGTAATCCATGCCCTCCTCCACGTCGTCCTCAATGAAGATGGCCTTGCGAGCCTCCGGCGTGTGGCCGCCGTAAAGCTCCTGCGCCGAGGCGAACATATGCCTGACAGCCTCCGCTTTTACGGCCTCGTTATTGAGGTTCGGGACGAGGTATGCCACGACAAAGGGCTTTTTCAGCTCCTCGATGGCGTAGGTGCCCTTGATGTGCATGGCTGCCCGGAGCGCCCGGTTGATGGCCTTGGTCTCGCACATTTCCGAGCGGAACTTGAGAAATTCCTTCCGCTGCAGCTCTGTCATGCCGTCGGTCACGTCCTGCACGATGATCTCCTTGTGAGCCACGATTTCGATGTTCTCCCCGGTGAGCTGGGGGACGGAGATACGGGCCTCGAACTTCACGTCCTTGTTCCCGCAGCCCCCGCAGTTGACCGGGCGGCCAATGCTGCGGTTGACCTCTGCGCACTTCTGACAGGTGGAGGGAATGATGGGGCGCGTCCCCAAAATCTTGATGCCCGCCGCCCGCATGAGCTTATTGAGGCCCTTCTTGGTGAGGGCGTAGCCCGCCGGGGTCGCCGGGTGGCGGTTGCCCTGCTTGTCCACCCACTCCTTTTTCGCTTTCTCCTGCATATAGATTTCCTTGTCCGCGAGGTTGGTGGAGATTTGCACAGCGTTCATAACGGGCTTGTGGATGTCGGCGATTTCCGCCACCGTCTGCATGGGGACGAGCAGGTTATACCGCTCTGCCGGGTACTGCTGGGTAATCATCAGGGCGTTTCCGGCTCCCTGTGTTGTCGCTAATTCGTTCGACATTTTGAATCCTCCTATTGCATTCTTGGAGCTGCTGTGGTACAATAGGGGTGGTTGAGAGGCGGCCCTGTGTTTTTGGACACGGGCTGTCTTTTTTTGTCCCTTGTGCCTGTAGCTCCCTTAGTTCGTTGATTTCGTTGAGGTACTGTGAGAGGCGGCTGCCTCTGACCGTTTCCGCGATAAGCTGGGCCAGATACCACGGCTCCCGCCGCGCTCCCCCTGCGTCGCCCTCCCGGTCGATTATGAGGGCGAGCTTGCGCTCTGCGTAGGCTTTGGCCGCCTCAAGCTCCGATGGCTTTATCGCGGTTCCGAGGTAGCTCTCCGCCTGCCGCAGTAGGCTTGTCCCCTGCAAGCGCCTCACCGTCCTCCCCGGCCTCCGCCGTGCCCTTCCTCTGCTGGCAGTCGCACCGCTCGCCGAAGTCGAGGTGATCGCCGCAGTACGGGCAAGTGTTGTACTTCATCCGCTCTGTCCCTCCTTCACCAAAGTCAGGCCGTCCATGGCGTAGCCGCCGGACTTCCCTTCCAGCTTGACGACCATCGTGCCGCAGCAGTCCCAAGGTTCAGAAACGACCGTCCAGACCTTCCCTTTGTCGGCCTCGCTGACGTGGTAGTTGTCGTTCATAACGACCTTATCGCCCGGTTTCACCGTCTGTCACCTCCTCCAATTTGTTGCACACGAAGTTGTGAATCGCTGCGTAGGCTGCCGTGAATGTGGCCGCGATTGCGAGCCATTCGCCGCCCATGGCCGGGCCGCCCCGCGCCGAATATCCCGTCGGGATAAGTGCCAGTGCTACAAGTGCTGCCGGGGCCGCCGCTGCGACCGCCTCCGCGAGGAATAGCAGCGTCCAAAGGCCCATCCGCTGCGCTTTGCGCCTGCGCCGTCTCCGGCGCTTTTCTTTTGCGCTCATAGCCTCCGCCTCCTATCGGTAAAATCTGTGGCCGCCGAACTCGAAAAGAAACTCAAGGTTCCGGCTGTGCCAGCCGTCTTTCCCGGTACTCTCGAAGTAAAAGGCACCTTGGCTTTCGTCCCAGCCGCCCATCACCAGCTCAAGCGCCTCATAGCAGCCTGCGTCCGGCTCTGTCGTCCAATACCTGCCGCCCTCTGCCATGGGCGAGAACTGCCAAACATTGCCGTAATGCTGGAATATGACCTCCTCGATGCTGTCCGGGAACTCGTCGCTCCAAGCCCGGTTGAGTACGACGAGTATCACAAGCGCCTTTCCCTCGACGCTCTCGCCCTCCGCCTCGGCCATGGCTATTTTCGCCAGCATCCGCTCGTCCTCGCCGTCCCAGTCGTAGCTATGAATCATGTTGGTGTATGTAGGCTCCTGCGTGAGCTGCGGGCTTTCCGTGGGCCATGGGGTCTCTGTGGGCTGCGCCAGCGTTATCGCGGGCGGGGCCTGCGTCGCCGCCGCCTCCTCCGCCTGCTGCCGGGCGGCCTCCTGCTCTGCTTCCGAGACGATGGAGCTTATCGCCATCACCGCGAAGAACAGGGCCACCAGCGCCGTCACAATGACGGGCGGGTAAATCCGTATCTTTCTGCTCATGGTGTCCTCCTCTGCTCTAATCGCTCCGGCTGCCCAGCTCCGGGATGATCTCGCCCTTTTCCTTTCGCGCCTCCGCGAATGTCGTGAGCGCCCCGCAGTAGCAGCAGAAGGTGTCGTCGTCCTCAAAAACCCTGTTCCTGCAAAGCTGCGTACCCATTGCCGAACAGCGGTTCTTGTCTTTCTCAAGCTCTACCCCGCATTTCGTACAGTACCGCTCAAGGCCCTTGTAGGCCCTTCCGCAGGTTGGGCAAATGCTTCTTGCCATGGTTTAATCCTCCTTGCGGGCTTGTCCGCTTTTTGGGTGTGCGGCGCTCTGTGCGCCGCTGCTTTTATTCTGCCGCGAGAACTGCCGCCGCCGAGATTGCGGCCTGCGCGTCCCGCGCTATCTTCCGTAGAATCCGCTGAACGTCCTCCGGGGTCTTGTCCCGGCAACAGTCGTCCGCAATCTTGATTCTGGTGTTTCCTACGGTAAAATCCCTGACTATATGTGGGCTTTGCCCTGTGTCGGTCATGCTACCAGCCTCCTCCCCTGCATCTGTATTCCGAGAGGGGTCGTCCCTATTCGGTGGGAGGCTCCCGCTGGAGCCTTTCAAGCACGGCCAGCGCCTCGTCCATTCGCCGCCGGACTTCCAGCAGACTGTCTCGAAGCTGGGGTAGCTGCTCCGCCTCGCTCGCATCCACAATCCCGTCGTCCAGTATCGCGGAGAGGGCGGCCGCTACGTCGTTTACCCCTGACTTCGCATTTTGCAGACGGATTAGAACGCGCTCCGGCGGCATTTCGGGTATCTCCCGGCAGTCCTTTCCCAGCGGACACTCTTGGGAACAGTACCACGCTCGCAGCTCCGGCTCGTTATAAGCGTCGGCCATCAGTGCGACCACGACGTTCGGCGGACGGGTTATGTCCAGCTCGTACTTCTTGAGGCTGTCCTCTGTCACGCCTGGGAGGTATTCTGCCGCTCCTGCTCTTGTCAAGAGCTTTTCGTTGTACTTTGCGGCCCTCATTCGTGCCTCGAAGTACCTGTTGCCTGCGGCCTTTGTAGCTTGCCTCGGCATTTATTTTCGCCTCCTCCTGCGGTAAAATTGGCGTAGGTTGAAACGAGGGGGTGACGCTAAAAACGTCTTTTTTCGGCTCGTCTTGCGTATAGTGCCCCATTTTGGGAAATTGTCGGGTAAAAAAATTACTTCCTGACGGGCGTGGCGTTATCGAAGATGTCGTCACCGTAGTAATTCAAAGCCCGCTTGATGCGCAGGGCAAGTTTCAACGAGGGCTGCTTCTCCCCGGTCTCAATCTGCGAATAGTGGCTGCGGCTGGCCCCGACCGCAGCGCTGAATGTCTGCTGCGTGAAGCCCTGCGCCTCGCGTAACCGCTGCAACTTGGCTCTCATGCTGTCTCTCCTTTCCGCTAAATTCCCCTTTTCGGGCCTGTACGCTTATTATAGCCCCAATTTGGGGCAAAGTCAACCACGATAAGGAAATTTTTTCTGAAAACTGCCGTTTTTAGGGGCAACAGCTACCCAAAACGGGCCAAGGGGGATATAATTAAACTTTACGGAGGTGTTTATCGTGCAAAAATTCTCAATCCGCCTGTCTTCCCTGCGAAAAGAGCGCGGCCTAACGCAAGGCGAAATGGCTGCCGCAATAAACCGCAAGCGTTCAACCTACTCCGGCTATGAGAACGAGGACAAGGAGCCGGATTTTGAAACTGTCTGCCTGCTGGCCGATTATTTCGGCGTGTCCACTGACTACCTGCTGGGTTACTCCGACGAAAAGAACCACGTCGAGCAGGTCTTCTACAACGACCGCGTAAACTTCGAGCGAAACTTCAAGGGCCTGCCGCCGGAGCTGCGCCCGGTCGTCGCCAAGTGCTTCGACGACTTCTACCTGCTGCTGAACCGGGATATGCAGCTCCGCCGCCCGGAGCGCCTGCGCGTCTACCAAGAGCTGCTTCACGTCCTGCAATCCAACCGGGCCGACATCCGAAAATTGGTCGAATCCTCCGGCGGTGCTATCACCGACCCAGTGGCTCTGTCCGACCTAATGTCCCTGCAAGGCCAGCTCAAGAACGAGGTCTCTGCCCTGCTGGACAAGCTCATGCAGGCGGATATGGAGGTCGCCTTTAACGTCAAGAAAGACGGTGGCGGGAGCAGTTCGGTGTCCTCAAGGTCGTCGGCGGGGTGATCTACGTTGACTTCACCCGGCCCCGTAAAACGGCCCGAAGGAGGTGATCGCCGTGCCGTTCTGTATGTACCTGCGAAAGTCCCGCGCCGATGCTGATGCCGAGGCCCGTGGCGAGGGCGAAACTCTGGCCCGGCACGAAAAGGCCCTTTTGGAGGTCTCCAAGCGCGGCCATTACAACGTGACGGAAATCTATCGGGAAGTTGTCTCCGGCGAGACTATCGCCGCCCGGCCTGTCATGCAGCGGCTCCTCTCCGAGGTGGAACAGGGCGCGTGGGAGGGGGTGCTGGTGATGGAGGTCGAGCGTCTGGCCCGTGGCGACACCATCGACCAAGGCATCGTCGCGCAGACGTTCAAATTCTCCGACACGAAAATCGTCACCCCTCTCAAGGTCTACGACCCAGCCAACGAGTACGACGAGGAGTATTTCGAGTTTGGGCTTTTCATGTCCCGGCGCGAGTATAAGACCATCAACCGCCGCTTGCAGCGCGGGCGTGTTGCCTCCGTCAAGGAGGGCAAGTACGTCAGCAACAAGGCCCCCTACGGCTACCGCCGCGTAAAGCTGGAACGCGACAAGGGCTTTACCCTCGAAATCGTCCCGGAGGAGGCCGAGATAATCCGGCTGATATATGACCTCTACACCTCCGGGGAGCTGCTGCCTGACGGCACCAGAAAGCGCCTGGGCGTGTCCCTGATTGTCCGCCGCCTCAACGCGCTCAAGGTTCCCACGAAGATGGGCGGCGATTGGGTGGTGGCTACCATCCGGGATATTCTTATCAATCCCGTGTACTGCGGGAAAATCCGCTGGAATTGGCGGCACCAAGTCAAGAGGATGGTGGACGGCCAGCTCGTCGTCGAGCGCCCCCGCGCCTCTGTCGAGGAGTGTGTTATCGTGGACGGCCTGCATGAAAAAATCATATCCGAGGAGCAATTCAACCTCGCCCAAGAGCTGATGTCGAAGAATCCGCCGCGCCCCATCGGGGAGCGCTATACGGTCAAAAGCCCTCTCGCCGGGCTGGTGATCTGCGGGAAGTGCGGTCGCCGGATGGTGCGCCGCCCCTATGCTCACAAGAACGAGCCGCCGTCCCTCATGTGCGCTGCTACCTCCTGCTCAAATGTCTCCTCCCGCTTCTCTTTCGTCGAGCAACGTGTTCTTGACGGCCTCCGGGAATGGCTTGAGGACTACCGCCTTGAATGGGGCCTTGACGCTCCGCAGGACGCTTCCCTGCTTGAGCATAAGCGCCGGGCCGCGAAACGTCTGGCCGGGGAGCTTGCCACACTGGATAAGCAGCTCGACAACGTACATGACTTGTTGGAGCAGGGCGTCTACTCCACCGAGAAATTCCTTGAGCGCTCCCGTGTCCTTGCCGAGAAAATCCAAACCGCCAAGGAAAACCTCGATGCCATCGAGACGGAGATCGCCCTCGACGCTGCGCGGGAGGAAAGCCGCCGCAGTATCATCCCCGAGGTGGAGCATCTGCTGGCCGTCTACGACGACCTGCCGGACGCGAAAGCCAAAAATGATATGCTCAAGAGCGTCCTCGAAAAGGTCGTCTACACCAAGGAGCGCGGTGTCCGGCAGGGCGGCACCCCCGACGGCTTTGAGCTGGTGCTGTATCCCCGGCTCCCCTCCTCCCTACCCCCTGCCATAAATTGAGACAGAGGCCGTTCCCGCGCCTGCGGGGGCGGCCTCTGCTGATAACCTGATTGGCCTGACGAACTTGGACATTTGGAAATGGTGGGCACCTTGGTACACCAGCTGACCCGCAATCTGAATGAGGAGCAGATCAGAACCGCTGGATTTGACACGTATTTTGTGGATCATACCACAGGTGTCTATCCTCAGTTCGCCTCTGGGTATCCGTGGTCTGCTTCTACCATGCAGTCTACTGGCGATGTTATTGCCGATTTAACTGAGGATATGGCGGCAGAGCAGAAAGCCCGCCTCACCTACGACAATATCCTCCGCCTTTCCGACGACCCGGACGTCAACAATGTCATCCGTTTCCTGAGAGAGCGGGAAATCGTCCACTTCCAGCGTTTCGGCGAAGCGAATCATACTGATTTAAGTAGATTTTATCCCCTGCAAGCGGCGGCCTGCAGGGGATATTTGCGTCATAATGCTGCATTTAAAACGTAGGCATGACTGCAAATCCAGTGACGCCTATTCCCCAAATACATCGCTATGTGTCCCATTGCGAACCAGCGTCAAAACCAGCACATCATCGTCAATGCGATACACCAGCAGCCAGTCCGGGAGGATGTGACACTCCCGATGCCCTGCCCAGTTTCCGGACAAATTGTGATCTTTGTTCTTCTCCGGCAGTTTCTCTCCCCTAGACAACGCACGGATAATATCATCCAGCAAAGAGGTGTCCAGATGACGTTTTGCCGCTAGCTTATAATCCTTTTTGAATTGAGAAGTCCAGACGATTTCCCGCTTCATCGTTTCAACTCCCGCAACGCTTCTTCCACATCACTATAGTGGGGTACAGTAGGATCGTGCGCAATCCTCTCCGCCTCCAGCATAGCCGCAATCGTTTCCTTATTAGGCCGCTCCTGCCGAACCTCAAAGGGCAGGCCACCTACGCGAATGGCTTGACGGAGGAAAATATTGATGGCAGTGGTCAGGGTCATTCCCAGGTCATTAAAAAGCTCCTCGCACTGCTGCTTGACCTCACTGTCCATACGGACGCTGAAATTGGTTGTATCTGCCATAGCAAAGGCTCCTTTCCATTTTCTATGTCTATTATACTCCTATTGCAATGCAAAATCAATCTGATAGCCACATTTTTTAAAAACAACCACCGAAGCTATTTAGCCCCGGCGGTCTGTTCCACATTTTGAAGCACCCTTGGCACCTCTACGCTCAGGCGCAGACAGTGCCCTCTTTATAGCACTCATGGATATATTGCCTCGACTGATAGTAGAAATCCGTGTTGTAATTTGAGATGGCATCGCTGATCCACGAGGTGTAGACCTCCACCAGACGGTCAATGATATGATCCTCGTCATCGCCGGAAATATCCTCAATCAACCGCTCGTAGACCTCGCCAATCGTCCAGTAGTCTGGCACATCATAGCGGCAGGAGGCTACGTTATCGAAGGCGCCTTTCGGGATACTCAGGTTTGTAATAAAGTCATCCGCTGTTTTTGCAATCGGCTCACAGTGAAAAACATCCGCATATCGGTAGATGCGCCTGATTGTTTTCTCTCCCATAAAACGAACCAGCTCGGAGCGATTCAGCTTCCGTTCCCGGCCGATAAATTCAATCAGGCTGCAAGTATAAAACAGATCGCTGTTATTTTTCATCCCGGAATTCACTTCCCTTCACAAACGACAGCGTAGTTAAGGCTTTGGCAGCTCGATCCGGAACATCCGGCAGTAGTCCTTCTGGGCTTCGATCTCACACTCCGCGATCAGCTTGACAAAAGCTTCATCAGAGGGAGCCTTCTCCCGCTGGGCCTGCTGCAACGCTACGATGTAGTCATACCTCAGCACCGGAGGGATAGACACAATGCAATAGCCCTGATTTATCAGGATCAGGTTCATCAGCAGGCGGGCCGTCCTTCCATTGCCATCCTGGAACGGGTGAATATCCACCAAGCGGCGGTGTGCGTAAGCGGCAAGCTCTACTGGGTGAAGCTTCCCCCGCTTCTCTGCCAGTTCAGTCACAAATGTTACCATGCACTCAGGGACTTCCTCCGCAGCGGGTGGTACATACGCAGTTCCTGTGATGAACACCTGCCCTTTTCGGTACTCCCCTGCCGCCTCCGGGTCGATGCCATTGTAAAACAGGTAGTGCAGACGCCGAATGACATTCTCTGAAATCGAAAGGCTGTCGCTTCTGGCTATCGTCAGCATATGATCGTAAGCTCTGGCGTGACCAGTCGTCTCGTAACAATCCCGGATGGGCTTGCCCCCCACAGTAATGCCGTCCTCCAGCAGCACCTTTGTCTCAGAGAGGGTCAGGGAGTTCCCCTCCAGCGCATTGGAGCTATAAGTCATTCCAATGCGGTAGTAAGCATCCAGCTCCTTTACCTCCGCTTCGGAAAGCGGACGGTACGCACGGATCACAGCCGCATAATCGTCAATTCTCTTGAGCAGGTCATTGATTGTCATATCTGCCCTCCCCTATTTCGATGTATTGATTTTACCACAAAACGATGAAGATATCAACAGTCAGCATACAGAAAACCGCCAGGGCGTGTAGCCCCGGCGGTCTACTATATGTTCCAGAGTACTTTCGTACTGCCGTCCTCGCTGATAACGATCTTATGTATCATAATCATGGCGACTGCCTTTTTACGCTTGTAATCGGCGGTTTTCCAGGACTTCGCCAGATTGACAACCACATCGGTTTCGTCCTCCCTGCTCTTTAAGTCCTCTATCCGCTCATATAAAGCCAGCCGATCCCTTTTGAGTTGGGTGGCCTTCTGATTCGCCAGAGCCAAAAGATCATCATTGAACCCGCCTGCCAGCATGGTATCCAGAAGCTGCTTCTCTGACTTCTCAATAGCCTTGATCTTCAGCTTCAGTTCGTTGACCTCCGCCGTGTCGCCCCTTTTGGTGGTGCGGTTCATCTCCTTCAGGTCTGCCAGCTTTGCGGAGATGCACTCGTAGACCATGTTCTCCAAGTCCTCGGCGTAGATCGTCACCTTTGGCCCGGTACAGGTTTTCTTGTGCGATCTGCCCGTACAGTTGAAGTACCTCCGTATCTCGCCGCTCTTGTTGGCCTTCCCCTTGATGGTGGTCATGGTGTGGCCGCACTTCTCGCAGATCACCTTCCCTGCCAGCCAACTGGTGGGGTTGCTTACACTGTTCCCGATTTGCCGGTTCTTCTCCAGCTTTCGTTGGCACCGAAGCCAGATGTCGGAATCCACGATGCCGGGATGGGTCAGGAGTACCAGCTTCATATCTGACCAATCCGGCGCATTTGGGTCATGCTTAGTGTGGCCGTAGAGCTGCGCTCCGTATTCCCCAGTGAATAGGGATACGTCCGTAACCATCTGAACGCCGTGACGGTCATAATAGTCGTACACATCGGAATCGGCCTTGACATAGATGGGATTCTTCAGCAGCGTGGACAGCTTTGCCGTTGTCCAACTGCTGCCATTCAATGGCTGTTTGCCCTCGGCTACCAGAATATCCAGAAGCCGTCGCAGGGACACGCTCTCCTGGGCGTAGACCTCGAAAATGTACCGCACCTGCTCTACCTCAGCGGGGATGGGACTCAGCTTCTTGGTCTTGACATTGTGGATAACAGTCGGAACCAGCTCGAAACCGTAGGGCTGTCTGCCTCCCATATAGAACCCCATTTCGCTGCGGTGGGCGTATGCCTGGGTAACACGGTTGATGATGGATGTGCGCTCGAACTCGGCGAACACCATCAGGAGCTTGACGATCATCTCTCCATAGGGGGAGGATGTGTCAAATGACTCCTGGGAGGACACAAACTCAACTTTATGTTCCTTGAACTCCTGCAAAATGTTCACAAAATCCGACAAAGAACGGCTGATACGGTCCAGCTTGTAGACAATGACCTTCTTGACCTTCCCCTGCCGTACCAGCTTCATCATTTTCTGGAAGCCGTCACGGTTGACGTTGCCGCCAGAGAAACCGTTGTCTACGAAGGTTATGATCTTTTCGTCCCGCTCATCGGGCCTGATAACAGACTTGCAGTACTCAAGCTGGGTTTCGCAGCTGATACTGTTCTCCCGCTCCACAGACTTGCGGGCGTAGAGCACGATTGCCATTTGACACACACCTCCTCCCTATGTTAGAATTTGGGCAGATTCATCAGGCGGGAATCTTCTTCCCCGTCCGTGCCAGGGCTTGAAGCAGTTCCTCAACGATACGCTCTCGGGTTTCTTTGTCCTCAATCGGCACAAGGATATGTTCGACCTTATGCGTTCTGTCCCTGGTGTCCGTGTACTCTTTTTTCAGGTTCGCCATGTTGTCACCTCCTAGATCGCCCCGCAGAGGGGCACTGTGTTGGAATCCAGATCCAGCCCTTCCGTGACTAACATATGCGTGAAATCACAGCATATTTCGTGGTTGAGCAGGTTTAAGATCCCCTGCTTGGTGTAGGGAAAGAAACAGCTTATCAGCATCGGCGGCGTGATTTTGATGCCCTGCCTCCTGTACTCCCGGTCGTAGTAGTAACACTGCTGGACAACGCCCTTCCCGTCCCTGTAGTAGGCCAGCTCCACATACACCGACCTGTGGAGTTTGGTTTTGAGCCGCGTCCGCAAGTTCATAGGCAGCCCGTTATAGCTGTCACCATCGCCGACCATGATCAGGAAGCGATACTTCCTGTTAGACTTGCTGGTCTTGAAATTCAGGTATTCGTCCAGGGAGAGGGGCGTCTGCCCCGTCTCCACGAACTCCACGCCGTAAAACTTCTTGTCCAACTCCGCTTCAATGACCGCCAGTAGGTCTTCCACTGGAAATTGCAGCGTCCGCAGCTTCTTGGGCTTGGCCTTGTAACGTGCTTCCCCTTCCCTGCCCTGGTTGCGGTCAATGTAGAAGCAGTCCCGGATGGTGCAAATGGAATCGTTGATCTCCAGCGACAGGAACAGAACTCTGCCGTGGCGGGTCTTGATGGTTGTCCTGAATGTGGATGCGCTGCCGGATGCTTCCAGTTTCAGAATGCTTTTGTGCATAGTGTTCACCTCCTCGAATAAGGATATATAATCTAATAAAAAGCACATACGTTCTCCAAAATGTAAAGCAAAAATGGTGTAGCTCTAACGGGAGCGTTCGTAATAACGATCCCGTTCATGTTGCCGGTCACGCTCCTGTTGGCGTTGGCGTTCCTTTGCACGCTCCTCCGCTAATATCTGCCGATTGATATTGCCACGGCGCGTTGCAATCCCTCGCTGTTCAAAAGAAATCTCCTTTGCGCTAAGGTGGACTGTCGGTTTACGGTCGATACCCTGGACATATAGGCTTTCGTGGGACACTCTGAACGGGAGTCCCATTCGCTCGTATTCCCGGTTTTGTATGTCAGCCCAGCTTTTTCGCATGGAATACAGATATTTCTTCGTGTTGAATTGCCTAGTCTCCAGCTTGGTGCGAAAAAAACCATTTGCGCCTATCTGACGAATAGGGGCTATGATATGGGCATGGGGGTTGTCCGTGCAAGTATCTATGGTGGTGTAGCTGCGCTTTGATTCTTTACGTCCAGAGTGGATCGCAAACACGGCACACATATTGTTGGCGATAAAATATTGGTCGATAAATTCTCGTACCAATTTAACTTCCTGAGTAATGTTCATCTCGTTTGGCAAAGCCAGAATGATGGATCTCGCCATTTGCGAGTCGATTCGTTGCTCGGAGTCATTGAGGGCATCCGCCAGCTTTTGTGGGCTCAGATAATCCAGGGGAACAGAGGGCGGCAAAACAACGTCCTTGTAGAGCACGTCTATTCGAGGAGAGTTATCGTGCCATTCTCCAAGATATTTATCAAATATCCGTTCACCTCGGATATATGCGAGAGAGCAGGCAATCGAGTTTCCTCTGCCTCTCGAAATTACGCCGACATGATTGTAGTAAGTTGACATATGCATTTCCTCCGTGTAAGATTTCGTAGGCCCCTCCGTGGAGCTTTGAAGGTCCACGGAGGGAAATAATGATGTGGGACAACGATGTATAAATGAGCACACAATCAAAAATCAACTGCGTCTCCAGGGCTGTGGTACTCGGTACTTTCGCCAAAAGCCTCTGCCTTAATCTGGTCCAGCAGTTCTCTGTTGGCTGCCAAAAAATCCACAACAGCAACGAGGTCATCATGGATTTTGTCTGATGTAGCATCCCCGTACTTCGGCTGATATTTCCGCAGTTCAGGGAAACGCTCACAGACGATTCTGCCGATCTCAAAGCATCGACCATCATTGATTGCCTGCTCCCGCCGTGCGGTTTTCCGCACCTCCATGCGCCGTTTGCGCTGTTGCTGCTTGGCTTTTTCTTTTGCAGCTTTGCAGTGTTCCTCAAGACTCCTCATGGCTACTCCTTTCAGGAAGCGCCGAAATAGCATGGGTGCGGTCATATTCTTCCATATACCTTTTGTATCTCGGGAGCAGGGCAAGCTGAGTAAAAAGCTCTTTACGCGAATAATAGGGAATTTTGTCGATGCGGAAATAGCCATTTGGAGAGACGACTACCATATCGGACATTGAGCCAAACTCATGCGGGTAGATGATGGGTTCGCGGGTAGTGCAGATATTTCGGCTATATCCGGTTACCTGATCAGTAAACAGATTAAAATTCTCGCTGATGCTGCCTTGAGGGGTTGCCACAGAACCGACCAGGTTGGAGCAGTGCTGCTGGCTCTCAACATCGGACGCGCCCAGGATCACCTTAAAGGTGCAGTTATCCAAGATGACGCGAGCTGTGGTATGGCCGTAAATCTCATCCAGGCTGGCAATGCTCTGGATAAAAATGGCGAATGTCACGCCAGCGCTTCTCAATGTCATCAGCCCACTCGTTATTGCGGGGAATTTGCCAAGCCTGGAAAATTCGTCCATCAAAACTAAAATAGGCGGAAGTTCCGTGCCGCTGCTAAAGGTTCGCTGAGGGCGTTGCTCCAATGTCCGAATCAGCTGGTTGGCCATCAGCCGGAGAATAGGCTTGTAATAGTCTAGCTTAGACTCCGGCACGCTGATAAACACGTCAATTGGTTCTACTGACTTGCTTATTGCCTCCCAGTCCAGCAAATCATCGTTCTCTGTTGGCGTAAGTAGATCCATAAGGTTTTGATCGGCCACAAAGAACGCGAGCCGATTGAGTTCCATGCCAATGTTGCTGACAATCTTCGGGTCAACGTCAGTCAGCTTGTTGATAAAAATCTTTGCAAGAGTAGCTTCTTCAACGTCATCCTGCATGATATTTTTAATCATCTCTGTTACTGGCGTATTGAGTATCAACATCATGATTTCGGGGAAGTTCATATCCAGAAAGTAGTAATAAATAATTACACCAATTAGATAATTTTGCGCTGTCTCGATCCAAATAGGCTCTTTGGTTCCATCTGGTAACGGAATGAGAGCGTAAGCCAAGTCAGTTGTCGCTGCAACGATGTTGGCCGAATTGTTTCGCCGCATGGGTTCCAGGGGATCGTAATGGCAGCTGCATCCGACTGGACCATCGGGCCAGAAAACAACGCTTCGTTTGCCTAACGATCTAGCTGTTGATATCCAGTGCTTATGCAAGTTGTCCTTGAAGTCGAAAACAATGGTGCTTCCGTTCTGGTAGGTCAGTATGGTCGGTTTTACAATGCTTTCCGTTTTGCCCCGACCGCTTTCCCCAATGACACAGATATGACCATCCATTGTCGAGCTTTTTCCGACATAGTACCCATGGTCACGATCTAACCCGAAAAAAACACCGGAATCTGCATCCAATCTGAGCCGAAAATGCTCCGGAATTACCCTCCCCTGGGCACAACGTATACGCTCACTGACCCTTTGATTTTGGGAAAGAAGCGAGGTTTCGGGAGAAGAAATAATTTCGTGTCCAAAGGACAGGCATTCTTCCGCTTCCTCACACCGCTCCATCGGTATCGGAAGATTTTTCTTCTTTTTCTTCTTTTTCTTCTTTGACTTCCGCACCGATTTCTTTTTCTCAGCCTTTTCTTTTGTCCGCCGAAGATGCTCGGCATACAGCGAAACAGTGGTGACGTGGGCATCCTCACCAATGGCGGCTTCTGTGAACTCGTCTTTCATGCTAATTTCCTCCTACAATTAAATTTTCAAGGTGACAGGGTGCGGGATTACGGCAGCCAGAGCGGGTTTAAGCCTAGTCTGTTTCCAAGTCTGTCTCCAAAGTGAAGAAAAAGCTTATTACCGCTTTGCCCCAAAACCCAGGAACGTGGCACTCCGGGGGAAATGGCAGTTCCTCGGATGTTGGTAGGGGCACTTGGTCTGAGTGCCAATGGAGTTCCCTCTCAATCCTCGCTGATTCTGAATACTGCACAGCGTTTCAAAGCAACAAAAAAGGAGACTTTGAGACATCACAAACAAACTTCCGAAATTGTCGGAAGTTGCTAGTGATGATCTCAAAGCCTCCATGGTCCTTCTTAATGACAGATACCTCTCTAAGTACCTGCGGGACTTTAGGTGCTGAGAAAACAACACGTCAGTATTCAATTATTGCCTGAATCCTTTGCCCCCCACATAGATTTTCATCTCGGATTTTTCAGAGAACACTTCACATTTTCGCATACGCCACCCTACGAAAAATTCGACCTTTTGCCCCAGCCGCAACGCTGGAAGGAATTACGGTGGCTAGCCAGGCCAGTGCCTGACCGCTTTTCAGCCAAGTTTTGTTAATTGGCCCCAACCGCTTGGCTGGGAGAAGTGCGACTCAAAGGAAACAGGCTACCCGCTGATCAGACGGGTTTATCTTAAGTATAAATCATTGCAGCAGGAATTGTCAAGGATAAAATTGAAAAAAAGAAAAAATTATATCGAGAGATTCAGACCTACACCGGAATGCCATCCAAAACGGTTGGTGTTCTTGCCACTCATGCGGTTGATGTAGACTTTATCCACCCCAGAGATTCCATTAAGACTTCCTGACGGATAATGTTCTGCTCCTGGGTGCTCACCCTAATGTAGCCTATCTTCATATCCAGTCTCCTTAGAAGGTAAATGCGCGAAAAAGTCCCATTAGGATCGGTTTCAAGTCTGTAGTGTACCAAAACTCGAAAACAAACTCTAATGGGACGCTTTTTCGTAGTGCCGTTTGGGCAAACCCTAATGGGGCGCCTAAATGAAATCGGACGCACTCATTCCGGGTGCATCCCAAGGATGGGCAGGACTATAATCGCTACCCGTGATGGACGGGGCCGTGGGACTATCGGCATCTTCTCCTGTGGCCGCTCTGTACTGCTCCATATCCAGCCCAAAGTATTCAGCCTCGGTATTCGACAGTTCGGCAACATCGGCCATGTAGCGATAGGCTTCTTCTTCGCCATCCTCAATCAGCCCATCCTTCAGAACCGTGGCGATCTCGCTCATTCTGCTCCAGGGGATATGTTTCTCGTTAAGACAAGAGCATACTGCCTGTTTTCATCAATCAACGTATACTTCATTGTGTGTCCTCCTCATCATCGTCCAGCTCGTCCACCGCAGAGGAAGGGTGCTGCCAGTCGCAGTACCAAAACAGGTGCTCGGCTTTCTCAGCATCACCATGGCACTCATCAATGAAATCCTGGCCCGTGTAGCATTGGTCCAAAACTTCTTCTAATTCGTTCGGGTCTGTAATCGGGCGGTCAAGAGGAATATGGTTCAGGGCTACATCAGGAACATAGATAACCACATCCCCAGGATAGAATCTGTCGGCCTTGAAGATCTCGCACTCCTGGCCGGGACCAAAGGCCAACATGTCATTGAGCGTATGGCCCTGCTGGAGCTGTAACTTCAACTCCTTCTTTGTCAGTACGTTGCTCTTCTTATCCTGATCCAATTCAAGAACTTCATAATCGACAGCAACAGAGTCCTCAACATAGAAACCATCGGGTAGCGGAGTGTCAGGCCCCAGCGCAATTTCAATCGCATCTTCCAGTGAGTTAGCGTCAACGTCACAGTGACCGTACATCTGCCAAACAAGCGGTATTCTATAGGTATCCACGTTTATCTTTTCCTGCTCCTTTCGATGATTGGTGCAACAGCCGTGCGAATTCTCTCTACCAGAGCCTTATCATAGATTCGGTAATGGAAAGCCGCCGATACTTCGTTTCGGTTCCCGTGGAAGTCCACAAAACCACCTGTTTCACGGCAATCGACAAAGAGATTATCCGGCTCGGTGAACGTGTGTCCTCGACGCTCTATCTCGGCCAGCATCTCGAACGGGTTTGCGTAGATGCCATGGAAATGAAAATGCGATCCATCATTGGCAAGCAGCTCCGCTTTCTGGCCCTCCCTCTCCTTTATCTTCCAACTATCATCTAGCTCCCGACGGTTCCACATGAAATACTCAATACCGCCTTTCACCATGAACGTGGGGTACATCCAGCATTGCCCCGTAAAAGCCGAATCGTTGTAGTATCGCTCCTTCTCTATGAACTCGATCATGCTTACATCCCCCATTCAGTTCCAAGGTTCTTCTCTGGAAAGCAGCGATGGACTCGGAAAGCTGCTTTGCGGATCATCTGTCCACCGTTCCTCCGGTTTGAGCCACATATAACGACAGCCAAAGATATGAACCATCCTTACCCGGTCATAGAGGCGGCAGAAGTGACGCTCCTCTACGATCTGCGCATCGAACCACTCGTTGAGTTCCGCAGCCGTGGCAGCGGAATGTTGTGCCTGACCTTCCGCAGCATACTCACAGGAGCATAGCCTACGGTCTGTGTGGGGGAGTTGCTGAGGATGATCCCCGTTTTCTGCTCCAACGCTGCCAGCTCGTCAAAGAGCCTGTCGTAAACTGCATCGGACACGCTGGGCTTTGTGAGGTTGTAGTATTCATGACGATAGTGGTTGAGCATTGAAACCAGTTCGGTGACCCGCTCGACACTGGTGCTATCAGGTTTTGTCTGTTGCTTTTGCACTTTTTCACTCTCCTTTTTCAATCAGCGTACTTTCTGGCATCCACGATTCCGTACAGGTCATCGACAAAGTACCTGCTGACGAACGGGTTGAAAATCGCCGTACACCGAACACCGTTGTACTCAGCCAGATACAGGTTGTCGCCGATCTTGCGGATGATCTCGGCCTCGCCCAACACATTGCGGTCACTTTTCATGTCTTTCAGACTGTAGATGTATGCTTGGACTTTCATTTTCTACCTCCAAAGATGATTAAATGCAGGAGAAATGCTGCGGGAGCGGCAAGTCAGATAACTTTTCGCGAACCGCAGCGTTTCTCCGCAGTGAATCCCTATACTACACATTTGCTGCTGCCGGTTAGCGAAAACTTCTCTGACCGGCCGCTCCCGCATGGAATCATTGATCTTCATTCTTGGTCACCCCGACCAGCCACAAACTGTCCTCGGTGATCAGATGGTGCTCCCAGGTGAGCTTCAGGTGCCGGGAAATCAATTTCTCAGCCAGCACGATCCCGATCCCGTTGACATCTATCTCTCCCTCGTCAGGTAGAGCGTCCTCCCAGTCCTCTGAGGTGGCTTGAGTTTCTTGCAGCAGTTGACAGAGCTTTGGGAGAGGCAGTCGGTAGTTGATAAACGTCACATCCCAAAAGGAACTTGCTACCACGTTAATCCTGCACTGGATACGAACTCCCAGGATCGTCTCGACTTCCTCCGTCACGACGCTATATACCTCGCACCAACTCAGTTCAAGTGCGTCTGTATCTCTCATGCCCTGCTCACCTTCCTCTTGCCAGTGACCGCCACAGTTTTCCCCTCGAAGAAGCTATCGGAAGTCATTCCCTCACCTCGCGATCTGACTCCATCTGGTTACAGACAATCCTGCCATCCTTATCCCGCAAGGCTCGATTGGCCTGCAGGTTCATGAACTTTCCCTCCTCATGACAGACCAAAACAACAGAATCATCGAGATACATCGGCTGGATCACCCCACCCACGATGTTCTGCATGACGGTCAGAGAGTCATCGATCTTCCTCAGCTCTGGTCTGTGCTCAGGTTCAACTACCAAAATGCGCATACACAGAACTCCCCTCATCCCGAAGCCAGCGGACGGCGTGATGTTTCCAGCGAAAGTCCTCTGTCCAGGCATCTCCATCCCGGTTGTCCACAGCCACCCATAGACCTCCTTCCTTGGCCAGAAACAGCCCCAAGGGTACACGATGCTCTATGACCCGTCCAAGAAACTCTGAACTGACCCGTTGAATTTTAAGTTTCTTTTCCATCTGCGTCACCTCCAACAGCTTTCTTTCGGTCCTGACACATCAGATAGTTCTCAGTCGGCTCCCAGCCAAAGACTACGATTTCCATGTGCTTATCACACAGGAAATCACCCTCTCCAATGTACTGGCAGCAGTCGCAGGCACCAGAATCACAGAACTTCTTAGCCTTGAAGTGATGTGCTTTCCTGCTCATGCTCTGGCCTCCTTGTTCAAATGCCGCTCCAACAGGGTACAGTAGCCATGTACTCGGTCAACAGGCAGCTCTACCCACTCACCGCAAGCGGTCTGATCCCCTCGCACAGGCTCTAGGTGAACCTTTCCATCCTCGTAGGATTCATGGACCCGGATACAGGTGTCACCGAAGAAGTAGCAGACAGTCCCGTCACCCTGCTCTGTGCTGGTCAGGTTGGGAATAGCTGCCACATCCAGCATCTGCTCTAGGATGTAGCAGTCCTCTACCTTCCAGCCGCCAGGATTCCCTTCCTCAGCCATGTACCAGTCCAGCCGGACACCCTGATCGGAGGTCTTATCCAGGCAGTAGGCAAAGATAGAGTTGCTGAACATACGAGGACGGAACCCTTTGTTGTCGCTGTTGAAACGATAGGTACGGCTCAACAACGGATACTGTGTGGCAAAGCTGTCCTCCGTGAAGATGATGTGCGCCGTCAGATCATCCCTGGGAGAGGTAGCTTTCAGCTCCCGGAAGACCCGTTTCAGTTCGCTATAGTTCATAGTGATTCCTCCAAAAGTAAATAGCCCGGCATCCCTGCCGCAAGGCAGGGACACCGGGCCATCGTAGCGCATCTTATCTTAGCTGGCCTGGGCCAGCTCCGGCACCATTTGAGCAGCGTTCACGATCTCCATGAACTGCTGCCCGAACGCCTTTGCCTGGGCCGCTTCCTCCGGGCTGAGAGTGCTGACCGTCTGGAAGTTGAACAGGGCGTAGGGCTTACCCTGCTTGCTGGTGGCTTTCTCCAAGGTGATCTTTGTGACCACGCTGCTGATCGGCGTCAGGGTACTCAACAGCCGAGTGGAGTATTTCAGGAACCGTCCTTTGCTAGTCACGGGGACACGCACCAGCAGAGGAATAATGCTGTTGGGCCGCAGAAGGAACAGGAGCACGGATTCTTTACACGCCTTGGCGTTGCTGTCCCCGTCCTTGGAACCGAAGTCATTGTAGGGACAGTGCGCGCAGGCTTTCCCATCGTGGGAGATAATGCTGTTCTGGCTCATGCAGACAGGCGGCGTACCCTCCACCGGATCGGGCGTATCCCAATATGCCCTGGGCGTGGTGTAGTCCAGAATGATACCAGACAGCTCCATTGCGGCCTCGTTCCCCGCCAACCCCGGAACCTCAAACACGGTGGAGCCGCCGGAGGGCGACTTCACGATGTCGAAGAGATCCAGCGTCAACGGCTGGCTCTTCAAGTTGGCACGGATGATGTCAAGGGCGTTGTTGGTCAGGGCCAGATAGGCAGAATCTACCGGGGCCAGAGAAGTTTCCGGCGCAGCGGTAACGGCGATAGCCTGATTTCCAGCGGGCTGCTGCAACTCCTGCACCTTGCCGCTCATACGGCCTTTGAGTCTTGTGTTATCCATGATTGACCTCCATTCAGCTTGCCGCCTTGATGGTGAAGCGGCGGTAGGATGACTTGCTGGTGTACTTCTTGCAGAGGGCGGGATGCTCGGCCTTCAAGGTCTTGCTGTCAAGCCGCTCCTGGGATACGCTTTTCCAGGTCACGATCCTGTCCCCTGCTGTCCCAATTTCGTTCTCTCCCATCATCTCCTTCAGCAGATTCTCAGCCTTCTGCTTCCGTTCGGTGACGATTTCCAATTCCTCACAGGCTTCATCGTACTGGGCCAGCAGATCAGCGGCGGTATCCGGCAGGGTGATGTGGGACTTGGGGATGCTGTCACGGAAGCGGTCAGACAGGAACTTGGCACAGGCATCAGAGCCATCCAGCGGCGGGGGCGTACAGTCCTGCACATGGTTCCAGAACGCCGCTTCCAGCTCGATGAGCATAGAAATCAATTCCTCGTCACGCTCCACGAACCGCCATTTGAATGTGTTTCCGCCGATCAGGACGGCAATGTAGGTTCCGGCATAGCCAGTGACGGCCATGTAGTGCTGCACCTGAAGCATATACTCGTCTGGGATGGTATCTTCCCACTCGCCAGCCTTGTAAGCGGAGGCGGTCTTGGCCTCGAAGATACAAGTGCCAACATCCGGGACTTCACAGATACCATCCAGGTTCGCCAGCATGAAGGGGTGCTCCTCACTCTGGAGCAGTTCACTCTTGTGGCAGACCTCGATCCCGGTGCGCTTGGAGAACTCGGCCCGAACGAAGGGTTCAAGCTGCGTCCCCCAGTAGGCAGCTTCCCCGGCCTCCTGGGGCGGGAGCTGACCTGTCTTATCCAGCCACAGCTCCACAGGGGACTTGTAGCGGTTGATACCGCAGACTACAGAAGCGTCAGAACCGCCGATACCCTGCTTCCGATACTCCAGCCATTCTTCATAGGGCATATTCTCGGTGGATACCAATACTTTTGCAGGCATATGATAACCTCACTTTCATTGAAATAGAATAAGGAGCGCACAGCTATACAGCCATGCGCTCCCTATTTGCCATTGAACATCACGCCGCCGCCAGTGCCAGCTTGTACGCCTTGTCGATCATGGGGTTGCCCTCGACGGTGCGCAGGAACAGGTTCTCGTTGTAGTTCTTGGTCTTGCGGATGGGGTCAGCATGGGTAGCAAAGTCGCTGATAGCGTTGACGAACCGATAGCCGTTCTTCCCCACGTTAGACAGGTCGGGAGCATCCCAATACCGCCGCTTCATGTCCTCCAGCAGACGAAGATTGTTCTTGCGCTGCACATCGGGCATATCCAGGGTGACGGGGAAGAACTCATTCATGAAGTCCATGACCTTCTTATCGGTCAGCCTGATTCTGGACAGGGTATCAATGCCACGGCCCAGCTCACTCATGTACCTCTCGGCAAGGCCCAGAGTCTCTTCAGCCTCGTGGACACGGAGCATGACATTCTCGGTGTGCTTGGTCGTCCAGATACGCTTGGCACTGTCCAGAGCCAGGTTGAGGGTATTCTGACACACAACTCTGATGGGGGTCATGGCGACCTTGATACCGCTGCTGCCGTCGTGGGAGTTCATCACCACCAGATAGGGCGCGATCTCGTCCCCGGCAATGATGTAGCGATGGGGCATCCGGGCCAGCATCCAAACCTTGCGGCCACCCTGCAAAGCACCGGCAGTCTCGTAGGTCACGCCAGCCCCCAGCAGGTCATCGGTGAACTGGAAGGCATCGCTGTTCTGCACGACCTTGTAGCGGTCACTGACGATACCCAGGGCGGCGCTGTCGGTGCTGCGGGTGTTCACTTTGTACCCTGCGATCAAGGAGCCATCCTCGGAGTAGACGTTCTTCTGGATGACCTCCCAATCCAGGCCAGCGTAGATCAGAGCGTCAGCGGAGGTAGGGGCCTCCTGCACCTCAGTACCCAGGCCGTGCCAGGGCTTTTCGCGGACACAGAACATAGTTTCAACATTAGCGGGCATAATTGTACCTCCTAGATTTGATTTAGTGGGCTGCACTCAGCCCATGCCGGACAGAGAAATAGAGGGCCTCCCACACGGGAAGCCCTCTACTCCGAGTATGTGTCAGGGTCATCGTTGAACTTCGCAGGTTCCTCCTTTCCATCTGTGCTCTGTGCCGCCGTCAGCAGGACAGAGAGGGCGAGCAGGATTGCTTTGAGAATCTTTTTCTTGGACAATGCAGATCACTCCATTTCCTATTGATGTCATTGATAGAATATATCGTTGAGGGCGAACACCATACGATGAAAACAAGGACACCCAACACAGGCGTCCTTGTGATCCATGTATCCAATTCTACAGCTTTACCTTTTCCCATGCTCAGAGGTCGAGCTATCTCCCAACGCTTGCTTCTGGAATCTCTCAAACGTCTGGTAGCCGTTCGCTTTGCACTGAGGACAGGGATTGACTACCGTATGTACCAGCCCCAACTTGTAGGGACACTTATCGCAAGGGGGCTTTATCTGGTGGAACAAATCATTCAGTTTCAAGTTCAATGCCTCCCAATTCATATTGTATACAAATGACAAGAGGGCAGCCGAAGCCACCCTCTTGAAACCCGACAGATCATCCTTCGTACCCTTTGGGATACTTGATGTCCAGCAGCGGGCGGTCATTGGGACTTGTGATCTTCACAGCCATGATAGCCTTGTGACAGGCCATGAGCTGATTTCGGATCATCTCCAGGTGCGCTTTGCTCTGCGGGACGATGTACTTCTTGGAGCTGACCTCCAGTAATTCGAGATACCAGAGACTCTACTGTGAAATCATTATGGAAGTCGCAACGCTATTTACGTCAGGTAACGTAATCTCAACAGGAAGTCTGTTAATGACATATCGCATAGCATAGTATTCGGTTCCTTCCAGTTCATCAGATACTGTCTCTTCACTTTCAGGCGTACCGAGCAGGTCAATCAGCTTTGCACGGGTCATATCTAGCGTGACACCATTGACTTCAATCGCTTCGGCAGCTCCTGTAATCCAGCCAATTCTATCGCTTTGATAGTCGATTATGAATGAGATTCCACCATCAAGCCCTACATTATATCCAAAGTATTCCCCGCCATTATATAGGCTCTCATCAATTATAGTCCCGTAATCAGGCCAGCCAAATACATCATACGCAGTATCCGCTGGGCCACCAATCCAGTCAGTGAGGGAAGTTCCTCTAAAGGTTAGATCGTTGGCTATACTTCCTTCGGGTAATACAGAGGGGATGTCGTCTCCACTTGTGCCATTCCCAGGTCTGATAACATAGGAAAGCACGACCTTACCACCACCATCATTGATATTGAGAACCAAGGATTTATCTGATTCCATTATGCTGCTTGGAACCTCAAATATGATAGCTCCCTCTGTAGGTGCAGTTAAAGGAGCAATACTTATTAAAGGATCACCAACTGTGCTATGGCTTCGGAACTCATATGTGCCATCATAGACAACTGTATTCCAAGCTGTAATTAGATCACCGTTCTCTGTACCAATGTTTTTCACTGTAATATCAGCCCACAGGAAAACATTGCCCTCATCAGGGTAAATGTAGCCTTCCAGCAATGTATTGTCAAGTTTGTCTGTAAAGGCAGCGTAGTTCAGGGTCACTTCAATATTCCCAAACTCGTTATCATAGGACTGTGCTTCACCAATCGTTATCTTGTCCGATATGAAGTCAGGCTCGTCCCGGGAATCTAATCCCTTTGATGAAGAATCGCCACCGGATGCTGAATCACCATAGATGGTTTCAAGGAGGCCCCAGAAGACAAGATTGTTTTGCGGAGTACCGTCAACTTCACAGGCGTTGTACTGGAATGAGCCTTCCTTCTCATCTACAATGATAAACTGTACTGCAAGCTCTGCTTCTTCACCAAAATAGAGCGCCCCACCTTTAACATTGACGAATCGAACATTGTCATCTGACAGGCCCGACTCCCATTTGGGATCACTCAGGAAACCATCAAATGCCTCACCTACAGTCATCTGCGGGTATCCGTCGAGTGTGCCACTTTTGACCAGTTGAACATACTTATCGCCTGTCCCGTCTGATGATAAAGTGGAAAATCCGACTACGACTAACAAGATCACAGCAACTACCAATTCAATGATCTTGGACAGGCCCAAGGGACGTTTGGCTCCAATGGCCGATAAGATGATGCCGATTGCTACTCCAGCGACAAGGATAGCTGGGCTAATGGGAAGATGCAAGAACAGTAGCAGCAACGCCCCCCACATGAGGACACGGCCAATGATTGCAACTTTACGCAGGCCGTCGCTTGCTTTGGGGGTACGTTTGGTGTTCTCTGCAATCGGCGGGACCTCTGCATCGGCCTGTTGTAGCTCGACAATGGGTGTGGCGGTATTCATGGGCTGTTGATCGTCATCCGTATGTACGGCCTTCGTACCGCACTTGGGGCAGAAGGCCGCTCCCTCGACCAGCTGCGCACCGCACTTGTGACAGAACATTTCTATTTTCCTCCTAAATTTTATTGCGTAACATCTTATTGGGATTCTTTTTCACCCTGATGCCTTCGCTGCAGAGAGAATATATATTTGCCATCATTGCTTATACGGCCTGCTCCACACGGGATTCAAAGGATACGGGGTCAAGGATCACGATTTTTCGTCCTAGTTTCCGAGCGTATCGAATGGTTGCCGCTGTACCACCACGCCGCTCTCCATTGTAAACAGCCAACAGCGAACCGGCAGATTCCACCAACCGATGGTTCCGGTCAAGCATACAGCCATCGTAATACGCACGGCTCACATACACTATTGAATCGGCTTGCTTCAAAATCGAACGATACCGCTCCTGCGCTGAATCATTCCACTTGTCTGCCTGTCCTTCATGGGGGAGACACATATGGAGCCGCAGCGCAGGGTTCTTTTTGCGTAGCTCCAGGATAATCAGCGCGGCCCAGCAGTCTACTCCATCCGCACCACCACTGTAGAAGTCT
The DNA here is from genome assembly GCA_910575695.1 of Oscillospiraceae bacterium. Classification (GTDB taxonomy): domain Bacteria; phylum Bacillota; class Clostridia; order Oscillospirales; family Oscillospiraceae; genus Enterenecus. The sequence goes on along the minus strand of CAJTGJ010000006.1, from coordinate 113,406 downwards.
GTTACCCCAGCATCAACTAATCGTGTGATCTGCTCCGACAATGCTGCTTTCAGAGCCAGGCAACGGCTATCAGCTTCGTTATACCGCCACGGGAGCTTGTGTGGACGATGTCCGGTGAAGGCGCAGGAGTTCTCCAGCATAGGACTTCACCTCCGCAAAGAGTTACATCTAATTATACTCTATACGTCGAGTTTTGTCCATAGGGTTCTGGATTTAACACGTCTAATTCGCTCATAATACAAGAGAAAACATCGTGTAGGGGGATAGCAATGGACTTTAAGCAGGGTGGACAGGCGATACAGCGCATACGCAAGGAACGTGGACTGACCCAGGAGCAGCTTGCGGAGATGACGGACGTTGCTTCCAACTCGATCTCAAGGATTGAGCGTGGGCTGCTGATACCTGCGCTACCTACTTTGATTGATATTTGTAATGCCCTTGGGACTAGTGCTGATTCCATCCTGGCGGCGTACATCGCATCGGACACAGCTATTCGATGGACGCCTCTAGCAGAGAAGCTGGGAGGGCTGGACTTGGAGAAGCAGCATAAGATTGAAGCAATTCTTGATTGTTTGATTGAAACAGTTTAGATATTTTAATTGTAAACATCAATTTTGATACAAAAATAAGGTTCTTGCCGGATACAGCACCGGCAAGAACCTTATCTCTATATGAGATGCTCCATCTTTGTAGCAACATAAATCCCCATTGGGATAGAAAGAATGTCTGGGGTGTAAAATATTTGCAAAGACTCTAAATGTGTTATCAACGTTATCTATTATCGAGTATACGACTTATCTGCTCAACCAGAACGGAGACCTGTTCGATGCTGTTATCCATGCCAAGCGTAATCCGAATCGTTCCATGTGCATATGCGTCAGGTACACCAATCGCCCTAATGACATGGGAGAGAGCAGTGCTCTTTGAGTCACATGCAGACCCTGTGGCCACTGCTGTTCCCATCAAATCCAGTCGGTGTAAAAGCATTTCTCCATCTGCATCTCTAAAAGAAAGGCTTAGGCTTCCAGGAATTCGATTATCGTCACCATTCACAATAAAGTTCAGGCCCGTATTCCGCAGCCCCTTTAGTAGCAAGTCAGCAAGATTCTGCACATAGGTAGTTTCTTGTTCCAAATGCTCAATATGCTCTTGGAACGCTGTAGCCATACCTACAATTCCGGCGACGTTCTCGGTCCCAGCTCTCCGACCGCCTTCCTGCGCACCACCATGGAGAAGAGGTTCAATCATCACCCCATCACGAACGTATAGAAAGCCAATTCCTTTGGGCCCATTGAATTTATGAGCGGAGGCTGAGAGCATATCGATGCCAAGATCTTTGACATCAATCGGAATGTGACCGACAGCTTGTACTGCATCTGTATGGAACAAGCTGCCATGCCGGTGAGCAATTTCGGCCAGTTCCTTGATAGGCTCAATTGTACCGATTTCGTTGTTTGCCAGCATGATAGATACAAGCAGTGTTTCACCTCGCAGATGCTTTTCCAACGTTTCAGCCAAGATTAAACCATGCTGATTGACAGGCAGCAAATCAATATCATAGCCTATACGCTTTAGGAAGTCGCACGTATGCAAAATTGCATGGTGCTCAATGCTGCTTGTGATGATATGGCCGCATCGATCAGGTTCCCAGAATGCCGTACCAATCAATGCCCAGTTATCTGCTTCAGTACCACCAGAAGTAAAATAAATTTCCTCTGGCCTCGCTCCAATGCAAGCCGCTATTGTTTCTCGTGCTGAAGCAACAGCCTTGCGCGGTTCCCGGGCAAAGCTGTAGAGAGTAGATGGGTTGCCATATTTGTTCTGGAGCCACGGTAACATGGCTTCATAAGCGACTGAACTCATTGCCGTAGTTGCAGCATGGTCTGCGTAAATCATCATTTTGCTCATGAAAACAGCTTACAGCCTTCCTCCTTGAATTCTTCAATCTTTTCATTCAGATCTTCTACAGTGGTTCCAAGGTAATCCGCGAGACATGGCATGCAATAGAGGCTTTTAACCTTATTCCCAAGAAGCTTTTTGTTAATACCAATCGTATCTTTCTCAGTTATTTCTTTGCCGCATGCGATACAGATATACTTCATTTTGCAACTTCCCTTATTGTGAATTGTGGCAGCTCGCTGTTGTACGAACTGTCGAACATACTGATTTGCATACGGATAATTCTTCTCATCTTGCATGCAGGTGTCAGACAATAACGTTTAAACTCCTTTGGATTCACATCCTCTACTGTTTTAACTTGCGGGAACAAGAGCTTCAAATAGGCAGTTGCAATGCGCTTTACTGCCTCAGTATCTCTTGTATAAGCATCATCTGGCACCTCGAGCAATTGATCAACAATAGCCCGATAGCTGATATCTTCGCGGAGAAGATGCATAATCGTGCAGAAATATTCCGAATTCAGTGCCCAACCGCAAATTTTCATCCCGTCATTTACCTGCGGTATATCCCACCCTTTGATGAATCCGTGGAACCTGTCAAGCAACGCTCCGTCGATTCTAAAAATACCAGGAAGGTCTCCGAACATAAACTGATATTCGTCCATGATTTCTTGATCAATATTCCCCAGAAGAATAAGTCCAGCCTCACCAGTTCCGCTGTATGTACCCACAGTAAAGGTGCCATTGTTTTCAAGATATCCCTGCAGCGAAGAACGCATTTCAAGAGGATTTGGGAACTCGGTAGCCTGGATTTCATCAATGGCAACATAATCGTTGCAGCTGACAAGACCTGGTGCTCGTTTGCTCATGTCATAAAACATCTTGGCCCTGGACATCGTACCTCCGTTCGAAAGCCAGCCAAATCGGCTGATCTGCCCAAACAGATAGGATTTCCCTGTGCCCTTTGGTGCAAGTTCAATCAAATTCAATCGCTTTTCAACAAAAGGAAGAAGCCGTGTCAGGGTAGCCAATTTTTCTGTTTCGCTTTTGTATCCGTCAGCGTTGTAGTCAATAGCGCCAAGGAGAAGCCGAATCCACTCTTCTGTGGTAAACTCCGCTCGGGCTTCTTTGTAGAAATCAAGATCAACCGTATACGGACAAAAACTTGTAAAATTGGTTAGCTTGATTTTCCCCTGCTGATGCATTTCGGGCATTGGCATTCTGTATCCCAGTTCGACAACACCCCAAGTTTCCTTGCTGTTGACCAGTTCGTCTTTGACATCATTCCAAACGTCAGACTCAATAATAGTTTCCTTGGGAGTAAGTCCAAAAGCAGGTAACTCAAATGTAACCGCCTGCGTTTTAATTTCAATGCTAACAATGATTTTTGTCAGAATACTTACGCGTTCATTTTCGAACATGATTTGATCTTTGATTTTTGTCCATTCATCCTGACGCGGAAAATACGTACGGACAAATTCCTGCAGTTCTGCAATATCGAATTGCCCCTCGTCATCTTCAAATTTCCTCAGCAGCCAATCGCGAAGGAACGAGGGTAACCCCAGTGTTTTCAGAAAATTGCTTGTCTTTAAGTCCTTATAGACCGCCATTTCCTCAAATACTTCACGCAGTTTTTCTTCCATGTGATTGCTCCTTATAGTATGCCAGCCTTGCCCGTTGAACTACCGGCTTTACTTCTCAATTCAAATGTAAGTTCGGCGGCAACTTCGCTTTTATTGGCATACAGGGTAGCAGTATACTGACCTTTCTTAAGACCCGCCAGCGTAAACGAGAAGTTCTGACCGTCCACTGAGGTATCCGCTTCGTACCATTTTCCGTTGATCAGCACACTAACATTTGTAAGAATCGTTTTTGAGAATAGCTTCAATACGGGCTGTTGCTTGAAACTGTACTCAATAATCTTGGGCTCTACCTGAACTTCGATCTCTTCAGTCGGCATTGACAGTGTTATCACGGGAACGACGACCTCTTCTAGCGTCCCTCCGCCATGTGCTTCGACGTTGGCGGGCTGTCCACCTTTAAAGCGGTCATAGCTTGCAAGTATGTAATAGCTACCCTCAGGGATAGCGCAGGGAACTGATTTAACGGCTTCAGTATATTCACACACTCGTCCGCCGTTCGTTCCCTTGGAGTTGACATCAATATCGATGATGTGCTCGTTTATCACAGCCATTCGGGTCGCACCATGATCGGCAACCAGAAGCACCCTAGTTGAATTGCCGGACAAAAGCCTTGTCCTCGCATTCCTAAGCACCTCATCAATGATTTCCAGTTCACGAATCAAATGAAGCGGTGTCTTGGTCACTTGATAATCGTAGTTCTCTTTGCCGTGATGAATGATATCATCCAGTTCAGAAACTTTCGTTCTCTGCTCAGGAGGATAGGATTCAAAGAAATCCTTGTTACATCGAGTAAGCGATGGAAGTTCACAGTGTGATACCGTTACAGTAAACTTCAGATCATATTTCCGACATTTCTGTACGATATATGGAATAAACTCTACGCCCATAGCATCGACGAAGAAAAGGAAGGTTCCTCCTTTAGGTATGCTGTCTACCACAGCAATCCTGGGCAAAAGTTTCAAAAAATCATGATCGACAGCCTGCTGTTGCGCCATTTCTCTCAGCTCTGGCGAAACCCGGTTCATAACTTTTGAATAACGATATTCCGTGAAATATGCATCCAACCAAGCGTTCCCAGGGAAAGAGTACGGTTCCAGGTAAGCAGCCAGGTCGGGGTATACCTCCACCAAAATGCTCCGGAGTTCCTGAGGGGTGTACTCCTCAGCATAAACACTGATCAAGTCGATGATGGCTTCTTTTTCAAGCTTCGTATTATTTGTCAGATAGCGTATCGCGTCTTTTTTGTGTTGCTTTGTCATTTGAATATAGTCAATGACATCAGTATCATCTTCCATATCAAACATCTGCTGTAGCAGTTGTTTTCTTTCGCGATACCGCTTAATGAAGATCGAGGAATGGCAGTTTTCGCCCAGAATAGAGCGATAGATCTTCCGCACCATATCCTTGGGCGACGAAGCTGCACCTGCAGCTTGATTTAAGCACCAATTCTTCTGTGAGCCAAAGAGTTTCAGCGCGATGAAATACAGCCACTGCATATCATCGGTGAAGCGGTCCCACTGTGCAACAGCGAGTTCAAGGGAATAAGCACTGCCAAACATATGTGTTACCAGGCTATTCCAGCTGCCGTTGGATGTAATCTCATCCAATGCAAAGGTCCACTGCTCCGCTTTACCCAGCAATTTATCCAATCCGGCGGTGGCAGGATCAATGTCACACAATGCGGCGTAAGCATCTACGAGTTCTTCTATGTGAAGCATTGAATTCGGATAATCTAGCGCAAATTTTTTTGTACGTATAACGAGGGTATCGGCATTAACAGTCTCAACTAGCAGTCCAATTTTGTCAATACCTTTTGTCACCTTTTGGCTGTTGGAGATTGGAATGCCGTCACCGACAAAGCGCAATTGAGGAAGGGTACTGGTTGCGCCATCCGCAGAATACACCAATCCTTGGATACGGGTATCATCGAAGTGAAGCATTTCTACACAGCCAAAGCATACGAGAATCAGTTTCCCGGCGTTTAGCGTTATATGCGCAATCTGCGTAATGAACTGATGCAGAGCATCACGACCTTTCAGCCTCAGTTGAGATGTGAAGCCAATCAGGAACAGATTCCCTTTGAACGATTGAATCTCCGCATACAGATTCTCTGTCATGGGATCTTCATCGAACTTGCTGTATTCAGATGGCGTTTTAAAGACAGAATTTCCGACGTTAAAATGATCCCGGAACGCAATGAGGGGTGCGCGGTCTTGGAAATTGACAATCCTCGGCCGCGTATCATTACTGCGTAGGTATCTTTCTATTCGCCCATAAATATCACTGATCTTCATGCAGAGCACCTCGGGTTTCGCGTATAATCTCGATGCCAACGGTCATGTTCTTCTCAATGAGCTCCTTCAAATAGCGCTTCACATCTGCAATATCCATCCCATCGATCTTTTGAACCGCAAGTTCATAACCCGATCCGTTATACACGAATTCGGCTTTCTTGCAGAGCGCATTTTCTAAACTGGTCAGATGGTACCAGTCGTACGGGTGCTCCAGCAGGTGCTGTTCCAGCTCTCTTTTAACTTCTTCAATGTTCTGGAGCAACACGTCATAGCGACCCAGGATACGCTTACGGAAAGCATCATCACGCACGGCAGAGTCACCCAACTTTTGTAGCAGAACAGTATGGGACTGCAGGAATTTCATGGTGTCCTCTATACTCCGTCCATCGACTCTCTTTTTCTTAGCAACGGCATTGATGGTATCAAAAGCTTTTTTGGCTATGATTTCCTCGTTGGGATCATCCACCATGCAGAGAACAGGCATCAGATAGGCTTGCGACCAGGCACGGGGTGACTCCGTCTTTGTCGCGTCTTTCCAAGCTTTGATCAGTTTTGCGCTTTCCTGCCTCTCACTCCAGGTCTTCACCGTTTCCTGCACACACCGTTGATAGTAGCTCTTTTCGGATGTGAAGAGGTCACTTCCTGGCAACTGTTTATAAATTTCACTGACAAAATCTTGGCCAAGGCCCTGGAGGATATAGCTGCAGGCATTGGCAAACACACTTTCTTGATGATTGTAGAAAGATTTGAAGTTCGCGCCTTTATCTGTGATTAGTTGCAGGAACTGTTCCCGGCGGTTTTCCTGGAGTTCGCCGGATTTCTTGATTCCATACAGAAGCTCCATGAACGGCCCCAGATCGTCCCAGTAATTTTTGGCATATAGGTAGGAGATCTTGATATTTTTGCAGACGTTGCACCACTCCTCAATGCAGCCTCCGAAGGAGTTGCTGTGAAGAATCACCGCATTGCTGGCGAGAATGATCCTGTACTCCAAAATCAGCATACGAATCTGTTGATCGGCAGTTTCCTTGAACCAGACCCAGTTTGCCGCATCGGCGCTAAACCTCTTTTGCAAGCGGGTGATATACTGCCCACCATCACCGATCTGTTCACCAAGCTTGGACAGGATACCGTTCTCAAAATCATCCAGATAGTTTTTCATGCCCTCCCGTACCTTCTGTTCGGACATAATGCTACGCAAATCCTCAGCCAACCCAGGATGGCGGATGACAAGTCTGCCAATGTCAGAGGCAATGTCATTGTCGGAGCGCCCGTCAGTGCTGCCGCTGTTGGCGAAAGCAGTATAGAGATCTATCAGCTGATGCACGTTTTCAGTGCTGCTTGTGAAGGCTGGTTCATCTCCCAGATGCTTCAGGCACCACATTGGGAAGGGCAGAGAGTGCATGGCCGGACGCACTATCGTATCCCGGATATCTTCCATCCGTGAAACGTTGACAGGGCGGTCGAATATCATAGCAGAGGCCGCTACAAAGGCTTTAGTCTCCTCCGTCATCTTTACGATGTACTTATCCTTGTAACGCGGATTAGGTGTCATGCGCTCGGAAATATACTCGGAGACGATGTTCTTCAGCTTCTCGTTATCCAGTTTAGCCGGTCTGATTCCGTCGCTAGAGGAAAAAGAACCATCAGCATATTCTTTCAGAAGGAAACCAAGGATAAATGCTGTCTGATTACAGGGCATGAAGCCATAAGGCGCTTTATATAGCTTTTCATAGATGTCTCGGATGGAGATCCGATCACCTGTTCTGAAGGCTTCAGTGATCATGCTGTCTACTGTACGTTTAATCTTCGAGATGGTCAGCAGAGGCAGTGTTTCCCAATAACGCTCCGTGGTCCAGGCCTCGCCCAAATCCTTGGGAACACAGCTGAACTGTCCCAATGTTCCGCCGGAACCAGCACCGAGGCCAACGCCGTTCTTCAGCTGAGTCGCTTGCCACATGGTAGGGGTGGCATTGGCGGCAAACGTCTCCAGTCCGTCAGGATAGCGCCTGCGGTTGACCGTGCTCAGTTCGGTGTAAAGCGCTTCCAATGTCGGAATACGCTTGCCAGTCAGTGCGTCCTCCCAGTAGATAATGAACTCACCCTTCTTGACACTCTTGTGCCAATCTTCCAGCACCCTGCTCACATCGTTGTTGTACTGGCCAGCCATGTCAGTATTCTTCTTGTGCCAATATTCATACTTGGCCTTGGAGTCAGAAATCTGCTCAAAGCGGTCATCGCCCAGCGGCGTAAGGGTTGCGTCAATAAATACAATAGAGCGGAAGTGCTCGTCGTGCGCATACGTGCTGAACGCCTTGGAAAGCTCATAAGCATCCAAGCCGCTCTTGGCAAACGCAATCACGGCATGGATTCGGTTGTCTGTACCCTGATTTATAATTCCCTTGAGCTGCTGTTCCAGACGGCTTGCGTCAGCGACCAGGGTAAAGTCGTAACGCAGTTTCAGTGCGTCCTTGGGCTCAATGACTGTTTGCATCTTGCCTTCCGTCAGAAGGTTCGAAAATTTCACATCCACTGGAGGAATGTCATCGTCTGCACTGAGAAGCGCACTGTAGAGGTTTGACCCCGGCGTCTTGTAGAGAATTTTCTTCCTGACGAGGCTATCCGCGATTTTTGTGGGTTGTCCATCGTCCAAGTCAGAACCCATGAAGGCATATTCGATGTTCTTCGCACTGGGAGCGAGCGTTCCCACCTGAGAACCTGTCTTCTCATAGATGGCCTGCATGAGCAGAATCGCTTTTAGGATACGAGGCTCATCACCAATTAGATTGCGTGCGCGACCAAAGCTATCCAGCACCTTGCGGACATCCCTGTCCAGCAGTTCTTTGCCCTTTTCATAGAAGAAGTCCCATAGCAGGTCCACTGTCAGTAGCGGATTGTCATCCGCAGGGCCGAAGGTATCAATGAACCATTTGAAGCCACGGATCTCATCTCCTGTGTCGTTTTTCAGGAAGTCAAACATGCTTCGCACATCTCCAGCATAATAGCTGGCCATGTTCTTGAGCAGCAGTGCGGCATAAGGATGTAAGGGAAGCACATCGCGCAACTCCGTATCTTGAATCTTGGCCTGTTTTTTCACTAAGGCGCGGGCGTCTCTGGTGCGCTCATAGAGTTCCTCGGAGGTTTCCTGCCATTCGTCCATCAGGTGCGTATCTTGGCGCTTTTCCAGAGCTTTACCCATCAGACGAAAGGCCATGTTGTCCGGCAGCTCAATGTTGCAAAAGGGCAATACAAAGCGGTGACTGATGACATTCCAGTCCTTGTCCTTGGCTGGGAACAGGTTGGCTACATTGTGGGTGACAGGAATCAGATAGAAAAAGTCACCCTCGGACATTTCCACCAGTGCCTGTAGGCCGGACAGGCGTGTTCGATTATTTTTAAAGAAATCCGTAAACTCATCCCATATGAAGATGAGACCGTACAAGTTATTATCCTTAATGACCGCACGAATCCAGTCCTGTAGCACCTCTTTGGTTAGCGTCAGGACACGGATGCCACGCTCGTTGGCCAACTTCATGACCTTGGTCATGATTTCGGAAAGCGGCAAACCTTCAAATGTTTGTAACTTTTTAATCAGGGCGTCCACATCGTCTCCGGCGAAGGTTGCAGCATAGGTACCCTTCATCAGGCCGTTGAAGTAGGCTTTGTTATCCGTATCACTCAGCCACTGGATGGCTGCTGACCGCAACGCGCCGTCGCCCTCCTTATACCCCTTTTCGCGCAGTGCGGCCACAATGCTGTCCTGCACGTCAAAGAGTAGATCCGTCTCGCTAGTAATGTCAGAAGAGGCATATCGGTGTGCCACCAGAATGTTCCCAGCGTGCTTCAGAGAATAGAGTTTGTTATACAGGTCATTGCCCAACTGCTCCGGGAAACGGTCAAAATAAGCCTTCGTGGTGGCATCGTCCGCCTCTAGCAGCTTTTTGAGTGTCAGTACAGCATGGGATTTCCCGGTGCCGTATTCACCCTCCACCCAGACGGACAGCTTCTGCAAGCGACCGACGCAGCTGATCAGATCCCGCATGAGTTTGACAAACGTCTCGTGTGGATAGAACTTTTCCCAGAGGTTGGGGTGCTGTTCGATGACGCTGGCGTTGACGGCAGGGAAAAACTCCGGGTCTATGTCAAAGTAGTCTCTATACAACTCGGCCATGACCGATTCCTCCTATGTTATGCTTTGAAAAGTTCCAGCACGTCATCTGAGGTCTTGCCGGGCCGCAGAGTAATGCTGTCCAGATCCATTTTGAAGGAGCAGTTGATAAATTCCGGGTGATTGATGGATAGGCCGTTGAGCAGCCTTTCCATGGTCTCGGTGCCTAAACCGAAAATTTCTGTAGGGCTGATGCCGCTGCGTTCGACGGTATCGTCTATCAGCGTGGTAAGGGTAAACTGATAGTATCCCTCGCAGGCTTCCGCAAACTTATAGAGGGAGTAAAGGATGACGAGGGGATCGGGAGCAGACCAAGTAGTCCTAGTGATATCAAGAAGATGAGTTACTCGTCCCTTTTGTTCGCTGTTACAATGACCAAGGCCAATCCGGTCCCCCAATATTGGATTGCTGCTACACAGATTTTTAATGGCGGAAACAACGTTTTTCCGGGATTTTTCTGAGGACACATCATCCATCAAAAGCGCCATAATTTCCGCAGGGGTATAGGGGCGGTTGAAAGAGATATTCTTGACCCACCAATTAATTTCAGAAGTATAGGCCGCGTTACAAAGCATTAGCGCCCAAGCAGTTTCACTATCAATGCCGATTGTGTCAACAAGCTCGCCAAAAGCAGTAATCTTTCCCTTTCGACTTACTCCGGTATCAGCTAAAAACGCTTTAAGTGGGCTTAACATCATCGTTCCCAAATTATTATTATCCCAGAAATCGTTCTTTTTCTCAAAGTAATCCCTCACCCAAGAAAACTGAACGCCAAGCGTTTTATATCGATCGATACTTGTAGTCATCGTACTCTTCTCCTTTGGCATTTTGTGTGATTCAGCTACCCAGCAGCTTGAAGATGAAACCTTGTGGCACATTAGACAATGTACACACCGATCATCGATATGTACATCACCATTCTCAAAACTTATAAAGCCATTTGGACAATTTGCTTCGCATACTTGGCAGCCAATACAATAGGCTGATTTTCGCAAGATATTCTTTAATGCTGCAATAAATAGAATTTCGTCCTTTGTATTGCTGGTTTTGATTCGGAATTCCAGTCCCTCATCTTTTTCTTCATAGCTCGCTGTAAACCACTCAGTTCCGAAATGGATACGCACCGTTCTTGGCTCTTGATACGTTATTTCCCCGATGGTCTTAATCCACTCTCTCCAATTCGTTGATATTCGCTTGATGCGAATAATCTGTACTCCGGATAGCATTTCATCGTCGTACACCAAATCCGGCGCACTCAGCTTTCGTGCATCATGTCTGGACTTCCAGCCCTCAAACTCCATGAATTCACGTTGTGCAGCTGGCAGCATAGTACTGGCAACTGATTTTTTAACGATTAGGTCATTAAAGAATTTGGTTGAATGCTTCGCATCTGGGCTATCGCCGTAAAGCTGTTCTCTGACCCAAGAGCCTTTTTTTGATGCCATTGGGCAAACAAGACAACCAGCTCTGTTATTTCCCAGAAGATAGGTTCTGTTAATGATTAGCCCTTGCTGATATATATAGAGAAACAATTCTGCTGAATTCCATCGCAGGATTGGATAATAATCATACTGACCTTTATGCTTTGTTCCGAGATTTACGACATCGTATTTACTGCGCGCTATGCTTTCGTCGCCTCTAACTCCCATCATTGCCATTCCACGGAAATGAGGATTCCTCATGTATTTGCGTAGTCGAATAATCTGTGGTGCAGTTTTATGAACGCTACAGCACCACCTCATCTTTTGCGCAGGAGGGCCTATTCTATCCCACGTATATCCAGGCTCAAGCTTTGATCTGGCTACTAAGAACCGGATACCTTTCTCTTCGCACTGTTTTCTCGTTTGCTCAATTACATCATAAGTGTCAGAGAACTCCATTTGCGTATCTCCGAACAGCACCAAGAAATCGTCATGTGGTATAGCTCTCTGAACGATGTCAAGGGCTACAACACTGTCCTTACCTCCGCTAAAAGCCACATAAAACAAATCAACTTTGTCTTTGTATCCAATGTATGTATTATATGTATTCTTGATTGTCTCCGCCGTAAGGCTATCAAGAATACTGCTATTGCGCGATACCATTTTCGCAATGTCTACAGGAACAAAGCGTACAATGTTTCTTCTTGCATTCTCATCTGGTATCAATTCAGGAGTCTGAAATAGAGTGCCTCCTTTTAATTGCGCTACTAATTCTCCGCGGTACCAATACTTATTTGTCTCCGCCCACATATAAGGATAAGTGTCATCTTTTTCATAATCCCAATACTTATCAAAGCCAAGCAAATCCATCTCCCGATAGTACACCGGTCGCGGCTCTTTGCTGAACGGCAGTGGCGTACTGTTCAGCACATATCCGCCAGTCTCAGCATCCCATTCGTAGGAATACATAGACACTCATCCTTTCTGAGAGCGCAGCATTTTGGCTCTCGTAATAATTTCGTTGATGCTGGAAAGCTTCTTCCTGGTGATATAGCCCGCATTGGCCAGATGCTCTAGGCATGGATCTTTCTCCAAATCCACTGGAGCGTTAGCCAGAATGTCTGCCAGAACATCGTCAAAGAAATCAAGCCCTGCATCCCGGCGTACGATAGCGCCTGAGACATTGTTCTTGGCATAGCTAGAGTGCATCAGCGTGAAATTCTTGCTTACGGTGGCCACATACTGCTCCAGCAGGTAACTATTCCACGAGTACCCCACGTAGGGGAACGCATCGAAATACTGAATGTTCTTCAGTGATACATACTTTCCCGGACAGTGCAACGCGATGGCAGCATCCACACGGGGAATGTCCCAGCGCACGGCTCCTGTCTCAACGAACTCTGTCTCGCTGACACGGGCGCAGTTCCTGTGAACCGTGTCCATATAGATGGTCGAATCGCATTCCTTGGCAAAGGCCGTTAATTCATCCAGTGTAAACGGCGCATGGCGCTGACAGAACATGGCAAAGATGTCGGTCATGCTCATTGTGTTGCCCTTGAGTGTGATCACCGGGCCTGAGAACGTAAAGCGATTCCGCAGCTTATAAGCCACTGCGCCGCGCACCCCCAAGGGCGTCAGGAAACTGAGGCGCTCGGCAGTTTCTGGATATAACTGAACCAGCTTTCGCTGAATCCAATCGCCAATCATATACCCCTGATTATCCAGCTCTTCCTGGATAAATGCAGCAATCTGATCCAGCTCCTGAGCTGTCAGGTCCGCCATAGATTCATGGAAGTACGTGTGGAAAGCATCCATGATGAACTCCGAATGAATGTGAAGCTCTCGCTCCACCTGATTTGGCGGGAAATGATGCAGCGCCTGTTTCAGCTCATCTGTATGAATGGGACGACCGTAAGCTAGCATCACGTCCGTAATTTCTTCAGGAAGATTCACCTGCGCGTGGCGGTCGTTGGTCAAATAGTGTTCCCGGAGGATATACCGATCCTGGCAAGTCGCCAGCAGATAACTGACCAGCAAATCTTCCGTCAGCACCGCGCTTTCCAGCTGATGCTCCAGCGCGGCATAGATGGAAGAATAGTAGAGCACCGGCTTTCCGCTGTTGAGCACACGTTCGATGTACTGTAGAACTGTCCACCGATCTTCATCGGACAGCAGAAGTTCCGCCAGATACCATCGCTTGCCAGTATCCACGCAGTGCGCTGTCAGCTGTAGGCGAACGATTTCGTTAGAGTCCCTCAGCTCTTCTCCGTGAATCTCCGCCCAGCGTTTCCGCAGTTTCTTCATGTCCAAGACAGATTCCTTTTGAAATCCCTTAGGGAAGGCCTGCTTGAGAACGGCCTCGTATTCCACCCATGGTGATGCGGTCTCCAGCTCAGATTTCCTTTGCTGATTTTCAAGGAATGCAGCTGCTTCTTTGGCGGACATGACCTGAAATACCCTTCGACCGTCTTTCTCTGCGCGAATCAGTACATCTCTTCCTTCTCTGATGCGGGTATCGGTTTGCCTGTATGCAAGCGAAACTTTGCTATACACAACCGACTGCGGGTTCTGTGCGCCAAAGGGGTAGAGATTGTCCCGGATAATCGCCTGATAAATTTCTGAAACTGTCATAGGTTTTCCTGCTTGACGAAGGACATCAAAGACGGTTTCAATGATTGTTTTTTTCCCTGTCAGCTTCTGCTCTCCTCCATGGGCTATGCTTCCGTCTTGACGAAGGAAAATGACAAATTGAACTAAGGCCGCACTAAACTGGCGGTGACGTTGGATGTTGATTTGTTCAAAGTCCGGTCGCGCCATAAGAAAGTCAAAAATTTTCTGGGCACCAGTTGCGTCTGCATTCAACAGTGAGAAATCCAGATGATTGCGCTGGATATACGCTTCAATCATCCGAATGGAGGTCGAATAGTTGCCAGCAGTCCTATCCGCAAGGCCCTTTTCCTGGATCAGGAACTGCTTGAAAGCGTCCAAGGAAATTTGACCTTCGCCAGTTGGAATGACAGGTGTTGCTTTGATGGGCTGCTTTGGATGATCCTTCGTCCACCATACGGGGCGATTGGGATAGGTTTTGCAGCCATCTGCTTTGTAAGACAGTTTATAGCCTTTTATCCTACATTCCTGAATAAACGCATCCAGCCCATGATCGCCAACAATCCAGAGACATCCACCCCAGTTCCGTTTGTCCTGATAGGTGAGTCCCCGCGCTTTCAACTGCACGATAATCCATTCTTTGTTTGGCGCTTTTTCTGATGTTTCGCCCCCCCCGTCCTCACTTCTATATGAGATCCTCAACTTGTCTCCAAGCCCGAACAACTGATGTAGTCCACGTATTTTGCGGACGATGGTAGTGGCATCCAGGTTGGACTCAAGATAATAGCCAGGGGCAAAACTTTTCGGCACTCGCATACGCCGGTAATTCCGCTCATCGGCAAAAGCCAGAGTGTTGTATCCAGGAATATCCTCGTTCATGATGCCCATAAAAGCATCGCGATAATCAGCAAAGAGAAGTCCGCAAATCTCCACATAAATCCGATTCCAGGACTTTGCAGGGTATACCTCGCCCTTGTAGGTGTAAGAGACCGGCTTGGTGAACAAATATGTACCATCCTGGCTGAAATCAACCAGAGACTGATCATTTGCCGGTACACTGGTTGTTTCCCCCTGGAGAGCTGAGCCCTCCGCTGTTTCGACGATTTCATCAAGAGCGCCGACCTCTTCCACAGAAATAATGGGTACGTTTTCCGCAGTTGCCTGTTCGACTGCGTCAGAAGCAGCCTGTTCCACAACAGCATCCTTCATCAGAGGAGCTGTCTGAGTGATGGCATCTTCCTTAGGCTCACAATAACTTTTGATAAAGGCATAATAGAGCTGTGTGACACTACGAATGGCCTGCGCATTTTTTCCAAAACGGAACCGTAAAAGTTTTCCCTCGGCAACCTTTTTCTGTACGTTATGGACAGCTTTGGCATCAGTCATGCCCAAGAGAGGCTGTTTGAGATGGCAGTAATCAGCTGCTTTTTGCAAATAGTCAACCAGCATTTTGGGTGGAAATCCGGTTTTGTCTTTTGCATACATAAAGAAGGCGTCCTCAACAGACTTGGACGGTGTTCCAGTCATTCGATTCGTCTCCTCCAAAATCATTTGGTGCTCAGCCGGGTTAGTCGTGCATAGTTCACACATTTGGAGCGCCGTAGCTTCACCATCTCGTTTTTCAGTAGCCATATCTTTTGCCTTGTTCAACAAATTATGATATTCTTTATTATTATCCCGAAAAAGTTGAACAGTTTCTGTGAATAGCTGAGTTGCAGGTTTCATGATTGTTTTTCCTTGATAGGCGGACTCCATACTTGCCATTTGAAATGAAATGCCATTCACATTTCTGTATGTTTCATCAATTTCAATTCCTTCGTTGACTGCCATTAATCGCAACAATTGAGAGCAGTTTTTGACAGAATCCACCCGGGATAGTTCGCCAGATAGTACTTTTAGATAGGCATCTAAAAGTAGAGCCGCTTCATATTTTGTAAATGGTATTTGTCTGACCATGTTCGTTAGCTTCTTCCAGTGTTCTCAATAGTTTTGTATGTAACCCCAATCATCTACTACGCCATCTGTTTTTGCCGTTCGCAATAGTCGTTTCAGGTGTTGATATAAAAAACTAAGTATATACTACCATAGCGGCTGCTGTTTTTCAATCTATTTCGTCAAATTTGTGCTTCAAGAATCAGTGCAAACACCAACAGGACCACAAGAAAGCAGACATTCGCCACCGTAAAATACCGGAAATACGCCCCTTTGACCTGACTTTCTTCCCGCGCAATGAGCTTGTAGGATATCAAACTTGCCATAGACGCGATCAACGTCCCAAGCCCGCCAAGATTGACGCCGATGATCAGTGCGGACAAGTTTTCCGTAAACCCGGACAACAGTAGCGCAGCTGGAACATTACTGATCACCTGGCTGGCGGCAACGCCGGCCAGGACTTCGTGCCTGGAGACGAGCTGCTGCAACATTTGCGAAAATGCCGGGGGGCTCCCAATGTTGCCGATAAAACAAGAAATCCAACAAAGGTCAACAGCAGATTGTAATCCGTCCGGCCGAAAACGTGTGTCCAAAAGTCCCATAGCCCAGATATTCTTTGTCAAGGGCTACAAAAAGCATGGAACAGTAATCCATCGATCAGTGGATCCATACTTTACTGTATGCGGTGCTGGACTGCCGCTTGGAAGATATTGCGGAGTACGTTCCCGATGACGAATGAAGGAGTGCCGGTTAGCACTCCTTCTGCTTTTATAAGTTATATCTGATATAATCCAAAAATCTAATTGGCCGAAAGACATACTATGTGTTATCCTATTATAAGAAAGGAGCTGACAGCCATGGTCATTCGAGAGAACTATCTAGCAAAAATCCGTCCCTTCATCGGCAAGGACATCATCAAGGTATTGACTGGTATCCGGCGCGGCGGTAAAAGCGTTCTGCTGGAACAAATTCGTGACGAGATAGGCAGCCCCAACACGATCGTCCTGAACTTTGAGGACTTGGGCAACCAGCGACTTTGCGAGTACAACGCTCTCCACGACTATGTATGCGAGAAAATTGGCGACAACAAAGAGCAATTCTACCTGTTCTTTGACGAGATACAGGAAGTGCAGGGTTGGGAGAATGCGGTCAACTCCCTGCGGGTGAAATTCCATGCGGACATCTACATCACCGGCTCCAACTCCCGGTTGCTGTCTGGTGAACTGGCGACCTATATTGCCGGGCGGTATATCTCCTTTGTTGTATACCCTTTTTCCTTTACAGAGTTTCAGATGGCTGACCCTACCTTGACCTTCGACCAGTATATCCAATACGGCGGTATGCCCTTTCTGTCCAACATCAATTTCAAGCCGGAGATCAGTAAAAACTATCTCCAGGACATCTTCAACTCGGTAGTACTGAAGGATATTGTCAAGCGTAACAACATCCGGGACGTTGGCCTCCTGGAGCGTATCATCGCCTATGCCCTGTCCAACGTAGGCAGGAGCTTTTCAGCCACCAGCATCTCCAAATACTTCAAGGCGGAGAACCGCACCGTAGCTCCCGAAACGATCCTGAACTATCTGAAAGCCTGTGAGGAAGCCTACCTCCTGTACCGTCTTAAGATCCAGGACATCAACGGCAAGAAGGTACTGAAAGTCAACGAGAAATACTATGTGGCAGATCACGGGTTGCGGGAGGCGGTCATCGGGGCAAACCTGCAAAACGTGGAAATCGTGCTGGAAAACATCGTAAGCTTGGAACTGCTTCGCCGGGGATGCAAGGTCTGTGTCGGGTGTGTCGAGACGAAGGGAATCGACTTCGTAGGAGAGAAGCAGGGTGACAAGCTGTATGTCCAGGTCTACTATCTGCTCAGTGACGAGGCCACCATCCAGCGGGAGTTTGGTTCACTCTTGGATGTCAGGGACAACTACCCGAAGCTGGTTCTGTATAAAGAAGGCTCTTTCCGAGGGAATTATGAGGGTATCCCAGCAATCAGGATTGAGGACTGGCTGGCGGAGAAAAACGTGTAAAGCAGGTGTGCTCGGGCGGTCTTTGTGTGGTGCTGCCGTAATTTCCTTGGCTTGCAAACAAAATGCCCTGGCGCGTATAAAATAGATAACACTGAATTGAACTTGACTTTGCACACAGTATGTACTATAATTGTCGTGCGAGGAGGCGATGGTATGGATACCAACATGACATTCCGCATGGATTCCGATGTGAAAGCAGAGATGGCCGCTATCTGTGCCAAGCTGGGAATGACAACGTCCACTGCTTTCAATATTTTTGCCAATGCCTTTGTACGCGCAAAGGGAATGCCATTCGCTGTAACAATTCAAGAGCCAGATGCTCTTGTGTCTAAGGAGTCAATGCTGGCAGATACCGACCAGTTATTGGCTGATTTTGCGTCAGATTATAAGAGGATGGCAGAATGATTTGGATAGAGGTGGAGGACGTTATTCTGATCCACGGTCGAATTATTCAGGCCACCGGTGGGATAGACGGTCTCCGAGATCGCGCAGCTCTTGCCGCGCCACTTCAATCTTTCGCGGGAGAGGATCTTTTCCCTTCAGATATTAAAAAAATCGCCCGTCTTGGATATGGATTGGCGGCTAACCATGCCTTTATAGATGGAAATAAGCGGATCGGTGCCATGCTGACACAACTCCTATTGAAGTGGAACAGCTACCATCTGGAATTGCAAAAGGGTGAGTTGGCGGATATGTTTATCGCTATTGCCGATGGCAGTGCAGATGAGCAGGATTTGTTAGCCTGGATTCGGGCGCATATCAGATGAAATGAGTAAGGTCAGCGCCCATAATCGGGTGCTGACCTTATTGTCTAACAAAAACCACTCGATAGGCGAGTGGTTCAAAGGAAGGCTTATGCCGATGATGTAGAATTTATGAGGGTATCCCCGCAATCAGAATCGAGGACTGGTTGACGGGGAAAAATGTGTAAACCTCTCGTTGTATCTCTCGGAAAAATGTGTTATACTATCTTTGATCTCACACAAGAAGGGCTGGTGATGTGATGAAGCGAAACGCTTTAGACGCGCTAATCAAGTGGCAGCACAGCGAAGACCGCAAGCCTATGGTACTCAAAGGCGCACGTCAGGTTGGCAAGACCTGGCTGATGAAAGAGTTCGGACAAAGCTGCTACGAGCACTCCGTTTACTTCAACTTCGATGAAGAAGACGAACTGAAATCTATTTTTGAGGTCAACAAGAACCCCCAGCGGATTATAGAATTGCTCTCCCTGATTGCCGGAAAGAAAATTCTGCCCGGTGAGACTTTGGTTATTTTTGACGAGATACAGGAGTGTCCCACCGCTCTCAACGCCTTGAAATACTTTAAGGAAAAGGCCAACGAGTACCACATCATTTCGGCCGGCAGTCTCCTGGGGACGCTGCTGGCCCAGCCAAAGTCCTACCCGGTGGGCATGGTGAACCTGCTGGACCTCTCCCCTCTTACCTTTGATGAATTTCTGGAAGCTGTGGAGCCGTCTTTGTATGAGTTCTATTGCGGCATACAGAAGGAGCAGCCGATTGAGGAGATTTTCCACCGCCGTCTGATGGAAGCCTGCAATAACTACTTCATCATTGGCGGGATGCCGGAGTGCGTGTCCTCCTGGATAAAATACAAAGACCCTACTAAAATTGTCCAGATCCAGCGCGAGCTGATCGAGATATATGAGAACGACTTCTCCAAACACAACGGCAAGGTCAACAGTGGCCGTATCCTGATGGTCTTCCGCAGTATCGTTTCCCAGCTTGCCAAAGCCAATGAGAAGTTCATGTACGGCGCTGTCCGGGAAGGAGGCCGTGCCAGAGACTTCGAGGAAGCGATAGAATGGCTCGTTTCCGCCGGGATGCTAAATCGGGTCTACAATGTCTCCAAAATGGAACATCCTCTTGCCGCTTTTGACAAGCTGGATCAGTTCAAGCTCTTTGTCTTTGACACTGGACTGCTCAAGCAGATGGCGGGAATCGACAACAGCGCAATTCTGTTGAAAAGCGATTATCAATTCAAAGGCCCCCTGACCGAGAATTTCGTTTTGCAGCAGCTCCGGGGCCAATTCGAGGTAGAACCCCGCTACTACTCCGACAAAAACGGTGAAATCGATTTTGTAGTGCAGTACGGAACAGAGATCATCCCCATTGAGGCCAAGGGCGGCGAGGATAAATCGGCCCCTTCCTTCAAGCGGTATATCGCCGAACGCCAGCCGGAATACGCCCTCCGGTTCTCCAAGCGAGGCTACCGGAAGGATGGGTACATTACCAATCTTCCGCTGTATCTGGCAAGAAAGACAAGAGTGCTGCTTTAGCAGCCACACTATGGAGAAAAAAGAGGGCATCCAATCATATGCGCATTGAAAAAGTATTCCAAATGGATTTTGGGAAAGTCTACGGACTTCTTTTGAATAAGGCAGTTAAGAAGGGACGCACACAAGCGGAGGTTGATGAAGTCATCTGCTGGCTGACAGGATACAGTATGGAAGGTCTGGAAAAGGCCCTTGCATCCTCAGTCTGCTACGGAGACTTTTTCCGCAACGCCCCCGCTCCCAATCCCAACCGAACGCTGATAAAAGGTGTTGTTTGCGGCATACGGGTTGAGGAGATCGAAGACCCTCTTATGCAAGAAATCCGGTACTTGGATAAGCTCATCGACGAGCTTGCCAAAGGCAAACCTATGGAAAAGATTCTGCGGAGCCAGGAGGAACCCGCCATGTGGGTATGCCCCAAATGCGGCAGGTCATTTCGCAGGAAAGATCAAGACCATTACTGTGGGAAAGCACCAGAGACGATTGAAGAGTACATCCGCAGCCAGCCGGAGTATGTCCAACCCTATCTGCATCAGGTGAATGGCGCCATCAAAGGCAGCATCCCAGAGGCCAAGGAGAAAATCTCCTGGAGTATGCCCACCTACTGGAAGGGCCGCAACCTGATTCAGTTCGCGGCGTTCAAGAAGCACATCGGCCTGTACCCCGGCCCGGAGGCCGTGGAAGCGTTTGCTGACAGATTGACGGACTACAAGACCAGCAAAGGAACCATTCAGATCCCCTACTGCAAGCCGTTACCGCTGGAATTGATTAGGGAGATTGCGGCGTGGTGCGAGCAGAACAACCAGAAATAGGGGCTTGTCCACCCCGTTTTCCCCACATCGCAAAAGATCTGTCTTTCCGATTTGCGCACCCGACAATACGCCTGGTTGAAACCATAAATTATGAAGGGACGGTTGTCATATGTCTGAAACATTGGAAAGTGTCATCCGCGAATGGGTGGTCAAAGACTACTTCACTCCAAACATCAAGGCGGAGGTCATTCTGGACACACTGCTGTCCAAATATATCCATGAGCTTGTGGAGGGGACAACCCTTGTGGCTAAGGAGATGTCGATCCCACGGGGGGACCTCTTTGGGAGCATCGGTACAAAAATCGACTACGTGCTTGCGGGCGACAAGGTTTACCTCATTGAGCTAA
Source organism: Oscillospiraceae bacterium (assembly GCA_910575695.1). Lineage (GTDB taxonomy): Bacteria > Bacillota > Clostridia > Oscillospirales > Oscillospiraceae > Enterenecus. The sequence goes on along the minus strand of CAJTGJ010000006.1, from coordinate 91,958 downwards.
AAACTACGGACAGCAGCGACAATGACGAGCAGGCGGGGAAGTATCTTGAAGAATGTCAGAGTCAGGAAAAATCCTTTGGCGATAAGATTGGCCGGCAGTTGCTGTCTATCCTGAATAAAAAGGCTGTTTTTAACCTGAAACTGGGAGGGCATGAGCATTGGACCAATGAAACTCTGCGCACTGCCTTTGACTTGATTCTGAAAAAATACGGAGTTAAGTCCCAAGACGGCCACTGCGCTGAACAGGCTATGGCACTGATTCGAGAAAAAAGATGGACACAATCAAAAAAATACCGTTCCCGGAAATACCTCTATACCCTGGGCAAGCTGGTGGATTATCCGGAGAAACTCTGGGATAAACAAATGGAGGTCATCTATCTGACACCGGATGGACGACGCACCCATGAGGGAATAGAGCCCCGAAGCCTGAAAAAATTCGTTGCGGATTTGCCGAACCGGCATCCGAATGACGAGCTTGCCCAGCTGCTGGCGGACATCATTGCCGCCATCTATTTACCGGAAAAGGCAGGGAAATGATATGGCGGACCTGACCATCCATCGCGGCACCCACCAGATCGGCGGCGGCTGCACCGAGATCAGCGCCGGAGGACACCGCATCCTCATCGACTTCGGGGCCAACCTGCCGGGGACGGACGGAGATGCCCAAACGAAGGACCGTGAGATGGTCCAAAAGGTGTTCGGCTCCCGCCAGGACGGCGCGGTTCTGTTCACCCACTACCACGGCGACCACTACGGCCTGTTCAAAAAAGTTCCGCCGGGTGTTCCCATGTACATCGGCCCCCTGGCCAAGAACATCCTGCGCATCCTGGTCCCCTACATCGACCGGGACGCGCCGGAAAAGGGCAGCGCCATCGTGGAACAGATGAGGACCTATGAGCCGGGGAAATGGATGACACCCGTTCCCGGCATCAGGGTCCTGCCCCTCTACGTGGACCACTCAGCCCTGGACGCCTATATGTTCTGCATCCAGGCGGCAGGCAAGACCATCCTGTTCACCGGGGACTTCCGGAACCACGGCATCGCGGGGCAGGTGGAGCGCATGGAACGGATGGTGCAGAAGTACGTGCCTAAGCCGGTGGATCTTCTGGTCACCGAGGGCACCATGCTCAGCCGCACCGGCGAGGTTGGGGACACCCTGGTCAGGTCGGAGGAGGATCTGGGCCAAAGGGCGGAAATGCTGTTCCAGACACACAAGTATAACTTTGTGCTGGTGTCCTCCACCAACCTGGACAGCATCATGGAATTTTACCACAACACCCCCAAGGGGATGCACTTCGTCTGCGACCTGTACCAGGCCCGCATCCTCCTCACCGCCATGCGGGATATGCAGGAGGAGCGGGGGTTCAAGGAATACCGGGCCTCGAAAACGCACCCCACGATACGGGTGCTGGGCAAAGGGGACAGCCGGTGGGCGGAACTGCGGGAGATCAGGGAGTCCATGAAATACCCTGTGTACTGCAAAGCCATTACAAAGGAAGAACTGGAGCGGGACGGCTTTGTGGTGCTGGCGCGGAAAAATACCCACCCGGACACCTACGTCAGCCCCTTTGACAAGCTGCGGGAGGAATTTCTGGACAAAGACGGCCAGGGACAGATCATCTATTCCATGTGGAAGGGGTATCTGGAGGAGGAACACGCCGACAAAGACCTGCTGCGCTTCATCGGCGGTCATCCTTACGAAACCCTGCACACCAGCGGCCACGCCTATGTGGAGACCATCGCCAATCTCATCAAGACCGTGGACCCCAAGTGGATCCTCCCCATGCACACGGAGAGGGCGGATGAATTTGCCTCCATCCTGGCCTTCACCCTCTGGAAGGATCGGGTAAAGGTCCTGCATGACGGACAGGCGCTGGATCTGGACGAACTGTAAGCAAATGCGTGACCGGCTCAGGCCGGTCATGCGCTTCCCGAAAAAGCGTCGGGACGTTTGTCATACTGCGGGGCAGGCGTGTGCTATACTGGCCTCACAACACAGGCGGACATGAAACGAAGGGGGATACTGTATGGGCACAAAGCGACCGACCAACGAAAACATCCGCATTGGAGACATCTTTAAGCATTCCAGCTACGATGAGTGCGGCGGCGGCTGCTCCTTCTATCAAGTGGTGGGCCTGCGGGGAAAGACGCTGGTAGAGCTTCGGGGTATCCGGGGTGAGAGTTATGTGGACGAGTCCTGCCAGCTTGGCTATGGGCAGGTCAAGGTGCGTCCTCTGCCGGAAGGGCGCGGAGGTCATGACTGTCAGGGTTTGCAGCGACGACTCGGACGATGGAAGGCACTGGCTGCGTGAGCGGGGTAAGACCAGCCGGGTGTTCGGAACCTACTATTCCCAAGTGCTGGAAGGAGAGATAGGCCAAATGTCCGGTTATGACGGTTTCTACGTCTTGGACAGAATGAAAAAGGAGGGAACACTGCCGTCATGATGGAGGAACTGACGAAAACCAGCCGAATCCTCTCCGTCTACCACCTGTTCCTCAACTGCCAGGAGGTCTCCTTCCAGGAGCTGAAGCAGCAGTTTGAAGTCAGCGAAAAGACCTCCCTCCGGGACATCCGCCTGCTGGAGCGGGCGGGGGTCCTGGAGACCCGCTATGACCGAAATGCCAAGGCCTTCTATCCGGTGAGCCTGGAGCTTCGGCCCATGGCAGAGGAGGAAAACCAGACCCGGCGGAAATACCTGGAACGGATCCGGCGGCTGTGCCTTCTCATGATCCGGATGGCGGAGGAGGACGACTCTGACGGCATGAACAAGCGGGAGCTCTACCGGGAGCTTTTTCCAGACTGCTCCGACCGCACCCGGCAGCGGGATTTTCAGGAGCTGGAGAAGCTGGGCTACCGCGCCTCATACAGCCGAGAGTGGCCGGACGAGCCGGGGCGGTGGTCCTACGAGATCCCCGGCACTTATGGGCTGGAGACGATGCCAAGAATGAGGTGGTAATATGTGGGAAGCTGTTCAGCTGCCCCGAGAGACCGATGCCCCGGAGGAAACGGAACGGCTTATTCAGCAGTTTGCTGAGGAAAAAATGCGGGAGTATGACGGGGCGGTGTTCTTCTGCATTTCCCGTGCGGATAAGGAACGCCGTCTCACCTTCCGGCAGGCGGCTGCCTCGCTGGGCTGCAGCGCCCACGACGGAAGGGCTACGGCTACCGCTTGGAGGGCGCAGACTTTAGCGGAACGAGCCGGAAGGAACGTCCTGTTTGTAGACCCCGCGATGCAGTCATATCTGGAAGAGTACCTGGATATCTGCCCTGCCGGATCGCGGCATGTGCTGATCTACTGCCATCGCAAGGGAAATGGCCCTTCCCCGCGTATGAGCGCCTTTATGGACTTTTGGGAGGAGCACAGCGTGGATATCTGGGACTTGGGTGAGCAATGAATCTGCGGAGGCTGGAAGCATGACAACAACAAGTGAGCATCTCCCTGTATGCAATATAACTGAGCCCGCAGCGTGGAGCGGCCTTTGGTGGCTGCTGGATGTGGAGACCAGCGGGCTGAACCGGCAGGAGGACGATATCATTGCCCTGCGACTGGCCTGTATGGAGGACTTCAGTATCACGGAGGAGCGGGAGATTTTGATCCGTCCGCGCCAGCCGCTCAGTCCCTGGGCGGAGAAACTGACCGGCATCATCAACCAGGCTCTGGAACAGGCGCTCTCCCCTGACGAGGCAGTCAGCCAGTTGGAAGAACTGGACGGCCCCTTTTTGTTCCTTGACAGGGACTTTACCCTGCCGTTTTTGCAAAACGCCTATCTCAGGTGCGGGCGGGAGTTTGCTCTCCCCTGCCTTCTGCTGGATCGTCTCACCGCCATGCTGCTGGGATGTTCACCCAGACAGAGGGCGGATGCCTTTCTGGAGCAGCTTCCGCTGCCTGACGGCCTGGGCGGTATGCCGCCCCACAATACTGATCTGAGGAAACTCTATGAACTGTCCCTGGCTGTATTTCGTGTTTTGGAAGAAACGCACCACATTCAGAACACCGCGCAGCTGAACGATTTCAAGGATGGTGAAAATCATGATGTTTGAAGACGCCGTAAAAAACGGGATACTGGGCCTCGTTGTGGGTGACGCCCTGGGCGTGCCGGTGGAGTTCCGTTCACGGGAGGAACTGAAACGCGATCCCGCAAACGGGATGCGGGCCTATGGAACCCATCACCAGCCCGCCGGAACCTGGTCGGACGACTCCTCCATGGCCCTGTGCCTGCTGGAGAGCCTGACGAAGGGCGTGAACTACACAGACATGATGACACGGTTCCGGCGCTGGGCGGACGAGGGGTACATGACCCCCTACGGGAAAGTCTTTGACATGGGCATCGCCACCCAGCAGGCGCTGGCGAGGTTTGCCCACGGTACTCCCCCGTTGGAATGCGGCGGCATTGGCGAACGGGACAACGGTAACGGCTCGCTGATGCGCATTCTGCCTATGGCTCTGTATCTCCACCGTACCATGGGGCCGGACTTTCCACGGATGGCTGAGGCCTACCAGATCATCCACAACGCCTCCGCCCTCACCCATGCCCATCCCATCAGCCTGATGTCCTGCGGGCTATACTGCGCCGCTGCTAATGAGCTGCTCTGCGGAAAAACCAGTGTGTGGGGCGGGATCAAGACCGCCAAAGAGTTCTACCACGATCAGCCGAAGTTCGCGTCCCATCTGGACACCTTTCAGAGGATCGAACCCGATTTCCTCCCCGCCCTGCCCAAGTCAGAGATCAGCAGCGGCGGATACGTGCTCCACACACTGGAAGCCGCGCTGTGGTGTCTGGAGCGGCACGACAGCTTCCGCACCTGTCTGCTGGAGGCCGTCAACCTGGGGGAGGACACAGACACGACAGGCGCTGTGGCCGGAGGGCTGGCCGGGCTGAAATATGGAGATGATATACCGGAGGATTGGCTTTCTGTCATTGCCCGCCGGGAAGAGATTGAAGGCCTGTGCGGGACCTTTTCCCAGTCATTCGAGGAGGGACGAACATGCTGATCAAAAATATGGAGTATCTTTCCCGGCACCTGCGCTGCACTGATGAGGAAAAGGACGCCTGCCTGGAGACAGTTGCGGTGATCCTCCACTTCTGGACGGATGTCCGAAAAAATGGCGTGCTGGCCATTGGGGGCGACCATGCAGATCAGAACCCAAATCCTTTTTTCCGCACCTGCCTGCATGATGCCATCGAATTGGTGAGTACGGATGATGAGCTGCTGCTTGAGGACTTGTTCGCTCAGTATCTGATCGCCGGGGATTACACTGGAGCCGGCTTTCTGCAAAATGTGGTGATTGCCGAGGGGATCCTGGCATACTTGAGGTTTCTCCATGAGCATGAGGATGGAGGGAGCTTCCGGCAGTGGGGAGACCGGCTGGCTCTGGCTGTAGGGGGATACTTCGGCGTGGAATACCGGGAAAAGCTCCGTAAAACCATCCGCCAGGAGATTCGGAAGCGGGAACGGGAGGTCAAAAAGACTTCCCGCCTGCCGGAGTTTGACGCATTGGCAGAGCTCTCCCTTCCGCTGTGCGAAAAGCTGCTTCGGGATACATATGACGATCATTATGCTTTTGGAGATCGTACCGTTGCGCTTGCTTTGAAATATGCCAGCGGCGCGGTACAGGATCATGTTTTATCTGTCCTCTCCCCGGAAGAACGGGAGGCATTGGAGATCGAGATGGACGCGTGTGTCCTCGTGCGGCAGACAGACGTGGAACGCGCCCAGCGGGGGGTCCTGGAAAGAGCCGCAAGCTATGAATCGTCAGAAAAATAAGGAGAAGCGTGAATATGTCTATTTACAAAAAAGAGGCGTCTATGGAGGAAATGAAACGGGAGGCCATTTCCCGCATGGAGCTTTTGAAGCTGGATGCTCAGACGGTCCGGGAGTTTGAACAGGATGGATCGGTCAGCCTGTCCCAGCAGATCGGAGATCAGGTCTTTCTTCATTCATCCGACGATGAAATCTGTGAGCGAGTGAAACGGTTCGAGCAGGAGTATGAGTGCCTGGTCTACCACGTCCTCTGGGCGGATAGTCCTATGGTCGGGGAATGCTGGAGCCTGCTGTTTGTGTCCCCCGCATCCTCAGACTGGAAAGGTGAACAAAAATACATCAACAGCTCCGGTCTGGTCTATGCCTATGTGGAGTCGGAGATGGAGGACGGTATCAGCGAGATCATGGTGCAGCCCCAGGACGGCGGTCTGATCCGGCTGGGATAAGTGATTTTCCTGACAAGGAGACTGTAGGATGTATTACGCAATGTCTGATATTCACGGCTGCTTTGACAAGTACAAAGAGATGCTGTCCCTCATTGAGTTTACCCTAAGGGATACCCTCTATGTGCTGGGGGACGTGATCGACCGGGGACCGGACGGCATCAAAATTCTACAGGACATGATGCTCCGTCCCAACGTGTTCCCCCTCCTGGGCAACCACGAGTTCACCGCCGCCGTGTGCCTCCCCTGGCTGATGGAGGAGGTCACCGACCAGAGCCTTGCCGCCCTGGACGAAACTCAGATCGCCGCTCTCAGCGAGTGGATCGCCAACGGGGGCGGCGTCACCATCCGGAGCCTCAAGGAGCTGAGCCAGGAGGAGCGGGAGGATATCCTGGAATATTTTCAGGAGATGGAGCTGTTTGCCCAGATCAGGGCTGGGGGCAGGGATTTTGTGCTGCTGCACTCCGGTTTAGGTCATTTTTCCCCGGACAAGGCGCTGGAGGACTACGAACTGGAGGACTTCCTGTTTGGCCGGCCCGAGCTGGACACGGCCTATTACCCGGACAAAATTCTGGTGTTCGGCCACACCCCCACCCGCATCCTGGGCGGCGGGGACAAGATCCTCCGGCGGGAGACCTGGATCGACATCGACTGCGGGTGCGTGTTCAAGGGAGGGCGGTTAGGCTGCCTGTGCTTAGATACCATGGAGGAGTTTTATGTGTGATGAAGGCCAAACCAAACTGGACGTATACGACTGGGTCCTCTCCCCGGAAATCAGGGAACATATGCGCACCGCCCGCCCTCTCACCATTGAGGAAAAGGCGGACATCATCGACGGCGGCTGCCGTCCCATCGTGGACAAATACGCCGCTTTGACAGCTTTGCTCCGGGAGGCGGAGCGGGGGGAGGACAAAGCGCTCCTTACAGACCTGCTCAAACTGTACGACTGGGCCTTTGAGGAGCTGCACAGCCGGCGTCCGGGGCAGGTGTTCCTCTTCCAGGAGCGCCGGTGGAAGGACGGCCCTCTGGACTGCGGCCCCTGCGGTGTTGACGGAGTTTTTTGGACCTATGCAGAACTGACGGCCTACTTAAAGGAGTACGAGGAGTCCTATCAGGAACGTCCTCTGGGGTATCCCGATGGGATAGACTATATGGGATATGTGGAGAAGTGGGCCGAGGTGGACAGCAAAATGCAGGCCACCCTGGGCTTAGACGTCTTCTTAGTAGACCGAAAGATCATCATCCCGCAATTTCACCCCTGGTATCTGGAATTTGTACGCGAGGACGGATACAAGGAACTGGGCATCCGCTATGAAGCCGAACGCATTCACAGCTGCTACACGGGCCATACGACCTTCCCTCTCCCCTTCCGCTCCGGGGACCTGGTGCAGGTGGAGGTCCCGAGCATGGCGAGACCGCGGTATGGCGTCGTGATCGTCGTGGAAGCCTGCGGGCGTTACATCTGGCTGGCGTATATTGAAAACGGCTGCCTAGAGTGCATGGACCTGAGCTACCGGTACTATGACCTCACTTCCGATTGGCGGGTCATCGACTGGACCCGGCCTGTCCAGCCCTCGAACCTGCCGGAGGGGCACGGCCTGCTGGCAGAGCTGAGCGACGCGCTGCACGCACTGGATGAACAGGATGTTGCGACGGTTGAATCTTTGTTTTTCGGTGTGTTGGGGGAGGAACACTTCCACCATGTCCGAAAGGTTTTCCGGGCACCGGAGCCGATCCCACTGGCGGAGCTTTTGGATGATTGAGTCCCCATGAACCCCTTGCGCCGCAACGGGTTCACACCCCTTACTAATTCTATAAATGAGCAAATTCACAATATGCACAAAAATCAGGCCGATTTGTACTTCTGTCAAAGACAATTTCATCTAATTTAGGAAGACGTGTTTTTGCAGAAAAGATTATGCTTTCAATGTATGGAGTCATCAGTATGTCTATAAGTACAAAACTCCGGAAATGGGAAGAACGCTATATCAAGAATATTCTGCTGGAACCATCCGAACAGAACAAGATTTTTTAGCTCGGCTGCGTGAATTGGAGGCGATTTGAATGAATGATAAAAAGATTTACATTGTGGCGAAAGTTTTCGATAAGCCCGGCAGCTTGGCATATCTCTGTAAGACACCCAATGAAGCCAGATGCCTGCCAGGGACACTGGAGGCTCTGCGGGCTGAAGGGGTCCAGATCGTTATTTTGGACTCGCCAGAAATCTATTTGGAGTATGCACCATATTCTTATGTGGAAGACATGAAAGCATTTATCGACAAAGTCTGCCAATTGAATCGAATTGCCTGATAGGGTCCAACCCCATTACCTGAGCACTTTACCAGAGGAAAACAGGGCTTGTCCGCCCCATTTTCCTACCCGATGAAAAAAGCCGGAATCCCTTGCGGCTCTAAGGCTGAATGGCCCTTACTTAAATTGCTAACTTCGGCGAAGCATTACAATCAGGAACGAATGCATTTACTGCGTCAAATTTTCCAGTTGATTCTGATTTTCTCCCGTGAAGCAATAACACTTTCCACCAACTGATCTACAATAGTTACCCTGTCCTTCACAGAGACTTTCTCCCATCTATTCAAATACCCTGTCAATCCATCAAAGCTATAGTCATTCCATTCCATGAGCTGTTCCGCTTCAGCGCACAGCTCCTTCTTTTTGCCGTCCAATTCGGCGACCCGGTCATTGATGTACTCCATCACCGTTTCGTTGGCGAATGGAATCTTGTCCAGCAAAGATCGAATGTCCTGGTCGATTTCCTCAACTCGGACCTTCATCTTGATGGCCTGCAGCCCGGCGCACTCCCGCTTTCTCTTCGTGAGGGTACCGAATTCCTCAAGTTTTTTTCGCATTTCCTCAAATACAATCTCATCTACCAAATCTGCATCCAACGAACTGAAATTACATCCCACACCGCTGTACTTATGGCTGCACAGGTAATAGCGGTTGTCCGCCTTTGTCTTACAGTGATAGATTTTCACCGACAGCGCGTATCCACATTCGGCACACTTAATCTTCCCAGCCAGCCACGTCGCCTTGGCCTTCACCGGCCTCGCCGCTCCAGCATTTTTCAGGCACTTACTGCGGCATTTGATCCAAATATCCGACTGAATCAGGCCCTCATGCGGTGCCAAAACCAGAATCTGCCCCTGCAGTGAGAGGGTCTTTCGCCTGCCCCCGGTCCCTGAGTACAGATACGCTCCATTTGCCCCAATAAAATCCTCCGGCCGGTTAACAAGCTCCGTTCCCTGCGCTTGAAAGAATTCATAAAGGCGGTAGTCCGCCCTCACATAGCACGGATTGATGACCATATCACGGATTCGGCTGCGTGTAAACGGATCCCCTTTCTGGTTTTTGATTTCACAGCTGGCCAGATAGCGGGCTACATCTCCCAGCGAGGTCTGCGGCTCCGCATACATGGCAAATATCCTCTGAACAATTTCCGCCTCTTTTGGCATTGATTCATACATCTTGGTCCGTACACCGTCCATAGTGATTTCCGTTAATCGGAATCCATATGGGATTTTCCCGCCCATGTAAAACCCACGCTTACTGCGGGAACGGTACGCGTCCACCACACGCTGCTGGATGGTTTCCCTCTCCAGCTGAGCGAAGATCATCACGATCATCAGCATCGCCTTGCCGATCGGCGTCCCTGTATCAAATTTCTCCATCGTGCTGACAAAATCGACGCCATATTTTTGAAACATATCAACGACATTTGCAAAGTCCAGCACAGAACGGCTGATACGGTCCAGCCGGTACACGATCACGCGCCTGACCTTCCCCGACTGAATATCCAGCATCAGCTCCTGAAACGCAGGCCGGTCCACATTTTTCCCGCTGTACCCTTTGTCTGTGTAAACCTTGACGCTCCCCCCTGCCGCCTCCTTTTTGCAGTATTCCACCTGGCTTTCTACGGATATGCTATCGATCCGGTCCACCGACTGCCGTGTATAAATCGCATTTATCAGACTCACAGGCCGCTCCCTTCCGCGCAAAATGAAGCAGAGCTGCCAACCCCTGTAAGGGCGCAGCTCCGGCAGGTGCAAGGCTTAGCTTGACATATATTTGCAGAAAACATCGTACAGCTGCTCCTCGATGGATCTTTTGATCTCCTCCCGCTCCTCCCTGCGGTATACCGGACTTACGTTTTCGACGATGATTGTTCTGTTACGATACTGCCGTTCGTGGGCTTCCGTATGGTACGCCCCCGCCATATGCGCTCACCACCCTTTGTTCGCAATGCAAAAAACCTGCTTCATACCATGTTCGCCATAAGCGATGAGGTTTTAATCCAAGATATTCACACATACCTGCCGCTATGCACGCAGGCAAAGGGTTTTGACCGATTATCCCGCTGAAAAGACCACCTGTCCCCATATGCTGGACATTCAGTCCGCGTCTGGCTATACTGGAATTATTCAATACATGTGAGGCATCGGAATCATGAAGCTGTCATCCTTTGCGTACTTTGCCGGATTCGGCATCAAAACCGTCCTGTTTGGAGGCAAAAATCCCATCCTCGGTACCGTCATCCTCACGGACAAGTGCAATCTTTCCTGCAGGCACTGTTCCGTCAACAATATCACCGCAGTGATCCATCCCTATCAGCAGATCATGGATGAAATGCAGATGCTTTACCGCATGGGCGTACGCATCCTGTTTTTCTGCGGCGGAGAGACATTCCTCTGGCGGGACAGCGGGAAGAACCTGCGGGACCTGGTGGCGGAGGCCAGGCGTATGGGGTTTTTAATTGTCAATGTGGTGACCAATGGCACGTTCCCCCTTGACCTGCCCGAAGCCGACCTGATCCTGCTGAGCCTGGACGGCGACCGGGAACGGCACAACGCCATCCGCGGCGACACCTATGACATCATCATGGAGAACATCAGAAACGCCGCCTCGGACAACATATGCCTCTATATGGCCATCAACCAGATCAACAAAGGGGCTGTACGGGACGTATGCCTGATGGCCCGGGACACCAAAAACATCCGCGCCGTCTCCTTCAACTTCCACACGCCCTACCCCGACACCCGGGAATTGGCACTGTCCAGAGAGGAAAAGGCCGCCTGCTGTCAGGTAATCAGGGAGATGATGCGGGAAAACGCCCCGGTGTTCAACCTGAAAAGCGCCTTTCCCTATCTGATCAACAACAGCTTCCCCACCCCCTGCCGCCAATGCGTGGTGGTGGAAAACGGCAAGGTGAGCACCTGCGGCCGATGTATCGAGGTAGAGGGGCTGTGCCGCCAATGCGGCTACTTTTTTGTGGCGGAATATACGCTTTTGTTCCGCGGAAATATCAAGATCATCCTGGAAATGCTGCGGACCTATCTGAAATATATATAGGTGACTTATGAGTGTGATAACCAGCCTGACAAGGATGTGGCTGACCCGTTCGTCCAGACCCTTTGTCTTTACAAACGAATATGACCAGCGCCTCCCCTTTGAATCCTGCCCAAGCCTGGGGCTGTATGTCCACATCCCCTTCTGCCAGCACATTTGCGGCTTCTGCCCCTATTGCAAAACGGTGTATTCCAGGGAAGCCTGTGACCGCTATATCGACGCGCTCATCCGGGAGATCCACCTGACAGGAACACAGGCTAACACCAAAAAGACCGTCACCAGCCTGTATTTTGGCGGCGGGACCCCCGCCCTCGCCGCAGGCCGCTTGGCGGAAATCATTCAGGCCATAGAGGAGCACTTTCGCATCACCGAGGGCATCGGCGTGGAACTCCACCCGGACAATGTGACCCCCTCCCTCCTGCAAACCCTGAAGGATGCGGGCGTCACCCGCATCAGCATCGGCATACAGTCCTTCCAGGAAAAATTCCAGGCCGTGCTGGGGCGCAGTCTGATAGACCGCACCGCCCTGGCATCTTCCCTCAGCACCGTCCCCTTTCAGACTGTCTCCATGGACTTCATCTTCGCTCTGCCCGGGCAAACCTTTGAGGATCTGAAGCTGGACATCGACACAGCCTTTTCCAGCGGGGCCAACCACATCGCTGTCTATCCTTTCATCGACTTCACTTTCACTTCCAGCCCAATTCCTCCCATGCCAAAAGATGAAAAACGCCGCCTGCTGGACGCCGTCACCGCCTACTGCCTGGAAAACGGCTGTACCCGCAATTCCATCTGGACCTTCTCCAAGGAAGAGACCGCCCGGTATTCCTCCATGACCCGGGATAATTTCCTCGGCTTCGGCTGTTCCGCCACCACCCTTTTGCGGGACCAGTTCAAGATCAACACCTTTTCCACCGAGGAATACTGCCGCCGCATTGACCGGGGACTGCTTCCCACCTCCCTCACCCTCCGCTTTTCCCTGCGCCAGCGCATGGTGTATTACCTCTTTTGGACCGCATACAGCACACAGGTCAGCGACAGAGACTTTGAATGTTTCTTCGGCGTGCCGCTGAAAAAAGCTTACGGCCTTGAGCTGGCTCTCGCCAAACTGCTGGGCTTTGTCACGGAGGAGGATGGGATTTACCGTATGACCCTGAAGGGCGCGTTCTATTACCACTACTACGAAAATTTCTACACCCTGGCCTATATCGACAAAATGTGGGGGATCATGCGCAAAGAGGCGTTCCCGGAACGCATCGAATTATAAACGCTCCAGGCCCGCCCTCGCGGCAGGCCTGGAGCGTTTATTTTATGCCGTTTCGTTAAAGCCACCGCACTTCAAAAGAAGTAAATCACTTCTTTTGAAGTCTGCGGCGCAAATGCGCCGCAGGGGCCGCGAGGCGGGCAAGCGGGCTTTGCCCACCTTGAAAAGCGGCAACCGATTCTCAAGTGTTTTGGCTATACAATGCCGCGCTCACCAGATCCCACACCTGTTCGGCAGTCATCCCATCGCAGGAATAGCTGACCACCACGCCGCTGGCGTACAGGACGTTGAAGCGGAAGCTCACACCTCCGGTGTCATGGGGCGTCTCCCTGGCCATTACCGCATCCAGGGACATATCCTCCGCCCGGAAGGTGACGCTGGAAAAATCAAGCTGGTATTCCTCCGGCACGCTGTCGCACCACGGGATCTCATAAAGTCGGGTATCATAGCTCTCAGGCACGTTGATGTCCACCGGCTCAAAGCGGGCCGTACTGGTCCCCTCGGGGATATAGATCTTCACCTCCACATTGTCATAGTCCTGGGTCCAGCGGACGAGCATAACATTCTGATTCCCCTCCTGATAGCTGAGATGGGCGGAAAAATCCTTGTTCCCGGTGTAAGCGCTGTACCCTTCCGGTTCCTCTGTGGGCAGATAGGGGGCGAAATCCGCCTCCTGCCGGGCCTGCTCCAGAGTATCGAACATTACGTCCCGCCACGCGGGGATATCATCGGCTGTCATCAGGTGGTCCAGGTGCAGGCCGCTGGTCAGCGCCTGACGGACAAACAGGGTATTAAACCAGCCCTCCCCATCCACGCCGTGTTCGTCTGCGCCGTTGTTCCAGCTCTCAAACCGGACGCCGATGCCGTTGTCCGTCATGAACTCGCTGCCGCAGATATAGTCGGTATGCCCGTCCCAGTCCCGGTCGCAGACCTTGCTCCAGCCGGTGACCTCCACGCCGTTGAACTCGCTAATTTCGTCCTCCCGGCCCATCTCCACGCAGCAGGAGAACGGCAGCTTGCCTAACCGCAGTTCCAGGGTGAAGCCGGCCCGACCCTTCCTGCCCCAGAGGGTCAGTTCGGTGAACTGGCCCTGGCCGTCATACCAGGCGGTGCCGCGGATGGTGTACCCGTCCCAGAACAGCGCCCAGGGCAGGTCCTGCCGCCCGGTCTCGGTGCGGTATGTCTCGGGAATCCCTTCGGGCCCCCAGAAGATTTTTTGTACGTCCTCCAAGGTCAGGTCCACTGTAAAGGAGCCGGGGATATAGACCCGCATAGCTGAAATCTCGGGAGAGCCGGTCATATCCGAAAAATGGATGGCAGGCATGGAATAAAAGGCTGAGGCGCTTTCCCCCACCGGACTGTTTATTACAAAACCATCGAGGGGTTCCACGGGCTGGGTGTCATCGGGTTGAATTTGGGCGGGTTTTTCGGTCTGGACGGGAGCGGATGTGTCTGCAACCGTCAGGAGGCCGGCCTCCTGACCCGGCACAAAACCGGGAAGCAGCTTCCAAACTCCAATGCCCGCAATCAGGACGGCGCAGGCGGCCAGCGCTCCATATCCCGCCCAGGGACGGCGGGGCGCTTTGTGTGGAACATCCAAATTCATCAGCTTTTCATGTCCTTGGGCAGAAATCTTCTGCCGGTCCATATAAGATCGGTAATATCTCATAAAGAACCTCCTTGCAATTCTTTTTCTAACAGCTTCCGCAGCCTCCTCCTGGCCCGGGAGAGCCGGGAACGCACCGTCCCCGGCTGCCGGCCCAACATCTGGGCGATCTCGTTGGTGGACCAGCCCTCATAGTAGTGCAGGTGGATCACCGCCCGGTCCTCGGGCGGAAGGGAAAACAATTCTTCCAGTTCCTCCCGCTCCTCCGGGCCAGGGGCGGCCAGCGTGTCCGGCAGCGGACCCACCCGCCGCCAAGCCAGGCGCAGGCGGCTTTTGCAACCATTCACCAGCACCCGCGTCAGCCAGGCGTCTGGCGTTTCCAGATTTTCGGGCCTGCACTCCAGAAAACGGACGAAAGCATCCTGGACTGCGTCTTCCGCCTCCTGGGGGTCGCCCAAAATCGTCAGGGCGGTCCGGTACAGGCGATTCTCGTTTTGTGTGACAAGGGCTTCCCAATCCACCGGCCGGTTGGATCCGTGGGACATACAGAACACCTCCTCTCACCTGTATTGACGCATCAGCGGGGCAGATTGTTGCGGGCCGGCGAAAAAAGTTCTTTCGCTGTCAGGCTCCACACTGTCCGCGTTTATCGTATGGTCAGAGGCTGCCTTCCGCAGCCCGTTGGAGCGTCTGCGTTGCGGCGCTTGAAACAGCCCTGATACTTTTCAATTAATTTTCATATAATCGCCATAAAAATAGACATTAGGTGTTGCATTTCAATTTATGGTGTGTATAATTAAATTGGTACGCACTAAAATAATTACGAACGGAGGTTAAGCATGAACGACAAAGCAAAACAAGAGCTGGAGCCCAAAAGCGATGAAGTAAAACCCAAAAAGAAAGCTGGACGAAAGGCCATGTCCCCGGAGGAAAAAGCAGCCGCGGCAAAGGTCCGGGCTGCGGAAAAGGAAAAAGCCAGCAGCCTGAAGCCGGAGCTTATCGTGCAGTATCAGGGCAGCGAAATTGACCTGGACAAGCTGGTCGAGGCGGCGAAAGCGGACTTCCATGCCGAAAAAAAGCGCACCCTCATCACCGGGCTGAAGCTGTATATCAAGCCTGATGAAAACATGGCCTATTATGTCGTCAATGAAAAATTCCAAGGCAAAATCCCCTTCTGAGCCCGCCGCAAGGCCCCCACAACGTGACGCACTGTGGGGGCCTGTTATTTTTTTTGGAGGCATCCAGCGTTCTATCATTATAGTCAAAACACAGCCCATATAATGGGCTCCCCTGCCGGACGCGGAAGCATAACACTGTACTGCGCTATGCCTGCCGTCCAAACCGCATTTCGGAATCTGTCCGCGCGATATCCACCGCGCCGGTTTGGGCCGCTTCGGGAATCGGGATCTCATAGCTTACCTTCTCAGAAAATACAGATTGATACGTCCCCTTGCTGGTCAAAACCCTGTCCGTGGATTCCCATACCACTTTGATGAAACCGCCGTCCAGAATAAACCGTGCCTTTCTCATGCTGTCGTGATTTCCGGCGATTTCCGGCTCCACAGCATAATCAAAGGTATAGATGGTCTCCTTCGTCTCCCAGTCCTGTATGTCCCGGCAGTAAATGGACGCATCCTCCCGTCCGGGCTTTCCCGCTTTGTAAAAATAGCACAGGCTTCCCCTGGACGTGAGATAAAGCTCGTTTTCCCCTGCTTCGGCCTGGAACAGCACCGTTCCATCCATCATGTCCACCAGCATAACGATGCTTTTGGACAGATGGCCGTTTAAATAGCCGTTGCAATGCACCGTATCCCACCATTCACCGCAAATCCATGCAGCTCCGCCCTCAGCAGCCTCCCCCCGCATTGTGGGACGGCCCACATCGGGAAGCTCCCACAGCAGCTTCCCCGTCTCATCCAGAAACTGAAGGTTATAGTGATAGGTCTTGTCATAGTCCGCCGCTTTCCGCGCCCGCAGGCGACAGCCAGTCCCCTCCACCGGAGTCAGCTCATCCCATGTGGTATCTGTCCTGACATAGCCCGACGGGTAGACCACCTCAAGAAACGCCGCCCCGCTGTCCGGATTGCACCCGGACAACAGCAGGAGCGCCGCCAGTGCCGTGCATAAAACCCTCGTTATCCCTCCAAAAATCTTTCTCATGCCGCTTCCCTTACCCCATAGCAGCCGCGGCAAACCCGTCCCCAAAGCCGTCCGCACATTATCCCTCCTGCTCCACGTTGTTTTCTGCCGATACCTAAAAGATATATGCCCTCAGCACCTTTGTCAAGGAGACACACTGCAAAAAAAATTTGTACCTTTTTCAGGCTTGCCACTTTAAATATACAGAAGGCAAATGACCGCAACAAATGAATTAGAAAAACTGAGAGAGGCCTGCGGCTCGGAGGACAGCCGCGCCACACTGGACAGAATGCAAAGCTTCATTATCGGCGGCATTGAAGCGGAGGAATCCGCGCTCAGGCTGGCAGGCTTCGCAAGAAAGGTCTGCAACCACCGGATCCGCACCGCTGTATTCGTCGTTTCCGTCACACTGGCCTCCCTCCGTCCTCCTTGCGCTGGTTTATCTGACGCTTCGGGATATGCAGGCACAGTCTGGGGACTGTTCTGAGGGATATTGCCGGCAATAATAGAAAAAAGACGCGGCATGGCTCAAAAGCTATGCCGCGTCTGTCCGGGAACCAAAGGGCCCTCTGCCTCCCGTCTTTTCTGTGTCAAATCTGGATTTCCGCATGGAGGAACTTTTCGCAGATGCGCACAAACTGCTCCGCGTCCTCCGGGCCGATTGCGTCGATAACGGCCTGGACCATATCCAGGGAACGCTGGTGGATGGCAAGAAAATCGTTCAGCCGCTGGAACACCGGTCGGATATACAGTATCCGGGCATCCCTCCCGTCCCGCTCCTTCACCAAATAGCCCTGGGCGCACAGCGAATCAACGGTGCGGTTAACCAAACTTTTCAGCATATTGGTGCGCTTCACGATCGACTGCACCGGGGTGCGCCCATCACCGTCCGCCCGGTACTGGTCGTACACCAGCTTCATAACAACCGCCTCGTTGTAGGTCAGATCCTGGGTCATCCGGGAATCCTTGAAAAAGCCGTTGATGCCGATCCAGGCTGTGAGCATCCGTTCTTGGATGTCGTCATCATACATATGCTTTGCCCTTTCCTCAGTTTCCCGGGGCCAGCTGGTAGGTATAGGACTGCTCACCATAGTGCTCATTACCCACCCAGACAGCGGTCCGGTCCGTCAAATTGTAGACCACGCTGTGGACCGTGACGGTGCTCCCTTCCGGCTTCCAGCTTCTCCGCCCCACCTGGGACAGCAGCTCCATGGCGGCGTCCCCGTCGGCCAGCACACCATTTGCTTCCTCCAGGGCGGCGGTGAGATGCTCATAGCGGTCCAACCCATTCATGGCATTTTCCGGCTCCCCGTCATAGTAACCAGGGGTGAGGATATAGTTGGTCACCGCCTGCCAAGACGCACCATCGGACCAGAGCACGCTCAGCTCGCGCTTGGTCCCGTCGCTGTCAGTGCTGTCGGTGGCGGCCACCCACTCCAGAACGGCGCTGCGTCCGGTGGCATCAGCGACCATATAATGGAAAGAGCTGTTGGCTGAATCGTGGAGGTCGTATTGGGAGATCAGCTCCACCGCCTCCTCCACCGTGCTGGCATAGTCCAGCACCATCCGAAGCATGGTAGTGGAGGTAAGGTCGGGCTTATCGGTCTGCTGGTCCGTGGGCACCGAGGCATCCTCCCCTTGGAAGCTCATATAGATGCCGCAGGCAAGACCCGCGTCATTTACGCCATCCAAAGGCACGTAGGGCGCGGCCAGCATCAGCACCTTGTCCATCAGGCCCTGGGGCACGCTGTCCTGGTCGATGCCGATGAATTGCAGGTCTATGGTGGACACAGAGGCGTGACGGCCGTTTCCCGGGTTGGTGTAGACGATGCAGGTATTGGTGCCGGAAAAATCATAATTCCTGCCAAAGAGCCGGTCCCCATCCGGGGTAGCCGCAGTGAAAGAGGAACAGCCGATGTCGCTCTCTCCGATGTCCATGGGAATAATGCCCTTGGTGATGTGCTGGGTGATGTACGCGATGAGCTCGGAATCCGTGGAGGCTCCGCCCTGCTCCAGGAACTCATCAAAATAGTAACCGCCGGACACGGTCATTTCGTACACAGCGCCGTCTTGATTGGCGTCATCCGGGCCGTTGAGCTGTTTGATGGACATCAGGGTAAATAATTCATTGTTCCAGACGGCAAAAACCGCAATGACGCACACCAGGACCAAGGCCAGAAGGGCGGCCAGGACGATTTTCAGGATGCGCAGTCCACCAGACCTGACGGGTGAAACCTGTTTTTCGTTCATAGGATAGTAGCTCCTTTCCGCTGCTCCATGGCTTACCACCCAAGCAGACGTTCACATATTTTTAACAGTTCACTTTGTGAACTGTATGGGACTATACCACAGCCCATCACAAAATGCAACCCCAGTTTGAAAAAATTTGGTTGGAACGCCCCATTTTTCCATTCTACTCCGATTGCTTTGGCGAAGCGGTCGCCCTGGCTAAGGAGCGCATGGACCAAAAGAACGTCTACTTCACCAACCCGGCTTTCGATAAGTAAGATTTCTAAAAACTTCCTGTTTTTCGGGTAGAAATACCTGAAAAGCAGGAAGTTTTTTATTCCATCGCACAATCTCTGTCGTAATGTACAACGCAGCATCGCAAACCGCCCCATTTTCTGGGACATTTTTTGCGAAATTATTGACAAACTGTGAATAAGAGACTATAATACGTGCGTTGAGATTCACGGTTCCAGTTGTATATTTTCTGAAGAAAGAGAGGGTAATGCTTTATGTTCAAAAAGTTTACCAACGGCTGTGTGCGGGTTATGAACCGATGGCTGCCAGACCCGTTCCTGTTCGCCATTATCCTGACCATTGTGGTGTTCATCGCCGCCATGATCGGGACGCAGCAGGGTCCCATCGACATGATCTGGGCCTGGGGCGGCCGCGGCGGCACCGCGATCGGTATGTGGAACCTGCTGGCGTTCTCCATGCAGATGGCTCTGGTGCTGGTCCTGGGTTCCGCCCTCGCCTCCGCCAAAATCTGTAAGCAGATCCTCAGCTCCCTCGCCGGTCTGGCCAGGAACAGGATGAGCGCCATCGTGGTCACCACCATGGTGTCCACCATCTGCTCCTGGCTGAACTGGGGCTTCGGCCTGATCGTGGGCGCCCTGCTGGCCAAGGAAGTGGCCCGCCGGGTGCGCGATGTGGACTACCCCCTGCTCATCGCCTCCGCCTACTCCGGCTTCGTGATCTGGCACGCTGGCCTGTCCGGCTCCATCCCCCTGGCCCTGGGCGGGGAGGCTGGCTATCAGATCAAAGATGCCGCCGGAGCAGTCATTCAGGAGTTCCATGCCACCACCGCCGAGACCATCTTCCATCCCATGAACCTCATCATGTGCCTGGTGGTTCTGGTGGCCATGCCCTTTGTCAACTACGCCATGCACCCGGATAAGAACCACACCGTTATCGTGGACCCCGCCCTGCTGGTGGATGAAAAGGAGCGGGTGTACGAGATCAACACCCCCGCTGAGAAGATTGAGCACAGCAAGATCCTGTGGGCCATCACCTGCATTATGGGCTTCGTCTATATCATCTACTACTTTACTCAGAAGGGCTTCAGCCTCGACCTGAACATCGTCAACTGCATCTTCCTGTTCCTGGGCCTGCTGGCCCACGGCAACCTGCGCAAGTATGTAGACGCCATCGGCGATGCCGCCGGCAGCGCTGCGGGCATCCTGCTCCAGTTCCCGTTCTACGCCGGCATCATGGGCCTGATGACCGCCACCAACGCCAATGGCGTGTGCCTGGCCGGCATCATTTCCGATTTCTTCGTCAGCATCTCTACCCCCGTGACCTTCCCCATGTGGACCTTCCTGTCCGCTGGCGTGGTCAACTTCTTCGTTCCCTCCGGCGGCGGCCAGTGGGCCGTGCAGGGCCCCATCGTCATGCCCGGTTCCGCGGACGTCGGCGTGGAAGCCGGCCGTGCGGCCATGGCCATCGCCTGGGGCGACCAGTGGACCAACATGATCCAGCCGTTCTGGGCCCTGCCCGCTTTGGGTGTCGCCGGTCTGAAGGCCAAGGACATCATGGGCTACCTGGTCACCGTACTGATCTTTGTCGGCATTGTGGCCATCCTGGGCTTCCTGGCTTGGGGTATGTTCTTCCCAGGTTAAAAGCCTCCTCCTCTCCGTGAATCCTCGCAGAAGAAGCCCGCTCCGGCTGGAGCGGGCTTTTCTCGTACCTTATTCAGCTTTCCCAGCTGTCCCCGGTGGCATAGTCGATGGTCACTCCAGGCTGGACGTTATAGACAAAGACGTTAAAACAAACGCCCTCCCCATCGTCCTCCACGGAAAACGCCTCCATCTGGATGCCGCTGGCCACCAGATTTTTCCCCTCAAATATAGGCGTCACCCGGTAGAGCACATGGTTCTGCGTCTCCTCCACATAATCGTCCACCATGTTCTCAAAGGGCAGCATCCCCGTTACGTTCATGTACCGGGTGCCGGTGATGAGGTTGTGCTTATTGGCGTTCTCCCCCGCCAGCTGGTAGCCGATCAAATGACAGCGGTTGTAGAGATACCCGCCGTCCACACAGTCGTACTTCACCGTCTGCCAGCCGGAAGGCTTCACCTGCCCGATCTCCCCCCGGAAGTCGGTGGGCATGATATCCAGACAGATATTGGCGTAGGCTGTGCCGCACCGGCCCAGTCTGTCCAGCTCACTGTAGGTCTCAAAGGGCTCTGTCGTCATATCTTCCGCGCTGAAATCCGGCCAGTTGTCTTGCAGGATCACATAAGGCTTACCGGAATATTCCGGGATCTCATCCAGGCTGATCGTTGCCGGTTCCTTGAATCCCAGCTCCACCAAAAGGCTGTCTACAGACAGCTCTCCTTTTAGAAACAGCTCCCCTGCCGACAATGCCGCCAAAACAAGGAATGCAAGAAGTGTCAGCCATACCCGTCTCCCGCTCTGCTGTTTTCTTCTCTGCCGCGTCATGATCTACCTCCCAGAATCCCGCTGGCGTCAACCGCCGAAACGATTTCCTCCATCACGGGAACGGGCTGTACCAGCGCGAACCGCACGTGCCCCTCCCCCAGCGGCCCGAAGGCGGAACCGGGGGTACACAGCAGCCCGGTGCGCTCCAGCAACGCAAAGCAAAATTCCACCGAGCTGTCAAAGCCCTCCGGCACCTGGGTCCAGACGAACATACTGCCCTCACTATCCGGCACATTCCACCCGATGGAGCGCAGTCCGCCGCACAGAGCGTCCCGCCGGGCCTGGTACTCTGCCCGATTCCGGGCTACGCTGTCCTGGGGGCCGTTTAGGGCCGCCACTGCCGCCGCCTGCACCGGCAGGAAAATACCGTAGTCGATCTGGGAGCGCAGGCGCCTGAACGCCCCCACCACCTCCCGGTTCCCCACCACAAAGGAAATCCGGGCCCCGGTTAGATTATAGGTCTTGGACAAGGAGTTGAACTCCACCCCCACTTCTTTTGCCCCTTCAAAGGCCAGGAAGGACTTGCCTGCCCGTCCGTCAAAAATGATATCGGAATAGGCATTATCGTGGACGATGATGATATTTTTTTTCCTGGCAAAGGCAATCAATCGGGTATAGAACTCGTCCCCCGCCGTCACCCCCAGCGGATTGGCGGGATAGGACACCACCATAAACCGGGCCTTTTCCGCCAGCTCCCCATCAAAATGCTCCAAATCGGGCAGATAACCGTTTCCCTCCATCAGCGGGTAGTGGACGCACCGTGCCCCGCATAAGTACGGCCCCAGCTCAAAAATCGGGTAGCCGGGGTCAGGCACCAGCACCACATCCCCCGGATCGCACAGCGCCCAGCCGATGTGGGCCAGTCCCTCCTGGGAGCCGTACACCGCCATCAGCTCGTCCGCCTCCAGCGCCACATCGTACCGCCAATCATACCAGCTCCGCACTGCCTCTGTCAGCTCAGGCGCCTCCCCCAGGGAATAGCGGTAATTCTTCGGGTCGGACGCGCACTTCGCTATAGCCTCCACAATATGGGGCTCGGGCAAAAAGTCCGGCGTGCCGATGGACAGGTTGTAAACCGGCTTTCCCTGCGCCAGCCGCTCCTTTTTTCTGTCATCCAGCACATTGAAAATCCCTGGCTGGAAGCCGTCCATCCGTCCCGCAAATTTGATCTCCATTGGTTTCCCTTCTTTGTCTCTATTTCTTCAGCTGGGCCAGCAGCGCCTCACTGTCCCCCTCCTTCTCACCTACCAAGATCAGGAACTGATCCTCATCAAGCACGTGTACGCCCAGGTCCTGCGCTTTCCGCAGCTTGGACCCAGCGGCCTCACCAGCCACCACGCACCCCGTCTTTTTGGACACCGAGCCGGACACCTTCGCCCCCAGCGCCTCCAGCTTCTCTCCCGCCTCCTTGCGGGAGCAGGACGACAGCTCGCCGGTGAGCACAAAGGTGATACCCGCCAGCTTGTCCCCCACCGGAGCGGCCTGACTGTCCATGTTCACCCCCGCCTCCTTCAGCGCGGTGATCAGGTGCTGGCTCTGGGGCGCGGCGAACCATTCAGCCAGGTATTGGGCGGTGATTCCGCCGATGTCGTTGATCTCGGTCAGCTCCTCCTCAGTGGCCCGGGCCAGCGCGTCCAGAGAGCCGAACCGGACGGCTAAAATTTTCCCTGCCTTCTGTCCCACCTGCCGGATGCCAAAGGCGTACAGCAGCTTGGACAAATCATTCTGCTTGGATTTTTCAATGGCGGCCAGCAGGTTATCCGCCGACTTCTTGCCCATGCGCTCCAGCTCCGCCACCTTGTCCCGGTCAAGGCGGTACAGATCAGCCGGGGTCTTCACCAGTCCGGCGTTGACCAGCCCCTCCACCACCGCCGGACCAAGGCCCTCGATGTCCATAGCATCCCGGCTGGCAAAATGGGTCAGGTTGCGCAGGAGCTGGGCCGGACATTCCGCACCAGTACAGCGGATGTGCGCGCCGTCCTCATCCCGGGCCACCGCCGCGCCGCACACCGGGCAGACTGTGGGGAGCAGATAGGGCTCTGTTCCCTGCGGCCGCTTCTCCTTCACCACCGAGACGATCTCCGGGATGATCTCCCCCGCTTTTTGGACGATCACCGTGTCTCCGATGCGGATGTCCTTTTCCGTGATAAAATCCTGGTTGTGGAGGGTAGCGTTGGTGACGGTGGTGCCCGCCAGCCGGACGGCGGAAACCACCGCCTTCGGCGTCAGCACCCCGGTACGGCCCACCTGTACCACGATGTCCTGCACCACGCTCTCCTTCTGCTCCGGCGGATACTTGTACGCCGCTGCCCACCGGGGAAATTTAGCCGTCTCCCCTAGCGCGTCACGCTGTGTCAAGGAATTTACCTTCACAACTGCGCCATCGATGTCAAAGGGGTATTTTTCCCGCTGGTCCCCCAGTTCCAGGATGGCGGACTGGATTTCCTCTATATCTCTGGACAGCTGGAAATCAATGACCTTGAACCGCAGGGAGCGCAGCCAGTCCAGCCCCGCGCTGTCCGTCTCAAAGGGCGCGTGATCGGTGTACTGGATGTTGAACACCACCATATCCAGCCCCCGGGCGGCGGCAATTTTGGGGTCAAGCTGCCGCATGGACCCGGCGGCGGCATTCCGGGGGTTGGCAAACAGACTCTCCCCCCGGAGTTCCCGCTCCTCATTGAGCCGTTCAAAGGTCTTGCGCGGCATATAGACCTCCCCCCGGACAATCAGCGAAGCGGGGGCGTTTTCCAGCTTCATGGGGATGGAGCGAATGGTGCGGATGTTTTCGGTGACATCCTCCCCCACCTGCCCATCCCCCCGGGTGGCCCCCCGGACAAACACGCCGTTTTCGTACTCCAGCGCCACCGAAAGACCGTCCACCTTGGGCTCCAACAGATATTCCGGCTCCAGCTCACGTTCCCTCACCCGGCGGTCAAAATCCAGCAGCTCATCGGAGGAAAACACATCCTGGAGGCTTTGCAGAGGCACCCGGTGGGTCACCTGCTGGAAGCTGTCCAGCGCCTTTCCTCCCACCCGCTGGGTGGGAGAATCCGGGGTGACCAGCTCCGGGTGCGCCCCTTCCAGGTCTTCCAGCTCCCGGAGCATTTTATCGTACTCAAAGTCGGAAATGGTGGGCGCGTCCAATACATAATAGTTGTAATTATGCTCATTCAGCACCGCACGAAGCTGTGCGGCCTGTGCTTCAAAATCCATATCAGCCGTTCCCCTTCTCCAAATTCAAATAGGTATCGGGCGTCTCGCCCACAATCACAGTTTCCGCCACGCACACGCTGCTGCTGACGGACACAGGATAGACCTCCCCGGGCAGAAACAGGTACACTGCGGCGTTGATGTTCAGGCAGACCCGGTGCAGGGTCTGGTTCACCCCGGCGGAGGTAAAGGTATTGTCATAATCGGCTGTGACCTCCCCCACCGAATCCACCCGTACCCGCACCCGGGGCCCCACCCCGGACAGCAGAGGCTGTCCGGTCAGCGAGCCCAAGGGCACCCCCAGCTCATCGCTGTCCAGCGCCCCCAGCTGGCGGATCACGGCTTCCACCACCTGACGCTTGAAGCGGCTGTTTGCCGTGGTGTTGCTGGTAATGGAAGTCACCTTCCCCGCCGCGTCTGTCTCCAGGGTAACAAAATCGCTGTAGTCCATCTGATTTTCCTGGAGGCAGTTGTCCACGGCGGCGTCAATGGCCTGGGTCATCAGGTTGGTGGCCTGGCTGGATGCCGCAGTTTCCAGCACCGGGCGCAGACGCGCGTTCAGCGTATGCGTCAGCAGATACACCAGCACCAGCGCCACCCCCACAGGCAGCACCACCGCCAGCGGCCCTTTCTGCCGCAGATAAAGTGACAGGTGTTTCAGCTTTACAGGCATACAGCCACCCC
The DNA here is from genome assembly GCA_910575695.1 of Oscillospiraceae bacterium. Classification (GTDB taxonomy): domain Bacteria; phylum Bacillota; class Clostridia; order Oscillospirales; family Oscillospiraceae; genus Enterenecus. The sequence goes on along the minus strand of CAJTGJ010000006.1, from coordinate 66,541 downwards.
CTACAGGCTACTGTATGCATCTGACAGCTCGGCCTATGTCACTCCTGCAGAAGCTCCGCCGCCGCCAGCATGATTCCCGTCCTGCCTGATTCGTAGGTCAGCCCGCCCTGGAGGTAAACTGTGTACGGCTCCCGCATGGGCGCGTCGGCGGACAGCTCGATGGACGCCCCCTGGACAAACGCCCCCGCCGCCATGATCACCGGGCAATCATACCCCGGCATATCCCAGGGCTCCGGGGTGACATAGGAATCCACCGGGGCCCCGGACTGGATGCCCTTGCAGAAGCGTTTTACCGCCTCCCCGTTCCCCAGGTGGATCATTTGAATGATGTCATGGCGGACGGCATCCGACCTGGGCTCCGTCTCATAGCCCAGCAGTTCCATCAGTCGGGCGGAAAATACGGCGGTTTTCAGCGCCTGGGCCACCGTATGTGGGGCCATAAACAGCCCCTGGTACAGCAGGCGGTTATTGCCCAGCGTGGAACCGCACTCCCGCCCGATGCCCGGACAGGTGAGCCGCATAGCGGCTCCCTCCACCAGGTCCCGCCGTCCGGCAATGTATGCTCCGGTGGGGGCGATCCCGCCGCCGGGATTTTTGATCAGAGAGCCAACCACCAAATCGGCCCCCACATGGGTGGGCTCTTTTTCCTCGACGAACTCTCCATAGCAGTTATCCACCAAAATGGCGGCGTTTGGGTTGTTTTCCCGCACAATAGCGCAGAGATTCCCAATCTCGCCCACTGACAGGGACGCCCGGGTGGCGTATCCTTTGGAACGCTGGATCAGCACGGCCTTTACCTGGGGGTCCCGCACCGCCTTCGCCAGCCCGACTGGGTCGGGGGCGTTGTCCTTCAATTCCACCTGGCGGTACTCCACACCGTAGTCCTTCAGCGAACCATGGCCCTTATCCGCGGCCCCCACCACTCCCAGCAGGGTATCATAAGGCGCACCCACGGCGGACAGCAGCACATCCCCCGCCTTCAGCGCCCCGAACAGCGCGCAGGAAATGGCGTGGGTGCCATTGACAAATTGAATCCGCACCAGCGCGTCCTCGGCGCCGAACAAATCGGCGTAAATCTCGTCCAGCTTATCCCGGCCCAAATCGTCATAGCCGTATCCGGTGGTACCGGCAAAATAGTTTTCCGCCACCCGGTGCTTCTGGAACGCCGCCAGCACCCGCTGGGTATTGGCTTGGGCAATGGCGTCAATACGGGCAAACTGCTCTCCAAGCCCCTGCTCCGCCTGCCGGGCCAGGGCGCTGACCCGCTCTGAAATCTGTAAAGTTAAATCCATTTACACATTCTGCCTTTTCTTATCAATCTTGATTCAGCTTGCTCATGGCAAATGCCGCCGCCAAATCAGCGCAGGCCTTCACATCCCCCAGGTCCACCAGCTCGGTGGGCGTGTGGACATAGCGGCAGGGAATGGATATCCCGCCAGTGTACACCCCTGCCCTGGTCTGGTGGATGGGACCCGCGTCGGTGCCGCCCCGCCGGGACACGCTTTTCTGAACAGGGATTCCCTTTTCCTCCGCCAGGGACACCAGCTTCTTCACCATCTCCGGGTGGCAGATCACGGAGTGATCCATGACGTTCACCGCCGCACCCTTGCCGCACAAGGCGCTCACCGCGTGCTTGGAGCCGGGCTTGTCATCGGTGCCGCACACATCCACCGCAATGCCGTAGTCCGGGTCGATGGCCCAGGCAGCAGTCTTCGCTCCCCGACACCCCACCTCCTCCTGGGAGGAGAACACAAAGTACAGGTCGTTGTCCGTCCCCCCCAGCTGTTCCATCGCCATGAGCAGCACCAGACAGCCGATCCGGTCGTCCATATAGGGGGAAAACGCCCGTCCGGCTGCGACCTGGGTAACGGTGTCATACACCGCCACGTCCCCCACCTGCACCTGCTTCTCGGTCTCCTCCCTGTCCGCCGCGCCAAGGTCAATGAGCAGGTCTGTCACTTTCAGCTTGGACATATCCGCGTCCTCCGGGGCGCAGACCAGGCCCCGGACCCCATTCTGGAAGCGCACCGGGGTGTACAGCACCTCTGCCGGGTGGACGCCGCCCACAGCTCCTACATGAACAAAGCCCTTTTCGTCAATGTGGGTGGCCACCAGCCCAAGGGAATCCATGTGGGCGGAAAACATCACCCTGGGGCCGCTCCCCTTCCTGCGGCAGATCAGATTGCCCATCACGTCCCGGGAAATCTCGTCCACATAGGGCTTGGCCAGCCCCTCGATCACCTGGGAAATTTCTTGTTCACAGCCGGAAGGGCCAAACGCGGACGTCAAATCCGCCAGTGTTTTCACCATATCCATTTCAAATTCCTCCTGTCAGCCCTTTGCCGTGTCCTGGATGAACAGACGGGCAAGGGCAAGCATCTGCTCCACATCGGAAATACTGCACACACTGTTGGGGGCGTGGAGATAACGCACTGCCGCCGAGATCCCCCCAACCCGCACACCCGCTTTGGTGCGCTGAATGGCCTGACCGTCGGTGCCGCCGGACACATAATGCTTCATCTGCCACGGCAGGCCGTTTTCCTCCGCCAGCGCCCGCAGGCGCTCAAACAGCGCTCTGTCGTAAATGGCGCCCCCATCCATCCAGGCCAGCACCGGGCCCTTTCCGGGCCAGCAGACCTGCCTGTCCTCCGTCAGGGTGGGAACATCGGCGGAGGTGGTGCCCTCCAGCAGCAGGGCGATCTCCGGCGTCACCGAGAAGGCCGCGCCAAACGCCCCCCGGCAGCCCACCTCCTCCATCACACTGAATACGAAGGTACAGTCCATGGGCAAATCTTCCTCAAGCAGCTTTACCATGACGGCACAACCCACCCGGTCGTCGATGGCCTTGGCCTTGAGCATCCCGCTTCCAAACTCCACCGCGTCGCTGGCAAACACGGCACAGTCCCCCGGCTCCACCCGGGACAGGGCTTTGTCCCGGTTTTTCGCGCCGATGTCAATATAGAAATCAGTGAGCTTGGGCACCTTTTTCCGCTCCTCAGCCGTGGTCAGATGGATGGCTTTCAGCCCGATGACGCCGGGGATGCGCTTCTCCCCTACCGCCACCTCCTTGCCCAGCAGAATCCTCCGGTCGATCCCGCCCACACAGCCAAATTTCAAAAAGCCCTCCTCCGTCACCGACTTGACGATCAGACCCACCTCGTCCATGTGGGCGCACAGCATCAGCTTATTCCCAGTGGGCTTTGCCCCCCGCTTGAACACGATGAGATTGCCCAGCGCGTCGATGCGGATGCTGTCAGCATACGGCTCCACCCGCTTGCGGATGTGATCGCGCACCTCGTCCTCAAAGGAGGACACGCCGGACAGGGAACACAGGGTTTTCAATGTCTCAATCATTGTGCGTCCTCCTCCCTCAATCCGGCAGCAAACGCGGCCAGCAGCCGCGCTGTGCTCTCAATATCGTTTTTGTTCAGCGTTTCCACCGGAGTGTGCATATATTTCAGCGGGATAGACAGCACCGCAGTGGCCACCCCCTCATTGCAGATCTGCATCCCCCAGCCGTTGGTGCCGCTGCTGCGCTCCATGATTTCCTTCTGGACGGCAATCTCCTCTGCCGCCGCTGTGTCCAGCATACGGCGGACCATCCAGCGGGTCATGTTTGGACCGATGCCTACCGCCGGACCGCCGCCCAGCACAAACGCCTCGTCCTTGGAACTGTCCGGCGTCCTGCCGTGGGTGACATCCACCGCCACGCAGAAGTCCGGCGCCAGCGCCTGGGTCACCACCTTGGCGCCCATGCCGCCTGTCTCCTCCCGGGTACTGCCCATGATATACAGGTCCATGTCCAGCTCTTTCCCGCTCAGCAGCTCCGCTGCCCGCAGCAGGGAGACGAAGCAGGCCCGATCATCCATGGCCTTGCTGCACAGCTGGCGCTTCCCCAGACGCAGGAAGTTTGCCTTATACACCACCGGAGTGCCCAGGGGCACCTGACGCTCCGCCTCCTCCTGGCTCAGCCCCACGTCGATCAGCAGTTCCTCTGTTTTCGGGGCCTTCTCCCGGTCCTCCATCGACAGCACATGGGGCGGCAGGCAGGCCACCACCCCCAGCATGGGCGGGTCGGCGAGCACCATCACCTCCCGGTCGGGCAGCATCCGGGCGTCCACCCCGATGCTCTGAAAATGCAGGAAGCCATTTTTGATCCCGGTGACGGTCAGACCTACCTCGTCCAGGTGGGCGTCCAGCAGCAGCTTTTTTGCCCCCGGCTTTCCACAACGGCGCACTCCGACCAGGCTGCCCAGACGGTCGATCCAGACCTCGTCCACCAACGGCTCCAGCATATCCTTTGCCGCCAGCACCGCCGGACGCTCAAACCCGGAAGGTGCGCCAACGGCGCACAGCCGTTCTAACATCCGTTCTATTTTCACTTCTCCGTTCATCCTCCTTCAGTTATTTCAGGGCATTGACCAGATTTTTGAACACATTGCCCCGTTCTTCAAAATTTTTGAACCGGTCAAAAGATGCGCTGGCCGGGGACATGATCACCACATCTCCCGGCTGGGCCAGCCCGCAGGCCCGCTCCACCGCCCCCTTCAAATCATCGCAGTCGATGATTTCCGGCGCACCCGGACAGTAGTCCGGAGCCTCCAGCACAGCTGTTTTGATCTTTTCCGCCGTGTCCCCGGTCAGCAGCAGGGTCTTGACATGGGCAGTGATCTCCGGCCCAAGCACATCATAGGGGATGTGCTTGTCGTAGCCCCCGGCAATGAGGATCACCTGCTGTGTAAAGGAGCGCAGGCCCGCAATGGTGCGGCTGGGGCTGGAGGCGATGGAATCATTGTACCAGCGTACCCCATTCAGCTCCCGCACCAGCTCAATGCGGTGAGCCACGCCGCCGAAGGTGCGGGCAAATTCCCGGATCACCTCGTCCGGCACCAGGTCCTCTACCACGGCGATGGCGGCCATATAGTTTTCCAGATTGTGCAGGCCGGGGATGAGGACGTCCTCCACATGGAGAATAGGACGGCCGCAGTACAGCACCATCCCGTCCTTTAAGTATACTCCATGGTCCAGCGTCTTTTTCCGGCTGAACAGCGTCACCTGCCCTCTGGCCTCCTGGGCGAACCCGGCGGTAATATCATTGTCCGCATTGAGTACCAGCTTGTCGCAGGCGTCCTGGTAGGCAAAAATATTCCGCTTTGCCGCCACATACTCGTCCAGATCCTTGTGGACATCCAAGTGGTTCGGGGCCAGATTGGTGATCACAGCAATGCTGGGGCTCTGCTTCATGGTCAAAAGCTGGAAAGAGGACAGCTCCAGCACCACAATATCGTCGGGGCGGATCTCATCCACCATACATAGCAGGGGGTTGCCGATATTGCCGCCCACAAAGGTGCGGTACCCCGCCGCCTTCAGCATCCCGGCGATAATGGTGGTGGTGGTGGTCTTGCCGTCGGAGCCTGTCACCGCAATAATGCGGCAGGGGCACAGCGTCAAAAACACCTCCATCTCAGAGGTAAGCCTGGCTCCTCCCTCCACCGCCTTCACGAGCTGGGGCAGGTCGGGCCTCAGCCCCGGCGTGCGAAAAATCACATCCGCCCCCTGTAAGCGCTCCAGATAATCCGGGCCCAGCGCTGTTTCCAGCCCCCGGCGCTCCAGCGATTCGATCAGGCCGTTGAAATCTTCCCGCCTGCGCTTGTCGCAGGCCAGTACCGTCACCCCCGCGTCCAGCAATCGCTCCACCAGCGGCATATTGGATATGCCCAGCCCGATGACCGCAACCCGCTTCCCTTTCAGGGAATCCATATATCCCTTCAGCACCGATTCCATATGATCCGCACCTCCGTATCAATCATTTTTGCCTCCTGGCAAAATTCGCGCATAACGGTATTATACCCCATTCAAATCCATTTGACAATCACCCAAAGATGAAGTACAATGAAAATCGCAAGTAAGCTGGACAGCCGCGCGCCCAGGCCGAAAGGCCTCCGCGTGAGGAAAGTCCGGGCTCCACAGGGCAAGGATAACAGGTAACGCCTGCCGGGGGCGACCCCAGGAAAAGTGCAACAGAAATAGACTACCCGTCCTGGAAACAGGGCGGGAAAAGGTGGAAAGGCGAGGTAAGAGCTCACCCAATGGCGTGTCAAGCGCCCATTGCTGTAAACTCTATCCGGAGCAACGCCGTGGGAACACACACAGGCCGGCCCGGCCGTGTTCAGGAGGCGGCTGGAGCGTACCGGCGACGGTACGTCGAGATAGATGGCTGTCTTAAATGACAGAACCCGGCTTACAGGCTTGCTTGCACCAAACGCGGGGCTTCGAGAGGAGCCTCGCGTTTTCTTGTCCATTTTGTCTGCCTTTGACGGTACGGGGCTGGAATTTCTTTTTCTTTTGTCCGTTGCGCTTGTCCCTCTAATACTATATAATAGACGAAATGCCCGTATACATGAAATTTACGATGGGAGGGATCAGCCTTTGCACCTTTTGATCAAGGGCGGGCGGGTCATTGACCCCGCCTACGGCGTTGACGAATGCCTGGACATCTGCATTGAAAACGGGATCATCAAACAGCTGGGCCGGGATCTGGATATCCCCGGCGCACAAATTCTGGACGCTTCCGGTTTGACCGCCGCCCCCGGCCTGGTGGATATGCACGTACACCTGCGGGAGCCGGGATTTGAGGCCAAGGAAACAGTGTCCACCGGATGCGCCGCGGCAGCCAAGGGCGGCGTAACCACCCTGGTGGCCATGCCCAACACCCGCCCCGCCGCCGACGGCCCGGACATCATCCGGCTGGTGCGGGAAAAAGCCGCCCCCACCGGGGTGAATGTCCTCCCCGCCGGAGCGGTGACCGCGGGCCAGAAGGGACAGGCCCTCACCGATTTTACCGCGCTGAAGGCAGCGGGCGTCCCCGCCCTCACCGATGACGGCGTGCCCATCCAGAACCTGGCCCTGCTCCGGCAGGCCCTGCTCCAGGCCAGGGCACTGGGCTTGCCCCTTCTGGACCACTGTGAGGATAGGGACATGGTGCAAAACTACGCCGTCAATGAGGGGACCGTGTCCGAGCAGCTGGGCCTCCCCGGCCGTCCCGCCATCGCTGAGGAATTGCAGATCATGCGGGATGTCATGCTGGCGGAGGAAACAGGGGCCCATGTCCACATCTGCCACATCTCCACCGGAAAAGGGGTGGACATCGTCCGGCAGGCCAAAGCCCGGGGCGTACACGTCACCTGCGAGACCTGCCCCCAATATTTCACCCTCACCCAGGACGAGGTGCTCAGCCAGGGTACCATGGCCCGGGTCAACCCGCCCCTGCGCACCCAGGTGGACGTGGAGGCCATCCGGACCGGGCTGATAGATGGAACCATCGACGCCATCGTCACCGATCATGCCCCCCACACCGCCGAAGAAAAGGCAAAGCCCCTCCCAGATGCCCCCAGCGGTATGGTGGGACTGGAGACCTCTCTGGCGCTGGCCCTCACCGGGCTGTACCACAGCGGGCTTCTGCCCCTGGGCCGGGTGATTTCGCTGATGTCCGCCTCCCCCGCCGCCCTGCTGAGGCTGGACAAGGGGACACTGGGCACAGGCCGGGACGCCGACATTGTTCTGTTCGACCCGGATGCGGAGTGGGTCGTGGACAAAAACCAGTTCGTTTCAAAGGGCCGCAACACCCCTTTCCACGGGCGGACCGTGCGGGGGAAAGTCAAATACACCATTTCCCAGGGAAATATCATTTATCAGGAGGGCTGAACCATGTCATTTGACGTATTGCAGGACAAAATCAAGGCGAAAAAAAACCCCACCGTGGCCGGGCTGGACGCCCGTGTGGAGTACGTTCCCCCGCTGATTTTAAAAAAGTACACAGAGCAGTACGGCGAGACCCTGGAGGCCGCCGCCCTGGCGGTGAAGGAGTTCGACTGCGGCCTCATTGACGCACTGGCCGGTGTGGTGCCCGCCGTCAAGCCCCAGTCCGCCTATTTTGAGATGCTGGGCTGGCGGGGCATGAAAGCGCTGGAGGAAATCATTGCCTATGCCAAAGGCAAGGGCCTGTTCGTCATTGCCGACGTGAAGCGGGGGGACATCGGCACCACCGCCGCCGCCTACAGCGAGGCATGGCTGGGGGGCACCCAGGTGGGCTCCGCCGCCTGCCCCGTGTTTGACGCCGACTGCGTCACCCTCAACGGCTATATGGGTTCGGACGCCGTCAAGCCCTTTTTGAAGGACTGTACCGGGCGGGACAAGTGCGCCTTTGTGCTCGCCAAGACCTCCAACCCGTCGTCTACCGAGCTCCAGGACATTGTGGCGGGCGACAGGCTGGTATACACCGTCATGGGCGATTTAATTCAACGCTGGGGCAAGGGCACCGAGGGAAAATGCGGCTATCAGACCCTGGGCGCGGTGGTGGGGGCCACCCATCCCACTGTGCTCAAGGAACTGCGCTACCGCCTGGACAAGGTATTCTTCCTGGTGCCCGGCTACGGGGCCCAGGGCGGCACCGCCGCCGACGTGCGCTATGCCTTCGATGAGCTGGGCCGGGGGGCCATCGTCAACGCCTCCCGCTCCATCATGTGCGCATGGCAGAAGACCGGGAAGGACGGCGCGGACTATCAGGAAGCCGCCTGTGCCGCCGCGGAGAAAATGCGGGACGAAATCCGCCAGTATGTCACCATTTTGTAAGGAGGGTCAGCCATGCCTGTTCAACAACTATGTACCGTAGCCTCCATGACCCAGCTGGACGCCTCCACCTGGTGGATGGTGTTGGAGGCAGGCAAGCTGGTAGAACAGCGCGGCCTGCGGGGTGGGCAGTTCCTACACATCAAATGCGGGGACGGCCAGCTCCTCCGCCGCCCCATTTCGGTAGCGGTCACCGGCTGGGACGAACCGGAGGATTTGGTCACGCTGATTTTTGAGGTCCGGGGCGAGGGCACCCGCTGGCTGTCCCAGCGCAAAGTCGGGGACAAGCTGGACGTGCTGGGTCCCTTGGGCAACGGCTTTGACGTATCAAGGGAGGGCCGATACCTGCTGGTGGGGGGCGGCATCGGCGTGCCGCCGCTGATTGAGTACGGCGAAGCTCTGAAATGGCCCAGAGTGGCGGTGCTGGGCTTCCGCACCAAAGACAAGGCATTTCCCGCCGTCACATCCCGCTTTGAGGAACACTGTGAGCAGACCTTCATCTGCACCAACGACGGCACCCTGGGCCGCCACGGCCTTGTGGACGATCAGGTGCGGGATATCCTTGCAAAGGATAAAAACTTTACAGCCATTCTGGCCTGCGGACCGAGGCCCATGCTGAAGAGCGTAGCGAAGGCGGCGGCGGAATTCGGCGTTCCCTGTCAGGTATCCATGGAGGAACGCATGGGATGCGGTGTGGGGGCCTGCCTGGTGTGCGCCACCCCCATGAAGGACGGCACTATGAAGCACGTGTGCAAGGACGGTCCGGTATTCAACGCGGAAGAGGTGGACTGGGATGCTTGATCGTGAAAAAGTAAATATTCAGCCTGAAATCGTCGTCGGGCAAGGAGGAAACGGCCAAAAACCGGAACAAACTTCCCCTGCTCCCCAGCCGCCGGAAGCCTCCTATCTGGACATGAGCGTGAATCTGGCGGGCGTCACCCTGAAAAATCCGGTGGTGGTGGCCTCGGGCACCTTCGGCTTTGGACGGGAATACAGCCAGTTCTTTGACCTGTCTGAGCTGGGAGGCATATGCTGTAAAGGCTTAACACTTTATCCCAGAGAGGGCAACCCAGCTCCCCGCATTGCCGAGACATCTTTGGGCATCCTCAACTCCGTAGGCCTGCAAAATCCCGGCGTGGACGTGTTCATCCAGCAGGAGCTTCCCTTCCTCCGCCGCTATGACGTAAAGGTCATTGCCAACATCTCTGGCAATACTCCGGAGGAATACGGCGTCATGTGCGAAAAGCTGTCCCGAGCCGGTGTGGATCTGATTGAGGTCAACATCTCCTGCCCCAACGTAAAAGCCGGCGGTCTGGCCTACGGCACCCGCCCCGAGCTGGCGGCGGAGGTCACCAAAATCGCCAAAGCCCATTCCACCGTTCCGGTGATGGTGAAGCTCTCCCCCAACGTTACCGACATCACAGAAATCGCAAAGGCCGTGGCAGACGCGGGCGCGGACGCTCTGTCCCTTATCAACACCCTGCGGGGGATGCGCATTGATGTGAACACCAGGCGCCCTATCCTGCATATGAACACCGGGGGGCTGTCCGGCCCCGCTGTCCTCCCCGTGGCCGTGCGCATGGTTTGGGAGACCGCCTCCGCCGTCCGCCTGCCCATTTTGGGCATGGGCGGGGTGTCCAGGGCCGAGGACGCCGCCCAGCTGATGCTGGCGGGGGCGTCCGCCGTAGCGGTGGGCACCGCCCTGTTCGCCGACCCCTATGCCCCGCTGAAGGTCCGGGACGGGCTGGCGGAGCTGGCCGCGAAGCAGGGGCTGTCTGCTGTTCGGGAACTCACCGGCGGCGTACAGCCCTGGTAAACAGAAAGAAGGCATCAACTCATGACCACCATTTATCTCATCCGTCACGCCCAGGCAGAGGGCAACCTCTACCGCCGCTGTCACAGCTGGCACAACGGGCTGATTACCGTCAAGGGCCGGACCCAGATCAAAGCTCTGGAGCAGCGGTTTGAGGGCATCCTCATCGACGCGGTGTACGCCAGCGACCTCTATCGCACCATGACCACCGCCCGGGCCATCTACCGCCCCCGCAACCTCCCTCTGCGCATCGACCCCGACCTGCGGGAGATCGGCGCGGGAGTGTGGGAGGACGTGCCCTGGGGCCAGATCCTCTATGACCACCGGGACAGTCTGGCCGCTTTTCTCCGCTGTGACCCCGACTGGCAGGTGGAGGGCAGTGAGACCCATCCCCAGGTCCGCCGCCGTGTCCAGGCGGCGATCGAACGCATCGCCGCCGCCCACCCCGGGCAGACGGTGGCGGTGGTGTCCCACGGCTGTGCCATCCGGGCGGGGCTGTCTGCCTTTCTGGGGCTTGCGCCGGAGCAGATGAACCAGCTTCACCTGGGAAATAACACAAGCGTTGCCAGGCTGGAGGTGGAAAACGGGGCTGTGAAGGTCGTCTATTACAATGACGAAAGCCACCTCCCCGCCCCCACCGTCCCCAAGGCCAGCATCGTCTATGGCATCGCCGGAATGGAGCAGAACGCTCTGCATTTCCAGCCCCTTCCCCTGCCCCAAGAGCGGGAGCAGTACCTCGCCGCCCGCCGGGACGGCTGGCAGGCCAGCCACGGCACCATGGACGGCTTTGACGCCGGTGCGTTCCTTCAGGCTGCGGAGAAAAACAGCGCCCATGCCCGGGAAAGTGTTGTCCTCGCCCTGCTGGGGGATGTTCCCGTGGGGGTGCTCCAAATGGATTGGGCGCAGGAGGCGGAGCTGCGGGTGGGCCGGGTCCCCTTCCTCTATATGATGCCGGAGTTCCGCTCCAGGGGGCTGGGCGTCCAGCTTCTGGGGCACGCGGTTTGTACCTACCGGGCCATGGGACGGCAGTTCCTTCGTTTGAGGTGTGCGCCGGAGAACGACAGGGCAAAGCAGTTTTACCTTTCCCACGGCTTTTACAAGGTGGGCGAGGAGCCGGGCGGCATAGGCCATCTGGACACTATGGAAAAGTACATCGGGCTGGAGATTTAAACGGGGAGGCGGGATCTTTGGACATTTTACAGAAACTACTGACCGCCGCCTGCATCCTTGTCCCCATCATTTATGGCCTCTACTATTTTGGCTTTCTGGTCACCAGGGCCGGAGCAAGCTGGCTCCGCGCCGATGTCAGCCTGCCCACCCGCTGGGAGGGCAAAACCTTAGGGACCACCGGATTCCAGCGGCGGAATTTCGCCGTATTCCGCAGTTACAGCGTCCTTGCCGTGGAAGTGGAGACAGATTCCGGCACACTGGAATTTGAGGTCAAGGCACCGGACGGCTCTACCCTCTCCCCCGCCTCCGGCGTCTATGGCCGGGACGCCCGCATCCTTTTTGACGTAGGTCCGTACAAGCGCTGTGCCGTCATGCTGAACATGGCGCAGTTCAGCGGACACTATCGCATCACCCTTCAGCAGAGCCAAACTGTTGTTTGATCGCAAAATGCCGCAGGGCGGCCGGAAATTTCCGGCCGCCCTTTTTTGTTACCTCATGGCCCGGCCAACGTCATTAGCCGCATCGCCAATAGCATCTCCGGCATCCCGGACGACATCCCCCGCGCCCCGGGCCAGGTCCCCCGCGGCATCACCGATATCGTCCACCACATTGTCGCCGTCATTGACCCCGTCCCGGTCGCCGCCGTCGGGCAGGCCGTCGTTATCCAGGTCGTTCGTACCCCCGGCGCCGCCGCCCTGCATGGAATCGTTGCCGCCCATCCCGGCGCTGTTGTCAGGGTCGGTCATATGGTCGGTCGCCTCCACCGGGTCGGAATGCTTTTCCCGGTTGGCGGAACAGCCCGTCAGGGCCAGTGCCAGCACAAAAGCCAGCGCCAAAGCAAAACGTCTCTTTTTCATCTTCATGCCTCCTACAAATTCATCGCTTTCCCCGCCACTCATTATGTGCCGCGCCGGACAAAATACAAGCTGAAATTTTTTGCTTTTTTTCCAGCACATCAGGCGTTTTATCCCTTTGTACCGCCAAAACACGCACACCTTTTCCCACCTGCCGCATAGGCTGAACCAAGGAAGCCGGATCTGGGCTTCCCGAATCCCGATAAGGAGGAGTTGTCTATGCCTCAGACCGGCTCTTTGATTGTCCGTGTATTCACCTCTCAGGCACAGCTGCCCATCCAGGGCGCCACGGTCATCATCTCCAGCAGAGCGGAGGACGACCGGCACAAGGTCTATTCCATCCAGACCACTGACAGCAGCGGCGCCACAAAGGCGTTCCAGCTGGAAGCCCCCGACCTGTCTCTCAGCGAAACGCCCGGCGGAAACGCACCATTTTCCAACTACTCCCTGGTGGTGGAGCACCCGGAATACTACCTGGCCACCTTTGAAAAACTCCAGGTATTCCCCGGCGTGGAGACGGTGCAGAACGTCCCCCTCACTCCCCTGCCCCAGCCCTCCGCCGGACAGGATTCCGCCGAACCGGTGATCGTGACCCCCCAGCCGCTGTGACAGCCCCGCGTTTTTGAAAGGAGGTTTCCCATGCCTGTTACCGTAACGCCCTACATACCCCAGACCATCACCGTCCATACAGGCCCTGCCAGCCAATGGGCGGAAAATGTCACCGTGTCGTTCCCCGATTACATCAAAAACGTGGCCTCCAGCGAGATCTATCCCACGTGGCCGGAGGCCGCTTTGCGGGCCAATATCCTGGCCCAGGTGTCCTTTGCCCTCAACCGGGTGTACACCGAATACTACCCCAGCCGGGGCTATGATTTCGACATCACTGGCTCCACCATGAACGACCAGAAGTTCATCAAAGGCCGCAGCACCTTTGAAAATGTGGATAAGCTGGTGGATGAGCTGTTTACCACCTATATCCGCCGCACCGGCTTCGTGGAGCCGCTGTCCGCCCGCTTCTGCAACGGCACCACCGTCACCTGCGACGGCCTCTCCCAGTGGGGAAGTGAGAAAATGGCCCGGGAGGGCAGTTCCACGATGGACATTCTGCGCCACTACTACGGCAATAACATCGAGCTGGTGTCCAACACCCCGATCAAGGACATCGCCTACTCCTACCCCGGCTACCCCCTGCAAAACGGCTCCTCCGGCAACTACGTCACCGTGCTGCAGGTCATGCTCAACCGGATTGCCAAAAACTATCCCGCCATCCCCAGGATCTACCCCGTGGACGGTATCTTCGGCGCACAGACCGATGCCTCGGTAAAGCAGTTCCAATCCATTTTCAACCTGACCCCCGACGGCATCGTGGGCCAGGCCACCTGGTATAAGCTTGTATTCCTGTATGTGGGCGTCACAAACCTGTCGGAGCTGATCAGCGAGGGCCAGCCCTTCACCCAGGTGCAGGGCCCCGCCGCAGGCATCACTCTCCGGGAGGGCAGTACCGGCATCGCCGTATCCGCCCTGCAGTATTTCATCTCCATCATCGGCCAGTTCTCCTCCACTATCCCCGGCCTGCAAATTGACGGCATCTTCGGCCCCAAGACCCGAGAGGCGGTGGAGGCCGCCCAGACACGGTTTGGCCTGGCCGTCACCGGCGTGGTGGACAGGGACACCTGGCAGCGGCTGTATGACGAATACCTGGGCATTTCCAGGACCGCGCTGGCGGGCGCCAATCTGCCCACCAGCTCCCAGGAGATCCAAAACGCTGTAACCGCTGGCCAGTTCCCGGGCTACAGTCTCACTTACTGACACTCCGATACATGAAAGGAAGGTTATAGATGAATAATAACGCTGAAGCCCAGGGGACTGAAATGACCGGCCAGCCCGTCCGATCCCTGCAATATATGCTCAATCAGCTGGCCATCCATGACCCCAAACTGGTCCGCCTCGCGGTGGACGGCGTGTTCGGGGAACGCACTCTTGAGGCCGTCATGGTCTTTCAGCGGGAAAACCACGAGCCGGTCACCGGCGTAGTGGACCTGAACACCTGGGACGCCATCCGGAGCTCCTATATCCAGGTCGAGCTGCTTTACGGCGCCCCTCCCCCGCTGAACGTACTGCCCAGCGGCGCCTACACCGCGGACGAGGGCTCAGAAGGCGAGCCAGTGCTCATTGTACAGGCCATGTTCTCCGCCCTTACAAAAAAGGTGAACAATTTCAGCACCTGCAAAATCAACGGCTGCAATGACGGCGAGACCCACGCCAATATCCGCGTCGTCCAGGGGCTGGCAGGGCTGCCGGTCACCGGCGTGCTCGACCGGGCCACCTGGTCCTTCCTGGTGCAGCTCTATCAGGCCCTTGTCACCCGGGGCTGACCGGCAGACCATTTCGCCAGACAATTTCTGCTTGTCTTTGGCGCGGCAATCCGCTATAATAGGGTAGTATGATTTACCATCAGAGGAAGGGGCTGGACCGCCATGGCCAAATTTGGGTTCATTCACGACAAGCTGGATATCAAGCTGCTGGTGCTTTACATTATGGACCGTGCCGCCGCCCCCATTGACTTTGCCACGCTGACGGACCTGGCCATGTGCGACAGCGGCGTGGACTACTTCCAGTTTGCCGAGGCGGTAGCCGAGCTGCTGGAAAGCAGCCACCTCACCCAGGAGGGGGAGCATTACGCCATCTCCAACAAGGGCCGCCGCACCTGCGCCGCAGGGGAAAGCAGTCTCTCCTCTGTTATCCGCCGCCGCTGTGACCAGCGTCTGGCCCCGTTGAACCAGGCGCTGAAGCGCAAAGCCCAGGTCCGGGCGGAGCTGCGCCCCCAGCCCGCCGGGTATGATGTGTGCCTGACCATGGATGACGACCAGGGCAGCTTGTTTTCCCTCACCCTGCTGGCCCCGTCCCAGGAGGATGGCCAGCACATCGCTGACCATTTTCTCCAGCATCCGGACCGAATATACAATGGGATCCTCGGCGTTCTGCTTCCCGGACAAGATAAGGAGTGAAGGTTTTGACCGTCTTCGGTTATCCCGTTAGCGATTTATTTCTCTACTTTATTTTCTATTCTTTCCTCGGCTGGGTCATGGAGACCTGCTATTGTTCCATCTGCGAACACAGACTGGTTCCCCGGGGCTTTCTGTACGGGCCGATCTGCCCAATTTACGGCACCGGGGTACTGCTGATGATATTGTTTTTTACCCCGCTGAAGCGCAATCTGGTGTTGTTTTATGTGGTAGCCGTGGCAGTCATGAGCTCCTGGGAATATTTTGTGGCATGGCTGCTGGAAACCACCACCCATGTGAAATACTGGGACTACTCCAATTTCCGGTTCAATCTGAAGGGCCGCATCTGTCTGTGGGTGGCGCTGGTATGGGGCGTTCTGTCCTATATTGTCATCTTCTATATCCACCCGCCCATTGACGCACGCTTTGACAGGATCCCTCTGGTGCTGAAATATGCCCTGTGCATCATCCTGCTGGCAGTTTTGCTGACGGATGCTGTCTTTACCATCCGGCATCTGGCGCTGGTGTCTAAGCTGGTGGTTGGTGTCACCGCTCTGGGCGAGGAGCTTCAAGTTCAGCTCTCCCTGGGCAAAGCCGAGCTCACCGATAAGCTGGAGCCCAAAGCAGAGGCTGTCCGACAGAGGTACTACGCCGAAATTGCTAAGCTGGAGCAAAACAGCCGCCGCTTCCGCAGCAGATACAGCAAGATAAGCATCAACCACCACTACCAGGTCAGCCACGATGATATCCTGGCTGCCGCTCAGTTGGCGCGCGAGGAATTTTTGCGGAAAAAGCAGGAAAGGCACGCCAAACGGCGGGCCTAACAGCGAAAATGAAAGGCAGGCCATCCGATCTGGACCGGATGACCTGCTTTTTTGATTGATTTTATCTGTCAAATCCTCATGTATGGCTGGTCTGTCTGCCTGCTCGCTCCGCTCCTTGTGCCTAATCCAGCTGTACGTCCTCTGTCACCAAAGAGGGCTGGACCTCCTCCATAAAGATCAGGTCATAGAGCCGAATCAAGGCTGCGGCCAGGACGAACAGACTGGCCCAGACATTTCTTCCAGCTGAGCTTTGCGCTGCTGAATCTTTCCCTTGAGACGCGTCCCTGCAGGTCCGAAGGGCCAGGCAGAAGAAAAAACCTAACGCGCTGATCACCAGGGCCGAGGCAATGAGTTTGATGGAAAAGACGTCCGCCGCAGGCTCTTTTTGTGGATTTCCTGCCAGGGTGTTCTCCAACTCCGTTCGCTGGATCAGCACCGACCAAAAGGAGAGAAGCACCGAGAAAATAATCAGGATCAGGTAAAAAATGGACTGATTGACGATTCCATACTGTTCCTGCAGGATTTCTTGTTCGCTCATTCCAACTCCCCCTTTTCACTTATTCTATGCTGGAAAAGCAAAAATGGATAGAACCCGCGAATACCCTCCACAGGTCTTTTTATGTTCAAAAAGTTCTTGGCACACTCCACCCCCTTCAGTCCCCCTCCGGGACAGCGTTTTCGCCCAAAAGTCCTGGCCGAATTTCGGTTTCAGCCCAGGAACACTCAAAAAAGGCTCAATTTTCCTCTTATTTTCCATTTTTTCGAAAAATAGCCGCCTTTCCTCCGAAAATCCTCTCAAAGTCTTCTCAGGTTTTCCCCATATCAGGGCATTCATTGAGACTTTCCCAGGTTCTGCCACTCCTCTGCCGATACACTGGCAAAGTCTCTCAACTATTCAATGACGGCTCCCGCCGTTTCCGGACAACTTTCCATAATGAGGGAATGGTGGGGAAGATGTTTGGGTGATTTTTCGCGCGGCGTGAACATATAACCACAATCTCAATCTGAGGAGGTATGCGTACAGCATACCTCCCCCTCTTCTCTTGGCAAAACAGTACCCACAGACTCACCGACAGCCTGCGGGCACTTCCTGTATGGGCGTTTTTGCTTTACAGCTCTTTCCGGATTCTGTTCAGCGCGTTCTTTTCCAGCCGGGACACCTGGGCCTGGGATATGCCTACCTCGGCAGACACCTCCATCTGGGTCTTGCCCTGAAAAAAACGCAGGGCTAAAATGCGCTGTTCACGCTCATCCAGCTTGTTGATGGCATCCCCCAGCGCGATATGGTCCAGCCACGCCTCATCCGTGTTTTTGCCGTCCTTCACCTGGTCCATCACGCACACCGTATCCCCGCCGTCGGAATACACCGGCTCAAACAGGGACACCGGATCCACCACCGCATCCAGCGCCATCACCACATCCTCCCGGCGCAGCTCCAGAATCTGGGCGATCTCATCCACTGTGGGCTCCTTCTGGTGCTCCGCCATATACTTCTCCTTGGCCTGGAGCACCCGATAGGCCGTATCCCGCACCGACCGGGACACCCGGATGGCACTGTTGTCCCGCAGATAGCGCCGGATCTCCCCCACGATCATGGGAACGCCGTAGGTACTGAACCGCACGTCCATCTCAATATTGAAATTGTCAATGGCCTTAATCAGGCCAATGCACCCCACCTGGAACAGGTCATCCACATTCTCTCCCCGGCCGGAAAACTTCTGGATCACCGACAGCACCAGCCTGAGATTGCCGGAGATCAGCTCCTCCCTGGCCTGCATATCCCCTGCCCTGGCCCGCCGGAGCAGCTCTATGCTCTCCTCGCTTTTCAGCACCTTCAGCTTGGCCGTATTGACCCCGCATATCTCCACCTTTCCCTGCACCGTACAGCACCTCACTCGGAATGGATTCAAAATCAGTATTTCCGATGGACGCACTTTCATACAGCGGCAGGGCAGGCTATATTTTTTATCGTCAGACCACTTTCGATTGATTTTTCCGCAGGCCCCCTTTTGACCTCACATCATCCGTAAAATCTCCTTTTTCAGCCTGTTGATGATACGTTTTTCCAGCCTTGAAATATAAGACTGGCTGATGCCCAGCTGGTCGGCCACCTCCTTCTGGGTGCGCTCCTTCCGTCCGTCCAGGCCAAAGCGCATGGTGATAATTTTGCGTTCGCGTTCCGACAGGCGGCTGACTGCGGTAAACAGCAGATCCCGGTCCACGTCGTCCTCAATGGGCTTTTCGATGCTGTCACTGTCGGTGCCCAGCACATCGGACAACAGCAGTTCATTTCCGTCCCAGTCGGTATTCAGCGGCTCGTCCAGAGACACCTCCCCCCGGCGGTTGGCGTTTTTGCGCAGATGCATCAATATTTCATTTTCGATGCACCGGGAGGCATAGGTGGCCAGCTTAATGTTTTTGGCGGGTTTATAGGTCTCCACTGCCTTAATTAGTCCGATGGTGCCAATGGAAATCAAATCCTCGATGCCCACCCCGGTGTTCTCAAACCGTCGGGCGATATACACCACCAGCCGCAGGTTGTGCTCAATAAGCCGCCCACGGGCCTCCTGCCGGGTCTCCTCCCCTTCCAGCTCCGCCAGCAAACGGCCCTCCTCCTCCCGCGTCAGCGGGGCGGGCAGCGTGTCGCTTCCTCCGATGTAGTGAAGTGAGCCATAAAGGTGAATCCCCAGCCGGTTCAGCAGACGGCACAGGGCAATATATGTATCAACAGCAAACATTTTTATATTCCTCCTATCAGGGCATGGTACGTTCCGCCGTCATCCACCGGCGTGGGGGAAAGCGCCATCAGCAGCGGCCCCAGAGATTTTTCACCCACCCTCACCCCTTGGGTGCGCAGGGCCAGAAGCATCCCGCACTCCACCCCCACCGCCCGGTAGGGAATCAGCCGGGCCTGCCGTGAGCCGGAGGCGTGACAGCGCTCCACCGAGCGGATGGGCTGGGCGGCGTCCGCCCAGGCCGGAAGAAGGCCGGACAGCGCCTGCGCCTCGGCCACCACCACCGGGCGGTTGGTGGCCGTATCGGTGAGGGAGTGCCCAGTGTCCACCAGCGCGGTCAGCGACACCGTACCTCTGTCCAGCGTCACCTCCAGCCGCACCAGTTCCCGGCCGCTGTACCGTCCTGTCCGGCGGAAAAACAGGGACAGCACAAAATAACAGGCCACAAACAGCAGCAAAAGCAGGCGGATATCCAGCTTGGAATAAAACACCCCGTGCTCCAGCGTCAGTGACACGCTGCCCAGCATTTCCAGCCCCAGCACCGCCCCCGCCAGAGCGGCGGATGCGCCGAAAAAAAATACTGTCACCCGCAGAAGATAACGCTCCCCGCCGTAGGCAATCAGGGCCATCAGCACCCCACAGGCCATTTTACACAGCCAAAACGCCAGCCATTCCAGCCCTGGCAGAAACACCAGCACCGCATAAAGCGCCCCTGCGGCGGCTCCCAGGCCGATGCGCCAGCGCATCAGCACCGCTCCGGACATCCGCCCCGCCGCCAGCAAAAGCAGATAATTGGCGATGAGGTTCAGCAGGAACAGCAGATCTATGTAAACCACCGTCACGGAAGGGACCTCCTCTCACGGGCCTATCCATCATTATAGCCTTGCCCGCCATCAAAAAAAGTCAAAGCAAGTCCCCGCTAAAATTAGACAGCAAAACGCCCCGGACCGCGTTGCAGTCCGGGGCGTATCCTTTTTGGCTTCAAATCAATTCGTCCAGCGCCTTGACCAGCGCCTCCATCTCCTCCTGAGTCCCGATGCTGATGCGCAGCCAATCCCGGATCTCCGGCTTGCCCCACCAGCGCACCAGGATGCCCCGCTCCCGCAGTCCGTCCAGCAGCGCCCGCCCGGAGTACCCCGGATGGCTGGCAAACACGAAATTCGTCTGGGAAGGAAGCACTGTAAAGCCTTTTCCCTTTAAAGCATTTTCCGTCCATACGCGGGTATTTATCACCCGCCTGCGGATGGACTGAAAATAGTCCTCATCCTCAATGGCTGCGGCGGCCCCCGCCTGGGCCAGCCGGTCCACCGTATAGGAGTTGATGGAATCCCGGACACACCGCATGGCGGCAATGAGGTTTTCGTTCCCCATGGCCCAGCCCACCCGCAGGCCCGCCAGGGCCCGGGACTTGGAGGCAGTCTGCACCACCAGCAGGTTGGGATACCTCGCAATCAGCCCCACCGCGCTGTCCGCGCCAAAATCAATATATGCCTCGTCCACGATGACCACCACGTCCGGGTTGGCTTTCAAAAGCCGTTCCACTGTGTCCAGCCCCACGGAGATCCCCGTGGGGGCGTTGGGGTTTGCCAGCACCACCCCGCCATTTTTTCCGCACAGCAAATCAACCGGGTCGGAAAAATCCGGATTCATGGGTATCTCGCGGCGTTTCAGCCCAAAAAAATCAGTATAGACAGGGTAAAAACTGTAAGTGATCTTCGGGAACACCACTTCCCTGTCCTCGTCAAAAAACGCCTGGAACGCGAAGGCCAAAATCTCATCTGAGCCGTTGCCGCAGAACACCTGGCTTACATCCAGCCCTTCCCGTCCCGCAATCGCGGCCCGAAGCTGTGTACACTCCGGATCGGGATAGAGCCGCAGGCTGTCCCCCGCCGCCTCTCGGATGGCCTCGATCACACGGGGCGAGGGCGGATAGGGGCACTCATTGGTGTTCAGCTTGATGAACAGCCGTTCTCTGGGCTGTTCCCCCGGAGTGTAGGGGATGATATCTAAAATCTTTTTGCTCCAAAACTCTTTCACAGGGTTTCCCCCTCCCGTTTTACCTTCCTGATGGACCTCTCCACCTTGCTCCTGGGCGTCATCACCTCATGGCCGCACCCCGCGCAC
Organism: Oscillospiraceae bacterium; assembly: GCA_910575695.1. GTDB lineage: Bacteria > Bacillota > Clostridia > Oscillospirales > Oscillospiraceae > Enterenecus. The sequence continues at coordinate 45,388 of CAJTGJ010000006.1, read as the reverse complement.
CGCAGCTTGAAGTCCATGCCCACCCGCAGCACCGTCCACTCCTTACTGCCGCAGGGATGGGATTTTTTCAGCTCTACCACGTCGCCGACGCGAATATCCATAGGCATAAATGCCGCCCTCCTTATTGGTTCTTAATTTTCTCCCAGTACGCCTTCGCCGCCTGCTCCGTCTTGTTTGGGCCGTATACGTAGTAAACATGGTCCCGAATAGCGTCCGGAAGGTACTGCTGCTCCACCCAATGTCCAGGGTAGCTGTGGGGATAGAGGTAGCCCTGCTCTCGCTCAAAGCCTGTGCCGTCCGCGTGGACATTTTGCAAATGCCGGGGATAATCCCCCGTCCTCCCTGCCCGCACGTCCGCCATCGCCGCGTTGATGGCTTCGTATACGCTGTTGGACTTGGGGGCGGTGGCCAGCAGGACCACCGCCTGGGCCAGGGGAAGCCGGGCCTCTGGAAGGCCAAGCTGGAGGGCGCTGTCCACACAGGATTTCACGATGGACGCCGCCTGAGGATAGGCCATGCCCACATCCTCGCTGGCAGAGCACAGAATCCGGCGAATGGCGGTGAGCATATCCCCTGCCTCCAGCAGACGGGCCAGATAGTGGAGCGCCGCGTCCGGGTCAGAACCCCGCATGGACTTCATCAACGCGGAGGCAATATCAAAATGGTCGTCTCCATCCCGGTCATACCGCATGGCGGAGCGCTGGGCCACCAGCTGAGTGTCATCCAAGGTGATGGTGAGCACCCCGTCCTTGATGCGGCTGGCGGTCATCAGCAGTTCCACGGCGTTCAGGGCCTTGCGCACGTCCCCGCCGCAGGACGCCGATAGGTGCTCCCGCACGCCGTCCTCACACTCAGCCTCCACCCCAAGCTCTTTGGCCTGGATGGCAATGCCCCGGTCTACCGCGGGCATAATGTCCTCCGCTGTCAGCATTTTGAATTCAAACACGGTGGAACGAGACAAAATGGCGTTAAAAATCGTGAAATAGGGATTTTCTGTGGTGGACGCGATGAGGGTGATTTTTCCATTCTCAATAAACTCCAGCAAAGACTGCTGTTGTTTTTTGTTGAAGTATTGGATCTCGTCCAGATACAGCAGGACGCCGTTAGGGGCCAGCAGGGTACCCACCTGATCCATCACATCCCGGATATCCGCCAGGGAGGCGGTGGTGGCATTGAGACGCCGCAGGGTGCGTCCCGAACGCTGGGCAATGATATTTGCCACGGTGGTTTTTCCGGTGCCGGAGGGGCCGTAGAATACCATGTTGGGAATCTTTCCGCTGTCGATCACCCGGCGGAGCAGGCCGTCCCGGCCCAGAATATGGCCCTGACCCAGCACCTCGTCCAAATTCTGCGGGCGGATGCGGTCCGCCAGCGGCTGGTACATACACAGTTCCCCCTCTCTGCTGTAAAAACGCTGAATCTTTTACAAGTCATTTGATTATACCACATTATACAGGTGTTCGCAAGATAAACCGAAGCGCCCCGGCAGGATTACCGGGGCGCTCGCTCAGTCCTTCCAGTTCCACCACTTGCGCTGCTCCGGACGCTCAATCCGCCCCTCGGCGTAGGCCACCGCCAGACGGTACACATACAGCACACAGCGGTCCACCATACAGCCCTGGAGCAGGCATTCCTGCTCGTAGAGCGCCTCCGGGTCTTTTCCCTTCAGGTCGTCCACCCGCTCAATGCCCAGCGCATTCAAGTGCGAGGCCATATTCGCCCCCACTCCGGGAATGACGGTCAACTCCGATTTTGGCCCCTTCGCCATCAGCGGTAGATGGGATATTTTGCGGTCAGCGCCTCCACACCCGTGCGGATATACTCCGCCTTGGCCTCAAAATCGGTGGCGGCCAGGGCGATATATTCCGCCACCTGGTCCATGTCCGCCTCCACGAAGCCGCGGCTGGTGACGGCGGGGCTTCCCACCCGCAGGCCGCTGGTCTGGAACGGAGAACGGGGGTCGCCGGGCACCTTGTTCTTGTTTGCGGTGATGCGCACCTCGTCCAGGCGGCGCTCCAGTTCCTTGCCGGTGAGGTCGCCCAGGTCCCGCAGGTCGATGAGGGACAGGTGGTTGTCCGTGCCGTCGGACACCAGTTTCATACCCCGCCTGGTGAGGCCGTCCGCCAGGGCGGCGGAGTTCTTCACCACCTGCTGCTGGTACACCTTGAACTCAGGGGTGAGGGCCTCGCCCAGGGCCACCGCCTTAGCGGCAATGACGTGCATCAGCGGCCCGCCCTGAGAACCGGGGAAGATGGCGGAGTTCAGCTTCTTGGCCAAATCTTCATCGTTGGTGAGCAGCAGACCGCCCCGGGGGCCCCGGAGGGTCTTGTGGGTGGTGGTGGACGTCACATGGGCATAGGGCACGGGGGACGGATGAAGCCCCGCCGCCGCCAGTCCGGCGATGTGGGCCATATCCACCCAGAGGTACGCCCCCACCTCGTCGGCAATCTCACGGAAGCGCTTGAAGTCGATCACCCGGGGATAGGCGGACGCCCCCGCGATGATCATGCGGGGCTTGCACTCCTTGGCGATACGCTCCACCTCGTCGTAGTCAATGACGCCGCTCTCCTCGTTCACGCCGTAGGACACCATGTTGAAATACTTGCCGGAGTAGTTTACCGGGCTTCCGTGGGTCAGATGCCCGCCGTGGTCCAGGTTCATGCCCAGCACAGTGTCCCCGGGCTGGCACAGGGCCATATAGACGGCGTAATTGGCCTGGGCGCCGGAGTGGGGCTGGACGTTGGCAAATTTCGCCCCGAACAGCTTGCAAGCCCGCTCAATGGCCAGGTTTTCCGCCACATCCACGCAATGACAGCCGCCGTAATACCGCTTGCCGGGGTATCCCTCGGCGTACTTGTTGGTGAGCACACTACCCATAGCAGTCAGCACCGCCTCGGACACGATGTTCTCCGACGCGATCAGCTCGATGTTCTCACACTGGCGCTGGTACTCCGACCGGATGGCCGCGCCCACCTCGGGGTCATGCCGGGACACAAAATCCATATATTCTAAAACCATGTTGTCTCCGCCTTTCCAAATTTGATCTTCCTCATTATACCTTGTTTTCCGGAAAAGCACAACTGTCACCAACTGAAAAAACAGTCTCGCTTTTTGCCGCATTTTATGTTATCCTGTTCATGAGGTGAGCTTCATGGAGAAAGAAAACGTAATTTCCATTGTTAACGCGCTGAAGGAGCTGTATCCGGACGGAATCTGCTCTCTGCAATACCAAAGGGACTACGAGCTTTTGTTCGCCGTCCGCCTGTCCGCCCAGTGCACCGACGAACGGGTGAACATGGTCACCCCCGCCCTGTTCCAGCGCTTCCCCACCCTGGAGAGCTTCGCCCAGGCGGATATCGAGGAAGTAGGTGAATACATCCACTCCTGCGGCTTTTTCCGGGCGAAAAGCAAGGATATGGTGCTGTGCGCCCAGATGCTGGTCAACGAGTACGGCGGCAGGGTGCCGGACACCATGGAGGATTTGCTCCGCCTGCCCGGTGTGGGCCGCAAGACGGCCAACCTGATTTTAGGGGACGTCCACAACACCCCCGGCGTGGTGGTGGCGGACACCCACTGCATCCGCATTTCCGGGCGGATGGGGCTGACCGACGGCACCAAAGACCCGGCCAAGGTGGAAACCCAGCTCCGGGCGGTCCTGCCGCCGAAGGAGTCCAACAACTTCTGCCACCGGCTGGTGCTCCACGGGCGGGCGGTTTGTACGGCCCGGAAGGCCAAATGCGGGGAGTGTGTGTGCGCACCCTGGTGCAAGTACGCCAATACGGAATTTAAGGCGTGAGCAAAGCCCGCCCCGGTTTATTTCCCGGGACGGGCTTTATTTATCCATTTATTGGCTTACCACATACCTCTGACCATCCACAATGACAGCCGCCACCTGGGACGGGTCCACCAGGCGGTTGAAGCAATACCGCACCGTCCATACGGGGGCGTCCCCCCAGCCGCACACATAGTCCGTGTTATCCAGACCGTTCGCCTTATCCATCACCACGTACTGTGTGCCGTCGGCGTAGTCCAGCACGATGCAGCCCACCCGGTCGATGTCCACCGCGTTCAGCATCAGGGCACTGGCGGACAGCTTTAGGGCGGCCTCCCCCGTGGCCGGATCGTCGGCGGACACGGCGGGCAGGCTCTTTACCCCAGGCAGCTCCAGCAGGGCGGTCAGCTCATTGTCATCCCGGTCGGTCTCCCCGTGGACGGTGAAGGAGATGCGCAGGCCGTCCTCCGCCTTCCAGCCGCCATCGCTGGCGGCACTCTCCACGATGCACAGTTTCTCTGGAGTGGAGCGGCCCACGTCCACATATTCACGGCCCGTGATCCAGCCGCCGGTCTGCCAGTTGCTATCCAAATCGGACTGGGTTTCAAATACGATGCTGAGCCTGTAGTTATTGTAGTTCAGCAGGCCGAGATCCCAGTCCACCGCACCGTCCCCGAAGCCGCCGGGATGCTCCACCGTGTAGTAGAACTTGGCGGTACCGGTGTGCTCGTCCAGCAGGTAGCCCTCCACGGTAAGGGTGTAGTCGCCGATCTGCCACTGATAGCCCGTCTCAGGCAGGTAGTCTCCCACCAGGGCCTGCGCCAGGGCCGCGTCCACCGGCACGATCTCCCGGTTGGGGGTGTATCCCATGTTCCCGTACTCGTCATACTCCACCCGCTCCGTCCAGGCGGGCCGGCTGTCGCCGAACATCCCCTGGATGGTCTGGGACGGCTCCACTGCCATGTCCTGCCGAACGTAGTGATCGTAGGCCGCCGTGGCGCCTGTCACCAGCAGCGCGGCTGCGGCCGCGCCTATCACTACTTGTTTCCAGTTTTTCATCGGTCGTTTCCTCCTCATATCGTCCTGGAGGAGCTGGCGCAGCAGCTCCCGCTCCCGCCGTGGGTCTGGGGCCAGTCCGTCGAACATCCGGTTCAGCTCATGCCTGTCCATAACCTTCCTCCTCCAGCTTCAATTTCAGCTTCTTCCGGGCCTGTGCCAGCCGGGAGCGCACGGTGGAGGGGTTCTCCCCCAGCATTTCCGCGATTTCCTCCGTGGTATAGCCCTGGTAATAGTGGAGATAGAGCACCAGCCGGTGGGGCTTGGGCAGCGCCGCCACCTGTTCCCACACCCACTGCTCCGAGGGCTGTTCCCAGACCAGCTGGTCCAGCTCCCCGCTGTCCGCCCGCCGGGTGCGCCACCAGTGCTTGAGCTGGTTTTTGCACTCGTTCCGGGCCGCAACAATGAGCCATGCCTTCTCGTGCTCCGGATCACGGAAGGTCTGGCCCCGCTCCATCGCCCTGCGAAAGACGGTCTGGGCGGCGTCCTCGGCGTCGGGCACGTTTTTCATCAGCACCAGGCAGATTTGATACACCATCCTGAAATGCCGCCGGTAGAGGCTGGCCAGCTCCTCTTTGGATAACAACCCTTGTGCCATGGAGACCGCCTCCTTTCGTCCTTCCTGCTTACTACACAATCGGCGGGGTTGAATTGTTGACGCCTGGGAAAAAATTTTTTTAAAAAACGGGGCGGACAGCTTCCGCCGCCCGCCCCGTGATACAGGACAATTTTACAGCCCCTGATGCAGCTTTGCCGCTTTCAGGGTATTTTTCATCAGCATAGCCCGGGTCATAGGCCCGACCCCGCCGGGGACCGGCGTGATGTAGGACGCCCTCGCCGCCGCTTCCTCATAGCACACATCGCCGCACAGCTTGCCCGCCTCGTTGCGGTTCATGGCCACGTCGATGACCACCGCGCCCTCCTTCACCATGTCCCCGGTGACCAGCCCCGTCTTGCCCACAGCGGACACCAGAATGTCGGCGGAAGCGGCCAGCGCCGCCATGTCGGGAGTTTTGGAGTGACAGGTCACCACCGTACCGTTGGCATGGAGCAGGAGCATCCCCATGGGCTTGCCCACGATGTTGGACCGCCCCAGCACCACACACCGCTTCCCCGCCGGGTCGATGTGGTACTCCCGGAGCATCTCCATCACGCCGCCGGGGGTGCAGGGCTGATACACCGGCTCGCCGATGGTGAGCTGGCCCACATTGAAGGGATGGAAACAGTCCACGTCCTTGGACGGGTCGATGGACAGCAGCACTTCCTTTTCGTTCAGCCCCTTGGGCAGGGGAAGCTGCACCAGAATTCCGTCAATATCCTCCCTGCCGTTCAGCTCGGTCACCAGCGCCAGCAATGCTTCCTGGGTGGTATCTGCGGGCAGGGCGTATTCCTCGCTGTAGAAGCCGCACTCCTCGCAGTCCCGTTTTTTTCCGTTCACATACACCCTGGAAGCGGGGTCGTCCCCCACCAAAACCACGGCAAGCCCCGGCTTCCGGGACAGCTTTTCCGCCTCCGCCCGGACGTTTTCTTTTGTCTTGGCCGCCAGGGCCTTCCCGTCAATGATCGTCGCCGCCATCACCGTTCTCCTCCTTTATTTCATCCTCACTCTGGGCCACAGACTCCGGCTCTGCCGGAGCAGGCTGGGCTTCCGCCGCTGGAGCGTCTTCCACCGTCTCCACCGCAGCCGCTGGGGTATCCTCCACCACTTCGGTCACGACTGGCGCCGGGGCGCTTTCCACCGGGGCGGACACCCTGTCCCTTACCTTCACAAAAGGCGGGTCTGCAGGGCCTGCGGTCTTCAGGCGGAACACAAACAGCGCAATTCCCACCAGCGCCGACACAATCCCCACCATCTGGGAGGAGCGGATGCCAGTGCCGAAAAAGTACAGGCTGTCCGTGCGCATCCCCTCGATCACCGTACGGCCCAGTCCGTACCAGATCACATAGCTCAGGAACATCTGCCCGTTGAACTTTCGCCCCTTCTTCAACAGCACCAACAGCAGAATAAAGCCCAGCAGATTCCACATGGATTCATAGAAAAACGCAGGATGGACGCCCAGCGTACCGTCCAGCACACCCTGATAAGCGGCCTCCGACTCCAGCAGATTGTCCCGCCACAGCTCGTTGGCAATGGACACCGAGCACATCCGCCAGGGCAGGGTGGTGACGCCGCCGTAACACTCCACATTGACAAAATTGCCCCACCGGCCGATCATCTGGCCGATCAGCAGTCCATAGGCCGTCACGTCCATGCCGCTCCAGAAGCTCACCTTGCGCACCTTGCAGAAAATCAGGGCGGAGATCACCGTGGCAATGACGCCGCCGTAGATGGCCAGCCCGCCGTCCCAGAAAGCGATCATCCGGAGCAGGCTGAATGAGCCGCTGCTGTCGAAGCATACCGATGGGTTGAAGATCACGTAATAGATCCTGGCGCCCACGATGGCCGACGGCATCACCACAAAAATGGCGTCGGTGATTACGTCCGGGTCCATGGAAAGCCGGGGCGCTTTCCACAGCCCGAAGATCACCGCCAACAAAAAGCCCAGGGTAATAATGACGCCATACCAATAGATATTGTGTCCAAACACGGAAAATGCCACCCGGTTCAGCTCAAATTCCAGCCCCAGCCCGGGAAAAAAAACAGTATTAGTCATGGTCATTCCTCTTTATTTCTCGTTATGGTCACCGCACATCGAAAAAGGCTTTGATGCCTGCGGCGGACTCCGGCTCAGGCGGAGGGCGCAACTACCGACAGCGCCGCCCTGCCCTCCACGCACCAGCTGCGCAGAAGCGCCTCGGCGTCGGAGCGCTCAATACTCTGGAAACACTGGGGGAAGCTGAAATAGTCCTCGCCGTCAAAATGGGCCTGGGCCAGCTCAAAGCAGGTGCCGTCCAGCGAGTTGAGCTGGCGCACCATGGAGCCGTAGGCCGCTTTTTTCAGCCGCTCCCACAGCGCGGGGTCGATACCCTCCCGGGCCAGCCGCGCGGCCTCCTTCAGCACCTCGTCCAGCACCCGTTTGGGGTCCCGGCTCTCCCCTCCAGCCACCAGATAGGCACAGCCGGGCAGGGAATCATAGCTGCTGTCAAAGCTGCCGTTGATCAGCCCCTCCTCATATAAACGGCTGTACAGCGGCGCGGAAGCGCTGAACAGCACATCGCAGATCAGCTCTGCCAGAAGCCGCTGGCGCAGGCCCTGCCCCTTGGGGGCGGGACCGCCCTTGAACCCAATTTCAAACAGGGGGATGGATACCGGCATGGCCCGCTCTACATATTTTTGGGCCGTCTCCGGCGGCTCCGCCCTGCCGTGGTCCGTGATGGCCGCTCCCGACGGCTCCTTTTCCAGCACCTCCCGGGCGATCTCCGCCACCCGCTTCGGGTCCACGCTCCCCGCCGCGCACAGCACCATATTCCCGGGCCGATAAAACGCCCGGTGGCACTGGTACAGCGTATCCGCCGTAATGTCGGCAATGGATTCCACCGTCCCCGCCACCCGGATGCGGACGGGATGGCTGGCGTACATGGCCTCCATCAGCTGGTAGTATACCTCGTGGTTGGGGTCGTCCTCGCACATCCGGATCTCCTGGCCGATGATGCCCTGCTCCTTTTCCACGCTCTCCTGGGTAAACCACGGCTGGGAGACGAAGGACAGCAGGGTGCGCAGGTTGTCCTCAAACCCCTGGACACCGTCGAAGAAATAGCCCGTCATGGACGGCGTGGTGTAAGCGTTGGGGTCCACCCCCTGAGCGGCCATGCGCTGAAGGGCGTTGCCGTCCTTGGTGTCGAACATTTTGTGCTCCAGGAAATGGGCCACCCCTTGGGGAGTGTCCACCCATTCGCCGTCCTCCCCCCGGAAGCGCAGGTCCATCCCGCCGTAGCGGGTGGCGAAAAAGGCAAACTGCTTGCCATACTCCGGCCGCGTATCCACATAGATGTTCAGCCCATTAGGCAGGACACAATGGTGGATCGTCTCACGCAGGGCGGTATAGTTCAGCTTATCCATGGTGGGCCTCCTCCTTTCCCGTCAGGTGGTAAATGGTATCCAGCTTGATCTTTTGGGCGGCCTGGGCGACCTGCTCCGCCGTCACACGCTCCACGGCCTGGATCTGCGCCGTACCATCGTCCGGTTTTTTTCCAAATATCAGCTTAGTCACGCAGTCGTCCTCCATCTGGCTCTGGCTGTCCAGCCTGCTCCGGAAGCTGTTGACCACGAAGCGTACGGCGGCGTTCAGCTCATCGTCTGTGATTTTCCCCTGCCGGATTTCGTCCAGCTGGGCCAGGATGGCCTCCTGCGCCCTGTCGAAGTCGGCAAATTCCACCCCGGAGGACACCACCATCAGCCCCTTCAGCTTATCAAGCATGGACGAGGCATAGTAACACAGGCTCATCTTCTCCCGCACGTTCAAAAACAGGCGGGAGTTCACGCTGCCACCGAACAGGGCGTTGCACACCAGCAAAGCGGGATAATCCGGGCTGGCCATGGTCACCCCTCCGGTGCGGAAGCCCATGGCCAGCTTGCCCTGGGTCACATCCATCACGTCGGTCACCGTGCGCACCGGGCCCTTGGGCTCCGCCGTAACCTCGCAGGACACCGAAGCCGCCCGCCCCGCCATCAGAGGGGCGAAAGCCCGGCGCACCGCCTCCTCCACCCGCTCCGGCTGGGCACAGCCGCCGTAATAGAAGGTCACCTTCCCCTGGCTCAGCAGATTTTGATAGTCCGCCCACAGCCGCTCCGGGGGCATGGACTGGGCCTCGTCCGCATCCCCCCACTTGTCCACCGCGTATGCCTCTCCGGCGCACATCTCCTGTACCAGCCGGAAAATGGACCAGCTTCGCTTGTCATTCACCCGGGCTCGGATGCGGTCGGCCAGGTTGGCCCCCTCCCCCTTCACGTAATCCGGGCGGAACACCCCGTCTGTTGTCACCGGGTCCAAAAGCACCTCGCCCATCAGCGCGGCAGCGGGCTCCAGCACCGCCGAACCGTCCAACGCATAGCGGTCGTCAATAACACTGCACAAAAAGCTGGCGCATTGGCTCTCCCCCCGCTGGCGCACCGCAGGGCCCAGGGACGCGCCGTACAGCGCGTCCGTGGCGGCGGACAGCCGCTCCATATCCGGATAATTGCGGCTTCCCCGGTAGAGCACATCAGGAATCAACGCCCCTGCGGTGGCCGTCTCCCGGCACAGCGGCGCGGTCAGCGTTACGCTGAGCAGGCCGGTCTTGAACTTGTCCGTCCGGTTCACCATCAGCTCCACACCGTCTGCCAGCTGTTTCCAATGCTGTTCCATTGTATTTCCTCCTCGGCTGGTATTGTATCTTTTGTACTGGTTTTTTATTATACATCATTTCCAAACATTTGACACCTATAACTTTGCCAACACAGGTAAATTTTTTATAAACAGTGAAAAGCCCGGAACACCCATGATCGGGCGTTCCAGACTTTTCCTTTTTCTCAGGCCGCCGCTGCCTCTGTCCTTTGTCGCAGGGAATGCCCTCCGCCCCGGGCGCTCTGGACTTCCCGGAGGTAAAGGCCAGCGCCACCAGGGTAATCAAACAGGGCCGCATTCGGTACAGATGGATGCTGATATTCAGCTCTCTCAGCATATAAATCCCGTCCCCGTTGATGTTAAGAAAGTCGTAGAAGGCCGCGACGCACTTGAACAGGCCGAACAGCATAGCCGCCCCCCGCGATATTCATACACAAAGTTTCACAATTACCACCAAAACGCACGCTTTAATACCCCTGGGCTTGCTGGCCTTTTACCAATTTGACGATACGGCTTGTACCCAGACGGTCCGCCCCCAGGTCCAAGAAATCCGCCGCGTCCTGGAGGGAGGAAATACCGCCCGCCGCCTTGACTTTCACATTGGGGGCCACGTTAGCCTTGAACAGCGCCACGTCTTCCCGGGTGGCCCCGGCGGCGGAGAAGCCGGTGGAGGTCTTGATATAATCCGCGCCGCTGTCGGACACGATCTGGCACAGGCGCACCTTTTCCTCCTCGGTGAGCAGGCAGGTCTCGATGATCACCTTCAGCACCAGCCCGCCGCAGGCCTCCTTCACAGCCTTGATCTCGGCCATCAGGTTGTCCCAGCGGCCGTCCTTGGCCCAGCCGATGTTGATGACCATGTCGATCTCCTTAGCCCCATTGGCGATGGCGTCCTTTGTCTCAAATACCTTGACAGCGGTGGTGGAGTAGCCATTGGGGAAGCCGATCACCGTACACACCGGGAGCTTGTCCCCCAGATACTCCGCCGCTTGCCTGACATAGCTGGCCGGAATGCATACGCTGGCGCAGCCGTAGGCGGCCCCGTCGTCGCAGATCTGCTTAATCTCCGCCCAGGTGGCGGTCTGCGTCAGCAGGGTGTGGTCTACTGTGGAAAGGACGGCCTGATTGTCCATGGGAATCACCTCATATAATAATATATGGTTTCATTGTACTATATCTGGCGGAAAATTGCAAGAACACCCCTGATTCTGCTCAAAAATCCATAATGCAACCATCGGTTGTCAAATTGGACACTGTTTTTGGTTGCTATGTCCACCGGTTTCTGCTAAGATAACGCTGTCCAAACGGCACCGGACAATCTTTCCTTGGAGGTATCAACATGGATTTTCGAGAGCGTTTGTTTGAACTGCGCCGACAGACCGGGCTGAGTCAGGAGGAGCTGGCCAGTCTGCTGGGCGTCACCCGGCAGGCAGTGCAGAAATGGGAGGCGGGCACGTCCCGTCCGGATATGGACAACCTGGTTTCCCTGGCGGAATATTTCAAGGTCTCACTGGATTACCTGGTGAAGGGAACGGAGCCCACTCCCCCGCCCGCCCCCACCATCGTCAACAATTACTATGACGGGCACCCCGAACACTTCCACTACGAGTACAAGAGCAAGCGCACCCTGTTTGGCATTCCCCTGGTCCATATCAACCTGGGACGCAACCGCTGGGCCAGAGGCATTATCGCTATCGGCAGCATCGCCACCGGGGTGGTGGCCCTTGGCGGCGTGGCTTTCGGACTGCTCACCCTGGGCGGGGTCAGCATCGGATTGCTGCTGACCCTGGGGGCTGTATCCCTGGGTACGGTTTCCATCGGCGGACTCGCTGTGGGCCTGCTGGCCTGGGGCGGCGTGGCCTTGGGCTGGCTGGCGGTGGGCGGTGTGTCCCTGGGGGTATACGCCGCCGGGGGCGTAACGGTGGCCTCAAAGGTGGCGGTGGGCGGCGCGGCAGCGGCCCAGCAACTAGCCATCGGGGTGGACGCTGAGGGCGCCCAGACCATCCTGATCCCCATGGAGGGTCTGAAGGACGCAGCGCTGGCGGAAGCCCATGCCGCCATCGACGCCGCCTGTCAGGGTGCGCCCGGCTTTGTGACCCGGCTGCTCAAGTTTTTTGTGTGGGCCGAGATGACTTGAACCACTCCCACGGCAGATACAGAAAAGCACATCACGCTCCTGTCCGCCCCGGCGGCACAACAGGAACCGGGCGGCTGGACAGCCGCCCGGTTTTTTACAGCTCCTTTTCCATTAAAACATATTCCTCCGTCCGCAGGCGCTCCTGAAAGCCCATCCGCCGGAACAGCTCCACAGACGGATTGTCCAAGGCGATGTTGTCCATCAGCCGTTTCACGCCGTTGGCCCTGGCGGCGGCGCACAGCAGCGCCAACCCCTGCCGCCCAAAGCCCCGGCCCCGGTACCGGGCGGCGACGAGCACCTCGCAGATATGTCCCTGAAATTCCTCGTCATAGTGATAGGAAACGTTCCCCACAAACTCCCCGCCGTCCTCCATCTGGAGGTAGCGGTAAAAGTGCGTTCCCGTATCATCCTCCATCCACCGGGCATACCAGTCCGTCCAGCGTTCGCGGGGGAACGCAATCGTCCCGCCGAACGCGTGGTTGTAGGACATGGTCGGACTGTCGCCCAGCCACTTCTCCCGCCAGCTCAATTCCTCCAGCCGGGGACGGTAAAGTACCAGTTTATCCATCTCTGTATCCTCCATCCTAATGGTCCAGCAGCTTTGCAATGGCGGCGCGGCGGACCACCATGGCGCTCTCCGGGCAAAATTCCTGACAGCAGAAGCACCGAATGCATTTTTTCCGGTCGATACCGGGCTTACGGCCCCTCATGGTGATGGCGTCTGCCGGGCAGACGTTCCTGCACACCCCGCAGCCCACGCACTTGGCGGGCTTCAGCTGGGGCCGCTGGGACAACGCCCAGCCCATCATCAGCCCCTGCGCCCTGCCCAGCAGGCTCCTGCCGTTCCCGGTGAACAGGTGGCTGTTCCCGGTGCCGATCAATTTGAAATCCGGGATGGCAAAGGCAGCTGGGCCGCCCTCCACGGTCAGCTCCGCCGCCGAGGCCGGGATCAGCCCCCGCTCCAGCGCCGCCTCCAAGGTGGGCACCTCCTCCCGGCGCAGGCCAATCAGCCCCGCGCACACCAGGTCGATCTTGTGGGGGCTTTCCCCTGCCAGCACCGCGCCCATATGCCGGGGGACGCCTCCGGTGGGGCCGTTGCCCTCCATGCAGTCCACCGCGTCCACAATGGTCAGCCGGGGCCGGAAATACTCGTCCAGATCCACGATCATCCGGGCAAAATCCCGGGGGTCGGGATAGCGGAAATGGTACTCCGGCTTCATGGTGCCGGGGATGGCCCCGAACATATTCTTCGCCCCGCAGGTCATAGCCATCATGCCGTGAGTCTTCAGCTTGCACAGGTTGATGACGGCGTCCGCCTGGTCCAGATACGCAGTATAGCGGAACTGGCGGCAAACCTTCCCCTCCGGGAAGCTGGCCTGCCGTTCCTCAAAGTTTTGGTTGAGCCTCCCGCCGGACTGCTCCACCGCCTTCATCCCGGCGGCGGCGTATACCCGGTTCACATAGGCGGCATTGTACAGCCCGCCGGGGCTGTCCCCTACCACCACTTCCGCCCCCCGGGCCGTAAGCTGTTCCGTCAAAGCGCACAGCAGGCCGGGATGGGTGGTGGCCGCTTTCTCCGGCTTGGCAAAGGTCACCAGATTTACCTTCACTACGATCTTCATCCCCGGCAGCACCCAATCCAGACCGCCCAGCGGGGCCATCACCTGTTCCAGGGCCCTGCGGGCCTCCCCTGCCGAATAATCCGAGCAGGGTGTAATTACCACATCAGGCTTCACAGCTATCATCCTCTTTCAGAAAAAGGACTGCCGCAAATGCGGCAGCCCTTACCTGTTGTGTTTCGGATCACTCGGCGTCCTCAGCCTCGTCCTCGATAGCCTCGGGAGCACCCTCCAGCAGGGCGCGGATGGACAGAGACACCTTCTTGTTCTCCTCGTCGATGGCAATGATCTTGGCATCCACAGTCTCACCCTCGCTGAGCACGTCGCCGGGCTTCTCCACCCGGTGATCGGCAATCTGGGAGATGTGGATCAAGCCGTCCACGCCAGGGACGATCTCGGCAAACGCGCCGAAGGTCATCAGCTTGACAATGCGCACGGGGGCCACGTCGCCCACGGAGTACTTGCTAGTGAACACGGCCCAGGGTTCCTGGCTGTGATCCTTCATGCCCAGGGAGATCTTCTTCTTCTCCGGGTCAAAGGAGATAACATACACCTCTACGGCATCGCCCACGGAAACCACCTCAGCGGGGTTCTTGATCCGGGACCAGGACAGCTCAGAGATATGGACCATGCCGTCCACACCGCCGATATCCACAAAAGCGCCGTAAGAAGTCAGGCTCTTGACCGTACCGCTGTACCGCTTGCCCACCTCGATGTTGTTCCAAATCTCGGCGGCGGCGGCGGCACGAGCTTCGGCGGTCACGGCGCGGATGGAGCCTACCACCCGGCGGCGGGCGCGGTTCACCTCGGTGATGCGCAGCTTCACCCGGGTCTTGACCATCTCGGACAGGTCGGCCCCACGGGGCTTGCCGGACTGGGAAGCGGGGATGAACACACGGATGCCCTTGACGCTGGCCACCAGGCCGCCCTTGTTCTCCTCGGTAATGATACCCTCCAGAACATCCTTGTTCTCCACGGCGTTCTCCACGGTCTCCCAGTTCTTGTCGGCGTCCAGACGCTTCTTGGACAGCTTCACCACGCAGTCGCGGTCGCTGACCAGCATGACAATGGCTTCGATCTCCTCGCCCACCTTGGCGATGTCCTCCACCTTGACGTCAGGATCATCGCTCAGCTCAGACAGGGCGATGGTGCCGGGGTACTTGACGCCCAATTCCACCTGAATCTCAGTCGGCGTGATGGCCGCGACTGTTCCAGTGACCCGATCCCCCGTATTCAAAATTTTGAACGACTCCTCCAGCATTTCTGCGAAGGACTGTTCAATCTCCATAATTTCATCGCTCATTTTGTTGCTGACCTCCTTTATTATCCACTCCGGCGTAGATGCGCCGGCAGTGATCCCAAGCGTACCAACCGATTGAAACTGCTCCCGGTCAATGCCTGTCCCCCGCTCCGTCTGTAATACCACCGGACATTTGCCGGCACACAGCTGGGCAAGCCTCCTGGTGTTGGAGCTTTTCGAGTCGCCGATCACGATCATGGCGCCGCATTGAGCAGCCAGTTCCAGGGCTTCAGATTGACGCCTGGACGTAGCACCACATATTGTATCAAAAAATTCTGCGTTTGTACACACTTTTTTTGCGTTTTCCACGGTTTTTTTCCAGCCCGCCTCAATGGCCGTGGTCTGGGAGACAAATGTCAGCGGCTGAGCGTACAATTCCGGCTTTTTCGCCAAGAGAATTTCCAATTCATCCCAGTCGGATACCACCATCCCGCTTCTGGTACATCCCAGGATGCCCAAGATTTCCGGATGATTGGCCTCGCCCACAATGATAGGGACGCGTCCGCAGGCCTCCGCCTCCCGGACGATCTCATGGATGCGGGTGACGTTGGGGCAGGTGGCGTCCAGCACCCTGCACCCCCGATTTTCCAGCGCGTCATACACCCCGTCCGGCTCCCCGTGGGCCCGGATCAGTACTGTGCTTCCCCGAGGCGCCTCCTCCGGACTGCCGATGGTCACCGCGCCCATATTCTCCAGCCGCCGGATCACATGGTCGTTATGGGTGATGTGCCCCAGCAGGAACACAGGTCCCTGAGACGCCGCCTGCTCCGCCATATCCACCGCCCGTCGCACCCCGTAGCAGAACCCCGCCGTCTTTGCCAGCCGTACCTTCATACCGCTTTTTCCTTCAGTGCCCGGATGCGCATCATCAGGTCATCCGCAATGCGCTGATAATCTTCCGGGGTGGGCTTGCGGCCCTCAAATTCCGGGTGGTACGGCTCCCCGAACACGATGGTGGTCCTGCGGAAGCGCCGCTTCTTTTTCGGTATGTAGATGGGTACCACCGGCGCGCCGGTGCGGGTGGCAAACATCGCCGCGCCGGTGCGGGCCTCGGAGGCCCCCTCATCCTTGACCCGGGTGCCCTCAGGGAACATCAGCAGCTTCTCGCCGCCCCGGAGGATGCGCATGGCTTCCTTCAACGCCGCCACATCGGCCTTGCCACGCTTGACGCCGAACACCCCCGCCTTTTTCAGCAGGAAGCCGATCACCGGCCACTTCATGACCTCCTCTTTTGCCATGACGTGGACCTGTCTTCGCCAGCCCAGACAGCACACCACATACAGCGGATCGCCCAAGGTGCTGTGATTGCCGCACAGCAGCGCCGAGCCCTCGGGTACGTTCTCCACCCCCACCGCCTTCCAGGGGTGGAGAATTTTCATGTAAATCCATATCAGGGGGTAGAGCACCGCGTATACCTTATTCATCAGCCTGCCCTTCCTTTATTAAGAGATGGTCCCGGATCAGGCCCAGCAGAAGCTGAAAGCTCCCCTCCAGATCCAGCGCGGTGGTATCCGCGGTCACCGCGTCCTCTGCCAGACGCAGCGGGGCGGTCTCCCGCTCTGTGTCCCGGCGGTCGCGTTCCACTACCTCCGCCAATACCTGGTCAAAATCCGCCTGCTGGCCTCGGGCCAGCAGCTCCCGGTAACGGCGCTGGGCCCTGGCTTCCGGCGCGGCGGTGAGGAAAATCTTCAAATCCGCCTGGGGCAGCACCACCGTCCCGATGTCCCGGCCGTCCATAATCACATCATGCTCCCGGGCCGTCCGGCGCTGCATCTCCAGCAGAAAATCCCTCACCGCCGGGAGGGAAGCCGCTTTAGAGGCATACGCGGAAATCTCATTCTCCCGGATGGCCCCCGTCACGTCCTCCCCACTGAGGAACATATGCTGCAAGCCGTCCTCCCCATACCTCATGCTGATGGACAGTTCCGGCAGCAGCGCCGCCACCCCAGCCTCATCCACCGGGTCGATCCCCCGGCGGCGCACCGCAAGCCCCACCGTGCGGTAGATGGCCCCGGTGTCCACATAGAGGAAGCCCAGCTCCTGGGCCAACCGCTTGGCCAGCGTAGATTTACCTGCCCCGGAGGGCCCGTCAATGGCAACGCTGCGGTATTTCATGGGAAAACGCCCTTTCCTATCAATTTAATGCCCGCTCCGCTGCGGCAAGCCCCGCGGCATAGCCGGTGGACCAGGCAATTTGCAGGTTGAAGCCGCCGGTGTAGGCATCCACGTCCAGCACTTCCCCGGCAAAATACAGCCTCGCCGCCTTTTTGGACTCCATAGTCCTGGGGCAGACCTCCCCCACGGTCACGCCGCCGGAGGTAACCACCGCCTCCTCCACCGGGCGCGGCCCGGACAGGGGGATACGGAAATCCTTCAGTGTCTCCAGCAGCCTGCGCCGCTGTCCTTTGCGGATGTCATGCACCTTCGTATCACCGGCCACACCGGTGCGCCGTACCAGCACAGGCACCATGCTCCGGGGGACCAGCCCGCCCAGGGCATTGGCGTAGTCCTGGTTGGCCCGCTCCGTGAAGTCCCTCAGCAGGCGCGCGTCCAGCTTCTGCTCATCCAGAGCGGGCTTTAAGTCAATGTGGGCGGTATATTGATTCTTGTTGAAATCCATATGGGCGGAAGCGGACAGCACCAGCGGCCCGGACAGCCCGAAATGAGTGAACAACAGCTCCCCCTGTTCCCGGAATACGGTTTTGCCCTTCTGGTCCTTCACCCGCAGCTCCACATTCCGCAGGGACAAGCCTTGCAGCCGGACGCAGCAGGCATCCCCCGACTCCAGCGGCACCAGCGATCCCCGAAGGGGTACAATCCGGTGCCCCGCCATCTGGGCCAGCTTATAGCCGTCCCCGGTGGAACCAGTGCGGGGATAGGATGCCCCACCGGTGGCAAGGATCAACCCTTGACAGCCTTGGACCTCCCCCATATGTTCCGTGGAGACCCCAGACAGCACCCCGTCCTCCACCGTCAGGCCAGTCACCCGGTCCTGCCTCAGCTCCACGCCCCGCCGCCTCAGTTCAAAAAACAGCGCGTCCACAATATCCGCCGCTTTGTCCGACTTGGGAAACACCCGGTTCCCCCGCTCCGTTTTCAGCGGCACCCCCAGCTTTTCAAAAAAGGCCATGGCATCCTGAGGTGTGAAGCGGCTGAACGCGCTGTACAAAAAGCGCCCGTTCCGGGGAATCGACGCCAACAGCTCGTCCCGTGCGCAGTTGTTGGTAACGTTGCACCGTCCTTTTCCGGTGATGTACAGCTTCCGGCCCACCTTTTCGTTGGGCTCCAGCAGGAGCACCTCCGCTCCGGCTCCGGCGGCGGTGACTGCGGCCATCATCCCGGCCGCGCCGCCCCCCGCCACAATAATTTTACTGCTGCGCGCCATATTCCACCTTTTCATAGACCTGATATTCATCCCAGATGCGCTCCAGCTTCTCAAAGGTGGCGGTGACCTCTGCGGACTTCTTCCGCCCCACCGCCACGATCAGCGCGTTGATTACCGACAGCGGCGCCACCAGCGAGTCCGCGAAGGAGGCCATGTCGCTCTTGGCCAGCAGGCGGTACCGGGCGGTGTCGTACAGGGGCGACATCTCGCTGTCAGTGACGGCCACCACCGTGGCCCCCTGGTCCCGGGCAAACTCCAGGGCCCGCACCGACCGGGTGGAATACCGGGGGAAGCTGATGCCAATGACCACATCGCCCTCCCCCACCCGGAGCAGCTGCTCAAACATATCACTTGCCAGACTGGCCTGCACCTGGCACACGTTGTCGAAAATCAGCTTGAAGTAGAAGGTGAGGAAATCCGCCAGCGCCGACGACGACCGCGCCCCCAAAATGTAAATGCGCCGGGCCCTCACGATAGCCTCCACCGTGGCGGAAAAATCCGCCCGGCTCAGCTCCGTCAGCGACATCCGCAGCTTTTCAATGTCCGACTGCATCACCTTGTCCAGCACATCCTGGGTGCCCAGCCGGTCGTAGGACACCTCAATGCGCTGAACCGTGGTCAGCTTGTTCCGGATCATCTCCTGCATGGCCTTCTGCATGGCGGGATAGCCGTCATAGCCAAGCTCGGCGGCAAAGCGCACCACAGTGGATTCGCTGATGTTCACCGTATGGCCCAGCTTCGCCGCCGTCATAAAGGCGGCCTTGTCATAATTTTCCAGAATGTAGCGTCCAATCAGCTTCTGACCCTTGGAGAAGCTGTCCATCCTGCTCTGGATGGTAGTCAGAATATCACGGCTCATAGCAATCAACCTACCCCACTCTCGCGCGGAAATACCTGTCGGGCCGGTCCTGTCCGCATACAGGGCAAACGCCCCAAATGAAAGCGAACCGCGACGCGATTCGCCAGCGGACAATATCATACCGTTTTTTCTGGAAAATTGCAAGTGTTTTTGCACGATTTCTATGTCAAACTTGCAAAACCGCCTGTTCCTCCACAGTCAGAAAACGCCACCGGCCCGGCTTCAGCCCGCCCAGCGGCAGTTCCCCCTCCCGCACACGGCGCAGGCGCTCCACCCTCAGCCCTGCCGCTGCGCACATCCGGCGCACCTGCCGTTTTTTCCCCTGGTGGATCACCACCGTGAGGGTATGGGCCCCGGTGCGCTCCACCCGGTCGGCGGTGAGCTCATCCCCATCGTCAAATATGGGGGCGGACAGGATGGGCAGGGCCCGGCCCACATCCCCCAGCACCTGGACATGGTACTCCTTCTCCACCGCGTGGGAGGGATGGGTCAGCCGCTGGGTCAGCCCGCCGTCGTCAGTGAGCAGCAATAACCCCTCGGAATCCATGTCCAGCCGCCCCACCGGCCACACCCGGGCGGGGCAGTCCGCCACCAGCTGGGCCACCGTTTTCCGCCCTCTCTCATCGGACAGGGTGGTTACATAGCCCCGGGGCTTGTTCAGCATAATATAAGTATGGCTCCGGGCTGCGGACAGCCTCACACCATCCACCTCGATCCGGTCCCGGGCTGGGTCGGCCTTGTCCCCAAGTCCGGCCTGACAGCCGTTGACGGTTACCCGCCCGGCCAAAATGTACGCCTCTGCCTGACGGCGGGAGCAAACTCCCGCCGCCGACAGCAACTTTTGCAGCCGTTCTTCCACCGCCGCCGCTCCTCTCTCTCAATTCAAAACCGGGGAAAACACATCCGCCTCCCCACCGAACAGCGTCCGCACCTTCTCCCACAAAGTCAGAGGCTGGCGGACGTCCAGCCCCGCGCCGCTCTGGCTCACCAGAGGCATCTGGGCAATCACCTTGCCGTTCAACCGCCACCGAAGCTCCCCCAACTGCACGCCGGGAGCTATGGGGGCCGAGGCGCTTTGCAGAATCTCTGCCTCCATCACCGCCTTCTCCGCCTCGGTGAGGGGATATCCCAGCTCCCCTTGGGTCACCACCGGCATGGTGGGAATCAGACTGCCCTCCACCGCCACCGAACCCAGCACCTCGCCCTGTCTGCACAGCACCTGCCGGGGAAAGGTGGCAAAGCCGTAGTCCAGCAGCTTTGTATGGTCGTTCCAGTCGTCCCCGTCGTTGAGGGTGACGCAGATCAGCGTCTGCCCGTCCCGGGTGGCGGCGGATACCAGCGTCCGCCCCGCCTTTTCCGTAAACCCGGTTTTCATCCCCACACAGCCCTCGTAGCGGCGGAGCAGCTTGTTGTGGTTGACAAAGGTGCGGGTACCCACGGTAATGGACTGGGTGGCGCAGATCTCCGCCACTGTTCCGTTGGCCAGACAAGCCTGGGCCAGCAGGGCCATATCGTATGCGGCGGAGTAGTGATCGTCATCGTTCAGTCCGCTGGGGTTGGCGAAGGAGCTGTTTTTCATCCCCAGCGCCGCCGCCTTTTCGTTCATCAGGGCAACGAAGTCCGCCTCGCTGCCCGCGACATGGCAGGCAATGACCATGGCGGCGTCGTTCCCCGACTGGAGCAGCAGGCCGTACAGCAGCGCCCTCAGGGTGATCTCTTCCCCGGCCTTGAGGTAGATGGACGAACCCTCGCTGCCCAGCCATTCCCCTTTGACCGTCACCACCTCATCCAAATCGTCCGTCTGTTCCACTGCCACCAGGGCAGTCATCAGCTTGGTGGTGCTGGCAATCAGCCGGGGCTTATGTGCATCGTACTCGTAAAGCACCCGGCCGCTCTCGGCGTCCATCAAAATGGCGCTGGCGGCGTTGGTGCCCAGCGCCCGGGCAGGGGGACACAGCAGGGTGAGCGCCAGCAGAAACGCTGCCGCCGCGGTCATTTTTCTCACAAAAGGTCACTCCCATCCGAATCATCAGATGGGAGTAGTATGGCCTTGAAGCCCCGGCCTTATCCAGCCCGGGAGGTTACAGGTTCTCCTCCTCGCTCCCCCCGGCGCCCTTTTTATCCATATAGCCGGTGACCTTCTCAAACATCTCGGGCACCAGGTCCACAACCCGGCTGACAGTGTCCCCCGGCGGGGGCGCCACAGGCAGCAGCCGGACAGAGCCGTCCTTCACCACCAGAAAGGCTACGGGGATCACATTGACCCCGGCCCCCGCGCCGCCGCCAAAATTCTTGGCTACATTCTGTGTCTTGCCAAAGTCGGAGCCGCCGGTGGCAAAGCCGAAGGACAGCCTGGAAACCGGGATCAGGGTCACTCCGTCCTGGGTGGTGATGGGCTGGCCCACCACGGTGTTGGCGTCCACCATCTCCCGGATCTTGTTCATGGTCGTTTGCAGCACTTCGTTGATGGGGTGGTTGTTTTCACTCATGACTCATTGCCTCCTGTCTTTTTCCGGCGGTCCTCCCGCTTTTGACCCACGTAATCAGCGTTTTTACACCATAGTGTACGCTCAGGGCAGTGATTTGGCCCACAGTAAAGGTGGCGGCAACCTCCAGCTCCACCGCCGGACGGGTACGCCCGTAGTCCATGCCGATCTGAAAATCAGAGCGCATCACCTTAAAATTATTATCAAAAACGGGCCAAAGCATACCTAAAACCGCATTGGCCTGTCCATAGCCCAGGGCAATGGCGGCGGGGTCGCTGCCGCCCCAGATCAGCTTCAGCTTCAGCTCGTCAATGCGGATCTTCCGTTTCAGCGCCCCGCAGGCCTGTCCCACCACCGGCAAAAGCTGCATCAGCCGGGACAGAGCGCCGGGACGGTCCTGATCAGGCTTCTTTTTGTGCTTCTCCTCTTTGGGAGGCTTTTCCTTTTTCCGTTTTTTCTCCGGCTCCCGTTTCTCTTCGGTCTCCTCCTCAGCTGGAAAAAGCTGGAGCTTGAACGGCCCCAGCAGCCAGAGCAGGAACAGCCCCTCCTCCCCATACCGCACCCGGGCGCCCACCCGGACCAGGGAAATCAGCCACAGCGCAGCCAGCACAATCAGCAGGACCTTCCATACCGTCATGGCTCCGCCTCCTCCTGCCCCCCGCTCTCCTGCCCTTCCGCCTGCCGGAGCCGCTGGAGGGCGGATTCCAGCTGCATGGTAAGCTGGGCCTCCTCCTGGGTAGCGGAGGGCAGTTCCGGCAGATCGTCCAGGGAGGCAAGCCCGAAGGACCGCAGAAAGGTTTTGGTGGTCTTGAACTGCATGGGGCGTCCCGGCACCGCCAGACGCCCCGCCTCGCAAATCAAATCCCGCTCCAGCAGCAGGCCCACCGTATAAGAGCTGTCCACCCCCCGGAGCTGTTCGATGTAGGCCCGGGTCACCGGCTGGAAGTAGGCCACGATGGCCAGCACCTCCAGGGCAGGCTGGGACAGCCGGGCGGGTTTGCGGTTTTCCAGCGTTTTGCGGATATACTCCGCCTGCTCCGGCGCGGAGCACATCTGCCAGCTGGCGTCCAGCCGCACGACGCGGATGCCCCGACGCTCATAGCTGTAGGAATCCGACAAGCGCTGGCACACATTGTCCACCGTCTCCCGGTCCTGATCCAGGGTGAGGCAGAGACGCTCCACAGGCACCGGATCCCCCGCGGCAAAGAGGATGCCCTCAATGGCACTTTCCAACTCTTTTTGATCCATTATCGGCATTCTCTACCTCCAATCGCCGCATTCCTCAGCAGCTCTGCGCCTCTCAATAGCTCTCCACCGTCACGTCTATGTCCCCCGGCTCCTCGTCCACCGTGCTGGTAACGGTGCAATCCTCCGCCGTCCCCGCCAGATGGATGCGGTTGGCCTTGCACAGCTCCAGGATGGCCAGGAAGGTGGCCACCACCTCGGAGCGGCTCCGGCTGGTTTTGAACAGCGCCCGGAACCGGGCCACGCCAAACTGCACCAGCCTGTCCAGGATTGACCGGGCCTTGTCCGCCACCGGGTAAGGCTCCCGGCCCACAATGCCCTCGAACGCCGCCGTGGGCGGGGGCAGTTTGCTGTCCAACCGGGTGAACACGGAACAAATGGCCGTCAAAATATCCACGCTGTCATGGATATAATTGTAGGCGTTGTCCGTTTTCACCGGCTCGGGCTGTTTGGTCAGGTAGTCCCGGCCGAACTCGTACCGCCCGCCCAGCGGCCCGGTGACGTCCTTGATCTTCACGTACGCCTCCTGGCTCTTGTGCTCCTCCAAAGCAGCCATCAATTCTTCCATTTCGCTCATGGCCACCTCGTCGTCGATGGACAGGAGCATCCTGGTCTTGATGTAGACCAGATGAGCAGCCATGGTGACGAACTCGCTGGCTACCTCCAGGTTCAGCTCTTCCCGCTGGTTCATCCACTCCATGTACTGGTCCAGCAGGTCGGATATGCTGATATCCCGGATCTCGATTTTGTTTTTGCTCAGCAGGTGGAGGATCAGGTCAAGGGGGCCGTCGAAGTCCTCCAGATCCTCCTGCTTGGCCTTCACCACCTTGTCCAGGTGGTAGACGGGGGCTTCCATGGCTCCCCTCCCTTCTATAATAGGGATATTATAGCAAATTTTCTTGCAAAAAACAAGGGCAGGCTATTTTTTCTGCAAACCAGAACTCTTAATCAAAGTACCCTTCCTCTTTCAGAAGTTCCAGCACCCTTGCTTCGCGTTCAATTTCCTTTCAATCGTGATTTACATTCCTGTTCACAAAAATTGCCTTGTCGGGCTCCACATACTCCAATGTGAATTTTTCATCCGCCTCGTAATCGTCCAAATCCTGAGATTGTACGCTTTCCTCAACCTCGCAGAGATAGTAGTAATTGTCCTGAACAAAATAGTCCGCATCGTCATGATCGCTTTTTTGAATCCGATGAACGTACCCGTACTCTTTCACAGTTCCGGGGACGACGGTCTATCCAGCCTCCTCCCGCGTCTCCCTGATCATCGCACATTCTGCGCTTTCGCCTTTCTCGATTCCCCCGCCGGGAAACTTATAGTAGTCATACTTGATGCTGTGCACCATCGCGACTAACCCGTTTTTGATATTGATACAGCGGGCCGAGTGGCGTATAAACGCAGTACCGTTCCTGTCATAGTCTTTTGTGTCCATTTCAAACAACAGCCGCATCGCTCAACCTCACCCCTTCAGTTTCTCCAGCGCGGCCTTTGCCGCCATCTGCTCGGCCTCCTTCTTCGTCCGGCCCGCCCCCGCGCCGATGACCTTCCCGTCCACCGATGCCTCCATCTCAAAACTGCGGCAGTGGTCGGGGCCGCTCTCCCGCACCAGACGGTAACTCACCGACGCACCGGGCCTGCGCTGTACCAGCTCCTGGAGGGCGGTTTTGAAGTCCCGTCCGGCGGACTTCTCCCGCTCCTTGTCCAAAATCAGGGTGCGGATGATGGGCCGCACCGCCTCCATCCCCCCGTCCAGGTACACCGCCGCCAGCATGGCCTCGGTGGCGTCCGCCAGGATGGATGGACGCTTCCGGCCCCCGCCCGCGTCCTCGCCCTTGCCCAGCCGCAGGTAACGGCCCAGGTCCAGGCTTTTGGCCGCCTCGTGCAGGCTGCCCTCGCACACCAGCGCCGCCCGGGTACGGGTCAGCTCCCCTTCGGGCATATCCGGATGGGTGGTAAACAGATAATCCGCCACCACCACCCCCAGCACGGAGTCCCCCAGAAATTCCAGCCGCTCGTTGCTGGTCAGGCCCGCGCTCCGGTGCTCGTTGGCGTAGGAGCTGTGGGTCATGGCGTGCTCAAGCAGGCCCCGGACCCGAAAATGATACCCTAATTTTTCTTCCAGCCTATCCATCAAAGGCCCCCCTATCCTCTACGACAGAAAAAGCCCCGCCTCAGCGGGACTTTTTCACGGTCTTCCCAGTCTCAGAGATCCAGATGATCCTGCATATACTTGTACAAGTCGCCGACAGTGACGATAGACTCGATCTCCTCGGCCTCCATCTCCTCCATGCCGAACTCCTCCTCCAGCGCCATGGACAGGTCCACCAGATCCACGGAATCAGCGCCCAGGTCATCGACAAAAGCGGTATCTGCCTTCACGCTGTTCGGTTCCACGCCGAATTGGTCGGCAATCAGCTTGCACAGTTTTTCAAACATTTCACAGCAGCTCCTTCTATGTGGCTTTGAACACATACATAATAGGGGCTTTGGAGCCCGCTGTCAATAGCCTTTTGACATTTTTTTCTCCTGGGGCCATACTTGGGGCCACAACCCCCTTATCCCTTGTCCTCCGGCGCGGGCTTCACCGGCAGGCGCATATGCTCCATATTTTCCGCGATATCCTCGATCATGCCTGACCGGGTAAACTCCACCGCCTGCCGGATGGCGTTCTTCATGGCGGTGCCGTTGGACGAGCCGTGGGCCTTGATCACTGGCTTGGCGATGCCCACCAGCGCCGTCCCCCCCACCTCGTTGGAGTCCATCAGCTTTTTAAACTCCAAAACGCCGTCCTTCACCAGCAGGGCGGCGATCTTGCTGCGGACATTGCGCAGGAACATTTTCTTGATCTCCCGGCCCAGGAACAGCCCCGCGCCCTCCATGGTCTTGAGGAAAATATTGCCGGAGTAGCCGTCCGCCACAATCACGTCCACGGCCCCCTCCACCGCCTCCCGAGCCTCCACGTTGCCCACGAAGTTAATGCGGCCCTCGTCCCCCGCCTTTTTCAGCAGGATGTACGCCTCCTGCTGGAGCCCGGTGCCCTTGGACGGCTCCGAGCCGATGTTCAGCAGGCCCACCTTGGGCTCCGGACGGCCCAGCACCCGCTCCGCGTAGTAGCTGCCCATAAACGCGAACTGAAGCAGGAATTCCGGCGTACCCTCGGCGGTGGCCCCGCAGTCCACCAGCACAGCCCCGCCGCCCCCGGTGGGCACCACCGGGGCCATGGCCGCACGGCGGATGCCCTTGATGCGCTTCACCAGCAGGGTGGCCCCCGCCAGCAGAGCCCCCGTGGACCCGGCGGACACAAAGGCGTCCCCCTCCCCGTTTTTGACCATGTTCAGGCCCACGGTCAGAGAGGAATCCTTTTTCTCCTTGAACGCCGTGGCGGGGTTGTCGCACATCTCCACCACCTGTCCGGCGTGGGTGATGGTCAGCTCCTTGGGGAGGTCCGCCACGCCCTCGTCCTGGAAAGCCTTCAAAATATCCTCCCCCCGGCCCACCAGCACCACTTCTACTCCGTACTCCCTGACGGCCTGCAAAGCGCCCTGCACCGGGGCCTTGGGGGCGTTGTCCCCTCCCATGGCGTCTACGATAATCCGCATTTCATCGGCCTCCCTTTATAATCTCTCTTTGATACCGTCGATCAGCTCCAGCGAGCGCCGGGACAGCGCGGCGTTTTTCTCCCGCTTCCCCTTCACCCTGCAGTCCAGGGACGGCATAATGCCGAAATTGATGTTCATGGGCTGGAAATCCACCACGCTCTCGTTGCTCACATAGAGCGCCAGCGCCCCGATGGCTGTCTCCCGCGGAAAATTCAGAGGCCCCTGCCCCAGCAGGCGGCGGGCCAGCTCCACCCCCGCCAGGAAGCCGGAGGCGGTGGATTCCACATAGCCCTCCACCCCGGTGATCTGCCCGGCGAAGGAGATCCGCTCATTCCCCCTCACCCGGTAGTACCGGTCCAGCAGGCGGGGGGAGTCCAGGTAGGTATTGCGGTGCATTACCCCGTAGCGCACGTATTCCGCGTTTTTCAACGCCGGAATCATGGAGAACACCCGTTTCTGCTCCCCCCACTTCAAATGGGTCTGGAAGCCCACCAGATTGTACAGCGTGCCCTGCTTGTTGTCCCGGCGGAGCTGTACCACGGCGCAGGGCTCCCGCCCGGTTTTCGGGTCTGGCAGGCCCTTGGGCTTCAGCGGTCCGAAGGCCAGCGTCTGCACCCCACGGCGGGCCATGACCTCCACCGGCATACAGCCCTCAAACACCCGCTTGTCCTCAAAACCGTGGACCTCCGCCTCCTCCGCCGCGCACAGCTCCTTCCAGAAAGCCAGATACTCCTCCTCGGACAGGGCGCAGTTGATGTAATCCGCCGTCCCCTTGCCGTACCGGGAAGCAAACCAGGCGTGCTCCATGTCGATGCTGTCGAAGGTGACGATGGGGGCCGCCGCGTCAAAGAAATTGAGGCAGCTGTCCGCCGGAAACAGCCCCGCGACGGCCTGGGACAGCCCGTCCGACGTCAGCGGACCGGAGGCCACTACCACCTCCCCGCCGGGGATGGCGGTAACCTCCCCCTCCACCACGGTAATGTTGGGGTGGGCGCGGACGGCATCCGTGACGGCCTGGGAGAAGCCCTCCCGGTCCACGGCCAGCGCACCCCCCGCCTCCACCCGGTTCTCGTCGGCACAGCGCAGGATCAGCGAGCCGCACCGGCGCAGCTCCTCCTTTAGAAGCCCCACCGCGTTCTCCAGCTGGTCGGAGCGCAGGGAGTTGGAGCACACCAGCTCGGCAAAGCCGGGGCTGTGGTGGGCAGGGGTCATTTTCTGGGGCTTCATCTCCATCAGGGAGACGGAAACGCCCCGCCGGGCGAGCTGGTACGCGGCCTCGCACCCGGCAAGGCCCGCGCCGATGACGGTAACATTCATGCTTTAGGGTTCCCTTTCTCTGTGATTGGAACGGCCAACTAAATAGTCAAGCGACACGTCAAAAAAATCAGCTAATTTAATCAGGCCAGGAAACTCCGGATACCTTGTGCCCTGTTCATAGCACTGGTAAGCCCGCATAGTTATCCCCAGTTGTTCGCCCATTTCCCGCTGGGTAAACCGTTTCTCTTTGCGCAGTTCTTTTACTCTGACTTTAAAACTTTCCATAGTAAGCCTCTTGACTTCACTTTAAGTACGTATTACAATGTACTTAAAGTGATAGATAGGAGTTGATACATATGACCGATGCAATGGAAGCACTTTTTCTTCACGCCCAGGAACACCTTGTGCGGCCTCTGCTGGACGAAGAACCTGAATTTTCCAGCGTGGTCTCCTGTTTGGATCGGCAGGAAAAATCTTTCCGCGCCCTGTTGGACGAAGAAATAGAAACGCGTTTTGATAAATACCTCTCCGAGCAGACCCTTTTCAACCTGCTCAATGAACGCGCCGTTTTCTGCGCCGGGTTCCGTCTGGCCCTGGAGCTGTTCTGCTGATTTACTCCTCCGCCTTTTTCGTCGTCTTTTTGGCTGTGGTTTTCTTGGCGGCGGTCGACTTTTTGGCCGTTGTGGTTTTCTTAGCGGCAGTTTTCTTCGCTGCTGTGGTTTTGTCGGCGGACGCAGTTTTCTTCGTGGTACTCTTTTTTGCCGCCGTCTTTTTGGCGGGCTTCGATTCGGCTTCCGCCTTCTCCGCGCCCTCCGCCGGGGCGGCGTCCTCCGTCTTTTTCTTGTAGCCGCCCCGCTTGTCCTCCGGCAGGAAGTTGGAGCAGTCCGGATTGATGCAGAAGGGCCTCTTGAAGCCCCGGCCGGACAGCTTGAACATGGTCCAGCCGCACATGGGGCAGTTGTCCTTCACGGGCACGTCCCAGGTCATGAAGTCACAGCGTTTTTCCTCCACCTTGCTGTTCAGGTGCTCACAGCAGTAGTAGGTGTACTGTTTGTTGTTCTTTTTGCTCACGCCGGTGCGCTTCACCAGACGCCCCCCGCACTTGGGGCATCTGCCCGGCATCTCCACCACCAGCGGCTTGGTAAAGGTACACTCCGGATAGCCGGGGCAGGCCAAAAACCGCCCGAACCGCCCGGATTTCACCACCATCTGACGTCCGCACAAGTCGCAGACCTCCTCCGACACCTCGTCGGGCACCTTGATACGCTCGCCGTCCAGCTCGCTCTCCGCCTTCTTCAGCTCGGTTTCAAAGCCGCCGTAGAATTCGGCCAGCACCTGCTTCCACTGTTCCTCGCCGGATTCCACCTTGTCCAAGCGGCCCTCCATCTGAGCGGTAAATTCCGTGTCCACAATGTCGGGGAATTTGTCCTTCATCAGCCCCGTGACCACCTCGCCCAAGGGGGTGGGGCGCAGGTATTTGCCCTCCTTGACCACATATTCCCGGCTGGTGATGGTGGAAATGGTTGGGGCATAGGTGGACGGACGGCCCACACCCCGCTCCTCCAGCGCCTTGATGAGGCTGGCCTCGGTAAACCGGGCGGGGGGCTGGGTGAAGTGCTGGGCAGGAGCAAGGCCGTTGAGCTTCAGCTCCTCCCCCTCCCTCAAATCGGGCA
Source organism: Oscillospiraceae bacterium (assembly GCA_910575695.1). Classification (GTDB taxonomy): domain Bacteria; phylum Bacillota; class Clostridia; order Oscillospirales; family Oscillospiraceae; genus Enterenecus. The sequence continues at coordinate 15,732 of CAJTGJ010000006.1, read as the reverse complement.
GCGGGGACTGGGGCGCCTCGTCGTCCTCGTCCCGGCTCTCCTCGTATACCGCTGTAAAGCCGGAAAACTTCACAGACGAATGACTGGCCCGGAAGCGGTAGCCCGCCGATTCCACCTCGATGGACACGCTGTCGTATACTGCCCCCGCCATCTGGCAGGCCAGGAAGCGGCTCCAAATCAGCTTGTACAGGCGGTACTGCTCGGAGGTCAGGCTCTTTTTCAAATCCTCCGGAGTCAGGTTCACATCGGAGGGGCGGATGGCCTCATGGGCGTCCTGCGCATTCCCCTTGGCCTTGAAACGCCGGGTTTGGGCGGGATAATACTGCTTACCGTACCGGGCAATGATGAAGGTTTTCGCCGCCGCCAGCGCCTCCTCGGACAGGCGCAGGGAGTCGGTACGCATATAGGTGATGAGGCCCACGGTGCCAACGCCCTCGATGTCCACTCCCTCATAGAGCTGCTGGGCAATGGACATAGTGCGCCGCGGGGTCATGTTCAGCTTTCGGGACGCCTCCTGCTGGAGGGTGGAGGTGATGAACGGGGGCGCGGGGGCGCGGTTCTTGTCCTGCCGCTTCACGCTTTTGACCGCAAAGGGATTTCCCTTTACAGCATCTGTGACGGCCTGCACTTCCGCCTGACTGGACAGCTCCATCTTCTTTTCCCTGCCGTAAAAGTCCGCCTTGAACTGCCCCAGATGGGGGGCGATCCGGGACAGGTCGGCAGTAATGGACCAATACTCCTTGGGCTGGAAAGCGCGGATCTCCTCCTCCCGCTCCACCGCCAGACGGGTGGCCACCGACTGCACCCGCCCCGCCGACAGCCCCCGACGGATCTTCTTCCACAGCAGCGGGGACAGCTCATAGCCCACGATGCGGTCCAGCACCCGCCGGGCCTGCTGGGCGTCCACCAGGTCCTGGTCGATATCCCGAGGGTTCGCGATAGATTCCTTGACAACCTTCTGGGTGATCTCGTTGAAGGTCACACGGCAGGTTTTTTCCTTGGGCACCCCCAGCACGCTTTGCAAATGCCAGGAGATGGCCTCCCCCTCCCGGTCAGGGTCGGTGGCCAGATAGACCTTGTCACTGGCCTTGGCAGACTTGCGCAGGTCCTTGATGACGTCCGCCTTGTCCTTGATATTCTCATAGTCCGGTTCGAAGGTGGTTACATCCACCCCCAGCTTGCTCTTGGGCAGGTCCCGGATGTGCCCCATGGACGCCTTGACCTCAAAGTCCGGGCCCAGATACTTTCCAATGGTTTTCGCCTTGGCCGGCGACTCCACGATCACCAAATTACTCTTTGCCATAGTCCTGATCTTACTCCATTTTCAATTTCACAACCGCTTGAAACCGCTTGCCGCTCTCCTCGGACACATAGCCCTGGACCTGAAGCAGCGTCAGGGCGGACAGTACCCGTCGGGCGGGAATCTGGGTGCGCTCCACCAGGTCGTCCGCCCGAAGCATACCGCCGTCCATGGCCAGCAGGATATCCCGCTGGTCGTCGGTCAGTATATCTTTACACTCAGCCCAATGGAGATATTCCGTCTTTTCCCTGATCTTCGGCTGGTTCTTATCCTGGGGCAGGGGTTGAGGCCCGTCTCCGGAAGGAGGCGCCATATCCTCCAGCCGCTGCTCCGCCGCCGCCGGAGGCAGGAGCGGCTTCCGGCCCAGCTTGGCGGGAAAGCGCTGCACAAACTCGCACAGCACGTCATCCGCGTTCAGAATCAGCTTGGCGGAGCCCAACTGGATCAGCCGGTTGGTACCCTCGCTCATAGGTGCGCCGATGGGACCGGGAACGGCGAATACTTCCCGGTTCTGGTCTATCGCGTGACCGATGGTCAGCAGGGTGCCGCCGGACCGGGCGCTCTCCACAGCGATCACACCCACAGACAAGCCGCTGAGGATCCGGTTGCGGATGGGAAAATGGCCTGCCTTGTGGTCCGTCCCCGGCGGGTACTCGCTCATCAGCGTCCCCACCGCCGCCACATCCTCATACAAATCCTTATGATACCAGGGATAGACCCGGTCCAAACCACCCGCAATGACGGACACCACCGGCCCGCCCATTTTCAGTGCGCCCCGCACCGCGCAGGCATCGATCCCCTGGGCCATGCCGGTGACAATCAAAGCGCCCCGGCGGGTCAGCTCCGCCGACAGCCGCATCGCCACATCCACGCCGTAGGGCGTGGCCTCCCGGGCACCCACCATGGCGATGGCCACCTCTTCGTCCATGGCAAACTGCCTGCCCTTCCAATACAGCACCATGGGAGGCTGGTGGATGGCGGCAAGGCGCTCCGGGTACGTGGAATCCTGGAGAGTGAGGAGCTGGATGCCCAGCCTGTCGCAGTCGCCCAAAATCTGGTCGGCGCGGTCCAGGGACTTGTCCAGCAGGGAGCGGATAGCGGTACTGCTCAAGCCGCCCATGGTCTCATACGCGCCCCGGTCTGCGGCATATACCTGCTCCGGAGAGCCGAAGTGCTTCAAAATCTGCACGGCGGCCTGCCCTGCAATTCCCCTGCGCTGGGTAAGCCAGATCCAATGCTTCAAGTTAGACATGGTGCATCTCCCCTTCTCTCAATCTTTCCCGGCCCATCTCCCACAGCACCACCGCTGCCGCCACCGCAGCATTCAGCGATTCACACCGGGCCAGCATGGGAATTTTGACCGTTTTCTGACACAGGGTCAGGGCCTGCTCCGACACCCCCCGGCCCTCGCTGCCGATGATGACCGCCGACCGCTCCAGACAGATGTTCCGCACATCCTCTGTGTCATCCCGCAGAGCCGCCGCGTACAGCGGAACCCCGGCCCGAGCCAGCTTGTCCGCCGCTTCCACCAGCGTCCCCTCATACACAGGCAGGCGGAACACCGCCCCCATGGTGGCCCGCACCGTTTTGGGGTTCCACGGGTCGGCACAGCCATTGCACAAAATCAATCCATCCGCCCCAAAGGCATCCGCGGTGCGCCAGATCGTGCCCACGTTCCCCGGGTCCTGCACCCCGTCCAGTACGAGCCAGCGTCCCTCCAGGAGCTGTTCCGGCATGGCAAGAGCTTTCCCTTTACAGATAAAAACAATCCCCTGCGGTGCCTCCGTATCCGCCATGGAGGCCAGCAGGCTGTCCGGCACCTCTACCCTCCGCACCCGGTCCGGAAGCTCCGGCAGAGCCGTGCCGGGGGCGGCGATCACCGCCTCCAGCTCCGCCCCCCAGCGCAGGGCCTCCGCCAGCAACTTAGGCCCCTCGGCGGCAAAGGCGTTCTCCATCCGCCGGAAGGCCCGGCGGGCATTCAGCTTCCGCACCCGGGCGATCAGGGGATTCGCACGGCTGGTGATCACTTCCCGCTCCACGACGCCCCCCCCTTTCCAATACGCAAAAGCATACCGGCAGATGCCGGTATGCTTTGGGACGATTTGTTCCGCCGGCGGCTTTCCTCCTGGCAAAACCGCATAGCCGCCGTCAGCGCTGGATGGCGACCACCTCATATTCAATGTTGCCCGCAGGGGCCTCCACCACCGCCACCTCACCGATGGCCTTGCCCAGCAGGGCCTTGCCAAAGGGGGATTCTTCCGAAATGCGCCCGTTCATGGGGTCGGCCTCCTGGGAGCCCACCACCTGATAGGTCTCCTCGTCGCCGGTGACGCTGTCCTTCACCGTGATCCGGCTGCCCAGCCGCACCGTGTTGGGGTCGGTGGCGTGCTCTTCAATGACCACGCAGTTGGCCAGGATATTTTCCAGCTCGGCGATGCGGGAGTAGAGCTTTCCTTGCTCGTTTTTCGCCTCGTCATACTCACTGTTCTCTGACAGATCTCCAAAGGACCGGGCCTCCTTGATCTGGTCCGCCACCTCTTTTTCCCGCACGGTTTTGAGATAGGTCAGCTCACTTTTCAATTCCTCCAGGCGCTCCGCGCTCAGTTTATACTCTTTCGCCATTTCGGTCCCATCCTTTCCTCCGCCCATACGCCAGCCCATTCGGGCGCGACCGGCGGAACGGCACAATGTTTCTATGGAATTATAGATACTTTGCGGCCTTTTGTCAAGAGGTTCCAGCCGTGCTTCTCCGTAATAAGGCAGAAAACACCGTCACACTTCTCCCTCCAGGCTCTGGAAAAAGGCCCGGTTGTACGCGACAGGGGCTGCGTCCGGCTTGAAGAACGCCGCCAGCCCATTCATCTGCTCTGCCCGCTTCCAGTCGCCCAAACGGCTGTAGCACACGCACAGCTGGATGCAGGGCAGATAGCCGTAGCAGTCCGGAGACACAAAACCGCCCCGGCTGTCGTCCCGGGGGCAGGTCAGGGCCAGGGAATACCAATAAACCGCCTGGGACAGCCTATCCCGCTGGAAAAACCACCGCCCCAGCTCACAGCACACCTCCGCCCGGGGACGGTCATAGGAAAAACTGCGCAGCAGGGCTTGAAGCGCCCGCTCCGGCCGCTCCATCTGCTCATAGCAGTAGGCGCAGTGGCAGCAGGCGTCGATGTTGTTTTCCACCCAGCCCTGGCCCTCGTCCAAAAACAGCTCAAAGACCTTCACGGCCTGCGCATAACGCTGGTGGTAGTACAGCTCCCGCCCATAATAAAACTGCTGGCGGGGCTCCAGCTCTGTCCCCCGCTCCAGCTGGGCTTCATAGATCCGCAGATTCCTGTCCGGGTCGGAGGGGCGCAGCTTGCGGTGGGTGACGGCAAACTGGCTGTACTCCACCCGGCCTGCGGGAGTGACAGCCTCGTGGACCGCACCCTCCCACCGCATTCCGGCGTGGTTTTTGATGAGCCGTTCCCGGAAATAGGAAAAGGTCACGTTCCCATTCTCGTCAAACCCGGTGTTGTACTTGGCCATCACCACGCTGACAGCGGGGTCCAGCTCCTCCTTCAGTGCCCGGAAGGCATCCTGGTCTGCCTCCAAAAGCACGTCGTCCGCGTCCAGCCACATACAGTAGTCCATCTCCGCCAGGGAAAAAGCGTAATTCCGCGCCGCCGCGAAGTCGTCGATCCAGGCGAAGTCATAGATCCGGCTGGTGAACTGCGCCGCAATTTCACGGGTCCGGTCGGTGGAGCCGGTGTCCACCACGATAATCTCATCCACCATGCCCGATATGCTCTCCAGACAGCGCCCCAGCACATCCTCCTCGTTTTTTACAATCATGCACAGACTGACTGTAACCATGGAACATCCTCCTTTGATACCGGTTTCACTTCCCTGCCTGTTGGGCGGGGAACTTGTTTATGACAACAGCGGGGGCGGCGTCCGCGAACAGACGCCGCCCCCTGCGTGGAGCTGAGGGCTTTCCGGTCAGCTCAGCCGGACAATCATCAGAGACGCGCCCGCGCCGCCGCTGATCAGCACCGCCAGCCCGGCCAGCACAATGGGATAGAGCTGGAGGGAGATGGTGGAGTTGGCAGGCAGGCTGACCTCGATCTCGTTCTCATAGTTGGAGACAGACAGCACCGGCACAATGGTGGACGCGGTGTTGTTCGTCCCGTTGATGACCAGGCGGCTGCCCATCAGCAGGGCCGCCGTGGTATTCACGTGGTAGGAGATGCGGTAACGCCCTGCGGTGGCCACGGTGAACACAGTATTCCCCGCGTTGGGGGTGATGTCCGCCGAGAGCAGCTGAGCATTGGGCAGCGGAATGGGCGTGCCGCCCAGGGCCACGGTGAGGCTGGTCCCCGCCGTGTTGGCGGCAAACCCCGCCGTTGCCGTGGGATTGGGCCCGGTGGGGCCGGTGGGACCGATAACCCCCGTGGCTCCGGCGGCCCCGGTGGGACCGGCAGCGCCAACCGCGCCAGCAGGACCGATGGCGCCAGCCGCGCCGTCCGGGCCGGTGGGGCCGGTGATGCCCACCGCGCCTGCTGCGCCAGCAGGGCCAGCGGCTCCAGTGGGACCGACAGGGCCAACTGGGCCTTCCGCGCCCACCGCGCCCACAGCTCCGGCAGGGCCGGGCAGGCCATCCGCGCCGGTAGGCCCGATAGGGCCGACAGCGCCGTCAGGCCCGGCAGCACCCACCGCACCGGCAGGACCCTCGGGACCGTCCGGGCCGGCGGGGCCCGTGGCACCCGTGGCGGGGCCGGTCGGACCAGTGGGACCGGTAGGGCCAGTGGGGCCGGTGAATACCGGAGCATCCAGCGCCGCGCTCAGCTTCGCGCCCATCAGGAGCTGCTGCTGGGCGACCTCATCCAGCATCCGCTGAACGCTCCTGTTGACGTCCAGGACATCTTCAATATCCGCGCCGCCGCTGAGCCCCGGCAGGGTGCCCAGAACGTATTGCAGCTTTTCGCCCTCGGCATTCAGGATGTGGCTCAGGCTCAGCTCCTCGGCGGCAATGGAGGAAATGATTTCATTGACGCTCCCGTCTCGGGTCAAAGGGGGATCAATAATGGGAAAATTGGGCTGCGACATACCGTTGCACCTCCTCAGCTCAGACGGGTAATCATCAGGGAAGCGCCCGCGGAGCCCGGAAGCAGCGTCGCGGCAGACACGATCCCAAACATTTGCAGAGATATGGTGGTGCCGGCAGCAAGGTTCAGCATGATCTCATTGGAGAAATGGCTCAAGGACACCAGCGGCGCGATGGTGGAAGCCGTGTTGGCCGCCAGCACATCGCTGACAGTGGCCGGAGGCCCGCTGAGCCCGGGCAGGGTGCCCAGGATATATTGGAGCTTCTCGCCCTCGGCGTTCAAAATATGGCTGAGACCAAGCTCCTCCATGGCAATGGAGGACAGGATCTGATTGACTGCGCCTTCCCGGTCGATGGGTGGATCCACCACGGGAAAGCTGGGCATAGACATGGACATTACTCCTTTCCAGACGGCTTCGGGCCGTTTGCTCAGCCGGATGTTCCTGCCCCTGCCCGCGCCTGACACATCCTATGTGCCTCCCCTACAGAAGGTTCCTTTTTTCGACATTCCCAAAGGAGGCGCCGGGCGCATAAAATGAACCGGCGGCGCGGCAGACGCGCCGTACATCCGCCACCTTTCCCCCGGGCCGGAGCAAAGGCGGCGATGGGAGACAAATCAATATGTCTATGCCTTCTTTCCCGCCCTGCGGGGCGGACATGACCAAAGACGAGGCGATCACCATGATTATCGCCTCCATCGCCATGGAGGAGCTGGCCCTCAGCCACATCGTCAACGCGGAGGGCGAAAAGCTGCAATATATCCTGGGCACTCTGCCGGGTGGGCCGAAGCTGTGCGCCGGGCCTCAGGAAATACTGGAGGTGAACAAGAGCGTCACAGAGCTGCTGGACACCGTGATGCAGAGCCAGATGCTGTTGAAGGGCAAACTGGAAAAAGCGCTGGCGGCTGGAGGCCATGAACCCCCGCCGAAACCGCCCTGTCTGTGTGAGCCGGATCATCCCTGCAAGCCAGACCGTCCCTGCAAGCCGGACCGTCCCTGCGAACCGGACCACCCCTGCAAGCCAAACCGTCCCTGCGAACCGGACCGCCCCTGCAAGCCAGGCCATCCCTGTGAGCCGCCCTGCGGCGGGCCCTGCTGTCAAAAAAGCGCCATCCAGCTGGTCAGCCGGTGCAATGGCTTCTCCTGGGACAACGGCTTCCTCCTGTCCTGGAAGTGCCAGGATCAGAAGAGCTGCGGCATCCGCTGGAGCGAGGAGCATCCGTCCCTGGTGGATCTGGAGCCAGGAAAGGCCTATCTGCTGGATTATACGATAAACGTCCGAGGCCCCTATCAGGGGGACGATGCGGGGGCTGTTTTTGTCAGGCTCACCCCCTGTGATGCCTTTTCCGATGTCCTGCCCCTATACTTCTCTGTGAAATGCCTGGACTGTGAGCCTATGACGCTTCATTACTCCGCCACGCTCTTTCCCCAGGCCCACCCTGCCCCCTGCGCCAATCTGTCCCTGCTTTTGAACTACGGGGGCAGCCTTTTCGTGGAACAGGCATCCCTGAGCATTTTTGAACTATAGGCCAACAGAAGCAAAACAAATTGACAGACCACCCATTCCGGTGGTCTGTCAATTTGTTTTGTCACTGCGAAGTTATGGCACACATTAAAAATCCTGATAACCGGACCGTCCCGGCAGCGGCTTACCCACAAGGCCCCGATACCCTCCGGATCACTCCGCAGGCAATTTTCGTGCCGGAATTGCCGGACGGCTGGGTAGTGAAATCATCCGGATGGTCGTGGATAATGACCGTCCTGCCAAGCACCTCGTCCACAGTAAAACGGCTGGTCAGAAACAGGGACAGCGCGAATCCGTCGTTTCCAAACAGCGGCGGCAGATCCCCGGCGTGGTACGGATGCTCACAGCCGCCGGGGTCGTAATGGGACATGGCGTCCGCAAACGGGTCGTCCATATTGCCGCCGCAGCCACTTCCCTTGTGGATATGGAACCCAAAAACCTGTCCGCCGCAGGGCTGGCCGGACCGGGGGAGCCCGCTGACCTCAGCCCAGACGATCACGCCCTCCCCGGTCTGATAAAAGCGCACAACGCCCGATATGTCTGGATAATGTTCGCTGCCCGCGATGCTGGCCGCTGCCTGCGCCCTGCCCCGCAGGACCGGGAGCAGGGGAAGCTTGAAACGACCGCAGGAGGATGGCTTGCTCATATGAAACGCTCCTTTATGCTTTATGTTACACATGGCATCCTATGCGGGCAGAGGGCACGGGGTTCAAAAAAAGCCTTCCACTTCAGCCCGTCCCTGAACGCGCCGCCCCCCTCCTTGACAGGCGTTATCGAATAAAATTGGTAGTCTGGCGGGGCTCCTGCTCCGGCAGGCCGTAGGCATCCCTGCCCAGGGCGATGCTTTTCACCAGGAACGCCATGTTCCGGGCCAGGGTGCGCATGGTCTGGAGGCCCTCCGCGTCCTGAACGGCTTCGCCGGGCAGTCTGCCGTGGACACTGTTCCAATACTGGCTGGAGGCCACCGGCATCCCGGAAATGGTGAAAAATTTGTTCAGCTCGTCAAAGGTGGCGGACAGTCCGCCCCGGCGGGCCACCGCCACACCCGCCCCCACCTTCATGGTCTTGTCAAAGGATGTACTGTAAAACAGCCGGGTCAGCAGCGCCACAAGGGTGGCGTTGGCCGAAGCATAGTACACCGGCGTGCCTGCCACCAGACCGTCGCAGGCCTCAAACTTGGGGGCCAGCTCGTTCACCAGGTCGTCAAATACGCATCTGCCCAGATTGGCACAGCCGCCGCAGGCGACACAACCGCGGATGTCCCGGTTTCCCACCTGGATGAGCTCGGTCTCCAGGCCCTCCGCCTGGAAAACCCGCTCCATCTCCCGCAGGGCGAGGAACGTATTCCCCTCCGGCCTGGGACTGCCGTTGAGCATAAGGATTTTCATTTGATTACGCCTCCTTCAAAAATTGTCAAAGCGAGTATATCACATCGCACCCAAAATGGAAAGGACAAACAGGCCGCCCCACACCACTTTGATATCGGTGTATTCCAAATACCGACGGTCGTCCAAACGGCCGGTGGCGAGGGTTTGGACGAAGATCTCCCCCAGCTCGTGGTTGTTTGGTTTGATCCGGAAGGGGCGGTAGGGCAGGACCGCGCACAGCAGGTCCCAGATGGCGTCCACCACGCTGAGGATGCCCCGGCATGAGAGAGCAGCCTGGAGCAGTTCCGCTTCAAGCCGCTGCTTTTTATGCGCCAGCAATGAAAATTAATGTTGACACTTTAAAAATTCCATTCTATGATAGGCTTAGCGGCTTTGAGGATTGGCCGCACCCGGGAGATGATTTCCCTGCACTATTTAAGAAAGAAGGATGTCAAAATGAAACGAAAGCTGCTGCTGACAGCCGCCTGCCTGATGCTTGTCCTGCTAAGCGCCTGTCAGGCCAAGTCTGCCACGGACACGTGCTGGGACGCCGCCAAAAAGGCGGGCGGCCTGGAGGACTATGTCAAGGAACAGGCTGAAAGCATCGATACGGAGGCCCTCAAGCAGGAGGCCCAGGAGGGTGAGCTGAGCCAGCAGTTCAAGGCCGCCGCGATTCTCAGCACCCTGGAATACCAGCAGGCCAGCGCCGGGGATTCCAGCCTCACCCGGTTCCGGTTCGACTACCCCACGAGCGGGACCTATGCCGTCCAGTTCCTGAGCAAGGTCAACGCCGATCCGGACGCGTTCTGGGCCTCCATGGAGGACGCGTTCAGCCCCTATGACTGCTACCTCCCCATTTTCGCCGCCGCCCAGGAGCTGGACGCGGCTACCCTGGGCAAGCTCCTGGAGACCATCCCCTCCGACATGGCCAAGTTCCAGGACGCCATCGACGAATGGGTGGAGCACAACCCCGGCAGACTGCCTGAAATCGGCAGCACCTTGCTGGAACAGGGCTATTTCGACGACTATGAGCTGAGCGACTTCCGCTCCACCTTCTGCGCCCTGGACCCCAACTCCTTCCTGGTTCAGACGGACAACCCGGAGGACGCCTTCCAGTACGTCACCTACCTGCGGGACACCATGCTTCCCGCCGTCGCCGGCGACAGCCAGCAGAGCCTGATGAAGACCTCCGACATCACCGGTGCGGATTATTACAGCGATTCCATGATGGTTACCATCACCGGGGACGGGCCGAGCCTCCAGGAACCGGCGGAAGACGGCCTGCCTGAAACTATCGAGCTGGAGGGCAAGACCGTCGCCGCCTTCTACCGCAACCCCACCGCCGGGAATTTCCAGGACTACCTCCCCTCCCTCCAGTTCATGGGCGGATTCCTGCTGAGCCTTCCTGCGGAGGAGGTCCCCGCCAGCCTGTCCGTTGCCGACTACTATCTGGTGCTCACCGCCAATTTTGAGAAGGGCGACTTCTACCAGACCATGGGCGGGAGCGACACCAGCAATCAGCAGGTCAACTCCATCACCTCTGTGGACCTGTACGAGGCCTCCACCGGCGCGTTCCTGCGCCACCTGGGCAACGTCAAGGAGACGCCACCGGACACCATTTACACCTCCTACGGCGATACCTCCCTACAATACCCGGTCCCCGTCGCGGCGGACGTGCTGGCCTACCTGTACCACAATGTCAACAACCCCGACGCCTACATCTCTCTGGTAGACAACACGCCGGTCAACGGCACTGTGCTGGACCCCGATGTTCCGGTCATCCTTTCCAACTGGGAGATCACCTATCATTCCTCCAAGGTTATGAATCAGTTTGAATCAAGCCTGTACATCTACACAGCCTCCGATGGGAAACAGTTCGTTGTCGCCGATATGACCATCACCAACCGGGGCCTCGAGTCGGACACTTTCCTGCCCATGCTCTACTACGTGGGCCAGGACCCCATCGTGCAGGTGGCAGATTCCACCAAGACGGACCTCTACGACTGCGTGGACCCCATCACGTACAGCCCCAGCCTGAACAACACCACACTGGACCCCGGCGAGTCCAAGGACGGAGAGCTGATCTTTGAGATCCCCGATTCCCTGGCTCAGAGCGGCGAGCAGCTCTATCTGGCCGTCTCACTGGGCGAAAACCTGATGGTCTACTATCCCCTGAGCTGAGTCCCGATTTCCATCAACAAACAGCTTCACCGGCGCCCCGCCCTCCAGATTGGATGGGCGGGGCGCTTTTTGGGAAAAATTTTAGAACAAATTTTCCATCGAACGTATGGACAATTTCACAGGAGTAGGGTATAATATCCTCATTAAGCGCGGCAGTCTAAAGGGAGGCGTCCACGGCATGAACAACAGGGTTTATCTGGCCATAGACCTCAAGAGCTTTTACGCCTCGGTGGAGTGCGTAGAACGGGGCCTGGACCCGCTGACCACCAACCTGGTGGTAGCGGATGCCAGCCGCACGGAAAAGACCATCTGCCTGGCCGTCTCTCCCTCGCTGAAAGCCTACGGCATTTCCGGACGAGCCCGGTTGTTTGAGGTGGTGCAGAAGGTATCGGAAATCAACGACAAACGGCGAAAAAGCGCACCGGGGCGGCAGTTTTCCGGCTCATCCTGTCATGACCCGGAGGTGCGCGCAAACCCGACCCTGGCTCTGGACTACTTGATCGCCCCGCCCCGGATGGCCCATTACATCCAGTGCAGCACCGACGTGTTTGACGTATACCTGAAATACGCCGCCCCGGAGGACATACACGTCTACAGCATTGACGAGGTCATGATAGACGCCACCAACTATCTGCCCGCTTACAAGCTCACCCCCCGGGAGCTGGCCCGGAAAATCGTGCTGGATGTGCTGAACACCACCGGCATCACCGCCACGGCAGGCATCGGCTCCAACCTCTACCTGGCCAAGGTGGCCATGGATATCTGGGCCAAGCACACCGCCCCGGATGAAAACGGCGTACGCATCGCGGAACTGGATGAGATGAGTTACCGCAGGCTGCTGTGGGAGCACCGGCCTCTCACTGACTTCTGGCGGGTGGGCCGGGGATACGCCCAGAAGCTGGAAGCCCAGGGCCTGTTCACCATGGGAGACATCGCCCGGTGCTCCATCGGGAAGCCGGGGGATTATTATAATGAGGAGCTTCTATACAAACTGTTCGGCGTCAACGCGGAACTGCTCATCGACCACGCCTGGGGCTGGGAGCCCTGCACCATGGCAGACATCAAGTCGTACAAGCCCGCCGCCAGCAGCATCGGCGGCGGACAGGTGCTCAACGAGCCCTATCCCTTTGACAAGGCCCGGACAGTGATCTGGGAAATGGCGGACCAGCTGGCCCTGGAACTGGTGGCCCATGGGCTGGTCACAAACCAGCTCACCCTTACGGTGGGCTATGACAAGGAAAATCTACGGGATCAGAAACGCCGACAACAGTACAGCGGCCAGGTATCCACCGACCGCTACGGCAGGCAGGTCCCCAAGCACGCCCACGGCACCGTCCACCTGGAGGAGTACACCGCCTCTTCCAAACGGATCACTGCGGCGGTTTTGGAACTGTTCGACCGGGTCGTAGACAAAACCCTCTCTATCCGCCGTATGTACCTCACCGCCAACCGGGTAGCGGAGGAATGCTCCATCTCTCAGGAAGCAGCCATGGAACAGCTGGATTTGTTTACAGATTTTGAGACGCTCCAGGCGGAGCGGGAAGCCCAGGCGGCGGAGCTGTCAAAGGAAAAGCGGCTCCAGCAGGCCATGCTGGGCATCAAGAACAGGTACGGCAAAAACGCCATTTTGAAGGGGACCAACCTGGTGAAGGGGGCCACCGCCGCCGAGCGCAATGAAAAGATTGGAGGACACCGGGCATAATGGGAGCCTACGACGACATCATTAACCTGCCTCACCCCGCATCGGACCGGCATCTCCGAATGTCCATGGCCGACCGGGCGGCGCAGTTCACCCCATTTGCCGCGCTGTCCGGCCATGGCGCCGCCATCCGGGAGACCGCACGGCTCACAGACCGGAAAATCGAGCTGACTGAGGAGGAACAGTCGCTGCTGGACAAAAAGCTGCGCCTGCTGGTCAATACAGGCGGGCAGGCCGTGTTCACCTATTTCCTGTCCGATGAAAAAAAGCAGGGCGGGCGGTATGTCTCCCTTTCTGGAGCCATCCGGAAAATCAATGGCCTAGAGCAGCGCATTGTCCTGACAGACGGCGCCTCAATTCCCATTGAGGATATTCTTACCATTGAGCACCAACCCACGCCGGCAGAGGGGCAGCGGCGGTGAGAGCGGAAAAGATGGCACTTTGATGCAAAGTAGTGTAAAATTCGACGGCGGATTATGATACTCTGGGAACACAGTTGATACAAAGGAGTGTTCCCAATGAAAACCACCCGCCGCCGCACCCTTCCCCTGCCCCTGCTATTCACCCTGTCCCTGTTGCTGTTCGCCGCCGGGATGGGCGTGGGCTGGTCCGGCGCGTCCGCCTATGACCAACCCGCGCCCCAGCCACTCGACATTTCCGAACCCGCGCTGGCGGCGGTTACCCTTCCCCCGCTTCAGCCTTCCGCCGCGCCGTTGGACAAGCCCTCCCCCGCCCCGGACAGCTGGAACCTGATGCTGGTGAATTTCGGCCACGCCCTGCCGGACAGCTTTTCCATCCCCGACCTCGCCAGGCTTCGCAATGGCCACGCCGTGGACAGCCGGATCTACCCCGCCCTGCAGGCCATGATGGACGACGCCCGGACAGCAGGCCTCCAGCCGCTGATCTGCTCGTCCTACCGCAGTCAGGACACCCAGGCGCAGCTCTTTGAGGCCGAGGTCCAGAACTGGCTGGCACGGGGCTGTACCCAGCAGGATGCCCAGCGCCAGGCTGCCATGTGGGTGGCCCGCCCCGGCACCAGCGAACATCAGACTGGGCTGGCGGTGGATATCGTGGATACGTCTTACCAAATCCTGGACGAGGGCCAGGAAAACACCCCCGTCCAGCAATGGCTGATGGCCCACTGCGCCGAATACGGCTTCATCCTGCGCTATCCCACCGACAAGAGCGAGATCACCGGCGTGGGCTATGAGCCCTGGCACTACCGCTATGTGGGTGTGGAGGCCGCACGGGAAATCATGGCGAACGGGCTCTGCCTGGAGGAATACCTGGCCCTCACCTGAGCTTGGGCACGTTTTTCCTGAAAGCTCCATAAACGCAGCCGACCTCAAGGACGCTAAACGATCCGTTTGGTGTCCTTGCTCTTTTTGTTCAATATTCACAAAAAAGTATTGTGGAATCCTTCACCTGTCCAGTTTTCTCCTTGAAATCAGGCGGTAACAATAAACTTCAATTAAACATTTAATAATCCAATCACGAGCAGTAATTCCTTTGATTCCCTCACGGGAAAGCCTTCAAACCACATCGCAAAGGCAAATTACAACCTTTTCAAGGGTGCAAAAATCTCATTTCTGGACCCGCGCCGCCGTAACTCTTTCCATATCTGTTCAATTGGATTCATTTCCGGTGTATATGGCGGAATAAAAAACAGGCGTATGTTTTCTGGAATGCAGATGGTTTCGGACTTATGCCATGCGGCATCATCACAGCAAAGGAGAATGATGTCATCTGTAAATTGCTTTGCTATTACTTCTACAGGCAAAGATAGGAAAGCGGCAAACGGAGGAGGAAACTGGAAACGTCAGGGGATGATGCTGTAATCTGCGCATAAATGACTGGATTTTGTGGGAAATATCTTCCGCAGTATAGGGCAGCTGTCCCGAGTGAACGGAAATGAGAGCGTCCCAAATTTTGTGTAACCGCCCAAAGCGGTGCGGATAGAGTGGAAATATAGGCAAGGGGGCGGGGCGAAAACTGCCCCTTTCACCGCCATATTAACGACGTTTCCGCCGTATGTCAAGGTGCAGCCAGATCAGTCCGGCATACGCTCGGCGAAGTAGACCGCCAGTTGGGCGTGGATGATGTTCCAGTCCTGGCGCCGGCCAGTCCATTTTCTGGTAATATCCATCATAGCCAGGTATAGCATTTTCAGCAAACTGTCATCGGTGGGGAAAACAGACTTGGCCTTGGTCACCTTGCGAAGCTGGCGGTTAAAGCCCTCAATGGCATTGGTGGTATAAATCAGACGCCGAATCTCCTGGGGATACTTGAAATAAGTGCAGAGATTGGGCCAATTATCCCGCCAGGAACAGGAAATCTTGGGATATTTCTTAGGGACACCCCCTAAAATTGTGTAAACCACCAAGGAGGTGTAGAATAAGGACATCACTAAGGAGGTTTACATTATGGGAAATGCGGTGGTGTTTCTGGACGCGATCCACTACCATGTCCGCAGCGAGGGGCAGGTACTGGGCCACCATCCTCAATGGCCTGAGGAACCGGGGTGTGGAGGACATCTTCATTGCCTGTACGGATAACCTGACCGGCTTCTCCGCCGCCA
>CAJTGJ010000005.1:23992-160154 GCA_910575695.1 Oscillospiraceae bacterium | reverse complement strand
AAAGCTGCTGACGAGGGAATGACGCCAGTTATCCCTCCAAAGAAAAACCGCAAAGAATTACGTGAATACGACGAATATCTTTACAAACTTCGCCATCTCGTTGAGAACGCTTTTCTTCTTCTCAAGCGCTGGCGCGGCATTGCTGCGCGCTACGCCAAAAATGTCGCTTCCTTCGTCGCTGCTGTCCAAATTCGTTGTATTGCCATTTGGCTCCTCGTTTATTGACGACACCATCTAGCGCAAGTCTTCGGGTCTCCCAACTTTTGGGCCATGAGCGGCCCGATGTAACCAAGGGCTACTTGGCCTCTATCCCAAAGGACGGTGCCGATGGGAAATAGTGGGATAAACCGCCGAATTCCAGTGCAAACTAGCCCTGGAGGCGATGTAATGGAACAGCAGACCATCACCATGGGCCAGGTCACCTACGAGCTGCGGCGGGTCTTTCAGGGGACACGCCCGCTCTCCGAGCTAATGGCGGAGCGGATAGCCCAAAATATTCCAACCACCCCGCCCGTTGACGGAGGCGTTGGCCATGGGGTATAATCAACCCAGTGGGCCGGTTTACCGGAGGAGGCGAGCATGAAAACCGGCAGATTCACACTGGCGTTTGCCTACCTGCGGCTTTCCAACGAGGAGGCTCAGGGTGGGGAATCGTCCAGTATCACCAATCAGCGCATGATCGTGCAGAACTACTGCAAACAAAACAACATCACCCTCGTCCGGGAATTTGTGGACGACGGCTATTCCGGCGGCAACTTCAACCGCCCCGGCTTCAAGGAGATGCTGAAGCAATTGGAGCAGGGAAAGGCCAATCTGGTCATCACCAAGGACCTGTCCCGGCTGGGCCGCGATATGCGGGAGGCCAGCTACTACGCCGAACAGTTTTTCCCAGAGCACGGCATCCAGTATATCGCCATTGCGGACAACTTCGACACGGAGCACGACAACATCATGGCTCCATTCCTCTTTGCCATGAACGAGGTCTACCTCCGGGACGGCTCCCGCAAGGTGAAGGACGTGCTGAGAAGCAAGCGGGAGAGCGGCCAATACTGCGCCTGCCCGCCCTACGGCTACCGCAAGGACCGGGAGGACAAGCACCGTTTGACCCCCGATGAGATGACCGCTCCGGTGGTGGAGCGCATCTTTCAGCGGGCGGCGGCGGGGGACTCTTCCCGGAAGATCGCCTTGGATCTGAACGCCGACGGGGTGATCCCGCCGCTGAAGTACCGGGTGCTGTACCGGGACGAGTTCAGCGAGGAGGGGGCGTCCCACGCCTCAGACACCTGGAACTACACCACGGTAAAGCGCATCCTGAAAAATCCGGTCTATTTGGGTCATACTTTACTGGGCAAAAGCAAGAAGGTCAGCGTCAAGTCCAAGAAAAAGGTGGCCGTCCCCCGGGACGGCTGGGCGGTGACCGAGGACACTCACCCACCGCTGGTGGATAAGACGCTGTTCCAGCGGGCCCAGGAGAATCTGGGCCGGGGCAGCCGGGACTACCGGGCCTATGATCAGGTACGCAAGAGCATCTTCGGCGGCGTGGCGGTGTGCGCCAAATGCGGGCACGCCCTGTGCTCCTGCGGCACGGTGTACAAGGGGGAGCGGGAAAAGTACTGGTATCTCTCCTGCACCCACCAGCGCCAGGATATTGCCAACCCCTGCCAGGGGGTGCGTATCCGCTATGCCGACCTGGTGGAGCTGGTGCGGCAGGACCTGAACAGCCTGCTGGCTCTCAGCGACGAGGAAGTGGAGGCGTTGGTTCAGGAGGCGGTCAGGCGGATGGGCAGTGAGGAAAATCTCAAGACCCGGCAGATGAAAAAGGAGCGGGCGGAGGCCCGGATCACGGCCATCGACAAAATCGTTACCAAGCTGTACACCGACAACGCAATGGGCAAACTGGATGACGACCGTTTGAGCCGCATGGTAGCCGACCTGGAGAAGGAGTCCGCCGGGCTGAAAGCTGCGCTGGAGAAACTGAATGCTCCCAGCCCCGCCCAGCAGACGGCGGACAGTTACGCCCAATTCTTCGCGCTGGCCCGGTCCTATACCCATCTGGATGAGTTGGACCGGAACACCCTGGTCACCTTCGTGGACCGCATCGAGATCGGCCCCAAGATCTACGAAAACGGAGGTCACAAGGTCCCGGCCCGGGCCAACCAGCCCTACCGGCAAAGTGTGCGGATTTTCTACAAATTTATCGGAGAATTGGCCGAAAGCGGCGAGAAAAATTCTACTGAGAAACCCGCTTAAGATGGAGGAGGCACACCAAGGGAGGTGGGCGTCAACCTGAAGCAGGGCTACAACGGCGACATCACCGCCCGTCAGGCCGGCTCCGTGGGCGGCCAGATGGTCAAGAACGTGTGTCCCGTACGAAAGGCGAGCTTCCACCGGGAAAACCGGACGGCGGCAGGGCATGAGTTCCTGGCCGGGTATCAGGCGGCGCTGTGCCTGTAAAGAGGAACGAGAGGGGCTCCCGCTGTGGTGGGAGCCCTCAGATGTATGTGATAGGTTTATACGGTTTGCCTAAACTCACCCCAACTGTTTACGGTCTGCATTTCCACCCCGTTTTCCAATGCCTCAAAATGCTTTTTCCCGCAGTGGATCTTCAACTGCTCCCGGGTGCGGAGTTCCATCAGGCTGGTATCTCCTTTGGTTTCCAAGATGAAATACAGCTTCTCCTCTCCATTACGGGTCAGGTACACCGCCCAGTCAGGGTTATAGGCGCCAATGGGCGTCTCGATCTTGAACCGGCTTGGGATTTTGAAAAACATCTTCACATCCGGGTCATGGTCCAAAGCAAGAGCAAAAGGCTTCTCCACCGAACTGCTGTCATAAACGATATAGTCATAAACGCTGTGCTCCACCTTGACGGCGTTGCGGTCCAGATTGGCCAGCAGTTCCGCCGAGTCAAAAATCTCCTGGGCATAATACTCCTCGCCATCCAGCTTGATGTAGCTGATTCCGTCGATGGCCAGGGCGTGGCGGTTGTCACGGATGATCTCCACAGCCTTTTCCAGAAACGCCTCCGGGTTATCCAGGAACTCACCGCACCGCCCGCTCTTCTGAAGGATACGGTTCACTGTGGCGGGGGTAAGCATGGCCTCGTCACTGATGATGGTGATGAGGTCCGGCAAAATTTGATAGGAGTCCTCCACATCTATCGTCCGCATTTCCCGTTCTGTGTGATAGATCCCCGCCTGCTCCACATGGATGTCCGCCGTCTGGGAAATAAGCCGGGTCTTGGTGATCCGGGGCATATCACGCAGGGCTTTGACGCAGTTTTCCACCAGCCGCCCGGTGTCGATGCGAACACGGTAGGTAGTTTTTTGCTTGATTTTTCCCCACAGTTCCATAAATTCCGGTGAAAGCATGACCTGCTTATTCAGCCGCACCGTCACATCCCGGGAAGCGTCCCGCACGGGAGGCTTCCGGCCGGCGCTGGCAAGGATGGCCTCAAAGCGGCTGCGGGCGGCCTCGTACTTCTTCGGCAATTCCAGTGTCCCGGCTTTCAATGCGTTCTTCATGGTGTCCCTTATTTTTCCATCTTGGGTGATATAGTCCTTCTTCTGGAAATGTTCTATCAGCTCTCTGGCATCGTCATAGGTGATCTGCTTCTCCTCTACCACGGTTCGGGTGTAGGCCGTTCCCGCCAGCGTCTCAGCGGCCACGGGTTCCGGCTTCTCCATGATGGCCAGAACCGTGTCCCGGACCTCCTCCAGCTCCTGGGGCAAACTGATTTCCTCTGGTTTGACGCCGGACTGGACTTTCCCGTCCCCGCCGATGGCTCCGGCGGTCTTGAGCACCTCAACCACCTTTTGCGCCTGCTCCGTTGTGACGGCGCGCTCCTCCTGATGCTCCACATCGTAAGCCAGGCCCACGAACAGGCTGAGCTGCAGCTCGCCGAATTTCACGCCTGTCTCGGCCTCGATCTCCTTCTGCAAGGTGCCGGAAAACTCGGCCACGCTTTCGTTGGCCATTACATGGAGGATGTTAATATCCTTGTCCTCCACCCGTTCCCCGTTCTGGTCAACGCACAGCCGCAAGCCGCGCCCCACCTTCTGGCGGCAGGTGAACACCGACCTCTGCTCGATCAGCGTACACACCTGGAACACGTTGGGGTTGTCCCAGCCCTCCTTCAACGCAGAATGGGAAAAAATGAATCTCAGCGGGCAATCGAAGCTCAACAGCCATTCCTTGTCCCGCATGATGGTGTTATAGGTATCGTCGTCCGCCTGGGTGTCGCCTTTGGTGTCCTTCAGGCGGCCTTTTTTGTCCTGTGAGAAGTAGCCGTTGTGAATTTTTGAGATATCCGCAGAGAACCGCTCCCGGATGGGGGCGTACTTTTCCTTGGCGATCAGTTCCCGGTAGCAGTCCTCGAACATCCCGGCGTAGATTCCCGGCGCGCCGTCCTCCCGGCGGTACTTGTCCACCTTGTCGATGAAGAACAGGGACAGCACCTTGATCCCACGGCCCTGATAGCGCAGCTCCTTGTCCAAGTGCGCCTCAATGGTGCGGCGGATCTGAGCCTTTTTCACTACGTTCTCGTCCACGTCGCCGATGGCCTTGCCCAGCGCTACCTCCTGGGTGTTGCCGAACTCGATGTGCTCATACCCAGGGGTGCAGTCGATATCTGCCACGGTGCAGCCCTCGTACAGCTCCCGCCCGCCGGACAACAGGAACAGGTCGTCCCCAGGCTTCACCGTCACCGTTTTCCGTGCCACAACGCCTGTCTTGCCCTTCACATCGATCTCCACCTTTGCCCGGAACCCCTTCTCGTTGGACACGGACAGCAGCCGCACATACGCCTGGTTGAACCCCGCATAAACCTGGTTGGAGGACACGGAAATCTGTTTCACCAGCCCCATTTGATAGGCGTCCACCGGGGTCAGGCGGTAGAGCAGGTTGATTTTCTCCCGGTGGGTGGCGGAGTAGCGCAGGACACACAGCGGATTCAGCGACGCGATGGCCTCTTTGGCCTTGGGGGTGTTGTCCACGCTCTGGGGTTCGTCGATGATGACAATGGGGTTGGTGTCCTGGATATACCGCATGGCCGTTTCACCGTTCAGCCTGTCTTGCGCCTGATTGATGATGTTCTCCGCCTTTTTGAACGCGTCGATGTTGATGATCATGACCTCGATATTGGCGCTGGCGGCGAACTGGCGCACATCGGACAGCTTGGCCGAGTTGTAGATGAAATAGCGGCAGGGTACGCCGTCATACTGCAAGGCAAAGTGCTCCGCCGTCACTTGGAAGGATTTGTATACGCCCTCCCGGATGGCCACGGAGGGCGCTACCACGATGAACTTGGTAAAGCCATACCGCCGGTTCAGTTCAAAAATCGTTTTGGTGTAGACATAGGTTTTCCCGGTGCCGGTCTCCATCTCAATACAAAATTGGCGGGAGGCGGCGCTTTCCGTCAGGGGCAAACAATTCCGTTTCTGCACCGAGCGCATATTGTCCGTCAGGGCGCTGTCGCTGAGCCGCAGGACGTTGCCCACGCCCAGCTCTGTCTGCCCAAAAGCCCCCTGCCCCGGAAGCTGGCCCTCGTCCAGGACGGAGAAAGTAGCGCGGGTGTGCTCCTGCCCGGCGAACAGGTCTGTGACCGCGTGGACGGCGGCGGTCTGGAAATCCTGTTTTTTGAATTGCAGTTTCATATCCGCGCCCTCACACCAGTTTCAATTCCACACCCCGGTCCCGCAGGATGTAGTAAGCGTTCGCCATCGCCGTATCGCCGGCAAAGCTATCCCGGGAAATGACGGCCTTGGCGGGGGCATACTCCGCCATCTGCTCCACGTCCTCGGGCTGGACGTCCGGGGCCAGGCAGACCAGAAGCAAACAGTCCTCGCCCACGCGGTAGGCGGTTTTGCCGTTGATGGACACGGGGGTAACGGCGCAGGTGGGCGGCACGCCCAGCTTGAGCATGACCTCGAACACCATGTCCAGGCCGGAGCGGTCCGGCTTCACCCGCTGAACCATGCCGTTCATGCGCTCATAGAGGGTGCCCAGGGCTTCGCCCTCAATGGGGGCGGCGTCCCAGGCTTTCAGGTTGGAGGTGTCCAGCTTGAACACGCGGAAACCGGTGTCCCCCGCCTCAATTTTCGCTCCGGCGCGGCGGATGCGCTCCTTGCCGATTTCGCAGATGGTGGGATATTCGTCTATCTCTGTTTTCTCTGGCAACTGCACCAGAATGAATCGCCGCTTTCCGTTATCTTCAAAATTTAACTGCATCACAGCATGAGCAGTAGTAGCCGAGCCAGAGAAAAAGTCGAGAACAATGTCGTCTGGTTCAGTAACTTGGCTGACCAACTGTTTGACGATTTCCACTGGCTTGGGAAAATCAAAGTAATGATTCTGAAATATCGAAAAAAGCTCCTTTGTAGCAGTATTCGTATAAATCCCATCGCCAAAAACAGAGGAATAGCCAGGGAGAACTTCCGAAATTTCATTTAGGAAGGATTTTTTTCGTGGCCGTCCGTCTGGACTGTCAGGCCAAATAATTCTTCCTTCATCAATGAGACGCTGCATAGTATTGCGGTCATATCTCCATCCTTTGGGCGGGCATCCATAATTTATGCCGTCCGCCGGGTTAACCAAATCATAGTGCAAATTAGGACGTGCGTCTGCTGTTGCTAACCCAACCATGTTTGCACTGGTCCACGGCCCACGTGGGTCGTTATCAGGATTTCGATACTGTTCCATTTTGCGTTCTGTACCACGGAATACCCGATTACCGAATTGCCTGGTGTAGCAAATGATATACTCCTGGTCTATTGATACACCAGAGATGTTTCGATTGTCTTTGTTCTGGCGGCATTTCCAAATAAATTGGGCAACAAAGTTTTCCTCTCCGAAGACTTCATCGCATAATCTCCGCAAATTTGTAACCTCACCATCATCAATGGAAATGAAAATAACCCCATCATCCCGCAAAAGATTCGCCGCCAGCCGCAGCCGGGGATACATCATATTCAGCCAGTTGGTGTGGAACCGCCCCATGGTCTCCGGGTTGGATTTGGTGGTTTGGGCCGTAACCTCCTTGTACCGCGCCAACGGGTCGGCAAAGTTGTCGGCATACACAAAGTCGTTCCCCGTATTGTAGGGCGGGTCGATGTAGATCATCTTTACCTTGCGGTAGTAGGCCGATTGCAGGAGCTTCAAGACCTCCAAATTGTCGCCCTCTATGTATAGGTTTTGGGTGTGCTCCCAGTCCACGCTCTCCTCCGGGCAGGGCCGCAGCGTCCCCGCAGACCGCTTCTGGGCCAGCCGCAGGCACTCCGCCTTGCCCTTCCACTCGAAGCGGTACTTCTCAAAGTCGTTGTCGATGTACTCCCCGCACAGCCCCAGCAGCTTGTCAATATCCAGCTTGCCCTCGGCGAAGCACTCCGGGAACACCGCGCGGAGCTTGTCCAGGTTGGCGCGCTCCAGGTTCATGGAAAGGCCGTCTAATGTGTCAGGCATTGTTCTGCTCCCCTGTCTTTTTATAGATGAGTTTCAATTCATACAGTTGGGAAATTAACTCTATAATGTTACTTGCATGGGTTTTTTGAGGATCATATGGTACACTCAAAACGTAATCAGGTTCTCTTATGGACGAATGTCGGTTGTCATTAAAAATACAAAATCTTAAGTTTAGTCGATCACATTCATATAGCCCTATATGGTCCTTCGAGAACGTAAACCATGCAGGAACGGTTGCAACCAAAGCAGCGCAGTCCACTTCTGATACAACATATGAATACAATTCATTAAGCCGAATGTGTAAATAGAATGCTTCATTTTCATCGAGTAACATATTTAGATTGCGGTAAAGCTCAAAAGATTCCGCAAAACTATAAGGAGAGATGCTGACTTGTATATAACCAGTGTTGCGCGTTCCACCAGCTACACTCTTTGTTTCATAACTTGCTTGATTTACAATTTTTATTCCCTTGACTGCAATGCATTTTGTTCCACTACTGTGATAAGGGTCTTGAAATGAGTATGGAATCGTGTTTTGGTCCAAATAGTCTATAATCCTGTTAAAGAATTTGTCGATATCATGTTCCCGTTTACCGGTTTTTCCATTCACATATTCGGCAAAAAGTTTATAACTAATGGAACTAACAAGTTCATCAAAAACAGCAGTAAAGGCATTAGAAACAGACAAGCGAA
Source organism: Oscillospiraceae bacterium (assembly GCA_910575695.1). Lineage (GTDB taxonomy): Bacteria > Bacillota > Clostridia > Oscillospirales > Oscillospiraceae > Enterenecus. Next base: position 152,003 of record CAJTGJ010000005.1, on the reverse strand, counting down.
TGATTTCGGCATAGTCATTCTCATCAAAGCATTCAGAAAAGCTATATTCAAATTCCTTGTTGACTATAGAAATAAAGTTGTTTAAGCTGCCGGCAGAGGTGATATTAAAGCCTTGAAGCAAGTTAAGAGGAGCCTTTAGGGCACCTATATCAACTCCGATACCGACAGGAATGACATGAATTCCTTTAGAGTACGCAAAACCAGCCTCAAAATATATCCACCCAGATGAAATAGAATTTTCCGTCACAAAAACGAACATAATTTTGGCACTATTTAGGCCCTCTTCTATCTTATGAATCCAATTCGTCCCAAACGGTATGCTTTGCCCATCACTGGACATAAAAATGTCAAGAACACCGCCTGTATATTTTGTAAGTGTATCTTTTATTGATATGATCAGATCTTTATCTTTGGAGGAATGGCTAAAAAACAATGTAGGTTTACTCATCTGGCTACCTCTTTTCTTTTTCTGTCAACTTCCTAATTTGCTCATCCAACTCCGCGTCCAGCCGTATTGAGTTAAAAACGGGCTATTCCGACTCATTGCACCAGGAGTACACAATACCGGGCAACAGCCGTTGCTTTCTCACCAATGACAAAAACGCAGTCGGAATTTCCCCCATTGTTCAATAAAAAGAAGGGTTTCTCAAGTGTCCCAAGGGCTTCGTTCAGTTTCGCCATAATAGACGTAATATGGTATTTCCACATGGGCGTATCCGATCCTGCGCAAGTTTTTGGCTGGAAACTTCTAACTTGTATGATCCCGCCATGTTATTTGAGGAAAGACGTACCCCTGCCATTCCTGCGCCTCCCGTTTTGCTTTACGAATAGCCCGGTTAGCGGCAGTCCAGACGCCGTACTCTCCAGCATTCAAATTCTCCCGCAGCTTTTGGACTGCCCGCTTGAATACCTTCTCCGCCGCGCTGGGACCGTTATAGTTGAGGCGGACGGCCAGCTCCGCAAAGGTCATTTCCCGGTTTCCCGGCTGGCCCAGCCCCAGATGGTACTTAACAACATTCAGCTCCCGGGGCGTAAGTACCTTCTCCATCAGCTGGATCACCAGCCGTTTCCGCATAAAGCGGTCATATGCCCGCGCTGGATCGCCGTCTCTGCTGATAGAAAACGCCGGATCATCCAACGATGCCGTCCCAAAAATCGACTGGTAGTCCAGCAACAGGGAACGGGCAGCCTTGGCAGAGATCGTTTCGGCTTTGCAGATCTGCTCGACCAATTCAGCTTCTGAACATTCTTCCGCTGCGGTGGTACACAGATACGCCACCCTCCGCAGCTGATGGTAACGGCTGGGCGGGAGCCGTACAGGAAGCGCATATTCCGCGATGTAATCCAGCATGGCGGAGCGCACCGCGCTGGCGGCATAGGTCAGCAGTTTCGCGCCGCTGGATGGGTCGTATGCTTTAGCGGCGGTGAGGAGGGCCAACGCGCCCTCCTGTTTCAAATCATCTGCAATGTCTGGGAGGGAGTACTGGCCACACAGCTTTTCCGCCTCGCTGGAAAGAAACCTCTCGTTCTTTGACAGCAGCAGGGCGGCGGCATCATCGTTCCCGCCCTTGATCCGCGTGGCCAGTTCCTCATTGGAGGGATAGGCACCGTCTACATGGTACATCTCCCAGGTCATGACAGTGTGGTTCCTTTCTGGGCCAAACGCTTCCGGGCGCTATCGTAAACCGCGTCCAACTCCATGTCCCGCTTATAGCCGTCCTCGGCATATGCATTGTCCATCAGTGCCTTGTCCCGCAGCTCAGCCGCTGTCTTCAGCGCCTCGGTTCTTAGTGCTTCGTCGATCTTGCCCCGCTCCGCGTGCTTGCGGATGGTGTTGGTTTGGGTGCGGAACAAAGCATAGACCGGGTGATTTTTGTTTTTCTCCTTATGGCCTTGCTGAGCCCCATACTGCCGGCAGGTCAAGCGCGGGTCTTGGGGTGCGATGCCGTCACAATATTTTGGTGTGCGTGCGTTGGTGGTGAGAAAATATTTTCCACAGCATTGGCACTGGTTGGGGGCATGACCATGATGGAGGCCATTCAGCAAATCAAAACAAAGCATATCCATATAGCTGTCAAAGAATATGCGCTGAACAAACACCATTTCTTTCTCGCGTTTTGGATTTTGGGCAAACACATAGGAGGAGCGCAGCTGTGGGGTAAGGGTAAACGGCTCCATCTGGGGATTGGCCAGCGATTTCATTTCCTGCCAGAATAAATCACTATTGAAGCAGTCGTGGGCGGCAGTGACGAAGTAGGATTCATCCCGCCTTTTCAGACGGCGCAGATAATCCAACTCGAAAAACCGGCCTGCCGCCATAAAGTGGTACAGCGCATGGGGAAGCTGGATCAAGGCGCTGATATATCCCATGAAAAAGTCCTGCTCCCTGGAATCGGATGTGATGATGCGGGGGAAGTATTCCTTGGACAGCAGCGTGTCGATCAAGCGCTGTTCAGCACCCCGGTCAGTGTGGGAGAAGGGCTCATATTGCCACAAGGCTTCCGCCAGCGTTATCATCCTGTGTCGCAGCTCCAGCCAGACTCTGTTATACAGCTGCGGATCTTCTGACATGAGCAGAGGTGCCAGTTCCAGCAACGCACCGCTCTTTTCCATGAGACTGTTAATTTCATCCATGGAAATATTGAGAACGGAGGCGGCAAAATATCCGGCAGGGTATGCCTCCTCGTTGAAAAATACCTGGTTATGCCATACATCCAGTGTGGAGTGCAGGAAATTGTTGGTCTGCCTGATTCCCATGGGCATCTGTTCCGCCTCCTTGTCGTAAATGCAAAATCAGGTTGTCTTGTGATAATCACATTATACTAAAAATTCCAGAATAATCAAGTGAAGGCTCCACAAGGGCCGGACGCCGCGTCTTCGGACGGGGCGATTTTTATTTGGAGGAGGACGAAAATGAAACAGCAGTTGAAATTGCTCGCCATGAGCGATATCCAAGCGGAGGAGGTGCGCTGGCTATGGCGGCCCTACCTTCCCCGCGGGAAGATTACCATCATCCAAGGTGATCCCGGTGATGGTAAGACCACCTTCGTACTGGCGCTGACGGCCCTGCTGACCCAGGGGTTTCCCATGCCGGGAGGAAACGCGGCTGCGCCGCCCATAAATGTTATCTACCAGACGGCGGAGGATGGTCTGGCGGACACCATCCGCCCCCGGCTGGATGCGCTGGGCGCGGACTGTTCCCGGGTGCTGGTGATCGATGAGGGCGAACGGGAGTTGACCTTGGACGACCAGCGGCTGGCCCAGGCCATCCGGCAGACGGGTGCGGGGCTGGCAGTGCTTGACCCCATACAGGCGTATCTGGGAAACGGCGTGGATATGCACCGGGCCAACGAGGTGCGTCCCATCTTCAAGCGGCTGGGACATCTGGCGGAGCAGACCGGCTGTGCCATTGTGCTGGTGGGACACATGAACAAAATGCAGGGGGCCAAGTCCGCATACCGTGGGCTTGGCTCCATCGATTTCCGTGCGGCTGCACGAAGCGTCCTTCTGGTGGGGAGGGCCAAGGACGATGACCAACTGCGGGTTGCGGTACATGACAAGAGCAGTCTTGCCCTGGAAGGTCCCGCCATTTTGTTCTCTCTGGATTTGGAGAAGGGTTTCCGCTGGGATGGCTTCTGTGACACCACCGCCAGCGAACTGCTCTCCGGAAGCGGCCCCAGCACCACCAAAACGGAGCAGGCGGAACGGCTATTGCTCAACCTGCTGGAGGGTGGGGAGATGGCCTCGGATGAACTGTTCAGCCATGCGTCCGCACAGGGAATCTCGGAACGGACGCTGAAGATAGCCAAGCAGAATCTGGGTGTGACCGCCATCCGCCGGGGCGGCCGCTGGTATTCCCACCTACCGGAAACGGCCCAAGAGGGTAAGGGGGTAAAGCATTCGTGACATTGCCCGGTTGCCTCCTTACCCGCAGGAAACCCCACGCTGCGCCGTGTGAGGCCCTGTGTCCCGCTTTTGCGGCGCAGGGCGAGAATGTGTCCGCTGAGCGGCCCCGACGCGGCGTGCGGCCTTTGCGGGCCGTTTGCGGGGAGCGCCCAGTTACAGCACCCACAGAAATGCCCCGTTGGGGCGAAAAACCTCGTCGGGAGGACGCGCCCATTGGGGGCCCCATCGAAGCCCAGCGAAGCGGGTTCGATGGGGAGAGGAGGAAGGAATGGAGCGGGTGGAGCTTTCGCCGAAGGCAGAAGCGAAGCAGAGCGGAATTTCTTCCGACGAGGGCAAGCAGAGCGTCCGTCCGACGTTGTCGGACGCGGCACGTTCCGGGGTGTCCCCCATGCCCCCATTCCATAAAACAATGCAGGAGGTAAAATTTGAAGCAGAACAAAGATATCCGCATCACCATCCGGCTGACGCCGGAACAATACAAGAGCATCTGCACCCGGGCAGAGATGGCCCAGATGACGCCCAGCGCTTATATCCGGGCGGCGGCTATGCGCCACAGGGTCGTGGTGGTGGATGGGCTGAAGGAACTGGCCCACGAGCTGAAGGGCCTGGGCCGCAACCTGAACCAGCTGACCATGCTGGCCCACCAGGGCCGGTTTGCCGCGCCGGATCTGCACAGTATGGTCCAGACACTGGGCCGTGTCTATGACAGGCTGGAGGTGCTTACCAGCCATGAGCGCCGCTGATGGCGACGGTAAATTTTATCCGCTACAAGGAGCAGTCTGCCGGGGCGCTGAAAGGGGTGGCCGAGTACGTCGTGCAGGCGGGAAAGACCTGGGATGATGCTGGCGGGATGCGTCTGGTGTCCGGGCAGAACTGCTCACCCCAGTTTGCCTGCCGGGAATTCAAAACCACCCGCTCCACGTGGCATAAGAACAGCCCGGTGTGGTTCTATCACTATACCCAATCCTTCCACCCGGACGAGAACATAGACGGGGCCACCGCACACCAGATCGCACAGGAGTTTGCCGCCCAGGCGTGGCCAGACAGCGAGGTGCTGATTGCCACTCATGTGGACGCTGACCACATCCACTCCCACTTTGTGGTTAATGCAGTGTGCCATGGGACTGGGAAAATGCTCCGCCAAGGTCCGGGGACGCTGGCACGGCTGCGCGGGATTTCCGATGGGCTGTGTCAGGCCCGCGGGCTCAGTGTCCTGCCGCCGCAGAAGCCGAAATCCCAAGGCATGACGGGCCGGGAGTACCGCTCCGCGGCCAAGGGCGAGAGTTGGAAGTTTCAGACTATGAACGCCATTGACCAGTGTATGAGACGGGCGGCAAACCGGGAAGAGTTTATTTGTGAGATGGAGTGTCTGGGCTACAGTGTGCGCTGGGAGCCGGGGCGGCAGAATATCACCTACACCCACCCCAACGGGAAGACGGTGCGAGACCGGAAACTCCATGAGGAAAAATATTGGAAGGAGAGGATGGAGCATGAGTTTGCCATCAGACAGCAGATCATCGCTGGAGGAATTGAAGCGGCGCAACTTGCCGCCTGGCGTGCCGGTTGTGCCGCCTGGGGAGCCGTCTGCACAGACGAAAACGGCTCCCGTGCAGACGGTTTGTCCAACGGTGGAGGAGTGGCAGAAACTGCGCCAAATCCTATGGACGATGGGCGAGGTGCTGGGGGAGCAGACCGTCATTTTAGAGGAGCTGTCCCAGTGCCTGACTGCGCTCCCCCGGTGGGAGCAGATCCAGACAATGAACCGGGAAACTGCGTCCGTCCGAAGTCTGATGGAGCAGGAACAGAAGGAACTGACGGCGATCCGTCAGCTGCTGGTGCGGCAGGGGAAGGGACAGGATGGGAAGAAGCGCGGGCGGCGTTTTTCGGCTCGCTTTCTCAAAACCAGCCTGCCGCGCCCATCCCTGGGCTGGCTTTTTCTGCCGCTGATATTGGCAGCGCTGTGGGCGCTGTGGTACGGCTGGGGCGTGCTCTGGAGCGCACTCAACCCAGTGTTTACGTGACCCGGCCCCACAGCGAGAGCAAGACCCTCCGCCGCGAGCGGGAAAAGAAGATTGCTGCCGGCCACAAGCCGGACGACCACGAGGAATATACCATAGAGCAGACCCTTTGAGGTCTGTTTTTTGTGTCCTGGGCCATCCCGGGAGAGAGGAGCACGCCATTACCATACGAATAGCAAATGCCAAAACTGGAAATCATTTCACCGAGAGGAGGCGGTACGTCCATGGCAAAGCAGAAGACCACCCCTGAGGCGCAGAAAAAGCGGGAGCTGGGCAGCCGCCTCTGGCTGGACTACTACAACCGGGTCCTATATGAGAAGGGGCTCATTACCGAACAGGAGCGCAATCGGATGGCGCTGAAGATCAGTGGCTGGCAGGGGGCATCCATGTAAACGGAAAGGGGCGTGGAAGTTTCCACGGCCCCGCATTTTTTCGTATTGAATGGCTGCCCGATCACGGTAAGGCACTGATATCCACCTCAAATTTCATGGTGTCCGGCAGCCGGTCCAGCTGAAGGAACATGATCTCGTACCAAGGCAGGTATGTCACGCCGTCCTCCTCCTCGATGTTCCCCTGGCAGAATACGTAGGCCTTTTCCGCCTGCCACTCCTTTACCTTCCGCACCTTGTCCAGGGCGGCGTGTTTTTTGTAGTCCTTCCCGGATTTGACTTCCACCAGCTCAATATGCAGGCCGTTCTGGATGACGAAATCCAGCTCCCCGTATTTCTTCGCGTCAAAAAAGTGCAGGGACAGTCCGGCGCTTTTGATCTGCTGGGCGATGACGTTTTCCAAAATGCTGCCCATGTTGATTTCCAGGTCGCCCTGCAAAATGGAGAACTGGACGTTCTCCATGCAGGCGGCGCACAGCAGCCCCACGTCCCCCATGAACAGCTTGAACAGGCTGTGCTTTTCGTTCAGCGCCAGCGGGGCCTTGGGTTCGGACACGTTGTAACAGGGCAGGGCCACCCCGGCCTGCGCCAGCCACTCAAAGCTGTTGGCATACCGCAGCTGCCGCCCGTTGGCGTCCACATCGGTGAGGACGAACCGGCGGTTCTTGGCGTTGAGCTGGGAGGGGATGCTGTCAAAGATGGCCCGGATTTTCAGCTTGTCGTTCCCCTGGGCGTACTTGGAGATGTCCAGCCGGTACAGCTCCAGGATGTCGGTTTGCAGCGCCGCCACCTTGGCGATGTCGTGGGTGTCCACATAGAGCTGGACAGCCTCCGGCATCCCGCCCACCACGATATAGCTGAGGAACAGCTTTTTCATCGTCTCGTGGACGGTCTGGGACACCGGCGTCAGCCGGTCAAAGCAGTCCCGCAGATAGTCGATGGTGGACGGCTGGACGCCGTTGGCCCACAGGAATTCCTCAAAATCCATGGGGTACATCCGGTACAGCTCCTCAAACCCCACCGGGTAGGAGGCCACCTCCTTGTGCCGCACTCCCATAAGGGAGCCGGATTCGATATAGTCGAACCGCCCGTCCTCAACCAGAAACTTGATGGCGGTGCGGGCCTCGGGGCACTCCTGCACCTCGTCCAGCAGGACCAGCGTCTGGCCCGGCTCCATGGGCCTGCGGGTGTAGGCGCTGAGGTTGGTGATGATAGTATCCGCGTCTAGACTGCCGGAAAAGATGGCGCCAGCGTCCTTTTCCGTCACAAAATTGAGCTCAACAAAGTTCTCATAGTTTTGCCTCCCGAACTCCCGGATCAGCGTGGTTTTACCAATCTGGCGTGCGCCGGTGACGCACAGGGCCTTTTTTGTCTTCTGATTTTTCCATTCACTCAGGTATTCATAGGCTTTCCGCCGAAGCATGGCCGCACCCCTCTTTCCGCTTCCATAAGACACATGGGATGATTGTAACATAATTCCTGCGTTTCGTCAAATGTATTGTAACATTTTTCTCGACATTATTCGACGATTTGTAACAAAATTCTTCAACACTCAGCGACAGTGTCCCGCTTGATATTTTTCTCGTTCTGTGATATCATGGCAATGAAACATGATATAACGAAACTTTTGGAGGGGGAAGCGCCATGGACCTACATACCATCCGCCAGGAGCTGCGCACCCGGGCCGTCTACGACGTCCCCTTGCGGGTGACCTACTACGCCCGGGTGTCCTCTGAGAGCGATGAGCAGCTCAACTCTCTGGGCAACCAGATCAGCTACTATGAGGATCTGATCCGCAAAAACAAAGCGTGGATCTTCGTCCCCGGCTACATCGACGAGGGTCTGTCCGGTATCTCCACCCGCAGGCGAGAGAACTTCAACCGCATGATTGACGATGCAGGTGCAGATAAATTTGACCTCATCATCACGAAAGAGATCTCCCGTTTCGCCCGCAACACCCTGGACTCCATTCAGTATACCCGCCAGCTGCTGGGCTTTGGCGTTGGCGTGTTCTTCCAAAATGACAACATCAACACCTTCGATGAGGACAGCGAACTGCGCCTGTCCATCATGTCCTCCATCGCCCAGGATGAGCTGCGCAAGCTGTCCAGCCGGGTGAAGTTCGGCCACCAGCAGGCCATCAAGCAGAGCGTGGTGCTGGGCAACGACCGCATCTTCGGCTACCGCAAGGAGAACAAGCGGCTGGTCATCGACGAGGAACAGGCCGCTATGGTGCGGGAGCTGTTCGAGCTGTACGCCACCGACCAATACTCTATGAAGCAGATCGAAATCATCTTCTGGGACAAGGGCTACCGCAACCTGAAGGGCAACAAAATCGCCCACTCCACCATGTCCAACATGATCGCCAATCCCAAATACAAAGGGTATTACGTTGGGAATAAAGTACGGGTCGTTGATATGTTTACCAAGAAGCAGAAGTTTCTTCCCCCGGAGGAGTGGGTGATGTTCAAGGACGAAACGGGGGAAATCGTCCCCGCCATCGTATCCGAGGAGCTTTGGGAGCAGGCTAACGCGGTGCTCCGCCGCCGCAGCGAGGACGTGAAGGCCCGCCAGGGCATCTGCAACCACGACAACCTGCTCACCGGCAAGCTGTTCTGCACCCACTGCGGGGCCCCCTACTACCGCCGGGAGTCCAGAGACCGCCAAGGGAACAAAAACAGCAAATGGGTGTGCTCCGGCAAGATCAAGGCCGGGGCGGATTCCTGCCCCTCCTTCGCCATCTATGAGGAGGAGCTGAAGCCTCTGCTGTTCGATGTGTTCAAGGAGACAAAGGCGGACGCCGACGCCATGGTGGAGGAATATGTGCGGATGTACAAGGAGCTGTCAGACAACGGTGAACTGCCTAAGCGCATGGAGGAGCACCGCAAGGCGGCGGAGCTGGCCCAGAAGAAAAAGGCCAAGCTGCTGGAGTACAACGTGACGGGCCAGATTTCCGATGCGGACTTCCTGTCCATGACCGCCGGGTGCAACGCCGAAATCGAAGCGGCGGAGGAAGCCATCCAGGAGCTGGAGGAGCAGATGGAATCCAGTGCCGACTGCAAAAAGCACATTGAGGACATCCGCCGCACCCTGAAAGCCGCCCAGGACAGCGCTGCCCAGGGGTTGATCGGCAAGGAGTTCGTGGAGCAGTATATCGACAAAATCTATGTGACCCCCGAGGAGGACGGCTCCCTGCGGCTGGACGTGAAGATCTTCACCGGCGAGAGCACCGCCCGTTCCCTGGAAAAGCTCAAGTGTCGTACGGGCCACACGTTCAAGAAGATGATTGAGGCCTACGAGAACGGCCTGAAGTAACCAGCCTGTCCCGCTCCCGTTGGGGAGGCATACGGCGGAGGAGCCTGTCAAGGCCCCTCCGCCGCATGATTTTGTTGCTTTTTACAAAAAAGCTGGTATACTGGAACCAGACATGGCCTGCGCCGCATAGATAGGATTGAGCGGCGAATCCAATCAGGCCGCCCAAACATAGGAGGTTATCCATCTTGCCCGACGACCCGTTATTACCGAAGCTGATGATTCTGATCGTCCTCATCCTGGTCAACGCCTTTTTCGCCGGGGCGGAGATCGCCGTGATCTCGCTGTCCGAAACGAAGCTGAAAAAGCAGGCTGAGGAGGGGGACCGGAAAGCGGCCCGCCTGCTGTCTCTCACTCAGGCCCCGGACCACTTCCTGTCCGCCATCCAGATCGCCATCACCCTGGCCGGGTTCCTGTCCTCCGCCTTCGCCGCCGACAGCTTTTCCGACCCCTTGGTGGACTGGCTGGTCAGCAGCGCGGGCGTCACCGCCCTGTCCCCCGCCGCGCTGAACAACCTGATGGTGGTGCTGATTACCATCGTGCTGTCCTATTTCAGCCTGGTCCTGGGGGAGCTGGCCCCCAAGCGCATCGCCATGAAAAAGACCGAGGCGGTGGCCCGGTTCACCCTGGGCCCGGTGTGCGCCGTGGCGGCGGTGTTCCGCCCCGTCATCTGGCTGCTGTCCAAATCCACCAACGGCGTGCTGCGGCTGCTGCACATCGACCCCAAGGCGGACGACCAGGACGTCAGCGAGGACGAGATCCTCATGATGGTGGACCTGGGCGAGGAGCGCGGCGCCATTGAGGCGTCGGAAAAGGAGCTCATCGAGAACATTTTCCAGTTCAACAACACCACCGCCGAGGACGTGATGATACACCGAACCGATATGGTGATGGTTTGGGTGGAGGACACCAATGACGACGTGCGCACCGCCATACTCGACTCCGGCCGTTCCCGGTTTCCGGTGTACCGGGAGGACGCGGACGATATTGTGGGGATACTCAACACCCGGGATTTTCTGCTCAACGCCCAGGAGGAGCGGCCCAAGCCCCTGGCGGAGCTGCTCCGCCCAGCCTACTTTGTGCCGGAATCGGTGCGCACCGACATCCTGTTCCGGGATATGCAGAGCAAAAAGGTACATATGGCCATTGTGGTGGACGAGTACGGCGGCACCTCCGGTCTGGTGACCATGGAGGACCTGCTGGAGGAGATCGTGGGCAACATCTACGACGAGTTCGACCCTCTGGAGGAAAAGGACATCGAGCAGACGGAGCCGGGGGTTTGGAAAGTGTCCGGCTCCTGCGCCCTGGAGCAGGTGGCGGAGGCCATGGACATGGAGTTCCCCGAGGAGGTAAAATCCGACACGCTGGGCGGTCTGGTGTTCGCTCAGCTGTCCGTAATCCCGGAGGACGGCGCCCGGATCGAGGTGGACGCCTGCGGACTGCGCATCAAGGTGCTGAATTTCACCGACCGGCGGGTGGAATGGGCGCTGGTGTCCAGGCTGGAGCCGGTTTCGGAGGATATTCAGGAATAATAAGAAGGCGCGGTCCGGAGCAGATCCCGGGCCGCGCTTTTTTGTCCGTGCCGCTTGCGGCCCGCCAAAGATGGTGCTATAATAAATCATTATTTGACCGTTAAGGTGGTGCTTTCTATTGAACATTTTTGACATCATGGGCCCTGTCATGGTGGGCCCATCCTCATCCCACACTGCCGGAGCCGTCCGCATGGGCCTGGTGGGCCGGAAGCTGCTGGGGTTCCAGCCCGCCCGGGCCAACATCGCCCTCCACGGCTCCTTTGCCGCCACCGGCGCGGGCCACGGCACCGACAAGGCCATCGTGGCCGGCCTGCTGGCCATGAAGCCGGATGACCCGGATATCCCCCGCAGCTTCCAGCTGGCCAGGGAATCCCGGCTGGAGGTACATATCCAGACCGTGGACCTACGGGACGCCCACCCCAACACCGCTGTCATGACCCTCATCGGCGAGCGGGGCCGTACGCTTGTGGTAAATGCCTCATCTCTGGGGGGCGGGCGCATCCGGGTGAACTCTATTGACGGTATGCCGGCCTCCTTTTCCGCTGATATGCCCACCCTGATCGTCCGCAACCGGGACAAGCCCGGCATCGTGTCCGAGGTAAGCTCCTGCCTGGCCCGGCGGGAGATCAATATCGCCACCATGCAGCTCTACCGGGACCGCCGGGAGGGGCTGTCCGTGATGGTGCTGGAGTGCGACCAGCCGCTGACGCGCCAGGTCCTGGAGGACCTGGGCCTGCTGCCCGGTGTGGTGCGGTGTATCTATTTGAATCTGGAGGAGGGCTGAGCTATGTTTGGATCTGTGGAAGCGCTGCTGTCTGCGGCGCAGGAGAAGCCGCTGTGGCGCGCTGTTTTGGAGGACGACTGTCAGGACCGGGACGCAAACCCCGACGCCAGCCTGGCCCGCATGGGCAGGCTGTGGCAGGCCATGAAGCAGTCCGTACAGGAATACGACCCCGCCCGCCGCTCCGCTTCCGGCCTGTCCGGGGGCCAGGGCGCCCGGATGGAGGGCTATTCCAACCCCATCTGCGGGCCGTTCATCCAGGAGGTGGCGGCCACCGCCTTGAAGCTGGGGGAGCACAACGCCTGTATGGGCCGCATTGTCGCCGCCCCCACCGCCGGGGCCTGCGGCGTACTGCCCGCGGTGCTCATCCCCTTCCAGCGCAAGGAGGGGCTCAGCGATGAAACCATCGTGGAGTGCCTGTATGTGTCCGCCGGATTCGGGCAGGTGATCGCCGCCCGGGCCTCCATCTCCGGGGCGGAGGGGGGCTGTCAGGCGGAGGTGGGCTCCGCCTCCGGTATGGCTGCCGCCGCGCTGGTCCACGCCCGCGGCGGCACGCCGGAGCAGATGGCCGCCGCCTGCGGCATGGCCCTGCAAAACCTGATGGGGCTGGTGTGCGACCCGGTGGCGGGGCTGGTGGAGGTCCCCTGTGTGAAGCGCAATGTGATAGGGGCGGTGAACGCCCTGTCCTGCGCCGACATGGCCCTGGCGGGGCTGGATGTGGGCATCCCCTGCGGCGAGGTCATCGACGCCATGGGGGCGGTGGGCCGCGTCATGCCGTCCGCCCTCCGGGAGACAGGCCAGGGGGGCTTGGCCGCCACCCCCACCGGGCGCAGAATCGCGGAGAGGCACTGAAGCATGAAGGTGTTGGTATTAGGGGCCAGCGGGCTGGCCGGCGCGGCCATCATGAGGACGCTCCGGGCGGAGGGCCACACCGTATCCGGCACCTGCCGCGTCCCTTCCGGCGGCAGCGCTATGCTCCCCTTTGATCTGGATGAGCCGCAGTCCATCGTGCCCCTTCTGGAGCAGGCCCGCCCGGACGCGGTGGTGTCCTGCCTGCGGGGAGATTTTGACCGCCAGCTGGAGGCCCATGCGCTTTTGGCGGATGTCCTGCGCCGGGAAAACGGGATGCTGGTCTACCTGTCCACCGCCAACGTGTTCGACGGCGACCTGTCCCGGCCCCATTACGAGGGGGACGCGGTGTGCTCGGACAGCACCTACGGGCAGTTCAAGATCGCCTGTGAGCGGCTTTTGCGGGAGCGGCTGGGGCAGGACTGCGTCATCCTCCGCCCCCCGGAAATCTGGGGCCGGAGCTGTCCCAGGCTTGATTCCCTGCTGGAGCGCACCCGGGCGGGCACTCCCATTCAGACCTATGAAAATCTGTCGGTGAACTACACGACGGATATACAAATCGCCCGATGGACCGCCTTTGTCCTGGCCCACGGCCTGCGGGGGGTGTTCCACGTGGGGACGGTGGACACGTCCGACTACACCGCGTTCCTGGACCGTCTGGCGGAGGGACTGGACCTGCCCCGGCCCGTTTACCACGTGGGACGGAACGATACCCCGGCTTACCAGGCCGTCCTGCCGGGGCGGAACGAAATCCCGGAGAAGTTTCAGCTGTCGGTCGGGGCTGTCCTCAGCTTTTTGTCCGAGGGCGCCTGTCTGTCATAAAGCGGAAAGAGCAGGCCCGCCGTCAGTTGACAGCGGGCCTGCTTCATGATAAGGTATGCTTGAATGTACTCATCCGAGTCCGGGAGCGGCGCTATACTGATTTTTCATAAAACGATGCAATCGCTTTATGGGGCCGCAGAAGCGGTCCGGCGGCGTCTGCGCCGCGATAAAAAGAGTATTACAGCTTCCTCAGATCCGACATCACGCCGTTGATCATCATCCCCGGCACCCAGCTGGACATGAAGTCGCACAGCTGCTCCAGCGTCACTGTCCGGGCCGCGCCCTTCACCGGGTGCTTGGCCAGCATGGGGATGCGCTTCTGGAACACCGACCTGCTTTTCGGGTCGTCCCACAGCTCGCCCAGGGTGATTTGGTTGTTGCGTAATTCCATTGAAAACACCTCCAAGGCCATCATATGCGGCAGGGGGCCCGGGCTGACATCATTTTCCTGACAAAACCGGCAGACTGTATCAAAAACACAGGAAGGAGCACACTATGTCAAAGCAGAAGTTCAAAAAGAAAAGAGGCCACGAATGGCGGCACATCGAAAACAAAAAGCTGGTATACACCGTCTATTTCGTGCTCCGGCTGTCGGTGGTGGGGATGCTGGTGGCCCAGTTCTTCAACCAGAACTACGAGAACGTTCTGCTGTGCGTGCTCACCCTGGTGCTGTTCATGCTGCCCTCCGCCTTTGAGCGGCGGCTGCACATCGACCTGCCGGACACCCTGGAGATCATCATCCTGCTGTTCATCTACGCCGCCGAAATTCTGGGCGAGATCAGCGACTACTACATCGAATTTCCCTTCTGGGACACCATGCTCCACACCATGAACGGCTTTTTGTGCGCCGCCATCGGCTTCGCCCTGGTGGATATCCTGAACCAGGAGGAAAAGGTGGCCCTCCACCTGTCCCCCTTCTTTATGGCGGTGGTGGCGTTCTGCTTCTCCATGACCATCGGCGTGCTGTGGGAGTTCTTCGAGTTCTCCATGGACCAGTTCCTGCTGTTCGATATGCAGAAGGACACCATTGTCAACACCATTTCCACCGTCAACCTGGACCCCAACCACGGCACCGCCGCCGTCGTCGTCAAGGGCATACAGGATGTGATCCTGGTGCTGGAGGACGGAACCCAGATGCCCCTGGGCCTGGGCGGCTATCTGGACGTGGGCATTATCGACACCATGAAGGACCTGTTTGTCAATTTCATCGGGGCGGTGGTCTTTTCCGCCATCGGCTTCCTCTATGTGAAGGGCCGGGGCAGGGGGCGCTTTGCCACCCGGTTCATCCCCCGCTTCCAGCGCAGGCCCGCCGCCCAGCCGGAGGAGGCCGCTCCGGCGGAGAAAAATGAATAGCGCTCCGGCGGCCTGGGCATACTCCTTTTTGTATTCGGGAATCCCAATGCCCCAAGGAAACAAGGAGGAAACGATCATGATGAACCAGACCAATCCCAGCATCAAGTGTACCGTCAACAGCTGCACCTACCACAAGGACCAGCGCTGCACCCTGAACGAGATCCAGGTGGGCCACTGCCAGAACAGCGTGTGCAAGTGCGGCGAGACCGAGTGCGCGTCCTTCAAGCTGGGCGACCACGGCACCACTTGTGGTTGTAACTGAAAAAGCCCGGACTGATGTGGCAGCGGCGGCCTGCCGTTGACAATTTCAAACAAAAACCCGGCGGTTTCCGCCGGGTTTTTGTTTGAGCGGCGGAATTTACGGCCCGCCAGACTTTTTACGTTGACAAACCCGCCGCAAAAGGATATGATAGCTTTACTGTATTAAATTATGTATGCGCTTTTTGAGGAAGCACCGCGGAGCATGGCTCGTCCTGTGTGGGCGCGGCTGTGCTTTTTGTTATGAAGGAGGAGGTTCCCACTATGCTGATGCGAGGGTCCCAGATCGTGATGGAGTGCCTGCTGGAGCAGGGCGTGGATACTGTGTTCGGCTATCCCGGCGGCACCATTTTGAACATCTACGACGAATTTGAGCTCCACGGCTACAACCAGAAGATCCGCCACTATCTTACATCCCACGAGCAGGGCGCGTCCCATGCCGCCGACGGCTATGCCCGCTCCACTGGAAAGGTGGGGGTGTGCTTTGCTACCTCCGGCCCCGGCGCCACCAACCTGGTCACCGGCATTGCCACCGCCTACTACGATTCCTCCCCGGTGGTGTTCATCACTGTCAATGTGGCCGACAGCCTCATGGGCAAGGACACCTTTCAGGAGGTGGATATCACCGGCATCACCATGCCCATCACCAAATGCAATTTCCTGGTGAAGGACGTGAACGAGCTGGCGGACGTGATCCGCGAGGCCTTCGCCATCGCCCGCTCCGGCCGGCCCGGTCCGGTGCTCATCGACATCACCAAAAACGTCACCGCCGCCGAGGGCGAGTACCAGTATATGCCCGTCCATGAGCATCCCAACCACGGGCGGCTGGCCACCCTGCTGCGCCGCTCCAACCGGGAGATCAAAATCCCCGAGCCGGACCAGGGGGATATCGACAAGCTGCTGGAGCTGGTCTCCCGGTCCCAGCGGCCCATGGTGCTGGTGGGCGGCGGCGTCATCCGCTCCAAGGGCGCGGTGCCTGAGTTCCGCAAGTTTATCGAGACGCTGGACGCCCCTGTGGGCTCCACCATCATGGGCGGCGGGGCCTGCCCGGGCAATCATCCCCTGTTCACCGGCATGGTGGGGATGCACGGCTCCCACGCCTCCAACATGGCCACCGCCGAGTGCGACCTGCTCATCGCCATCGGCTGCCGCTTCTCCGACCGGGTGGCCACCGATCCGCCCTCCTTTGCCCAAAACGCCAAAATTGTCCAGATTGACATCGACCGGGCGGAGATCGACAAGAATGTCCTCACCTACCACCACATCATCGGCGACGCCCGGCGGGTGCTGGAGCTCATTAACGAGAAGCTCCCCCAGCACGATTTCACCGTCTGGAAAACCCAGGTGTTCGCCCGGAAGGAGCTGCCCCTCAAGAAGGACAATATCCTTCACGCCCACGAGATCCTGGAGACCATTTCCGACCTGACGGACGGCGACGCCATCATTGCCACCGACGTGGGCCAGCACCAGATGTGGTCCTGCCAGTATTACCACTTTTCCCGCCCCGGCCAGCTCCTGACCAGCGGCGGGTTCGGCACCATGGGCTTCGGCCTGGGGGCCGCCATGGGGGCCAAGGTGGGCAATCCGGACAAGGTGGTGGTCCACTGCACCGGGGATGGCTGCTTCCGCATGAACTGCCACGAGCTGGCCACGGTGGAGCACTACAACATTCCCGTGATTACCGTGATTTTCGACAACCGCACCCTGGGCATGGTCCGCCAGTGGCAGAACCTGATCTACGGCAAGCGGTTTTCCCAGACCACCCTGGACCGCGGCCCGGACTTCGTCAAGCTGGCGGAGGCCTACGGCCTGAAGGGCTTCCGGGCCAAAAACCAGGCCGAGTTTGAGGAGGCGTTCCGTCAGGCGCTGGAGACGGGCTGCGGCTGCGTCATCGACTGCGCCATCGACATCGACGCCATGGTCCACCCCATGGTCAGCGGCGGTACCCCTGTCACCGATTTCCTGCTGCATTAAAGGAGGGAGAGCGCCATGAATACCGTTATCAAACGCCACACCCTGTCCGTGCTGGTGGAGAACTCCGCCGGTGTGCTCAGCCAGGTGTCCCGGCTGTTCTCCCGGAAGGGCTATAACATCGAATCCCTGGCGGTGGGCACCACCGACGACCCAGAGGTGTCCCGCATCACCATCGAGCTGCTGTGCGGGGAGCAGCAGGTGGGTCAGATCATCAATCAGCTGCGCAAGCAGTTTTCCGTGTATTCGGTCCGCCTTCTGCCGCCGGAGGAATCCATCCGCCGGGAGCTGGTGCTCATCAAGGTCAAGGCGGAGAGCCGGGAGGTGCGCAATGAGGTCATCCAGATCGCCAACATCTTCCGGGCCTCCATCATCGACGTTTCCACCCAGAGCCTGACCCTGGCCATCATCGGGCAGGAGTCCAAGGACGACGCCCTGGAAAAGCTGCTGGCGGAGTTCGGCATCCTGGAGTTGGTGCGCACCGGCATGGTGGCCCTGGAGCGGGGCGAGGCCACCATCCGCAACAATTCCGGCAACAAGGTGCGGGACGAGTTCGATTTGGGCAAGAATATCCTCTGAGCACATCGGGATGGGCGGTTGATTTATATAGGACAGGGTGGTATAATAAGGATGGTCAGTGTAGTTAGCAGGCGTGCTGTTGTTCCATATCCTGCGGCCATGGCAAGCACTCCCGCAGCACCCGTCGTCCTACCTGCCCAAGTTCTAACAAGGAGATGTGCAATATGAAATATTGGAAACGTACGCTGTGCACCGTATTGTCTCTGTGCCTCCTGATGATGATGCTCCCGGCCGCATCCGCCGCAGACACAGACCAAAGGGAAACAGGCCATTCAATCACACTAAATTACAATATCCCAAACCCTGTCGGCGGCATCGGCGCGGCGGTTCATATTTTATACACTGGTTCCCCAGGGGAGTTTGTTTTGCCGGCTCCCCCTGACCGCCCCGGTTTTACTTTTACCGGTTGGGCTGATGAGGACAACACGGTCTACCAGTCGGGGGATACGGTATGGGTGACTCCTGCCCGCGACTGTCAGTTTTACGCCCAGTGGAAGACGATCCACCCCTTCACCGACCTGACCGGCACAGAGCAATATTTTAACGATGTGATGTATTTGATGGAGAAGGGCATCATGACCGGCACCTCCGCCAGCACTTTCACCCCGGACGCTACCTTTAACCGGGCTATGCTGTGGACGGTACTGGCCCGGATCAACGGCGCGGACGTTGAAGGCGGCGAGCCCTGGTACGGAAAGGCCCGCGACTGGGCCATGTCCCAAGGGATCACAGACGGCACCGCCCCTCAGCGGGCGGTCAGCGTCCAGGAGCTGGCGGCGATGCTGTACCGGCAGGCGGGCAGTCCCGAAGTCACCTCCGAGCTGTACGGCTTCCAAGTGGCCGCTTGGGCGCGGGACGGGCTGAATTGGGCGTTGATCAACAGGCTTGTTGATCTTCATATAAATGATGCGTCTGCCGCCTTTGTGACCCGTGGCGAGCTGGCTGCGTCCCTGGGGCGGTTCTGTAAACTGGCGGAGGGCGCGTGACGGAATGTTTTGAATTGTATCACAGTTATCATTCTTTTCCCCTTTCCTGTGATATGATGCTGTGAAAGCGGCCTGACCGGCTTCCATTTCTATCTATTTATGAGGAGTGTTTCACCATGGCTAAAATGTATTACGAGAAGGACTGCGACCTGAGCTACCTCAAGGGCAAGAAAATCGCCATCATCGGCTACGGCTCCCAGGGCCACGCCCACGCGCTGAACCTGAAGGATTCCGGCTGTGACGTGTGCGTCGGCCTTCGTGAGGGCTCCAGGAACTGGGCCGCCGCCGAGGGCGCGGGCCTGGCGGTCAAGACCGTCCCCGCCGCCGCCGAGTGGGCGGATATCGTCATGATCCTCATCAACGACGAGGTGCAGGCCGAGGTCTACCACCGGGACATCGCCCCCTACATGACCGAGGGCAAGGCCCTGGCCTTTGCCCACGGCTTCAACATCCGCTACCAGCAGATCGTCCCCCCCGCCGGGGTGGACGTGTTCATGGCCGCCCCCAAGGGCCCGGGCCACACCGTGCGCTCCACCTACGTGGCGGGCAAGGGCGTGCCCTGCCTGGTGGCGGTGGAGCAGGACGCCACCGGCCACGCCTACCAGATCGCCCTGGCCTACATCGCTGGCATCGGCGGCGCCCGTGCGGGCGTGATGGAGACCACCTTCCATGACGAGACCGAGACCGACCTGTTCGGCGAGCAGACCGTGCTGTGCGGCGGCGTGGTGGATCTGATGCGCTGCGGTTTCGAGGTGCTGGTGGAGGCCGGGTACGAGCCGGAGAACGCCTACTTCGAGTGCATCCACGAGATGAAGCTCATCATTGACCTCATCAACAAGGGCGGCGTGGCTGCCATGAACTTCTCCATCTCCGACACCGCTGAATTCGGCGAGTACGTCAGCGGCCCCCGTGTCATCCCCCACGAGGAGACCAAGGAGCGTATGCGCGCCGTACTGTCCGACATCCAGGACGGCACCTTCGCCGGCAAGTGGATCGCGGAAAACAAGAACGGCCGCACCTTCTTCAACTCCAAGCGCCAGCAGCTCAAGAAGCACCAGATGGAAATCGTGGGCGGCGAGCTCAGGAAAAATATGATTTGGGGCGGAGATTCTGACCTCGATACTGCTTCCAATTAAAAATCGGCTCAAATAAATTGCAGCGGCCCGCGTCACGCGGGCCGCTTTTTTACCCCAGCTCCAGCCGTTTTTGAATCCAGCCTACCTTTTCCGTGTCGGTCATTTCCTCCGCGCACACGATATCCCTGATCTCCTCAAGCGCTGCCGCCGCCCTGGTGTCCACGGCCCGGCGCAGCTCGTCCATGTTGATATCAGGGGTTTCCACGGTCACTTTCCCGTTCCGGATCAGGGTGGACAGCACAAATTGAAGCATTGTCATTGTTCTCACCTCTTTTGTATGACGTTCGCAAAACGTTAGTCTTGCTTATTTATACCATACATTGTATCACAATGTAAAGCATAAAATATAAGACAGGTGAGTGACGTGAGAAAGTTTAAAATTCCAGTAATTCCGCCAACAACCTCAAAATCCATCCGTTTCCCCAATGATATCATTGACGAGGTAGAGGAAGCCATCCGGGGCACCGGTGCTACCTTTTCCGCCTTTGTCATTGAGGCCACCCGGGTTGCCCTGGAAAGCCTGCGTGAAGACGCAGAGTCCGAGGACCAGGCTTGACACAAAAAGTGGGCCGGATATCCGCTGCCCGGCGCGGCGGCAATTCTGGCGCTGCATCGGTCCGGTTGAAAGCGGCTTGTCGACGGCCTGACTGCGTGGTCCCAGCACAAACACAGCGCTCCAGGGAGAGAGGCGCCCCGCCCTCATCCCCGGAGCGCTGCGTTTTGACGATATAGTTGCACTAGCAACGACAGGCAGAATGTGGTATACTGAATGGAACATCCAGCAGCAAAGGAGAATGGACATGACAAGGAAAGAGGATATGGCCGCCCTCCGGGCGGACACCAAGGTGCATTATAATTGTGCCCAGGCGGTGGTGGTGCCTTTCGCCCAGGACATGGGGCTCACCCGGGAGCAGGCCTACGACATGGCGCTGAATTTTGGCGGCGGCATGGGCTGCGGGGCCACCTGCGGGGCGATGATCGGGGCCATGATCGCCCTGGGCGGGCTGGGCCAGCCCCAGGAAAAGCGGCTGGAGCTGATCCGCCGGTTCTGCACCGAAAACGGGGCCATCGACTGCGCCGCGCTTTTGAAAGCCGCCCATGACCGGGGGGAGGAACGCAAGCCCCACTGCGACCGCGTGGTGCGCCAGTGCGTGGAGTTCGTGTGCCGGGAGACCGGATTGGAATAACAATTCGAAAACAGGGGGTTATTTATGGAAACGATCATACAAATTCTGGCCCGGGAGCTGGAGCGTCCCGAGCAGCACATTGAGAACATCATCGCCCTGCTGGACGAGGGGAACACCGTCCCATTCATCGCCCGATACCGCAAGGAGCTTCACGGGGCCATGGACGACCAGCTCATCCGCCAGCTGGCGGACCGGCTGCAGTACCTACGCAATTTGCAGACCCGCCGGGACGAGGTGAAGCAGTCCATCGAGAACCAGGGCAAGCTGACGGAGGAGCTGTCCGCCGCCATCGACGCCGCCTCCACCCTGGCGGAAGTGGAGGACCTTTACAGGCCCTACAAACAGAAGCGCCGCACCCGGGCCACCATGGCCAGGGAAAAGGGGCTGGAGCCCCTGGCAGAGCTGGCTTTCAGCATCGGCCCCGCAGTGGACCTGGAGCAGGCGGCGCAGGACTATATCGATCCGGAAAAGGGCGTGGAGACGGCGGAGGACGCTTTGCAGGGCGCGTCCGATATTATTGCCGAGGTCATTTCCGACGACGCCGACGTGCGCAAGCTGCTGCGGGAGCTGTACTGGCGGCGGGCCAGCCTGGTGTCCTGCGCGGCGGCGAAGGAGCCGGAGGACAGCGTATACCGCCTTTACTATGAGTTTTCCAGCCCACTGTCCAAAACCCAGGGGCATCAGGTGCTGGCCATCAACCGGGGGGAGCGGGAGGACATTTTAAAGGCTTCCGTGGACATGGACCGGGAGACGGCCCTGGTGGCCCTGCGCCGGAAGGTGGTGCCGGGCCGCGCCGCCATGGAGTTCGTGAAAACCGCCGCCGAGGACGCTTACGACCGGCTGATCGCCCCCTCCCTGGAGCGGGAGGTGCGCTCGGAATTGACCGAGAAGGCCAGCGAGGGAGCCATCGGGCAGTTTGCGCTGAATCTGAAGCCCCTGCTGATGCAGCCGCCGGTGAAGGGCTTCGTCACCATGGGCCTGGACCCCGGATACCGCATGGGGTGTAAGGTGGCGGTGGTTGACGCCACCGGAAAGGTGCTGGACACCACGGTGGTCTACCCCACCCACGGAGAACGGGGGAAAAACGAGGCCATCGACAAGCTGTCCGTCCTCATTAAGAAGCACAGGGTGGCACACATCGCCATCGGCAACGGCACCGCCAGCCGGGAAACGGAGCAGATGGCGGTGGAGCTCATCCGTAAGGTGGGTGGCGGCGTCAGCTATATGATCGTCAGCGAGGCGGGGGCGTCGGTGTACTCCGCGTCCAAGCTGGCGGCGGAGGAGTTCCCCGAGTTCGACGTGAACCTGCGTTCCGCCGTGTCCATCGCCCGGCGGCTCCAGGACCCGCTGGCGGAGCTGGTGAAAATCGACCCGAAATCCATCGGCGTGGGCCAGTACCAGCACGATATGCCCCAGGCCCGGCTGGGCGAGGCCCTGGACGGGGTGGTGGAGGACTGCGTCAACGCGGTGGGGGTGGATGTGAACACCGCCTCCGCGCCCCTGCTCACCCGGGTGGCGGGGCTGAACGGCGCCACGGCGAAAAATATCGTGAAATACCGGGAGGAAAACGGGCCTTTCACCACCCGCAAGCAGATCCTGAAGGTGCCCAAGCTGGGTCCCAAGGCATTTGAGCAGTGCGCGGGCTTCCTGCGGGTGCCGGAGAGCAAGTCCCCCCTGGACAACACCGCTGTCCACCCGGAGAGCTACAAGGCGGCGGAAAAGCTGCTGGCGCTATGCGGCCATGACATGGCGGACGTGCGGGCCGGGAAGCTGGGGGATCTGAAGGGCCGGCTGGCCGCCTATGGCGAGGACAAGGCGGCGGAGGAGTGCGGCGTGGGGGTGCCCACCCTGTGGGACGTGGCGGCGGAGCTGGTGAAGCCGGGCCGGGACCCCCGGGACGAGCTGCCCGCCCCGGTGCTGCGCACCGACGTAATGGAGATGAAGGACCTCAAGCCCGGCAT
Source organism: Oscillospiraceae bacterium (assembly GCA_910575695.1). Taxonomy (GTDB): domain Bacteria; phylum Bacillota; class Clostridia; order Oscillospirales; family Oscillospiraceae; genus Enterenecus. The sequence goes on along the minus strand of CAJTGJ010000005.1, from coordinate 128,963 downwards.
GGAGCTGAAGGGCACCGTGCGCAACGTGATTGACTTCGGGGCATTTGTGGACATCGGCGTCCACCAGGACGGGCTGGTGCATATCAGCCAGATCTGCGACCGTTATATCAAGCACCCGTCGGACGTGCTCAGCGTGGGCGACGTGGTGACGGTGTGGGTGAAGGAAGTGGACGAGAAGAAAAAACGCATCGCCCTGACCATGCGCAAGGACTTACTTTTTCTTGAAAGAAAAAGTAAGCAAAAAGAACTTTAAGCTCGCTGACGGCCTGCCCTGCTGTCCGTCAGGTATTTGGCCCGGCGACGGAACGGTCTGCCTGGCTGGGGAATGGGATCAAGGGGCTTTACCTTGAGAATTTTTGGTTTTTTTGAAAAAACACTTGACTGTCCAGCGGCTTGATACCTTAGTATGGCCGTGGGAGGTGGTTTCATGACCATTAAAGAACTGGAAAACAGGACTGGCATGACCCGTGCCAACATCCGGTTTTACGAGGGGGAGGGCCTGCTCCACCCCAGGCGGCTGGACAACGGCTACCGGGACTACTCCGACGAGGACGCGCTGACGCTGGAGAAGATCAGGCTGCTGCGGCAGCTCCAGCTGGACATCGACACCATCCGCAAGGTGCAGCAGGGGGCGCTGACCCTGGAACAGGCGCTGTTCACCCAGCTCACCCGGCTGGAGGGGGACAAGCTCCTCATTGAGCGGGCGGCGGAGGTGTGCCGGGAGTTGGAAACCAGCGGCGTGGAGTACGCCGCTCTGGAGCCCCAGCCCTGGCTGACCCGGCTGGAAGCGCCCCCGGCCGGTCCGGCCCTGCCCCCGGCCCCGCCCCCCCGGCCCGTCCGGCCGGAGGTGGACGACACCCCCCGGGCGTGCTGCTGCCCCTGGCAGCGGTTCTTTGCCCGGATGCTGGACATGAACCTTTACAGCACGGTGTTCAACGTGCTGCTGCTGGTGCTGTTCCGTGCCCCGGACCTGATCTGGCTGGCGGCGGACAGCGCCATAGCCCAGTGGTTCCTGAACCTGCTCCTGCTGTGCTTTACCCTGGCGGTGGAGCCGCTGTGGCTCCACCTCTGGGGCTGGACGCCGGGAAAGTGGCTGTTTGGGCTGAAGCTGCGGGACGGGCACGGCAATAAGCTCAGATTGAATGAGGCGTTCCACCGCAGCCGTCAGGTCTTGTGGGAGGGCTATGGGCTGAACATCCCCGTGTACAGCCAGTGGCGTCTCTGGAAAAGCCGGGAGACCAGCCTGGATGGCCGGGACTGTTACTGGGACGGCCAGGAGGGACACCGCTACACCAAGGAGGAGCGGCGGTTCAGCGCCCAAATATTTGTGGCGGCGCCGGCGGTTATGCTGGCGGTGCTGGCGCTTGCCGTTTCGTGGAGTTATCTGCCCCCCTGCCAGGGGCCGCTGGATGTGCCGGAATTTGCCCAAAACTACAACCACTGCCTGCGGCTGGCGGGGCGCGGCGGCTGGCCCCTCACCCCCACCCTGGACAGCCAGGGCCAGTGGGTGAAGTGGGAGCAGCCCCCCAACGTGGTGACGGTCTCCATGTTTGGCGATACCACGGTGTATGAAAAGCCGGAGTACACCCTGAGCAACGGGGTGACGGCAGTGACCCTGCGCATGAGCAGCCGGGACATAGCGGTGGGGGACACCCTCCGTGAGCGTCTTGTGCTGTTGTCCTTGTGCCGCTCGGCGGGGGAGCTGAACCTGTTCAACATCCTGTCCGCCCAGCGGGACGCGGCGGCGCTGCTGGACCGTTGGGAGGACTTTGAGGAGGATTTCCTGGGCGTACACATCAGCCAGCAGGTGGCGTCGGTGGGGTACGAGCCCACCAACGCCTTTGGCGCACAGCTGTGGTGCGAGGATGAGGACGCGCCCCATCACTGCGAAAAAACGGTGACGTTTTCCATCATCCCCAACGGAAGCGGCGGGTCCTTCCCGCCCCCGTCCGGGCAGGCAGATTAAAAAGGAGGGCCAGCCATGGCCGGGAAGCTCTATTTAGTACCCACCCCCATCGGGAATCTGGGGGACATCAGCCGCAGGGCGGCGGAGACTCTGGAGAAAGCGGACTTTATCGCCGCCGAGGACACCCGGGTGACGGTGAAGCTGCTCAACCACCTGGGGCTGAAAAAGCCCATGGTGACGTACCACCGCCACAACTGTGACGCGGCGGGGCCTGCCATCCTGCGGCGGATTGAGGGCGGCGAGACCTGCGCCCTGGTCACCGACGCGGGCACTCCAGCCATCTCCGATCCCGGCGAGGACCTGGTGGCCCTGTGCGCCGCCGCCGGGGTGGCGGTGGAGGCCATTCCCGGCCCCTGCGCGTTGACGGTGGCCCTGTCGGTGTCCGGCCTGCCCACGGGGCGGTTCACCTTTGAGGGCTTCCTGCCCCTGAACAGGAAAAACCGCCGGGCCCAGCTGGACAGCCTGGCGGCGGAGGAGCGCACCATGATTTTCTACGAGGCCCCCCACAAGCTGCACGCCACCCTGGACGACCTGGCGGCCGCCTTCGGCCCCGGTCGCCCCATGGCGGTGTGCCGGGAGCTGACCAAGCTCCACGAGGAGGTGCTGCGGCTCACCATCGGGGAGGCAGCGGAGCGCTATGCCGGACAGGAGCCCCGGGGGGAGTTTGTGCTGGTAGTGGCGGGCCGTCCGCCTCAGGCGGAGGCGGGGGACGAGGACGCCGCCCTGGCCCGGGTGTGGGAGCTGCGCCGGGAGGGGATGCCCCTGAAGGCGGCATCGGCCCAGGCGGCGGAGGAATACGGCGTCAAAAAACGGACCTTGTACAATCGGGCGGTCCAAAGCCCGGAGCAGGGGCTTTGATAACAGTCTGTATATCGCCTTTGGCAAATTATGGGGCACAGCTCAGATGCGGAATTTGTCGAAAAAGTAAATATCTGTAATTTTATTTTTCCTGAGAGCGGAAGTGTTTCTAATTTTTGGATAATCTGTCCTGATTGTGGAAAAATTTGCCCAATTTATCCTGTGAAATTGGATAAGTCCTGAAATTTTGACAAAAACTGAGATGAAAAAGAGCCGCCCGGTTTTTCCGGCGGCTCTTTCTGACGTTCTATTCGCGGAATTACTTGCTGACGAGATCCTTCAGGCATTCATCACAGACATTCTTGCCCTTGTAGGAGATGATATCCCTTGAATCTCCGCAAAAAATGCAGGCGGGCTGGTACTTGTTCAGGATGATAGAAGAGCCGTCGACATAGATCTCAAGGGGGTCTCGCTCCGCAATGTCTAGGGTGCGTCGGAGCTCGATGGGTAGAACAATACGTCCCAATTCATCGACCTTACGAACAATTCCGGTTGCTTTCATAAGAGTATCCTCCTTGCGTCTTACGCTGGTATAGTATCACGGCACCTTCATTATAACACATTGTATACGGTTGTCAATCAAAATAATGGAGAAAAGCAACAAATTTTGGGAGAGACTGTCGCACGGCCCCGAAGGGGAGGGAATTTACCCGGTTTCCGCCGCCCCGTTTTGGGGCATATCCGGACGGACTGTCCCGTATAGATAGGAGGACAGGCGGACAAAGGAGGCGTTACGATGGCGATGTCATTGATCTGGACGGTGATGGTGGGCGCGGCCATCCTGTGCGGCCTGGCCACGGGCAACGGCCCGGAGGTGGCCAAGGGGGCGCTGGACGGCGCCGCCGCCGGGGTGGAGCTGTGCCTGTCCATGATGGGGATCTTGTGCCTGTGGATGGGGGTGATGGAGGTGATGGAGCGCTCGGGGATTGCCCGGGGGCTGTCCCGGCTGCTGCGTCCCGCCATCAGGAGGCTGTACCCGGATTTCGCCGGGGACAAAAAGGTGATGGACGCGGTGAGCGCCAATCTGTCCGCCAATCTGCTGGGGCTGGGCAACGCGGCCACCCCCCTGGGGCTGGAGGCATCCCGCCTCATGGCGGAGCGCACCCCCGGTACGGCGTCGGACGGCCTTTGTATGCTGGTGGTGTGCAATACGGCGTCCTTCCAGCTCATCCCCACCACGGTGGCCAGCCTGCGCTCGGCGGCGGGGAGCGCCAACCCCTTCGACATCCTGCCGGCGGTGTGGCTGGCGTCGGCGGTGTCCATTACGGTGGGGATCACAGCGGTGAAGCTGTTCTCCCGCTGGTGGAGGTGAGGGGATGGATCTGGTTTTCACCATGCTGGTGCCCTTTCTCATGCTGGCGGTGGCCCTGTGGGGGCTGGTCAGGCGGGTGGACCTGTGGGGGGCCATCACCGACGGGGCGGAAAAAGGCATCCGGGTGTCCCTGCGCATCATGCCGCCGCTGATCGGCCTGCTGACGGCGGTGTATATGCTCCGGGCCTCCGGGGCGCTGGAGCTGCTGGGGGCGGCGGCGGGGCCGCTGCTGTCGGCGGTGGGCATCCCGTCGGAGACCATCGGCCTGCTGCTGGTGCGCCCGGTGAGCGGCTCCGCCGCCCTGGGGGTGGGGGCGGAGCTGATCGAGACCTACGGCCCAGATTCCCTGGTGGGGCGGACGGCGGCGGTGATGCTGGGCTCCACCGAGACCACCTTTTACACCATCGCGGTGTACTTCGGGGCGGCCAAGGTGGGCAAGACCCGGTATGCCGTCCCGGCGGCGCTGTGCGCGGACGCCGCGGGCTTTCTGGCCGCGTCCTGGGCGGTGCGCCTGTTGTTCTGAAAAAACGCCGCCAGAGAAGCCCTTTCCCTGGCGGCGCGGCGGCGAAACGCCGCTCATCGTGATCCGTTTTTGAAATCAAAGCTCCAGCATGACGCGCTCGATGCCGTTCACCGCGTCCTCCACCATGACCTCCACGTCCAGCACGGCCTCCGCCGCCTCCAGCTCCTCCAGCTTGGGCTTGGTGCGGGGGTGCTTGGGGGTAAACACCGTACAGCAGTCCTCGTAGGGCAGGATGGACGTTTCAAAGGTGCCGATTTTCCGGGAAACGCGGACGATTTCCTCCTTGTCCATCCCCACCAGCGGACGCAGGACGGGCAGGGTGCACACCGCGTCGGTACAGGCCAGGGCGTCCAGGGTCTGGCTGGCCACCTGGCCCACCGATTCGCCGGTGACCAGGGCCTGTATCCCGTTTTTCTCCGCCACCCGGCAGGCGATGCGCATCATAAACCGCCGCATCAGAATGGTGAACAGCTCCTCGGGACAGGAGCGGCGCAGCTCCTCTTGGATCTTGGTGAAGGGCACCACGTGGACGCACTGCTTGCCCGTATAGGGCACCAGCAGACGGGCCAGGTCCAGCACCTTTTCCTTGGCCTCCGGGGAGGTGTAGGGGTAGGAGTAGTAGTGGATCATGTCCACGATCACCCCCCGCTTGGCGATCATGTAGGAGGACACCGGGGAGTCGATGCCGCCGGACAGCAGGGACAGCGCCCGGCCTCCCATGCCCACCGGCAGGCCCCCCGCTCCCGGCTCCGGGTCAGCGTGGACGTATGCGTCGAAGTCCCGGACCTCCACATGGACAGTGAGCTCCGGGTGGTGCATATCCGCCGCCAGGTGGGGGAATTTGTCATGAAGCTCCCCGCCCACGTACTGGGAGAGCTGGATGGAAGTCATGGGAAAGGTCTTGTCTGCCCGCTTGGACTCCACCTTAAAGGAATGGGCGGCCCGGAGCTTGTCCCCCAGATAGTCCGCCGCGCAGGCCGTAATGGCGTCCCTGTCCTTGGGGCAGGCCCGGGCACGGCACAGGCCCACCGCGCCAAACAGCTTGCCCATGGCCTCCCAAGCCCCCTCAAAGTCGGCGCTGTCGTCCAGCGGCTCCACATAGGTGGTGGACTGGCGGGTGTAAACCTTGAAGGAGCCGTACTTTTTCAGCCTCCGCTTGGCGTTGCCCATGAGCTTTTCCTCAAAGCCCCGGCGGTTCAGCCCTTTGAGCACCATTTCTCCCAGCTTCAGCAGCATAATCTCTTGCATTTCAATATCCCTTGCTTTCCTGTGTTGTTAAGGAGGGGCCTCCCTTCCGTCCTGCCTGGGCGAAGGTCAGCCCCACAACGCGCTCCGCCCCGGCCCCGCGCAGGCAGGCGGCGCATTGTCCCATGGTGGACCCGGTGGTGAACACATCGTCCACCAGCACCACCCGCTTCCCGGTCAGGTCCAGCTCCGGCAGGGCGCGGTAAGCGCCCTCCACATTGGCGCGGCGTTCCGCCCCGTCATTCAAATGGGACTGGGTCCCGGTGGCGCGGATTTTCTCCAAAGCGGGCACAACGGCAATGCCGGATACCTCGCCCACCCGGCGGGCCAGCAGCTCGGCCTGGTCGTAACCACGGCGGCGCTTCTTCTCGGGGTGGAGGGGCACCCAGGTGATGAGATCCACCGGCTCATCCCAGCGGTCAGCCAGGCATTGGGCGGTCAAGGTCCCAAACAGCCTGGCGTGGGACGCGCCGCCCTTGAATTTGTAGCGGTGGACGCCGCTGCGCACCCTGTCCTCCTTCCCGTCCCGGTAGTAGAGCGGGGCCAGACAGCAGTCGCAGCAGTCCGCCGGTGTGCCCGGGCCATCCGTCCAGGGCAGTTCCCGCTGGCACAGGGCGCACATCCCGTCCTCGCCCCGCTCCAGGATCCGTCCGCAGAAGGGGCATTTTGGCGGATAGAGCAGATCCAGCAGCCACTGGAGCGGTTTCACTGTCCGCTGTCCCCCGGCAGCGGGTCAATGGGGCCGTTTTTCTTCTCAAAGTCAATGACGCACTGATTCATCAGGTAGAGGATCTGGCGGCTCATGGAGCGGCCCTCATACGCGGCCACGGAGCGGAACTTGTCGTGAAGCTCCCGGTTCATGCGGATGGTGAGGTAAATTTTATCATTCATGGGTACGGCCTCCCTCAAGTGAAACAAACATGATCTAACAATACGCCGATGCATTGATTCTTAGCAAAGTTTGAAGGTATTTTTAAGGTATAAAATATTGATGAGCAAATGAACATCAGAGACCAGAATATAACATTTTATACAATAATCCCTTGCGTTCCCCTCTGCCCTGTGATATAATTAATCAACACTGTACCAAAAGATCATGAGCCCCATGGGGCTCACCGTTTTGTTCTGCAAAACGGTGAGCCTTCTCTCAGGGCCGTTCAGACCAGCCGGTGCATGTTACGAAAGGAGTAAAAAAATATGAAAACCAAAAAATTGCTCAGCGTTCTGCTGGCAGCCGTCATGGCATTCAGCCTGTTGTGTTCTCCGGCCTTTGCCGCGGGAAAGGCAGACACCCTGGCGGACATCAACGACAATGACAGTATCTGGGTTGGCGTGCAGAATCTAGACAGCCTGAAGAAAACGTTCACGCTCAGCTACCGGTACTGGGATTCCAACGACGGTGTCATCACCAGGGACGAGGAAGCCAGCGAACCCGGTTCCTGGAACGCTTATGAGCTGCCCCTGGGCGTTACCTTGGCGGCAGGGCCCAACAACAAGCTTCTGAAAGACATCTGGGTGTTTTCCGACCCGGATGGGGACGGGGTCTATGACGAGCGCCTTTTGAAGATCACTTATGACGGGAATGGTGATTACGTCAGCGATGAGGTTGTCCCTGTTACCAGCGCCGGACCTATTACCCCGGCTTCTACGGAAGACTACGCCAACACCTTTAACTGGGGGTTTGGCCCTAACTTCTTTTCGGCGAGCCTGAAGGGCACCCCCGGCTACCACACCCTCACCACCGACTACCTGGTAAAGATGTTTGGCGCTAACACCCTGATGATTTTCTGGGATGAGGCGGAGGAGGATTGTGTCTCCTTCCTGCTCTCCGGCAAAGAGGCTCCGGCAGGCGTCCTCTATCCTCTGGAGGACCAGGGCGTTTATCTGTCCACGTGCGGCGATGTGGTCAGCGGTTGGGCTGTTGATCCGGTAAACAATGCAATCAACAAGGGCTTGTTCCCTGAAATCCTGGAAACCGCCCACAATTATGATTTGACCGGGCACATCACCCGCGCCGAGTTCGCCACCCTCGTGATGTACCTGTATGGTGCGCTGGCAAACACCAACGAGTTCACCCGCCCCTCTGAAAGTCCCTTTGTGGACGTAAATGAAAGCAATCCCCATTATAAGTACATCCTGGGCGCGTATCATCTGGGCATCGTCAACGGCACCTCTACGGTCAACAAGACCTTCTCCCCCAATGCCCTGGTGAAGCGTCAGGACGCCGCGGTGATGCTGGCCCGGGTCTATGAAAAGGTGGGCGGCAAGATCCCCGCCGTCTCCAGCACCAGCTTCTCTGACAACGGACAGATCAAGGATTACGCCAAGAACGCCGTGGCCTTTATGAGCTCCAAGAGCATTATCAACGGTGTGGGCGGAAACCGGTTCAATCCTGATGGCAACGCCAGCGTGGAGCAGGCGCTGAAAATCGCCGTGGAAATGCTGAACAAGCTGGGATGAGCCACTGAACGAACATAAAAAAATCCGTCCCGCACAGCGGGGCGGATTTTTTTGCGCTTCTTACAGCAGGCAGATGACCAGGGTCAGCACCATGAACACCACGGCCACCCACTTGGTCATGCGTGCCAGACGGGCGTCGGCGGACTTGGCCTTGTTCTTGGACAGAAACGTGTCCGAATTGCCGCCGAAGACGCCGGACAGACCGGCGCTCTTGCCGGACTGGAGCATCACAACGGCGATGAGGCCCAAGGCCACGATGAAGTAGATGATAGACAAAACGAGCTGGGGAGTAGTCATGTGACTCATATCCTTTCGGTTATAGCTTCATATGGGCGGGCACTCAAACCCCCGCACAATTATAAGCTATGTTACCACACTTTCAGGCAGATTGCAAGGTTTATTTTGTGTTGATTTATGCCTCAAGGCTGTCTCCCGATATAGGCCAGAATGCCGCCGTCCACATATAAAATGTGTCCGTTCACGAAGTCGGACGCCTCCGAGGCCAGGAACACCGCCGGACCCGCCAGATCCTCGGGCGCGCCCCAGCGGTTGGCCGGGGTTTTGGACAGGATGAACTGGTCGAAGGGGTGCCTGGAGCCGTCGGGCTGGGGCTCCCGCAGGGGCGCGGTCTGGGGGGTGGCGATATAGCCCGGGCCGATGCCGTTGCACTGGATATTGTACTGGCCGTACTCGCTGGCGATGTTTTTGGTGAGCATTTTCAGCCCGCCCTTGGCGGCGGCGTAGGCGCTGACCGTCTCCCGGCCCAGCTCGCTCATCATGGAGCAGATGTTGATAATCTTGCCGCCGCCCTTCCTGATCATGGAGGGGATCACGGCCTTGGAAACGATGAACGGGGCGTTCAGATCCACATCGACCACCTGACGGAACTGGTCTGCGGTCATTTCGCACATGGGGATGCGCTTGATGATGCCCGCGTTGTTCACCAGGATGTCGATGACGCCCACCTCGGCCTCCACCTTGGACACCAGCTTGTTCACTGCGTCCTCGCTGGTGACGTTGCAGACGTAGCCGTGGGCCTCGATGCCCGCCTCCCTGTAGGCGGCAAGGCCCTTGTCCACCAGCTCCTGCCTGATGTCGTTGAATACGATGGCGGCGCCCGCCCCGGCCATGGCGGCAGCGATGGCGAAGCCGATGCCGTAGGATGCCCCGGTGACCAGGGCCACCTTTCCGGATAAATCGAAGTTTACCATATGATTGTCCCCTTTCAAAAGACCTGTTCTCCGGCGCGGTCCGGCAGTTCCGTCCAGCGCCGCGCGGAGAACGGCATACACTTCCGTGAAGCAATTATATCAAAGCAAAGACCCTTTTTCACGGAACATTTTCACAGGAATATTGCAAATCCTATCCTCCCGCCCCCCGGGTATAGGAGGCATACTTTTTGGGGGGGATTCCCACGGTTTTGGTGAAGGATTTCAGGAAATTGCTGTAATCGCCGAAGCCGCACAGGCTGCTGGTCTCCGCCACCGGGTGGCCCTCGGCCAGCAGGGCCTTGGCCCGGGAGATGCGCTTGGCGGTGATATAGCGGTTGATGGTGGTTCCGGTGGCGTCCTTGAAGATCTTGCACAGATAGGAGCTGCTCAGGTAAAAATGGGAGGCCAGCATGGGGATGCTGAGGGGCTCGGCCAGATGCTGGTTGATGTAGGACAGAATCCCGTCGATCTGGGCGTAGTGGGGGGTGGAGGCCCGTTCCCGGACGGGGCTGGCCGACTGTGCCATACGGGAGAGAAAAGCGTGGTTCAAAAACGCCATCATCTCCAGAAATACCGCCTGATCCAGCACGTCCTGCCCGTACGCCTGGGTTTCGGAGAGCCTGTGGACGAAATACATGAACCGCTTGCGCTCCTCCTGGGACAGGCTGAGCCTGTGGCCGAAAGCGGCGTCCCGGCAGGTGAAGCAGTAATCCAGCGCCGTCTGGGGCGTGGAGAGCCGTTTCAGATATTCCGGGTGGATGGACAGCACCACCCGCTCATGGGCGTCCTGATCCACCTGGGAGAGGTAGTGGCTTTCAAACTGATTGATGAAAAAGATATCCCCGGGCAGGAATTCATATACCCGGCTGTCGATCAAAAACTGCTTTCCGCCGGAGATGGAGAAATAAATCTCGCAGCAGTCGTGTATGTGGATGCTCATGGTACTCTCGTCGTTATACAGCCGGGCGATGGCGAAGCTTTTAGTGCTCAGGCAGGACTGGATTGCCGAGTGGCAGGAATGATGGATGAACAAAGCCGTACCTCCTTTCACGGGCCGTTTTGCGTGGCCTGCCCACATTATAACGTGCAAAACCGGACTTGTTCAAGGTGTTTTTCGGTATTTTACTCTTTTACCAATCCGGGACAGGATTTTTTGTGTATTCCGCTTGGAGGCGAACCCTTCGGGGGCCGGATTTTGACGCCTGTTTTCCGTCCAAGGGAAAATTTGCATGAGGGACAGGCGAATGCCCCGGCGCAATTTGTTGAAAAAAACACTTGCTTTTGTTGCTTTAAAGCATTATAGTATATAAGCTGAATACTGCCGCCAAAGAGCCGGCAGCGATGCGATCAACAAAGGAGAGAATGTTATGAAAAAGAAGATCCTTGCCCTGCTGCTGGCCTGCATGATGGTGGCGGGCCTGGCCGCCTGCTCCAGCGGCGGCGGCACTCAGGAGAGCAATCCGCCCCAGGATGAGACCCAGCCCGTCGAGACCGCCCAGTCCGGCGGCGGCGACAACACCGCCGCGCCCGCCGGTGACGGCACCAAGTACACCATCGGCATCTGCCAGCAGGACCAGCATCCCGCCCTGGATGCCGCCACCCAGGGCTTCAAGGAGGCCCTCATCGAAAAGCTGGGAGAGGCCAACGTAGAGTTCAAGGAGGGCAACGCCTCCGGCGACACCGCCAACTGCTCCACCATCATCAACGGCTTCCTGTCTGAGAACGTGGATCTGATCCTGGCCAACGCCACCGGCTCCCTCCAGGCCGCCCACTCCGCCACCGCGGACATCCCCATCCTGGGCACGTCCATTACCGACTACGCCACCGCCCTGGAGCTGGAAGACTGGAGCGGCACCGTGGGCGGCAACATCTCCGGCACCTCCGATCTGGCCCCGCTGGACCAGCAGGCCGAGATGCTCCACGAGCTGTTCCCCGACGCCCAGAGCGTGGGCCTGCTGTACTGCTCCGGCGAGCCCAACTCCGTCTACCAGTGCGACGTGATTGAGGGCTATCTGAAGGATATGGGCTATTCTGTCAGCCGTTTTGCCTTTACCGACACCAACGATGTGGCTTCCGTGGCCCAGACCGCCTGCGACAGCAGCGACGTGATTTATATTCCCACCGACAATACCGCCGCTAAGAATACCGAGGCCATTGCCAACGTAGTCCTGCCCGCCGGAGTGCCCGTGGTAGCCGGTGAGGAGGGCATCTGCAAGGGCTGCGGCGCGGTGACCCTCACCATCAGCTACTACGACATCGGCTACATCGCCGGTGAGATGGCCTGCGACATCCTGGTCAACGGCGCGGATATCTCCACCATGGCGGTGAAGTCCGCCCCCGAGGTGGTCAAGAAGTACAACGCCGCCAACTGCGAGGCGCTGAACATCACCGTCCCCGACGGCTACGAGGCCGTGGTGATGGACTGAGCCTGCCTGATACAGTCCAACGCGAGGCGGGAGAGGGGAGTTCCCTTTCCCGCCCCCTTTTGGTATTTATGGAACCGCTTTTTTGAAGCCTGCGGTGGTTTTTGACGATACTGCGTGACCGCATTTAACAAATAACGGGGGGAATCTCATGTCGTTCCTGACTGCATTATTCAACTCCATGCCCGGCGCGGCGGCACAGGGGCTTGCCTGGGGCATCATGGCCATCGGCGTATACATCACCTATAAAATCCTGGACATTGCCGACCTGACGGTGGACGGCTCCCTGGGCACCGGGGCGGCGGTGTGCGTTCTGCTTACCGTCAACGGGGTCCCCATAGGGCTGGCCATGGCGTGCGCCGTGCTGGCTGGGCTGCTGGCAGGGCTGGTCACCGGCCTGCTCCACACCGCCTGCGGCATCCCCGCCATCCTGTCCGGTATTTTGACCCAGCTGGCGCTGTACTCGGTGAACCTGCGGATCATGGGCTGGGGGACGGAGACAGGCAAGGCCAATCTGCCCGTCAGCGTAGACAAATACGGCCTGCTGGTGTCCGCCCGCTACGTGCGGGACCTGGCGCTGAACAATCCGCTGATTCCGCTGGCGGTCTTTGTGGCGGCGGTCATCGGCGTGCTGTACTGGTTTTTCGGCACCGAGCTGGGGTGCGCTCTGCGTGCCACCGGCTCCAACGGCAATATGGCCCGGGCCCAGGGGATCAATACCAATCTGTGCAAGGTGCTGGGGCTGATGGTGTCCAACGCCCTGGTGGCGCTGGCCGGGGCGCTGCTGGCCCAATACCAGGGCTTTGCCGACGTGAACATGGGCCGGGGCGCTATCGTTATCGGCCTGGCCGCCGTGATTATCGGCGAGGTGCTGTTCTCCAAGGTGTTCCGCAACTTCGCGCTGAAGCTGCTGGCCTGCGCCATCGGCGCGGTCATCTACTATATCGTCATCCAGTTTGTGCTGCGGCTGGGGCTGTCCACCGATGACCTGAAGCTTCTCACCGCCCTGGTGGTGGCGGTATTTCTGGCGGTGCCCTACTGGAAGGGCCGCTATCTCACCAAAAAAGTCGTGCCAGAGGGAAAGGGGGACAAGGCCAATGCTTGACGTCAGGAACATTTACAAGACCTTCAACCCCGGCACAGTGAACGAAAAGACCGCCCTGCGGGGGGTGTCCCTCCACCTGAACGACGGGGATTTCGTCACCGTCATCGGCGGCAACGGGGCGGGCAAGTCCACCCTGCTCAACGCGGTGGCGGGGGTGTGGCCGGTGGATTCCGGCTCCATCTCCATCGGCGGCGCGGACGTCACCCATCTGGCGGAATACAAGCGGGCGAAATACATCGGCCGGGTGTTCCAGGACCCCATGATGGGCACCGCCGCCACCATGCAGATTGAGGAAAACCTGGCCCTGGCGGCCCGCCGGGGCAGATCCCGCACCCTGCGCACCGGCATCACCCAGTCGGAGCGGGATGAATACCGGGAGATTTTGAAGATCCTGGACCTGGGGCTGGAGGACCGGCTCACGTCCAAGGTGGGCCTGCTGTCCGGCGGACAGCGTCAGGCGCTGACCCTGCTGATGGCCACGCTGCAAAAGCCCCAGCTCCTGCTGCTGGACGAGCACACCGCGGCCCTGGACCCCAAGACCGCGGCCAAGGTGCTGGACGCCACCGAGCGCATCGTCCAAAAGGACCGCCTGACCACCCTGATGATTACCCACAACATGAAGGACGCCATTGTCCACGGCAACCGGCTGATTATGATGTACGAGGGCAATGTGGCCCTGGACATCTCCGGGGAGGAGAAGAAAAAGCTCACCGTGGAGGACCTGCTGGCCAAGTTCGGCCAGGCCACCGGTTCCGACGAGGCGGACGACAAGCTGCTGCTGTCCTGACGGAGAGGCGTGGAAGCGGCGCATCAAGCCCAATAAAAAACCGGCGCAGGCTGACAGCAGCCTGCGCCGGTTTTTGCTTTATCAAACAATATCAGGTGCGGTAGCGGGTCTGGGGTACGTAGGTGCAGTGGAGCAGCTCGTGGGCCTTGTGCCCGCCGGGTTCGCCCAGGTAGCTCTCGTAGACCTCCTTGACCACGGGACTCTCGTGGCTGCGGCGATGGGCCATGCCCTCGTCCTGCTTGTACAGCGCCTGGGCCCGCAGGGTGCGCAGGTCGGTGAAGGAGCGCACCATGGAGGGCTGGAGGGGCTGGCCGCCGCCGTTGACACAGCCGCCGGGACAGGCCATGAACTCGATGAAATCGTAGCTCAGCTCGCCGCTCTTGATGCCGTCCAGCACGATTTTGGCGTTGGCCAGACCGGAGGCCACGCACACCCTCACCGTGCGGCCGGGCAGCTCGTAGGTGGCTTCTTTAATATCCTTGATGCCCCGGACCTCGTGGAACTCCAGCGGGGCGTTGTCGTCGCCCATGAGCTTGGCGGCTACGGTGCGCAGGGCGGCCTCCATCACGCCGCCGGTTGCGCCGAAAATGACGGACGCGCCGGTGGAAATACCCAGCATGGGGTCGAACTCCCCGTCGGGCAGGTGGTCGAACATCATGCCCGCCTGGGTGATCATCCGGGCCAGCTCCCGGGTGGTCAGGGAGGCGTCCACCGGCATACAGCCGTTGGCCATCCGCTGCTCTTCCCGCTTGACCTCGTACTTCTTGGCGGTGCAGGGCATGACGGACACCACATAGATGTCCTTGGGGTCGATGCCCGCCTTCTCCGCGTAATAGCTCTTGACCAGCGCGCCGAACATCTGCTGGGGGGACTTGCAGGAGGACAGGGAGGGGATGAACTCGGGGTAGTGCTGCTCGCAGAACCGGATCCAGCCGGGGGAGCAGGAGGTGATCATGGGCAGGGCGCCGCCGTTCTGGAGCCGCTCCAGGAATTCGGTGCCCTCCTCCATGATGGTGAAATCGGCGGCGGTATCCACGTCGAACACCTTGTCAAAGCCCAGGCGGTGCAGGGCGGACACCATTTTGCCCTCCACGTTGGCGCCCACAGGCATCCCGAAGCACTCGCCCAGGGTGACCCGAACGGAGGGGGCGGGGCCGATAACCACGTGCTTATTGGGGTCGTGGAGGGCCTCCATCACCTCGGGGATGGAATCCTGCTCGCTGAGTGCGCCGGTGGGGCAGGCCACCAGGCATTGGCCGCAGGACACGCAGTCCGATTCCGCCAGGTCCCGGTCGAAAGCGCAGCCAATGTGGGTCATGAAGCCCCGGTCGTTGGGGCCGATGACGCCCACGGACTGGTATTTGCGGCAGGCGGCGGTACACCGGCGGCACAGGATGCACTTGGAGTTGTCCCGCACCAGGTGCAGGGCGGAGGATTCGATCTGGGGGACCATCAAATCGTTGGCGTAGCGCACCGCGTCGATGTTGAAGTCCGCCGCCAGGTCCCGCAGCTCACAGTGGGCGTTGCGGGCGCAGGTCAGGCAGTCCATACGGTGGTTGGACAAAATCAGCTCCAGGGAGAGCTGGCGGGAGTGGCGTACCTTGGGGGTATTGGTGTATACCTCCATGCCCTCGCTGACGGGGTAGACGCAGGACGCCATCAGGGAGCGGGCGCCCTTCACCTCCACTACGCAGATGCGGCAGGAGCCGATCTCATTGATGTCCTTGAGGAAGCACAGGGAGGGGATCTTGAAGCCCGCGCTGCGGGCGGCCTCCAGCACCGTGGTGCCCTCGGGGACGGTAACGGGGATGTCGTTGATTTTCAGATTTACCATATTCGGTTCCATCGTGTATTCCTCCCTCCCTTACGATTTGGAGATGGCGTCGAAGCGGCAGTTGTTCAGGCACAGGCCGCAGTGGATGCACTTGTTCTGGTCGATGACGTGGGGGGCCTTCACCGCGCCGGAGATGGCGTTCACCGGGCAGTTCCGGGCGCACAGGGTACAGCCCTTGCACTTGCCCGCGTCGATGATGTACCGGGTGAGGTTGCGGCATACCCCGGCGGGGCACCGCTTTTCCACCACATGGGCCACGTACTCGTCCCGGAAATATTTCAGGGTGGACAGCACCGGGTTGGGGGCGGACTGGCCCAGGGCGCACAGGGCGGAGGCCTTCAAATGGTGGCACAGCTCCTCGATGGTGTCCAGGTCCTCCAGGGTGCCCTTGCCGTCGGTGATCTTGCACAAAAGGTCGTACAGCCGCTTGGTGCCGATCCGGCAGGGGACGCACTTGCCGCAGGACTCGTCCACGCAGAACTCCAGGAAGAACTTGGCGATGTCCACCATGCAGTTGTCCTCGTCCATGACGATCAGTCCGCCGGAGCCCATCATGGAGCCGATGGCGGTGAGGGAGTCATAGTCGATGGGGGTGTCGATGAGCTCGGCGGGGATACAGCCGCCGGAGGGGCCGCCGGTCTGAGCGGCCTTGAACTTCTTCCCGTTGGGGATGCCGCCGCCGATGTCCTCGATGATGGTGCGCAGGGTGGTGCCCATGGGGATCTCCACCAGGCCGGTGTTGGTGATTTTGCCGCCCAGGGCAAACACCTTGGTGCCCTTGGATTTCTCGGTGCCGATGGCGGCGAACTTGTCCGCGCCGTTGTTCAAAATCCAGGTGATGTTGGCATAGGTCTCCACATTGTTCAGCAAAGTGGGTTTGCCGAACAGGCCCTTGACGGCGGGGAAGGGAGGACGGGGCCGGGGCTCGCCCCGGTGGCCCTCGATGGAGGTGATGAGCGCGGTCTCCTCACCGCAAACGAACGCGCCCGCGCCCAGCCGCAGCTCCAGGTTGAAGGAGAAGCCGGAATCCAGAATGTTTTCGCCCAGCAGGCCGTATTCTTCCGCCTGACTGATGGCCAGCTCCAGCCGCTTGACGGCGATGGGGTACTCCGCCCGGATGTAGATGTAGCCCTGGTTGGAGCCGATGGTATAGCCCGCGATGGTCATGGCCTCAATGACGGAGAAGGGGTCGCCCTCCAGCACGGAGCGGTCCATGAACGCGCCGGGGTCGCCCTCGTCGGCGTTGCAGCACACGTACTTGGTGCCGTCGGGGCTTGCGGCGTCGTAGGTAAACTGCCACTTGTTCCCGGTGGGGAAGCCCGCGCCGCCGCGCCCGCGCAGGCCGGATTGCTTCAGCGCGTCGATGATCTCCTGGGGCGGGGTTTTCTCGGTGAGGATGCGCTCCAGGGCGGTATAGCCGTCCGCGCCGATGTACTCGTCGATGGACTCGGGGTTGATAACGCCGCAGTTGCGCAGGGCAATGCGCATCTGATGCTTATAGAACTGGGTGTCCGCCAACGACGTGACGGCCTCGCCCTCCTCGCCGTCCACATGGAGCAGGCGCTTGACGATGCGGCCCTTGACGATGTGCTCGGACACGATTTCCTTCACGTCGTCCACGGTGACCCGGGTGTAGCACGCCCCCTCGGGGAACACCATGACGATGGGGCCCATGGCGCACAGGCCGAAGCAGCCCGTCTTGACCACCCGGACCTCCTGGTCCATGCCCTCCAGCTTCAGCTCCTCCTCAAAGGCGGTGATCAGCCTGGGACTGTCGGAGGAGGTGCATCCGGTGCCCGTACACACCATGATATGGCTTCGGATATGGCTCATAAGTGATTCCTCCCTCCCGTTATTCGGCGGCGCCGATGGTATAGTCCTGGACCACGTTGTGGTTGACCAGATGCTGTTCCACGATGGCGGGGATCATCTCGGGGCGCAGCCGGACATAGGTGACCTTCTCCTCGCCGGGGACGAATACCTCGGCGATGGGCTCCAGCCGGCACACGCCGATGCAGCCCGTCTGGGACACGGTGACGTTGGACAGGCCCCGGCGCTCGATCTCATCCAGAAAGGCGGTCATCACCGGGCGGGCCCCGGCGGCGATGCCGCAGGTGGCCATGCCCACCACCACCCGGATATTGTTCTCGTCATTGTCCCGCAGGTCCATCTGACGCTTCATCTTTTCCCGGATGGCCTTCAGTTCTTCCAAGCTTTTCATATGATCTCTCCTTCAATTCCGGTGGAGGGAACCGCCTCCACCGCTGTTTCGATTTCCTGTTCCGTGAGATACTCCTGGATCCAGGCAAACACCTCCGGCTCGGACAGGGGGATGCCGCCCAGAATTTCCCGCAGCTCCGCCGTGGACAGCGCCGCCTCCCCCCGGGGGGTGGTGTGGCGGTAGGCCAGCTCCACCTCCGGACTGCCCTGGATGAGCAGGGCCACTGTCCCGGCCAGATCGCCCAGGGGCGGGCAGTCCAGATGCCGCCGCTGGAAGCGGGCGGTGAGGGTGGTGCCCACGCCCTGGGTGCTCTGAATGTCCAGCGAGCCGCCGGTCTGCTCCGCCGTCAGCCGCAGCAGCGGCAGGCCCAGCCCCACCTTCCGGGTGGTGCGGGTGGTGGTAAAGGGGTCGGCGGCCTGGGCCAGGAACTCCGGTGACATCCCCCGGCCGTCGTCAGCGATGGTGACGGCCAGCCAGCCGTCCGCCCCCTCCTCCAGGGTGATGGAGACGTTCCGCGCCCCCGCCGCCGTGGAGTTTTTAGCCACGTCCAGCAGATGCAGGGAAAGCTCTTTCATCCCTTTTTGATGTATTCGTCCAGGATGGGGCCCACCTGGGCGGCGGTGAGGCGGCCGTACACGTCGTCGTTGATCATCATGACGGGGGCCAAGCCGCAGGCGCCGATGCACCGGCAGGCGTCCAGGGAGAACAGCCCGTCCCCGGTGATGCCGCCGGGGGCGATGTTCAGCTTTTTCTCCACCGCGCTGAGCACGTCCGCCGCGCCCTTGACGTAGCAGGCGGTGCCCAGGCAGACGGAAATCTGGTACTTGCCCTTGGGATTGAGGGTGAAGAACGAATAAAAGCTGGCTACGCCATAGACCTCGGACAGGGGGATGTCCAGCCCCTCGGCTACCATGATCTGGACCTCCTCGGGCAGATAGCCGAAGATCTCCTGCGCGGCCTGGAGCACCGGCATGGTAGCGCCGGGCTGTCCCTTGTGGGCCTCGATGACCTGGTGCAGGCGTTCCTCCTGTTCTGGGGCGCCCCGGTAGGGCACCGCGGTTTTACAGTTAGGCATTTCGCTTCCTCCTTGTTTCTTTACATAATGAATAGGGCGGGGCAAGGTGCGCCGGGCCCTGGTTCCGCGCTCAATGATAAGAAAGAGTCTGGGCAATACTTTTTTGAAGACGTACCCAGACAAGACATTCTATCATGTAATGTGCCGGTTTGTCCAAGCTAACAGCACGGTTTTACTGGAAATTTGTCAGGAAAATCAATCCGGACCTGGGCCTCCCGCCCGGATCCAGTCCAGCACCGCCCGGGTGGAGCGCTCCGGCAGGTCCATATACTGGTGGGCGTCCAGAATCTGGTCCAGGTAGTGGGCGTCGCTCCCGTCGAAGTGGGGGACGCCCCGCAGATCGGGGCGCTCAAACAGCCCCGGGGGGCAGTTCCGGGACACCTCCGCCAGAGGGAAGCCCATGGCCGGGTCCCAGAGCCCCAGATTGGCCAGGAGGGAAAAGGAATCCCGGTCGATGTGGGCGGGGTATGCCGCGCCGCCGAAGGAGCGGACCAGCTCCGCCGCCTCATAGATGCCGATGGAGGCGGCTCCCGCCAGGAAAGCGGTCTCCTCGCCCAGAACCCGGTCCTCCTCGTCCATATAGATCTGTGGGCCGAATACAGCGGGCCTGTTCTGGATGGGCGGCAGTTTTTCCCGCACCAGAGCTCCAAAAGCCTCCGCCGCCGCAAGGTCGGGGAAGAGGCAGACCACGTGGGCCTCCTCCGCGCAGGTCAGCTCCATCCCCGGCAGGGCCAGCACGCCGTAGTATTCCGCCGCCCGGCAGAAGGGGGCGCAGCTGCCGCAGGTGTTGTGGTCGGTGAGGGCGACCACGTTGATACCGGCCAGGGCGCACATACCGGCCAGGGCGGCGGGGGTATTGTCCTCCCCGCCGCAGGGGGACAGGCAGGAGTGGAGGTGCAGGTCAAAGGACAGCCGCTCCATCACGCATCCGTCCCCACGCCCAGCCGGCCCAGCCGGAGGGCGCAGCCATACACGGACAGATCCGTCCCCAAAAGGTTGATGCCCTGGGCCTTTGCCTTGTCCAGCAGGGGCGGGTCCGGGGCCACCCCCTCCGCCAGAATCACACAGGCGGTGTCCGCCAGCGCGGCCACCGCCGCCACGTTCACATTGCTCATGATGGTGAGCCACGCGCCGTCCGCCGGGGCGCGGCCCATCACCCAGCTGAGCAGGTCGCCGCAGTAGCCCCCCGTCACGGGCCGGTCCGGCTCCTCCAGGCTGAATATTGTGAGGGAAAGTGCGTCGGTCAGCTGTTGTACCGTCATGTTCATCACCGCTTTTTATTTGTCGTCGAGCAAGGGCGGCAGCCCGCTGTAGGCATCGTCCAGACGGCGGCGGAAGGGGGCGGGGAGGTAGTCGTCCGCTCCCGTCTTGCCTGCCATGTGCTGCATCCGCTCCCGCACCTTGAAAATGCAGTCGTCCTCGCTGGCCCGGCCCATCACCACGTCCTCGGCGAAGGCCCGGCAGGAGGGCGCGCCGCAGGAGCCGCACCGCAGGCCGGGGAGCTGCTCCTCCAGCTTCTGGATGGCCCGCATTTTCTCCATGGCCCGGCGGCGGTTGGGGTCCAGCTGGAAGGTGGGCAGAAATTCCGGCTTTTTGGTGTAGTCCAGGATGTCGCTGACCTCCTCCCGGTCCGCCGACCGGGGCCGGACGGGGGAGAGGCCGGACATGAGGCTTTTCAGCCGCATTTTGGCGGTGAAGGGGTTTTCCACGTTGAGACAGCCGCCCAGGCACCCCTGGGTGCAGGCCCGCAGCTCGATGAAGTCTGCCTCGGGCATACGTCCGTCCTCAATTTCCTCCAGCATTTTGATCACATTCTGAATGCCGTCCACGGCGATGTAGTTCTTGTCCCGGCGGGACAGGGCCTCTCCCCCGGCAAAGGCCCAGCTCACCCCGGCGGCTCCCGCCGCCATGGGCTTCAGGCGGTCCGAATCAAGCTGGCGCATGGGCTCCAGCAGGGCCAGGTAGATGTCCTTGACGGCGAACGCCCCGTCCACCACCTGGCGCTTCAGCCCCTCGGGGCTGGAGGCGGCGGTGACCTGGGAGGTGCAGGGGACGATGGTGAACACGCCGATCTGGTCGGGGGACAGGCCGGTGGCCTCCGACGCCTTTCTCCGGGCCAGGATGGCGGCCAGCTCCAGAGGGGTGATCACCGGGGCGATGTGGCCCAGCAGGTCCGGGAAGCGGATGCAGATCAGCCGCACCACCGCCGGACAGACGGGGGAGATTTCCGGCTTCAGGGTGCCGTCCCCGGTGCGGTGGTCCAGGCAGTCCGCCAGGAGCTCCGCGGCTGCGGCGGATTCGTACACGTCGTCAAAGCCGATGGACAGCAGGCCGTTGAGGATGATGTCGATGTTGTCCAGATGGTGGAACTGTCCGTAGAGGGCGGGGTCCGGGACGGCGATATTGTACTGGAACCGCTGGAGCATATAGAAATCACAGCACCGGGACTGCACCGCCTGGTGGGGGCACACCTGGACGCAGGTGCCGCAGTCAATGCAGCGGTTGGGCAGGATGGTGGCCTTGCCGCTGCGCACGCGGACGGCTTCGGTGGGGCAGCTTTTGATGCAGGTGGTACAGCCCCGGCATTTCTTGATATTGAGGGCGACGGAATGGCGCATTCCGGATACCTCCTAACTGACGCTTCCGCGTCATTCGATGCGCACCACCATGGTGACGGTGGTGCCCACGCCGAGGACGGACTCCACCGTCATCTCGTCGCTGTATTTTTTCATGTTGGGCAGGCCCATGCCGGCGCCGAAGCCCAGATCCCGCACCGAATCGGCGGCGGTGGTCCAGCCCGCCTGCATGGCCTTTTCGATGTCGGGGATGCCGGGGCCCCTGTCGGTGAGGATGATGGTGATGTCGTCCAGCCCCACCTCCACCCGGGCGGCGCCGCCGTTGGCGTGTATGACCATATTGATCTCGCCCTCATACATACACACCGACACCCGGCGGATGACGCTGGTGTCCAGCCCCAGCTTCCGCAGGGACTGCTTGACCGCGGAGGACGCCTCGCCTGCGTGGGTGAGGTCGCCGCCCTCCACCTGGTAGGTCATTGTGATTTTCTCGTCCATGGCGCTCAATCCCGCAGCCCGTTGATGTACAGCAGGCCGCAGGCGTTGTACATCCGTTCCTTGGTGGTCATGACCACCAGCTGCCTGTCCTCGGCCAGGGCCAGAATGCCGCCGTCGGGCTGCTTGCCCCGGACAAAGACGATGCACTTCATGTCCATCATCTCGGCGGTGCGCACCACCTGGGGATTGACCAGCCCGGTGAGCAGCAGGGCCTGGTTTTTCACGTAGGCCAGCACGTCGCTCATGAAGTCGCTGCCGCAGGCGGAGCGGACCTCGGTGTCGAGCATATCCCCGCCGCACAGCACCTCTGCGTGCAGGATATCGCGGACTTCTTTTAAATTCATCGGGAAACCTCCTGATGGGCGTTCGCCCTAAGCTATTCTTAGCATAGCACAAAAATTACAAAAAGCAATAGGAATTTCGGAAAAACATTGTGAAAATTGTGACAGTAAGGTGGAAAACAGCCCGCCGCCCGGGGGGATCTGGCGTTGATATACCTCGCCTGATGATACTATGCAGCCAAGTAATTGTTTTGATCGCTCTGATATGCTATTATCGTTGCGGCAGCATTTTTGCCGACAAAATCAAACGGAGGTTGACAACATGAAAAGATTGCTATCGCTTATGCTTGCGGCGGCCCTGGTGTTTTCGCTGGCGTCCTGCGGGAACGCGTCCGAGGGCGGGAACAGTGCGCCCCCTGAGCAGACCCAGGGCCAGGACGGCGCAGAGCCTACGCCGGAGCCCACCCCCGAGCCTACGCCGGAACCCACTCCCGAGCCCGCCAAGGAGCTCGCCATTGGGGAGATGTACGCCACGGATGACTGCGAAATTACATTTAACAGCGTCACCATTTCCAGCGAATGCTCGGTCTCAACCGGGTCCCACTCCAGCCGGGTCAAGGAGGCCAGCGAGGGCAACACGCTGATCATCATTGACGCTGCGGTCAAGAATATCGCCACCGAGGAATTGGATACCTGGGACAGCGGCGATAAGATGTACACGGCCTACGCCATGTACAACGATAAGTACAAGTATGAAGCGGAGAGCTTCTTTGTTGGCGAGGACAGCATCGCGCCGCTGGCGGAAAAAACGCAGTGCCTGCCCATTGAGATACCCACCGAGGTGGAAAACGCGGAGGAATCTCTGGTGGTGTATATTACCGTGGGCGGTGAAACCTACCAGTACGCGGTCCGGTAATCATTTCCCGGAAAAAGAAAACGGCGCATGGAGCGTTTCCATGCGTCGTTTTGTTATTCCGGTATATCCGGCCAGACAAACAGCTTTTTCTGCCGGACAAGGTAATACCCCAGCCCGGCCAGATCCGCCAGCAGCCAGCCGATGGGCACCGACCACCAGATGCCTGCCACCCCGATGGCGGGGACGGCGGACAGGATATGGGCCAGCGCCACCCGTGTGCCCAGGGAGACCACCGTCAGCACCACCGACATACCCGGCCTGCCCAGGGCGCGGTACAGCCCGTACAGCAGGAACAGACAGCCGATGCCGCAGTAGAACGCGCCCTCAATGCGCAGATAGCGCACCCCTTCCAGAATGGTTTCCGCCTCTTTGGCCTCCACAAACAGGCCCATGAGGGGCCGGGCGAAGGCGAATACCAGGGCGGACACCACAAGGCAGAACGCCATGGAAGCCGCCACCGCCCCGTGCAGTCCGGCGCGGATGCGCGTTTCCTGCCTGGCCCCGTAGTTCTGGGCGATGAAGGTGGAAAAGGCGTTGCCGAAGTCCTGAACCGGCATATAGGCAAAGGCGTCGATCTTCACCGCCGCCGCGAACGCCGCCATTACTGTGGGGCCGAAGCTGTTCACCAGGCCCTGCACCAGCAGGATGCCCAGGTTCATCACCGACTGCTGGACGCAGGTGAGGATGGAAAACCCGGCGATCTCCCGCACCCGGAACCAACGGAGCCGGAACTGTCCCTTCGCGGGCCGCAGTTCCGGGTGCTTGGCCAGCGTATAAGCGGCGATGCCCAGGCCGGAGACGTACTGGGCAATGACGGTGGCCTCCGCCGCCCCCGCCGCGCCCCGGCGCAGGCCCAGCACGAACCACAGATCCAGGGCGATGTTCAGCCCGGCGGACACCGCCAGGAACGCCAGCGGAACCACGGAATTGCCCACCGCCCGGAGGAAGGAGGCGAAGTAATTATAGAGGAAGGTGGCGGCGATGCCGCAGAAGATCACCGCCAGATACTCCCGCATCATGCCCCAGACCTCGTCCGGCACCCGGAGGAATACCCGGATCCAGTCCAGGCAGAGGAACGCCCCGGCGTTCAGTGCCACAGTCAGCCCCGCGATGAGCACGAAAGAGGCGTGGGCGCCCTCCCGCAGGCCGTCCTCGTCCCGCTGGCCGAAGCGGATGGAGAACACCGCCCCGCTCCCCATGCACAGCCCCAGCAGGATGGAGGTGAGGAAGGTCATCAGCGTGAAGGAGGAGCCCACCGCCGCCAGGGCGTTTTTGCCCAGATACCGCCCCACGATCAGGGTGTCCGCGATGTTGTAGCACTGCTGGAGCAGGTCCCCCAGGATCATTGGGACGGCAAAGGCCAGCATGGAGGCCATTACCGGGCCTTTGGTCAAATCACGATTCATGTCAGCCGTCCACCGCCTTTTCCCTTGTTGTCGTCACATCTTGTGTGCGATTTGAATTGTACTGTATTCCGCCCCCCCTTGTCAACAGACCCAGGGACCATTTTGAAAAATTGGTTGACAAGAGTAGTCCTTTTTGCTATAATAGGCTTACAAAGGTAAACCAAGCGTGAAATCACAGAAAGGATGTGCGGATATGGAAGAAAGACGCAATCTGCTGTCCCCCAGCGAATGGCGGGTGATGGAGTGCCTTTGGTCGGGCCCCAAAACCCTGATGGAGCTGGTGCGGGCGCTGAAGGACAGCGCGGGCTGGGCCAAGAGCACCGTCACCACCATGGTGCGGCGGCTGGAGGAAAAGGGCCTGGTGGACCACGAGACGTCCGGACGGACGAAAATATTCCAAGCGGCGCTGGCCCGGGAGGACGCGGCGGCGGCGGAGACGGACAGCCTGCTGGAGCGGGCGTTCCACGGCAGCGTGGGCCTGCTGGTCAGCTCCCTGGTGGAGCGCAGCAGCCTGACCCGGGCGGACATTGACGAGCTGTACGCCATTTTGGACAAGGCGGAGGAGGAATCAAAATGAAAGCTGTTCTGATCACATCGTCCATTCTCATTGTGATGATTGCCGTTCTGCGGCCCCTGCTCCGGGGGAGGGTGGACCCACGGGTGCAGTACGCCCTGTGGCTGGCGGTGGTGCTGCGGCTGCTGATCCCGGTGAATTTTGTGGACAGCGCCTACAGCGCCCTGGCCCTGCTGGGCAGGGGGTCGGAGCCGGCCCGGATCGTGGAGGCCGTTGGACAGACGTCCATCCCCGTCCAATCCTACGACAGCGCCCGGGCGGAGGTGCTGGAGGAATACCGCCGTCAGGGGGTGGAGGAAGCCGCCCTCACCCCCGGCGACCTCATGGCAATCGACAGCCAGGCCCGGGAGCTGATGCGCGGCCCCACGCTGGCGGAGCTGGCGGCAAAATATGCCCGCCCGGTGTGGCTGGGCGGCGCGGCGGTGGCGGCGGCGTGGTTCCTGCTGGTGAATCTGCGTCTGCGGCGGAGGCTGAGGGACGCACAGCCGGTGGAGGCGGACTGCCCGCTGCCGGTGTATGTGTCCGGCGCATTGTCCTCGCCCTGCCTGTGCGGGACGGCGCGGCCCGCCGTCTACGTCACTCCCGCCGCGCTGGAAAACCCGGACCGCCTGCGCCATGTGCTGGCCCACGAGCTGACCCATTACCGCCACCGGGATCACTGGTGGGCGCTGGCGCGGTGCCTTTGCCTGTGCGTGTACTGGTTTGACCCGCTGGTGTGGTGGGCGGCGGCTCTGTCCCGGCAGGACTGCGAACTGGCCTGCGACGAGGGGGCCATCCGCCGCCTGGGCGAGTGGGAGCGTTTGTCCTATGGCCGCACCCTGGTGGACATGATCGCGGCGGGGCGCACGCCCCTGCTGCAAACCGCCACCACCATGGCTGGCGGCAAACGCCGGGTGCGGGAACGGATCCAGCTCATTGCCCGCAAACCCAAAACCGTGATTGCGGCGGCGCTGGCTCTGACGGTGGTTCTGGCGCTGGCGGTGGGGTGTACCTTCACCGGCGCGCCGGAGGCTTCGGCGGGGCCGGGGGAAACCCAGCGGCCTGAAAATACCCAGGATTCGGGGGACGCTCTTTCCGCGGAAGACCTTCAGCAGCGCCTTTTAGATGTGCCGGAGGAATTGCGGGCGGATGTTGTGAGCAGTACGGTCGATGCGGCCATAGACGGCGGCGTGGCCGTGGGCTATACCATGAACCGGCCTGAGTGGGCGGAATTGGACCCCGGGCTTGGCTGGCTTGTGAACGTGACCCAGATATCTCAAGGGGAATTTCAAGATCACATTGGCCGGGACAATAGCGGCTGGGAGTGCTTTGCCCGCAGCGGCGATACCTATTTTGTGCTCTCCTTTGCCACCGATGTGCGTTGGTACGCGCCGGAGGACGAGGAGCCCTTCCGCAAAGCCTTTGACGCCATCCGGGCCTATGCGGAGCGGCAGGTGCTGAACACCGAGGGCGTGGAGCCCTTTGACCCGGCGGATGTGGAGGGAATCGTACGGACCATCAACGCGGTGATGGATGAAATCGCCTGCGCCCCCGGCACCAGCATGGTGCTGTATCAGCCCGGTGGAGCGGAAAGCGTGAGCTTGAACATCGACACGCCTCCCGATGATTACTGGTCCCAGAGGCTGGTCTATTTCTCCAGCCAATTTGGCTGGGAGAAACTGACCCAAGAGCAGGCCGCCGCGCTGATGGAGCAGGGCAGCGGCGTATCCCTGATGCTCGCCCCCTCTGGTTCGGCCAGCTCCGCCTGCGTCACCGTGTACGAGGGCTTGCCGCTGGTGGCGGTGCGCACCGTTGACAATGAGATGAAGTGGTATCAGGCCAAATCCCTGTACGGCGAAGAACCGCCGCTGGGCACCTTTATCATGAATCCCGGTACCTTTGAGTTCCTGCGGGACTGGTTTGACCAGACAGAATTGGACAATTTGCGGATTACCACGGTTCCGGACCGGGGGCAGAGCCGGGATGAGGTTGTCCGGGAATGGATCGACGGCAACGAGGGGGCCTTGACCAAATGCACCGCCGGAAGCGAGTTCGCCTGCACCTACGTCAGAGGGCAGGATATTGATACCAGCTGGCTCAGCTGGATGACGGAGGAGGAGCTGGACGCCTTTGCCCAGAGCTATGGCCTCGCGGGGGCGGACTTCGGCAGGACCTGGTTCGCGTTTGGCTACAGCCTGGTATTCGTTGCGGAAAACGAGAACGCAAGAAACTATTTGATCGCCGGAAATACGGTCGACTACACCGGCAATGACGCTCCGGAGGGGGCGCAGATGTTCATGCGGGTGGGCATTATGCGCCTCGTTGACGGGAAATGGACCTGTACGGAAACAGGCACCGGCCTGTAAGCGTCCAGACAAAAGCGCCCGGCGGTTCGTGGGAGCCGCCGGGCGCTTTCTGTGCCCGTCCAGGCTGGCGCCGTCCGTGAAGCCGCGCCGGGTATATACCGGGGCATTGTTTGCTGCTGGTACAGCGGTCAGTATCTATAAATAGGGGTTGATAGCCGCTTGCAATTGTGATACACTTGACTTGCGCCAATTCGACAAATCCTGATTGGTGGAGGGAAAATGATGAACAGAACAATTCCTCAAATCGGTGCGGCGATTGTCACCATCACAGTTTTTCTTTTTGCTGTATGTATGATTGCTGATTTTTCATTCGGTTCATACTTCGTGTGTATGTTTTTGCCTCTGGGATACATTATGATGGCAGTGGGATTTCAATATGAAAGTTACGAGAACCGACGGGTTCCTGCCAATGTCGGTGTTGCTATTGGCGTTATCTATGCAGTATTGATTTTTTTGGTATATTTCGCCCAGACAACGAGCGTCCGATTGGAGGATTTGAATGAGCAAGCCATCCAAATATTGGATTTCCAGCATGGCGGCCTGCTGTTCAATTATGATTTGCTTGGTTACGGAATGATGGCTCTCTCCACATTTTTCATCGGCCTTTCTATCAACCCGAATTCCCAAATGGACAAGTGGCTGAAATACTTGATGATGGTGCACGGGGTCTTCTTTATCAGCTGTTTTATTATGCCGATGACAGGAATGTTCACAGGTATGGCAGGCGGAGAAGCCGGAAACGGAGGAACGATTGCCCTATTAGGCTGGTGTGCGTATTTCCTTCCTGTTGGTGTGCTGGCATATAAACATTTTCAAAAGGCGCAGTGATACCTTCCATTTTATCGGGGGCTTTCATCTTTTTGGTGTAATCCCTCCTGACAAATGCTCTCCTGGGACCGGCCTGCCCCGTGCCCCCCGGCGTGTAGACCGGGATCATCAGCTCCCCCATAGAGCAGCCTGGACGCTGCGGCGGTGTCCCTGAGCCGGCGCGGCAGTACGGCATTTACATTGTCCCCATGCACGTCTCCTTTGGGGACGGCACCCGGGACGACGGAGCGTTCCCCTCAGAGGAGATCTGCTCCTACCAGAGCGCCCAGATCGCGGCGGAGGGGCGGGATTATGTCACCAGTCTGGACACCAAGGTGGTGACGGCGGCCCAGTGCGCCATTGTGGTCCGCGTGGCCCGCCTGCTGGAGGAGCATCCGGACTGGGGCATCGAGCAGGCCGTCCCGGCGGCGGAGGAGCTGATCCGCCGTTCCCGGCTGTGCTTCATCCCTGACGAGCTGGAATACCTGCGGGCGGGGGGCCGTGTGAGCAACGCGGTGGCGCTGTGCGGGAAGCTGCTGGGCATCCATCCCCGGATCGAGCTGCTGGACGGCAGGCTGGTGGCCACCAAAAAGCCCCGGGGCAGGATAGCCAGGCTGGCCCCCCGGCTGGTGGAGGAATTTGCCGCCCAGGAGCGCCTGGAGCGGGACGAACTGTGGCTGGTCTGGACGCCGGGTTTCCCGGATGAGCTGCGCACCCTGGTGGAGGAATCCGCCCAGCGCTGCGGTTTCCGGGACGTGATATGGGTGAAGGCCGGAGGCGTCATCACCACCCACAGCGGGCCGTCCTCCTTTGGGGTGGCGGGCTTTGCGGAGGCCGATTGACGGCATAACCTGATATAAAAAGACGGCGGCGGAACGGCAGGGGATGGACCTTGCCGTTCCGCTTCACGGTTCCCGGCGGCGGACGTACATCCGGGACGGCTCCTGGCCCCCGTCCCCCCGGACCATGCACAGGAACTGCCAGCCGTACCGTTCATAAAAAGATGTGTGATCGGTAAGCAGGTAGAGGGTAGCCACCCCCATGTCCGCCATGTCCTCACAGGCGCGGGTCAAAAGCGCCCCCGCAGCGCCCTGGCAGCGGTACGCCTCCTCCACATAGACGGCGCACACGTTGGG
Organism: Oscillospiraceae bacterium; assembly: GCA_910575695.1. GTDB lineage: Bacteria > Bacillota > Clostridia > Oscillospirales > Oscillospiraceae > Enterenecus. Next base: position 99,404 of record CAJTGJ010000005.1, on the reverse strand, counting down.
GGAGAGGTCCTTCCGGTCATGGAAGTCGTTTTCGATGACGCCCAAGCCGCCGATGATCTCCTCATCGCGCACCGCGATGTACCACTGGGGCACGGCCCCCTCCTTTTTTAGGCATTGGGCCATGCTCTCCCGGTAGGCCTCCAGCGGGATGCCCCATTTGTCGTGGAACCAAGCCGCCGCGCGGTCCAGCCATGGGCCGTGGTCCCGCAGATTGAAGATATGATAGGCCATGGATGCTCACCCTTCCGGAAAGTATTCTGCCGCGAAGTCCACGTCCTCCACCGTCCATTCCCGGCCGTTCAGATGCTCCAGGCATCCCGCGTCCGTGGTGAACGCGAACCGGAGCTTGTAGGAATACAGGGCCTGGAACCGTCGGCCGTACCGCTTGTTGTCCCGTTCCCGGCCGTACTTGCCGTCCCCCAGAAGGGGATGGCCCGCGGCGGCGAACTGGGCGCGGATCTGGTGGGTGCGCCCGGTGATCAGGTCGCACTCCACCAGCGACAGCCCAGCCCTTGTTTTCAGCGTGCGGTACAGCGTCACCGCCGTTTTGCCGCCGGGGACGGGTTTGTCGTATACCCTGACCTGGGCCCGGTTCCCGTCCTTCAAAATGCAGCCCTTCAGCTGTCCCTCTTTTGGCTCCATTGTCCCGTGGATGACGCACAGGTACAGCTTTTGCAGTTCCCGGTCCCGGATCTTCTGGTTCATCACCCGCAGGGCCTCGGCGGTTTTGGCGGCGATCACGATTCCCCCGGTGTTGCGGTCGATGCGGTTGCACAGCGCGGGGGCAAAGGAATTTTCCCGGTAGGGCGACCACTCCTTTTTCTGGTACAGGTACGCCTGGACGTGGGTGATGAGGGTGTTCACCTGCTCCCTGTCATCCGGATGGACCACCATGCCCGGGCGCTTGTTCAGCAGAAGGAGATGCTCATCCTCGTACAAAATATCCAGCCGGGGCTTATCCACCCGGAGAAAGGCGTTGTCCGGGGAGGGCGCGTCAAAAAACTCGTCGCTGATGTAGAGCTGGAGCACGTCTCCCGGCTCCAGCCGCGCGTCCCGCTTTGCGCCCCTGCCGTTGCGCTTCACCCGCTTGAGCCGGATATATTTCTGGGCCAGAGGGGCGGGGAGGAGGGGGACGGCCTTGGTCAGCCAGCGGTCCAGCCGCTGGCCCGCATCGTTGGGCCCGATGGTAAATTTCTTCACAAAAATTCCTCCCCGTAATACGTCCTCCCGCCCTTTGGGCGGGAGGACCATACTTTATATGGTGTTCAGGAACCGCAGAAAAGCCTCCCGGCCTGTCTGGGTGCGGGGGTACACGCCGCAGTGCTCCAGCACCCTGGCGAATACAAGGCCGGTTTCCTTTTTCACGATATCCAGCGCGTTGTCCGCCGTGATGGTGTAATTGGGCGCAAAGCCCTCCGCCCAATCGGCGTGTTTGTCGGTCAGCCCGTCTGTGCGCAGGTCCTTCCCGCCGGCCAGCGCGTCCGCCACCGCGGCCAGTTCCTCCTTCAGCCGCGCCGGGAGCACAGCCAGCCCCATCACCTCAATGAGGCCGATGTTCTCCTTCTTGATGTGGTGCAGCTCGGCGTGGGGGTGGTATACCCCCAAGGGGTGCTCCCCGGTGGTGATGTTGTTGCGCAGAACCAAATCCAGCTCAAACTTCCCGTCCCGCATCCGGGCGATGGGGGTAATGGTGTTGTGGGGCTCGCCGTCCGTCTCAGCATAGATGAAGGCGTCCTCGTCGGTGTAGCCCCGCCACGCGGTCAGGATCCGGTCTGCCAGCTCCACCAGCCGCGGCGCATTTTTTGAGGCAATCCGCACCACCGACATAGGCCATTTCACGATGCCTGCCTCCACGTCCTCAAAGCCGGGGAAGGTGAAGGGGGCCTCCACCGGGGCCTTGGCCATGGCGAACTCGTACCGCCCGCCCTGGAAATGGTCGTGGGCCAGAATGGAGCCGCCCACAATGGGCAGATCGGCGTTGGAGCCCACAAAGTAGTGGGGGAACTGCCGGACGAAATCCAGCAGCTTGCCGAAGCACGCCCGGTCGATTTTCATGGGGACATGGGCGCTGTTGAAGCAGATACAGTGCTCATTATAATAGACGTAGGGGGAATACTGCAAAAACCAGGGCGAATCATTGATGGTGATGGGGACGACGCGGTGGTTCTGCCGGGCCGGGTGGTTCACCCGGCCCGCGTAGCCCTCGTTCTCGGCGCACAGCTGGCACCGGGGATAGGCGGAGGCGGGCAGGTTTTTCGCCGCCGCGATGGCCTTGGGGTCTTTTTCCGGCTTGGACAGGTTGATGGTGATGTCCAGCTCACCGTATTCCGTGGGGGACTTCCACTGCACATCCCTGGCAATGCGGTCCCGGCGGATGTAGTTGGTGGACTGGCTGAATTCATAGTACCAGTCGGTAGCCTTTTTGGGGGACTCCTGATACAGGGCCTTGAACCGATGGATGACCTGTGCGGGCCGGGGGGTGAGCCGTCCCATGATTTCGGTGTCGAACAGGTCCCGGTAGGCCACGGAGTCCTCCGCCAGTATGCCCCGCTGGTGGGCATCGTCCAGCAGCTCCTCCAGCACCGGGGCCAGCTCCACGCGGTTCGGGTCCCAGGTGCGCTCCGGTTCTGTATAACTGTCCAGCTTTAATACGTCCAGTATTGTGTTAATGGCCCAGATGCGCTCACATTTCTCGATCAGGCCCGTGCTGGCGGCGTAATCCGCCAGCTTGGCCACAGCAGTATCGATCATTGTAATTCCCTCCCAGATTTATTCGGCCACCACGCATCCGCCCTGGGGACGGATGTGCAGGATGTGGCACTTGTTTTCGCCGAACAGGGCTTCCATCCCGGCCTTGAACTGCGCCAGATCGCCGTTGGGCACCCAGGCCTGGATGGTGCCCGCGAAGCCGCCGCCATGGACCCGGGCCGCACCTGTGTCCAGCAGGCGCTTGGCCTCCGCCAGGGCCAGGGGGATGGCCTGCTGTCTGGTGTCATGGACAGACCAGGTATTTTGCAGGTGGAGGGCGGAGGACAGCCCGGACTGATCCACCAGGGTCAGGAAGAAGTCAAAGTCCCCGTTCTGGAGGGCCGCGGCCTCCAGCTCTGCCCTGCGGTCATCATCATAGAAATGCATGGCCCGGAGCACCGCCCGGTCGCCGCACTCCTCCCGCAGGGCGGGGATGGCGGCGCGGAAGTCCGTCACGGACACGTCCCGCAGGACGGACTTGCCGAAGTGGGCGGCAACCGCCCCCATCTCCCGGGTGACGGCGGCGTAGTCGTCGGTCAAATCGCCGTGGCTGGAGCCGGTGTCCACAATGCACAGGGCGTAGCCGGATTTGCTGAAGTCGTAGTCCACCCGCTTCACCACCGGCTCGGCGGGGTCGTTGAAGTCAATGAACACCGCGCCCCCCACGGAGGAGCCCATCTGGTCCATCAGGCCGCAGGGCTTGCCAAAATAGACGTTTTCGGCGTACTGGCCGATCTTGGCGATGGTGACGGGGTCCAGCCTGTCCCCGCAGCAGAAGTGGTTGAAGATATTGCCCACCAGCGTCTCATAGGCGGCGGAGGAGGACAGCCCCGAGCCGGACAGCACCGTGGAGCAGGCGCAGGCGTCGAAGCCGGACAGCTTGTACCCCAATTCCGCAATGCGGGCCGCAACCCCCCGTACCAGGGCGGCGGAGGTGTTCTCCTCCCCCTTCTTGGGGGCCAGGTCGTCCAGGGAGATTTCCAGCGCGGGATAGCCCTCGGAGACGATGCGCACCGCGTTCAGCCCGTTGGGGGCGGCGCAGGCCAGCATATCCAGGTCCACGCTGCCGCACAGCACCCGGCCGTGCTGGTGGTCGGTATGGTTGCCGCCGATCTCGGTGCGGCCCGGGCCGCTGAACAGGGCCGCGCCCTCCGCGTCTGCCCCGTATTGGGCGGCGAAGGCCTCGGTGGTGCGGACGGCCCGGGCCCGGGCCGCGTCCAGCCGCTGGGGACTGCCGTCCAGGGCGTAGAGGGCGGCAAGGGCCTGGTTGTGGGCGCCGTCCTTCAGGGCGGCCAAAAGCTGGGAACAGGTTGACATTGTGCTCACCTCATCAGCGGAGCCGTTGCGCGGCCCCGGGATTTGCCTGATTTTCAATGCAAATCATATCACACCGGGCGGACTTTGGCAAGGCAAAAACCGGGGTTCGGGCACTTGTTTCCCGTTTCCTGTTGTGGTATAATTTACATTCCAGCATAAAATAAGAGGGAAACAACCCTTGATCGATAAGGAGAGCTGACATGAAAATCGTAGTTTTGGCGGGCGGGCTCAGCCCCGAGCGGAATGTGTCCCTGTCCAGCGGCTGTAAGGTGTGCGCCGCACTGCGGGAGCGGGGGCATGAGGCGGCGCTGATCGATATGTATCTGGGCGCGCAGCAGGCCCCGGAGCGCCTGTTTTCCGCCCCCATCCCGGAGGAGCTGACCCGCATTGGGCGGCAGGCCCCCGACCTGGAGGCCGTCAAGGCGTCCCGTGTGGGGGAGGGGGACGGCCAGTTCGGCCCCGGCGTGCTGGCGCTGTGCCGCATGGCGGACGCGGTGTTCCTGGCCCTCCACGGCGCCTGCGGGGAGGACGGCCGGGTGCAGGCCGCGCTGGACCTGCTGGGCATCCCCTATACCGGCGCGGGCCATCTGGGCAGCGCCATCGCCATGGATAAGGACCTGACCAAAAAGCTGGTGGCCCCGCTGGGGGTGGCCACCCCGAAGTGGGAGCTGGTGCGCTACGGGTTGGAGGACATACCCGCCCTGACGGAGCGTCTGGAACCGCCCTGCGTGGTGAAGCCGGTGGCCTCGGGCTCGTCCATCGGCGTGTCCATCGTCCGGGAGCGGGACGCCCTGTCCGCCGCCCTGACGGACGGTCTGGCTTTCGGCGGCGTGTGCGTGGTGGAGCAGTACATCCCGGGGCGGGAGATCCAGGTGGGTATTCTGGAGGATAAAGCCCTGCCCTCCATTGAGATCATCCCCAGGGAGGGCTTTTACGACTACGAGAACAAGTACCAGCCCGGCGCGGCGGAGGAGATCACCCCCGCCCCCATCCCGGCGGAGTGGGAAAAGCGCCTGGGGGAGGCGGCGCTCACCGTGTTCCGGGCGCTGGACCTGTCGGTGTACTCCCGGGCGGATTTCATCGTTGCCGAGGATGGCACCCCCTGGTTTCTGGAGATCAACACCCTGCCGGGCATGACCCCCACCAGCCTCCTGCCCCAGGAGGCGGCGGCGGTGGGCATCGGCTACGGCGAGCTGTGCGAACGCATTATTGAAGCATCCCTGAGCGCCCGGAAAGCCGGGAAATAAACCGCGGGGGAGGGGCAGGCCCCTCCTGGCCCGCGGGGAAAAAGCGAGAGAGAGGAGCGCCATTATGGAGGCATTGACACTGAGACAGCTTTTGGAAGCGGTAAACGGCACCCTGCTGGGGGAATTTGACAATTTGGACGCGGCGGTGGCCGGTGTGAGCACCGACAGCCGGAGCATCGGCCCGGGGTGCCTGTTCATCCCGCTGGAGGGGGAGCGGTTTGACGGCCATTCCTTTATCAACACCGCCCTGGAGGCGGGAGCGGCGGGCTGCTTTACCGCCCGGGAGCGGGAGAGCTACCGGCCGGACAAATTTTATGTCAAGGTGCGCTCCACCCAGCGGGCCTTGTGGGAGCTGGCCCGGTATTACAAGGGGCAGTTCCCCATCCCGTTTGTGGCCATCACCGGCTCGGTGGGCAAGACCACGACCAAGGACATGACGGCGGCGGTGCTGGGGGCTAAATTCTGCGTCCACAAGACCGAGGGCAATTTCAACAACGACATCGGCGTACCCCTCACCCTGCTGGAGCTGGAAAAAAAGCATGAGGTATGCGTGGTGGAGATGGGGATGGACCGCGCCGGGGAGATCGACGGCCTGGGCCGTCTGGTGGAGCCGGATATGGCGGTCATCACCAACATTGGAGACGCCCACATTGAAAACCTGGGGAGCCGGGAGAACATTTTCAAGGCGAAGTGCGAGATCTTCCCCCATTTGAAGCAGGACGGTCTGGCGGTGCTCAACGGGGACGATCCCATGCTGGCCACGCTCCGGGGAACGCTGTCCCAGCGCGCCGTGTTCGTGGGGGGCGGCGAGGGGCTGGACTACACCGCCTGGGATCTGAACAGCGACGGCGCGGCCCATCTGGACTGCCGGATCAAGACCCCCCGCAGTCAGTTTGAGGCGGAGATACCCGCCCTGGGCCGTCATATGATCTACCCCACCCTGATGGCCGCCGCCGTGGGGGAGGCGCTGGGCATGGCCCCCGACGAGATCGTACGGGGCATCGGCGCGTTCCTGCCCACCAAAATGCGGATGAATATCGTCCGCTGTAAGGGGGACATCGTGATTCTGAACGACGCCTATAACGCCAACCCCCAGTCCATGCGGGCGGCGGCGGCGGTGCTGGGCGACGCGGGCCAGAAGCGCCGGAAGGTGGCCGTAGTGGGGGATATGAAGGAGCTGGGCACAGGCTCTGAGCAGTTCCACCGGGCGGTGGGAGGCTATTTCGCCCAGTCCGGGGCGGACCGCCTCATCGCCGTGGGCGACCAGGCCCGGTTCATGGCCGAGGGGGCCAGGGAGGCGGGGCTGGAGCAGTCGGACTACTACCCCACCCTGGACGACGCGAGGAACGCCCTGTCCCGGGAGGTGCGGGCCGGGGCCACCATTCTGGTGAAGGCGTCCCGCTCCATGGCCTTTGAGAAGATCGTGGACTTCCTGCTGGCAAACGTGCCGGAATGATGCCTTTGCGCGGGAGCGATTGGCCGGCGCACGGAAAAGGCGCCCGCAGGGGCGTATTTCGTGCGGCTGGGCCAGGCTTGATAAGGAGAAAATTTACCCATGATTGACATACAGCTGACCGGCCTCGTCAAGGAGTTCGAGGTCGGCAAACGGATATTGGACGGTTTCTCCCTCCAGATCGACGAGGGGGAGCGTGTGGGCCTGCTGGGCCGGAACGGCGCGGGCAAGACCACCATTTTCCGCATGATGACCGGGCAGGTGGACCCGGACGAGGGGACCGTCACCATCGCCCCCGGCAAGCGTCTGGGGCTGATCTCCCAGATCCCGGTCTACCCCGGGGGCTACACCGTGCGGGATGTGCTGGACACCGCTTTCGCCCCCCTCCGCGCCATGGAGGCGGAGCTGGCGGACCTGGCCGCGAAAATGGCGGAGGGGGACGACCCTCAGGTGATGGCCCGGTACGACAAGCTCACCGCCGCCTTTGAGCTGGGGGGCGGCTACGACACCGAGACGCGGCTCAATAAAGTCTGCAACGGCCTTGGCATCGGGGCGGATATGCGCTCCCGGCCCTTTGACGCCCTGTCCGGCGGGGAAAAGACCCGCATCAACCTGGCAAGGCTCATTTTGGAGGATACCGACATCCTCCTGCTGGACGAGCCTACAAACCACCTGGATTTGAATGCCACCGAATGGCTGGAAGGCTACCTGGAGCGGTTCAAGGGCACGGTGCTGGCCATCTCCCATGACCGCTGGTTCCTGGACAAGGTGGTGCGCCGGGTGGCGGAAATCCAGGACGGCAGGGCGGAACTTTATTCCGGCAACTACTCCTTCTACGTGGAGGAAAAAGAGCGGCGGTATCAGGAACGCCTGAAGCAGTACGAGAAGGAGCAGGCGAAAATCGCCCAGCTGGAGGCCGCGGCGGAGCAGATGCGCCTGTGGGCGTTCAAGGGCAACGACAAGCAGTACAAGCGGGCCATCAACATGGAGCGCCGCATTGAGCGGATGCGCACCACTGACAGGCCCACCAAGGAGCGGAAAATGGCCACCCGCTTCGGCGAGCGGGAGTTCCACGGGGACGAGGCCCTGGCGGTGACGGAGCTGAAAAAATCCTTCGGGGAGCGCACTCTGTTTGACCACATCAATTTGGAGGTGGCGGGCGGGGAGCGCATTGCCCTGCTGGGAGACAACGGCACCGGGAAATCCACCTTCATCAAGCTGATTATGGGGGAGGAAGCGCCGGATTCCGGCTCCATCTACCTGGGCCCGTCCATCCGGGTGGGCTATCTGCCCCAGATCATCCATTTCGACCGGCCCGACCGGAATCTGGTGGACACGATGCTGTACGCCCAGGACTGCTCCACCCAGGAGGCCCGGGACCGGCTGGCGGCGTTCAAGTTCCGGGGGGAGGATGTGTTCAAGGCAGTGTCCGCCCTGTCCGGCGGGGAGCAGTCCCGCCTGCGCCTGTGTATGCTGATGGACAGCCGGATCAACCTTCTCATCCTGGACGAGCCCACCAACCATTTGGACATTGATTCCCGGGAGTGGATCGAGGAGGCCGTGGAGGAGTATGGCGGCAATCTGCTGTTTGTCTCCCACGACCGCTATTTTATTGAGAAGTTCGCCACCCGGGTGTGGATGCTGGAAAACGGGCAGATTACCGACTTCCAGGGCACGTATACGGAGTTCCGGGCGTTCCGGGAGCGGCAGGAGCAGCTCAGGAACGCCAAAGCCCCCGCTCCCGAGCCGGAGCGGCCCCGCGAGGACAAGCCCCGCCGCCCCGGCGGCACCAAGGAGCTGGAAAAGCAGGTGCGGAGCGCCGAGCGGGCGGTGGAGAAGGCCGAGGTGCGGCTGGACGAGCTGGCCCAGGCGGCGGAGGAGGCCGCGTCGGACTATCTGAGGCTCCAGGAGATTTACCGGGAGCGGGAGGGGCTGGAGGACGAGCTGGCCCATCTGTACGCGGAGTGGGAGCGTCTGGCGGCAGAGTTAGAGGAAGCAAAGGGGTCGTGAGCAATCATGCGGTACAATAACTATCGGGGGAAGAAAAAACGCGGGGGCGGCGGGGGAAAGAAATGGCTGGCCGCTCTGCTGGCGCTGGTGATTTTGGGCGTTTTGTGCTTTGCCGGATTGGAGGCCTGTATCGGCCTCCACAGCCGGGACCGCATGGCGGGGGAGCCCCGGGTCATGGTGATCTTCGGCTGTCAGATGCGTCGGGACGGGCCGTCCATCCTCCTGCGGGACAGGCTGGACAAGGCGCTGGAGTATCTGGGCGACCACCCGGATATGAAGATCATCGTCACCGGCGGCAAGGGGGACGATGAGCACGTCTCCGAGGCCCAGGGGATGTACGACTACCTCACCGCCCACGGGGTGGATGGGTCCCTCATCTATTTGGAGGACCAGTCGCACAACACCTGGCAGAATATCAACAACACCTTTGACCTGATGGAGCGGGAGGGGTGGAGCCTCACCGATGATGTGCTGCTGGTGTCCAGCGGGTTCCATCTGGCACGGATCGAGATGCTCTGGGACCGGGTGCGCACCGGCAGACTGACGGGTGAGGCGTACAAGGACCAGTATATTTCCACCCTGGCCGCGCCCTGTACACACGTGCCCTCCCGGGTGCAGATGTTTTTCCGGGAGCCGCTGGCGCTGGTGAAATCCTTCCTTTTCGACCGATAAACCGTTTGGGAGGGGCTTGCCCCTCCCGCCTGATTTGGATTTTTTCGGAAGGGGCAGGCCCTTTCCCCGCAAAAATTTACGATTGGGAGGGGAATCCCATAGACGAACAGTTAAAAGCCATTGAGTTGAGATATCAGGAGCTGGAGGCCCGCTTAGCCGCCAACGAGACCTACAGCGACCCGGAGCTGGTCTCCCGCCTGAACCGGGAGCAGAAGGAACTGGAGCCGCTGGTAACGGCATACCGGGCGCTGTGCAGGGCCCAAAGCGACCTGGCGGACGCGGAGGAGCTGTTGGGCGACCCGGAGATGAAGGAGCTGGCCCAGCAGGAGCTGGCCCGGGCCAAGTCGGATATCGAACGGCTGGAGCAGGAAATCAAAATTCTGCTTCTCCCCAAGGACCCCAACGACGGCAAGAACGTAATTATGGAGATCCGGGCCGGGGTAGGGGGGGAGGAATCCGCCCTGTTCGCCCACTCCCTGACCCGGATGTATACCATGTACGCCGAGGCCCGGGGCTGGAAGGTGGAGGTCAATTGCGCCAGCGAGACGGAGCTGGGAGGCGTGAAGGAGATTTCCTTCACCATCGAGGGGGACGGCGCCTGGTCCCGGATGAAATTTGAGAGCGGCGTCCACCGGGTACAGCGGGTGCCGGAGACGGAATCCGGCGGGCGGGTGCATACATCCACCGTTACCGTGGCGGTCCTGCCCGAGATGGAGACGGTGGATGTGGAAATCAACCCCGCCGACGTGGAGATGCAGGTGTTCCGGTCCTCCGGGGCGGGGGGCCAGCATATCAATAAGACCTCCTCCGCCGTGCGGCTGATCCATCGTCCTACGGGCACGGTGGTGGAGTGCCAGCAGGAGCGGAGCCAGTTCCAGAACCGGGAAAAGGCCATGCGCCTGCTGGCGTCCATCCTGTACGACCGGGAGCGGGAGCGGGTGGAATCGGAGTACGGCGAGAACCGCCGCAGCCAGGTGGGCACGGGTATGCGCAACGAGCGCATCCGCACCTACAATTTCCCCCAAGGGCGTCTCACCGACCACCGGGTGGGGCTGACGCTGTACAAGCTGGACGCGGTGATGGACGGGGATTTGGACGAGATCATCGACGCCCTCACCACCGCCCGGCAGGCCGAACAGCTGGCGGAACGAGGGTAGTTCCTTTTCCTTGAAGTAAAAAGGAACCGAAAAAGAACTTTAAGCTCGCTGACGGGACAGAGCGGGAGATGTTTCGCGGCTGCTGCGGCGGACTGGGAGATGGATATTTAAGTATGTTTGATCATATTATTTTTGATTTGGATGGAACATTGCTGAACACCATTGACGATTTGGCGGCTGCGGGGAATTATGTTTGCGCCTCCCGCGGCTGGCCTGTTCATACGGTGGACGCATATAAGCATATGGTGGGCAACGACATCCCAAAGCTGGTGGAGCGCTTCGCCCCCGCCGGGACGGCTGGGGACGCGCTGGCCCAGGCCACAGCGCAGTTTTCCGCGTACTATGACGCGCATAAGGAGGACAGGACCGCCCCCTATCCCGGGGTGCCGGAGCTTCTGGCGGCGCTGAAGGGGCTGGGGGCGCATATGGCGGTGTTGTCCAACAAGGCCCACTTTTTGGCCGGACCGGTGGTGGAGCGCTATTTCCCCGGCGTGTTTGAGCACGTGCAGGGGGCCTTGCCCGACGTGCCGCTGAAGCCTGACCCCACCCTTCTGCGCCGCGTTATGGAGGAGCTGGGGGCCAGCCCCGAGCGTACCCTGTTTGCGGGGGACAGCGACGTGGACGTGCGCACGGGAAAAAACGGCGGCTTGACGGCGGTGGGAGTGCTGTGGGGCTTCCGGGACCGGGCGGAGCTGGAAGCCGCAGGGGCGGATCATATCATTGAGCGCCCGGAACAGATGCTTGCCCTGGTTCAAGAAAATGGTGCATAAGGAACACGCAAAAAAAGAGCTTCATAGGATCGCCTGTGTTTTTTCTGACTATCCGCGCTGCGATCAAACCCGGAAGGCGGGGGAAGAAACGTGAATACCCAATATCTGACAAGCGGTGATGCCGCCCAGGCGGCGGAGCTGCTCCGGCAGGGCAAGCTGGTGGCCCTTCCCACCGAGACGGTGTACGGCCTTGCCGCCGACGCCGCCCAGGAGCAGGCCGTGCGGGCCAACTACGACGCCAAGGGCCGTCCGGAGGCAAAGCCGCTGAACGTGCTGGTGGACGGCATGGCCATGGTGGAGGCGGTGTGCCGGGACATTCCGGCGGACGCGTATCAATTGGCGGAGGCATTTTGGCCGGGGCCGCTGACCATGATTTTGTGGGGGAACGGGACTCTGCCCCCCATCGTCCCCGCCGGGGGGAACACCCAGGGGGTGCGCTGTCCCGACCACCCGGACACTCTGGCGGTTATCAAAGCGCTGGGCCGTCCGCTGGCCTGCCCCTCCGCCAACCTGTCGGGCCAGCCCAGCCCCAGGTCCGCCGGGGATGTGCTGGCCCAGCTGGGCGGGCGGATCGACGGGGTGCTGGACGGCGGGCCGTGCTCGGTGGGGGTGGAATCTACCATTCTGGACCTGACTGTGGCGCCGTACCGCATCCTGCGGCAGGGCGGGCTGCTGAAGGAGCAGATTGAAACGGTGCTGGGCCGGGAGGTGGCATCATGATCGTCATCGGCATCACCGGGCCCACCGGGGCGGGCAAAACCACCGTGCTGAATGTCCTGCGGGACATGGGCGGCGGGGTGGCGGACTGCGACGCGGTGTACCATGAGCTGCTCCGCACCAGCGTGTCCATGCAGCATGAGCTGAAGGAACGGTTTGGCGGGGAAATTTTTGATGAAAATGGGGGCTTGCGCCGGAGGGAACTTGGTGCTATTGTATTTGGGGATCAGACCGCTCTGGCGGAGCTGAACGCCATCACCCACCGGTACATTTTAGCCGAGCTGGAGCGCCTGATTGCCCAAGCCGAAGCCGAAGGCCGTCCCGCTATGGCTCTGGATGCCGCGGCTCTGCTGGAGAGCGGGGCGGGGGCGCTGTGCGATACCGCCATAGCGGTCACGGCGCGGACAGATGTACGGGTGGAGCGCATCATGGCCCGGGAGGGCATCAGCGAGGACTACGCCCGGGCGCGGACCGCCGCCCAGAAACCGTCCGCCTGGTATGAGGAGCGCTGTGCCCACACCCTGCGCAGTGACGGGACGCGGGAAGAGCTGGAGCGGCAGGCGCGGGCACTATTTGAGCAAATTTTGAATAAGGAGGATCAATCAGGACATGGAAGAAAAGGAAAAGACGCCGGGACAGCAGCTGCGGGAGGCACTGCTGAACCAGAAGGAGAACGGCTGGGACACAGTGGACGAGGCCGCTGAAAAGGCCATCACCGACTACTGCGAGGGCTACAAAACCTTCCTGGACAAGAGCAAGACGGAGCGGGACTGCGTGGATTACACCGTGGAGCTGGCCGAGGCGGCGGGCTTCGTCCCCTTTGAGCGGGGCATGGAGCTCCAGCCCGGCGCCAAGGTGTACCGGGTGAACCGGGGCCGGGCGGTCAATCTGGCGGTGGTGGGCTCCGCGCCGCTGGACCAGGGCGTGTCCATCACCGCTTCCCACATCGACAGCCCCCGGCTGGACTTGAAGCCCTCCCCGCTGTATGAGGACGGCGAGCTGGCCTTTTTCAAGACCCATTACTACGGCGGCATCCGCAAATACCAGTGGGTGACCATCCCCCTGGAGCTGAGGGGCGTGGTGGCCATGAAGGACGGCTCCATCGTCCACGTCCAGGTAGGCTCCCACCCCGGCGACCCGCTGTTCACCATCGACGATCTGCTCCCCCACCTGGGCGCGGAGCAGTCCAAAAAGCCCCTGGGCGAGGCCATCCCCGCCGAGAACCTGAACATCCTGGTGGGAAGCCGCCCCCTGAAGGGGGACGACGGCAAGGACCGGGTGAAGCTGGCCGTCATGAAAATGCTGTACGACCACTACGGCATCCGGGAGGCGGACTTCATCTCCGCCGAGATCGAGGCCGTCCCGGCGTTCAACGCTGTGGACATCGGCTTTGACCGCTCCCTCATCGGGGCCTACGGCCAGGACGACCGGGTGTGCGGCTACGCGGGGCTGAAAGCGCTGCTGGACCTGGACGGCACCCCCTGCCGCACGGCGGTGTGCGTGCTGGCGGACAAGGAGGAGATCGGCTCCGAGGGCGTCAGCGGGATGCAGTCCGCCTTCTTCGAGACGTTTATGGGTGATCTGTGCGCCAGCCAGAAGGTGCCCCTGCGGGTGTGCCTGGAGAAGTCCTTCTGCCTGTCCACCGACGTGACAGCGGCTTTCGACCCCAATTTTGCCGACGTGTACGAGAAGAACAACTCCGCCCGGATCAACCAGGGCGTGGGCCTTTGCAAGTACACCGGCTCCCGGGGCAAGAGCGGCGCCTCCGACGCGGGCGCGGAGGTGGTGGCCTATGTCCGCCGCCTGCTGGACGACCGGGGGATTTTGTGGCAGATGGCGGAGCTGGGCGCCGCCGACAAGGGCGGCGGCGGCACCGTGGCCCACACCATGGCCAACCGCAACATCGAGACTTTGGACGCGGGCGTGCCTGTGCTGAGTATGCACGCCCCCTTTGAGGTTACCTCCAAGCTGGACTGCTATATGACCTACGCCGCCTGCAAGGCGGTATACGAGGGCTGAGCCTCTTTTATCTGAAAGCGAATGGCGGCAGCCACCCGGATTCCCCGCGCTGTATTGGGTTCAGGGATCCGGGTGGCTGCTTGGTACGCAAAATTCACACAGGTTTGCAGGAGAGATCCGTCCGCGGATCACCCGGCAGATCTCTATTTGTGTGAGGAAGGGAAATCATTATGATCTACTTTTTATCAGATTACAGCCAGGGAGCGCATCCGAAGGTCATGGAAGCCCTTTTGAAAACGAATATGGAGCACAGCGGCGGCTATGGCCTGGATGAGCATTGTGCTCACGCCGCAGAAATGATCAAGGATATGATCGGCCTGGACGACTGCCAGGTGTATATGATGGTTGGTGGAACTCCCTGTAATGTTACCATCATGGCTGCCAGCCTCAGACCCTATGAGTCCGCAGTCGCCCTGAGGACAGGCCATGCCTATTTTCATGAGACGGGCGCTGTAGAGGCGACCGGGCACAGAATTGCCGCCGTGGACGGCGTCAATGGAAAGATGACGCCGGAGCTGATCGACAAAGCATGGGAAGAATATGAAGATGAGCACACTCCGCTGCCTAAAATGGTATATATTTCTCAGCCCACAGAGTGCGGGTCCATATACAGCAAGGCGGAATTGACGGCAATCCGCAATAAGTGCCGCGAAAGAAATATGCTTCTCTATGTGGACGGCGCGAGGCTGGGAGCCGCGTTGACAGCGGAGGACAATGATCTGTCGATTGGGGAGCTGGCGCAGCTTTGCGACGCGTTCTACATAGGGGCGACCAAAAACGGCGCTTTATTTGGAGAGGCGCTGGTGGTCTGCAATGGTGGAATGAACGATCATTTCCGTTTCATGATAAAGCGTCAGTGCGGTTTGCTGGCAAAGGGCAGGCTGATCGGCGTTCAGTTTGAGGCTTTGCTTGAGGGCGGCGAGAACTGCATTTATTTTGAGATGGCGGCCCACGCGAATAAAATGGCCCAAATGATCCGGGATGAACTGACCAGGATCGGGGTCAGGTTTTACAGCGCGTCGCAGACGAACCAGGTGTTCCCGATGCTGCCTGTGTCCGTCGTGGAAGAACTGGAAAAGGAATTTGTCTTTTACAGATGGGCTCCGGAGAAAAACGGGATGATCCCCATTCGATTGGTAACTGCCTGGGCAACTGAGAAAAAGGATGTTGAGTATTTGGTGCGGAAAATAGGCCAATTATATCAGAAATAAATTCATTTCCCTGAAACAAGGCCGGCTGTCTTTTGGTGAAATGGGCCTGACCGGCTTTTCAAGTGATAAAAACCCCTTTTTGCGGAAAAGCTATCCGCAAAAGGGGGTTTTTCCATGACTGAGGAGACAAAACCGACAGAGGATGGCGGCGGGGAGCAGTCCGGATGCCAGCAGCAGATTGTGGACATGGGGGCCAGCACGGTCAAGACCAGGGACGGCGCCATTCACACCCTGACCATCGTGGGCCAGATCGAGGGCCACCAGGAGGCGGCGTCCGGGGCCAAGACCACCAAGTATGAGCACGTCCTGCCCCTGCTGACGGCGGTGGAGGAGGGGGACGACGTGGACGGCCTGCTGATCCTGCTCAACACCATGGGCGGGGATATCGAGGCGGGGCTGGCCATCGCGGAGATGATCGCGGGGATGACCAAGCCCACTGTGTCCCTGGTGCTGGGCGGGGGGCACTCCATCGGCGTGCCGCTGGCGGTGGCGGCGAAAGAATCCTTCATCGTCCCGTCCGGGGCCATGACCATCCATCCCGTGCGGCTCAACGGGCTTGTCATCGGGGTGAGCCAGACCTTCCACTATTTCGAGCGCATCCAGGACAGGATCTGCGCGTTTGTCACCCGCAACAGCCGGATCAGCCGGGAGGATTTTGAGCACCTCATGCTGAACACCGGGGAGATGGCGGCGGACGTGGGCAGCGTCATCTACGGAGAGGAGGCGGTGAGCATGGGCCTCATCGACCATCTGGGCGGGCTGTCCGACGCGCTGGCCTGCCTCCACCGGCGGATGCGGGAGGAGCGGGCGAGGCTGGAGGAGGAATCCTCCTGACCGGGCCGCTCCCCGTGGAAAAGGTCCCCCGCAAAGGCGGGGGGCTTTTCATTTGATTGAAAAAATGAAATTTTTCAGGAAATATGGTTGACAAGCCAAACATTGTTATGTAAAATGGACAAAGACATAAAATTGGCCCATTCTGACGCACGGGCCCGGACTGGGCCGCGGGTCTGCGGGAATCGGCCCCCCGAAGGGTGCTTTGTGATGAGAAAAGAAAAGATATCTTCCGCCGTGATCCGGCGGCTGCCTCGATATTACCGGCATTTGAATGATCTGTACCGGGCAGGGACGGTGCGCATTTCCTCCAGCGCCCTGGCCAAATCCATGAGCCTGACCGCCTCCCAGATCCGGCAGGACCTGTCCTGCTTCGGCGGCTTCGGACAGCAGGGCTACGGCTACAACGTGGAGCGCCTGCGCAGCGAGGTGGCGGAAATCCTGGGCATGAACCGGGACCACACCATCCTCATTTTGGGGGCGGGCAATCTGGGCCGCGCCCTCATTGAAAATTTTCCCTTTGAGCTCAACGGCTTCCGCCTGACGGCGGCGTTCGACATCAACCCCGTCCTGGTGGGCGCCCATGTGGCGGGGGTGCCCGTCTACCATATGGACGATCTGGAGGCGTTCCTGCGGGACAGCCCGGCCAGTGTGGGGGCGCTTACCGTTCCAGGCCGGGTGGCGCTGGATTCGGCCCGGCGGCTGTGCGCCTGCGGCGTGTCGGGGATCTGGAACTTCACCAACGTGGAACTGCCCGCCCAGGAGCTTCCCGGGGTGAAGGTGGAAAACGTCCATTTTGCCGACAGCCTGCTCACCTTGAGCTACATGATTTCAGAGGGGCATATATGAAGAAAAAACTGATTGCCGGGGCGCTGGCCGCGCTGGCGCTGATGGGGTGTATCACTGTGGTATGGGCGGGGAGCCAATCGGACCCGCTGGTTTCATTGAGTTATTTGAACGGGGCCTGGCTGACCGATTTGAAAGCCTACATAACCCAATGGGTGGCCCAGGATACCCAGTATATCTATAACGAGGCCGTGGATAAGGCGGAGCAGAGCTCCACCACGGCGGACGGCTGGACGGTCTCCTCCAGCTTTAAGGCGGGGCAGGGCCAGTCCGGCGACACCATCACCCTGACCACGGGTTCGGGGCTGATCTGGACCTCCGGGGCCGGGGCGGTGAGCTCCGGCGTGCTGGTGGACGCCACCACCGGGACGGAGCTTTCCCCCGGCAGCGGGCTGACGGCGGGGCACCGCTATCTTGCCGCAGCCGACACGGTGGTGACGGCCTCCCAGAACGTCCAGTGGATGGCGGAAGGGAAGTGGCGTCTGGGCACGGGGGGGGCGGTGGTCACCCCGCTGCCCTTCACCGACGTGCCCGCCGGACAGTGGTATTATGACGATGTGCGCTTTGTGGTGGAGAACGGGCTGTTCCAGGGGGTGAGCGACACCCTGTTCCGGCCCGCCGGCACCATGCAGCGGGGGATGATGACCACGGTGCTCCACCGTCTGGCGGGGGAGCCCCCGACGGCGTATTCCCCGGTATTCACCGACATTCCCA
Source organism: Oscillospiraceae bacterium (assembly GCA_910575695.1). GTDB lineage: Bacteria > Bacillota > Clostridia > Oscillospirales > Oscillospiraceae > Enterenecus. Next base: position 81,692 of record CAJTGJ010000005.1, on the reverse strand, counting down.
GTGGCCAGTGGTACACCCAGGGCACCATCTGGTGCGCCCAGATGGGCATCGTCAACGGGGTCGGGGACGGCCGGTTTGCCCCCGCCCAGGTGGTCACCCGCCAGCAGATCGCCGTCATGCTTTATAACTATGCTGTCAAGACGGGCCAGATCATCGGCCAGCGGGGGGATCTGACCGCTTTCTCGGACGCGGGCTCTGTGGCCGTCTGGGCCAGGGACGCCGTGAGCTGGGCGGTGGGCGTGGGCATCCTCAACGGAAGCGGCGGGAAGCTGTTCCCGGAGGACGGGGCCCAACGGGCCCAGGTGGCGGCGATGCTCCACCGGTTCCAGGATTGGATGGAGGCGCAGTAAACAACGCGGCAGGGCTGGATGAAATGCCATCCGGCCCTGTTTTTTGCCGCGAAAATAACGGTTGAAAACCGGGGCGGCGGCTGATATAATAGAGTAAAACGTTTGTTTGGATTGGGGGGCCTGCTATGGCAGAGGAGTTGGCGTCGCTGACGGGGCAGAACCAGGTGGAGGGCACGGTGTCCGCCGTGCTGTTCCGCAACGAGGAAAACGGGTATACGGTCCTGCGGCTGGACTGCGGGGAGAAGGGGGAGATCACGGCGGTGGGCTGTATGCCCGGCGTGGCCCCCGGTGAGGCGCTGGAGCTGGAGGGCAGCTGGGGCCGACACCCCAGCTACGGCGAGCAGTTCAAGGCGGAGCTCATCACCCGGCGTATGCCGGTGGGGGAGAAGGCGGTGCTTGAGTACCTGGCCTCCGGGGTGGTGAAGGGCATCCGCATGGGGCTGGCCCGGCAGATCGTGCACAAATTCGGGGAGGACGCCCTGAAGGTCATTGAGAACGAGCCGGAAAAGCTGTGCGAGATCCGGGGTGTATCCCCCAAGCGGGCCCGGGCCATCGGCGAGGATTTCAAGCAGAAGATGGGGATGCGCCGTCTGGCGGAGTTTTTGTCGGAACACAAGCTTCCCCTGTCCGCAGCCATGCCGCTGTATAAGCGGTTTGGGGACTACGCTGTGGAGGTGGTCCGCGACAACCCCTATCTGCTGGCGGACCGCTCGCTGGAGATCCCCTTCGCTCAGGTGGACGCCCTGGCCATCGAGCTGGGAGTGGCGGGGGACGACCCCCAGCGGATAGAGTCCGCGCTGATTTTTGAGCTGGACCACAACGCCGACAACGGCCACGTCTTCCTGCCGGAAAACAAGCTGCTGTATGCCACCGCTTCCCTCATCGGGGTGGAGGGGGACTGCCTGACCGAGGGCCTGGACGCCCTCATTGAGCGGGGCGAGGTGGTGCGTGAGGACATCGCCGGAGTGACGGCCTGCTATCCCGCCGGACTGTACGGAGCGGAGAGCTATGTGGCCATGCGTCTGGGGGAGATGTGCCGCACGGAGATCGTTCCCCCCAGCGGGCTGGACCGGCTGATCGACGCCATCCAGCGGGAGCAGGGAATCACCTATGCCCGGCAGCAGCGTACCGCTGTGGAGCTGTGTGCCAGCCGTCAGGTGATGCTGCTGACAGGAGGGCCCGGGACGGGGAAGACCACCTCTCTGCGGGGGGTGCTGGCCCTGTTTGAGACGCTGGGGCTGGAAACGGCCCTGGCCGCTCCCACGGGCCGTGCCGCCAAGCGTATGGGCGAGACCTGCGGCGCGGAGGCGCTGACCATCCACCGCCTGCTGGAGACGCAGATGGACCCCTACACCGGACAGCTTGCCTTCACCAAGAACCAGGACGACCCCCTGGAGGTGGACGCGGTGATCGTGGACGAGACATCCATGGTGGATGTGTCCCTTATGGCGGCGCTGCTGGCGGCGCTGCGGTCGGACTGCCGCCTGGTGCTGGTGGGCGACCCGGACCAGCTCCCGTCGGTGGGGCCGGGGAACGTGCTGGACCATCTGCTCCGCTCGGGGGTGGTGCCCGCGGTGTCGCTGACGGAGATCTTCCGGCAGGCCCGGGAGAGCGCCATCGTCATGAACGCCCACGGGGTGAACCAGGGGATGGCGCCGGAGCTGAAGAACAGGGGAAAGGATTTCTTCTACCTGGGCCGGACGGACGTCGCCCGCACGGTGGACACGGTGGTGGAGCTGTGTAAAACCCGTCTGCCCCAGAACATGGGCATCCCGGCGGAGCAGATCCAGGTGCTCACCCCCACCCGGAAGCGGGGGGCGGGCACCGCCGCGCTGAACCGGGCTTTGCAGGAGGCGCTGAACCCAGCCGCCCATGGCAAGGGGGAGCGGGCCTTCGGTCCCTATATATTCCGGGAGGGGGACCGGGTGATGCAGGTGAAAAACAACTATGACCTGTTCTGGGAGGACCCTACCACCGGGGCCAAGGATATGGGGGTGTTCAACGGGGATATCGGCACCATCCAGGAGGTGGACGCCGGGGGGGTCACGGTGTCCTTTGACGGGCGCATGGTGTCCTATCCGCCGGAAATGCTGGGGGAGCTGGAGCCCGCCTATGCCGTCACCGTCCACAAGGCCCAGGGCAGCGAGTACCGGGCGGTGATCCTGGCGCTCAGCGACGTGCCGCCGTCCCTGTTGGCCCGGGGGGTGCTGTACACCGCCATCACCCGGGCCCGGGAACTGTTCATCCTGGTGGGAAGCGGGGAGCTGATGGCCCAGATGGTGGCCAACGACCGGCAGACCAGGCGGTATTCCGCTCTGCGCACCCGGCTGCTGATGGAAACAGGACAGGAGGTTTGACATGGACGCACAGGAACGGGGGATGCGGCTGTGGTTTGATATGTCGTGCGGCAAATATGACGAAGCCCCTCCGCGCCTGCACGCCCCGGTAAAAACGGACAATGGACAAAAGGCCCCCTGTGTGGGATAATAACCGAACCGCCCCGGATTGTGCTGTCCGCACAATCCGGGGCGGTTCGGTTTTGGAGGGGCTTTTTTATAGTTGCCGCAGGGGGTAGACTTCATAGGCAAAACACAGCCCATTTTAATGGGCTGGCGGGCTTTGCCCGCCTGGAAAATCGGGTACCGGGGATCAAGTGTCCTGACTATATTCCTCGGGCCCGCTGCAGAACTGTTTCAGCACCGTCCGGGTGTAGAAGCTGCCCAGCAGGAGTGGGAGGGTGATCCCAATCAACAGCAAATAAGCGCCGCTCAGCGGGAAGAATAAGATGGCGGCGGCAGGCAGACCATACCAGCACAGCGCCGCCAGGAACGCCCGCAGGGGCTTGGCCAGCGCCAGGAACAGGGCGGTGCGGACGGCCTCCTTCCAGGGCATCCCGGCGGTCATGAGGCCGTACAAATAGGTGGAGGCCAGCGTGATGATCCAGAACATACAGGCGCACAGGGCAAAGGGGACGATGAGCAGATAGTTCTGCCCCATATTGCGCAGATAGAAGAAGGTGCCGTAGCCGCCCACGAGTATGGGGAGAATCGTGGCGAAGAAGGCGCAGTATCCACGCTTCCAGCCGGACTTGAATGCCGCCTTGTAGTCCCGCCAGCACTTGACGGGCTCGTCCCGCACCATATTATGGACGACCTGGAGGGTGGCGAACAGGGCAGGGGGGATGGTGACCACCAGCAGGGAGCTCACCAGAAACAGCAGATTGAGCTTGACGATGGCGACACAGTGGTCCAGGATGATCTGCCAGAAGCGCTTCATGCCGGCTTCCTCCGGGAGCTCGTCCCCTTCCGGTTCCTGGTCGAACTGATTGTTGCTAAAAAACACGTGATACGCTCCTTTCCCGGTTTGGCCCGCCTTGAAACCGGGCGCCGATTTTCGAGTGTTCTAACTATATCATATGCGGGCAGATGATTCAATCGAAAATTTTCCACGCCGCCGCTGTGCCCATCCAGACAATTCCAGGAACTAACATAAAGGCAGGTTGAAGGGGGCAAAACGGCGGATTCGGAGGGGAAAATGGGGGCGCTGCCGCCAGACTGTTGTGAAAAGTGCTAAAAAAATCCGCTTAAAATCTGTTAAAACGGACGAAGTTTGCAACAATATACCCGGATGTTGGGCGAACTGCACATAAAGCGTGATTAACGACATTCGGGTATATTCTTGAAAATGCAATCCATTTACAGCAGAATGAGGGAGCGTTATCATTTTAATACAAACGTTACCTGCTCGGTAACGCAAAGCAAGAAAATGAAGGAAGAGGAGTGGTGTTTATGAAAAAGATTGTCCGAATGCTGTCAGCGGCCCTGGCGGCCGCGCTGCTGCTGTCCCTGGCGGGGTGCGGCTCTGCGGACGGCAAAACGCACCTGACGTTCCAGATCTGGGACGTGTTCCAGCGGGACGGGATGCAGGCTGTGTGCGACGCCTACACCCAGCAGGTGGACCCGAACGTGGTCATTGAGGTGCAGGTCACCAGCTGGAATGAGTACTGGACCAAGCTGGAGGCCGCGGGCGAGAGCAACACGATGCCCGACATCTTCTGGATGCACACGGACCAGATCCTGTACTACGCGGACTTCGGCATTCTTGCCGATCTGACCGGCCTCTACGATGAGGAGGACCCCAATTTCTGGACGGAGCATTATTCCGACATCTCCATCGGCAATGCCAGCGGCACCGACGGCCGGATCTACGGCGTGCCGAAGGACAAGGATAACGTGGTGCTGGTGTACAACAAGGAGATGTTCGACGCCGCTGGGGTGGCCTATCCCGACGAAACCTGGACCTGGGACGACCTGACCGACGCCTCCGCCAAGGTCTACGCCGCCACCGGCAAATACGGCTACATGGCCTACAATGACGAGCAGCTGGGCTATTGGAACTTCGTGTACCAGAACGGCGGCTACATCCTGGACCCGGAGACCAACCTCCAGGCCGGGTACACACAGCCCGCCACCGCGGACGCCATCAAGTATTACGTGGACCTCCAGAAAAACGACTGGTGCCCCACCCAGACCTACTTTGCCGAGACCTCCCCCGGCACCGCTTTTCTGGCCGAGCAGGGCTCCATGTACTTTGAGGGAAGCTGGAACCTGCTGCCCAATATGCTCAATTACCCCGACATGGTGGGCAAATGGGATATCGCGCCCCTGCCGGCCTGTCCCGACCCTGAAAGCGGCGACGGTCGGGCCACCATCTCCAACGGCCTGTGCTACGCCACCGCTGCCCGGGGCAAGAACCTGGAGGTTGTCAAGGACGTGCTTCGCTTCTTCGGCAGCGAGGAGGGCCAGCGCATCCAGGGCGAATCCGGCGCGGCCATCCCCGCCTATCTGGGACTGGAGGATTCCTGGACCACCCAGTTCCAGACGCTGGATTATATGCTGGACGTACAGGTGTGCTATGACCAGTTCGACGATGTGGTGCAGTACATCAACAATGCCACCCGCCGCAAATGGAAGTCCACCGTGGCCGACGAGATGGTGCGCGTCTACAACGGCTCCAATATCGACGAGAGCCTGGCCAAGATGCAGGCTATCGCGGACAGCTATGTGGCAACGGACTGACAGACCGGGAGGAGGGAACGATTATGAATACAAAAATGTCCAAGACAGCAAAGAGCGAGCAGCGCTGGGGCTGGATGATGGTGGCGCCCACCATCATCGGCCTGGTGGTGCTGAACGTGTGGCCCTTCATCCAGACGATTTGGGCCAGCTTCTGTGAGCACCTGGGCTTCGGCCACTACAAATTCATCGGCCTGGACAACTATATCAATATGTTCCAGAACGCCGATTTCTGGAAGGCGACCCTCAACACCCTGGTGTTCTGTGTGCTGACGGTGCCTGTGGGCATCTTCCTGTCCCTGCTGGTGGCGGTGATGCTCAACGCCAAGGTGAAGTTCAAGGGCGGCTTCCGCACCATCTTCTTCCTGCCCATGGTGTGCGCCCCCGCCGCCGTGACCATGGTGTGGCGCTGGATCTTCAACGCTGACTACGGCGTGCTCAATCAAATCTTCGGCACCAACGTGAAGTGGATCACTGATCCCAACGTGGCTCTGGTCTCCTGCGCCGTGGTGGCCATCTGGTCCGCCATCGGCTATGACGCGGTGCTGCTGCTGTCCGGCCTTCAGAATATTTCCAAGTCCTACTATGAGGCCGCGTCTATCGACGGCGCGGGCAAGATCAAGCAGTTTTTCTCCATCACCCTGCCCATGGTGTCCCCCACCCTGTTCGTCACCATGATCATGCGCCTGATGGCCTCCCTGAAGGTGTATGACCTGATCTACATGATGGTGGAGGAAACCAACCCCGCCCTCACCGATGTGCAGAGCCTGATCTACCTGTTCTACCGGGAATCCTTCGTGGCGGGCAGCCGCGGCTCCGGCTCCGCCATCGCGGTGTGGACGGTCCTGCTCATCGGCATCGCCACTGTCTTCCAGTTCTGGGGCCAGAAGAAGTGGGTCAACTATGAAATTTAAGGAGGTGCCGGGATGAAAACCAAATCCTTAGAGGGCTCCCGCCGCAGCACAAAAATCGTCACCTATACGGCGCTGATCATCGGCTCCATCATCATGGTCTTTCCCTTCCTGTGGATGATCCTGACCAGCCTCAAGACCCAGACCGAGAGCGTCAGGGTTCCCCCCACCATTTTCCCTGCGCAGTTGGTCTTCAGCAACTTCACCGACGCCATCAGCAGCCTGCCCTTCGTGAATATGTACATCAATACCATTTTGATGATTGTTTTCCGGGTGATTTTCGCGGTTCTGTTCAGCTCCATGGCGGGCTACGCCTTTGCCAAGCTGAATTTCAAGGGCAAAAACATCCTGTTCGGTATCGTGCTCATGCAGATGATGCTCCCCAGCCAGATCTTCATCATCCCCCAGTATCAGATGGTGGCCAAGCTGGGCATCGCAAACTCCATCGCGGCCCTGGTGTTCCCCGGCATTGTCAGCGCCTTCGGCACCTTCTTCCTGCGCCAGGCGTACCTGGGCATCCCCAATGAGATCGCCGAGGCGGCTTATCTGGACGGCTGCAACCAGTGGCAGGCGTTTTACAAGGTGATGTTCCCGCTGACCAGCTCCTCTGTGGCGGCGCTCACCGTGTTCACCGCCGTGTTCGCCTACAGCGACCTGATGTGGCCCCTGGTGGTCAACTCCGACCTGAACATGATGACCCTGTCCTCCGGCCTGGCCACGCTGCGCGGCCAGTTCAGCACCAACTTCCCGGTGCTGATGGCAGGTTCCCTGCTGGCTATGCTGCCCATGGTCATCCTGTATCTGTTCTTCCAGAAGCAGTTCATTGAAGGCATTGCCATGACCGGCGGCAAATAAAGCCTGTCCGATTCCCCCCTTTTTTTCAACAGCCCCGGCGCTCAGGCACCGGGGCTGTTGGTCTCAAACGGGGGAATCCGCCCTTGCGTTCCCATAGAAAATACGTTATAATTATCACGCAGTTTTACTTTGATTCAGAGGAGGGTCCTCTATGATCGTTCTTGATCAGGAAAATAAGCTTATCACCCTGCACACCCGGAGCACCACCTATCAGATGAAAGCTGACCAGCACAATGTGCTGATTCATACCTATTACGGCCCCAGGGCCGACGGCGATTTCTCCTACCTGGTCCGGTACGCGGACCGGGCGTGCGCCCCCAACCCCGACGAGGCCGGGCTGGACCGCACCTATTCCCTGGACACCCTGCCCCAGGAGTATTCCTCCTGCGGGGTGGGGGATTTCCGCCTGCCCTCCATGGAACTGGAGCTGCCCAGCGGCAGCTCCAGCGCCAGCCTGCGCTGTACAGGCTTTGAGGTGCGGGAGGGGAAGTACGCGCTGGAGGGCCTGCCGTCCTTCCGGGGAACGGAGGAGGACGCCCAGACGCTGGTGGTGTTCCTGGAGGATGCCGCCGCCCAGGTGGGGGTGGAGCTGTACTACGGCGTGTTTGAGCGGTACGATTTGATTACCCGGTCGGTTCGGGTGGTGAACCGGGGCGGGGAGAGGGTGCGCCTGCGCCAGTGCGCCTCCCTGTGCCTGGACTTCCTGAGCGCCGATCTGGATTTGATTACCTTTGACGGCTGTCATATGATGGAGCGCTGTCCCAGCCGGACCCCCCTGCGTCCCGGCACCCAGGGGGTGGGAAGCGTCCGGGGGACCTCCAGCCATCAGCACAACCCCTTTGTGGTGCTGTGCGGTCGGGAGGCAAACGAGGATTACGGCGTCTGCTACGGCGCCATGCTGTTGTACAGCGGCAGTTTTCAAGCCCTGGCGGAGTGCAGCCAGTACGACAATACCCGGCTGGTGATGGGGATCAACCCGTACCAGTTTTGCTGGACCCTTGGCCCCGGGGAGGCGTTTACCGCCCCTGAGGCGGCTATGGTGTGCTCCCCCCGGGGGTTGGGGCAGATGAGCCGCCAATTCCACCGGGCCATCCGGGAGCGGCTGATCCAGGACCCCCTCCAGGGACAGCGCCGCCCGGTGCTGATCAACAACTGGGAAGCCACCTATTTCAAGTTCGACGCGGACAAGCTGGTGGAGATCGCGGAGACCGCCGCCCCCCTGGGCATCGAGATGTTTGTCATGGACGACGGCTGGTTCGGCGGGCGCAATGACGACAACGAGGGCCTGGGCGACTGGTGGCTGAACACCGAAAAACTGCCCGGCGGGCTGGAGGCGCTGGTGCCCCGGCTGAAAAAGCTGGGGATGCGCTTTGGCATCTGGATCGAGCCGGAGATGGTCAACGAGAACAGCCGCCTCTACCGGGAGCACCCCGACTGGGCGCTGAAGATCCCGGAGCGGGCCCCCGCCCGGTGCCGGAACCAGCTGGTGCTGGACTTTTCCCGGCCCGAGGTGTGCCGGTATGTCTATGGGCAGATCAAGGCGGTGCTGTCCAGCGCGGAGGTGTCCTACGTCAAGTGGGACATGAACCGCAGTTTGACGGACGTATGCTCTGCCGTCCTGCCCCCGGAGCGCCAGGGCGAGGTCTATCACCGTTATGTCCTGGGCGTATACGAGATGCTGGAGTGGCTCCGCCGGGACTTTCCGCATATCCTGATCGAGGGCTGTGCGGGGGGCGGAGGGCGGTTTGACGGCGGTATGCTCTACTACACCCCCCAGATCTGGTGCAGCGACAATACCGACGCCATCGACCGTCTGCGCATCCAGTACGGCACCTCCTTCTGCTACCCGGTGAGCGCCATGGGCGCCCATGTCTCCGTGGTGCCCAACGAGGAAAACCAGCGGATCACCCCCATGGAGACCCGGGGCGCGGTGGCGATGTCCGGCACATTCGGCTATGAGATGGACCTGAGCAAGGCTTCCCAGGAGGACAAGGAGGTCATCCGGCGGCAGACAGCCTTCTTCAAGGAGCATTACGACCTGATCCAGCACGGGGATTACTACCGCCTCACCGACCCATTCCGGAACGGGCCGTACACCGCCTGGGAGCAGGTCTCCCCCGACGGCCGGGAGGCACTGGCTACGCTGGTCGCCGGGTGTACCCGGGCCGCGCCTCCTTTCCTGGCCCTGCGGCTGAAGGGGCTGGACCCGGACGCTATGTACCAGGTGAACGGCGGGGAGGAGCGCTGGTCCGGCAGCGCGCTGATGGAGGCGGGCTATCCTCTGCCCATGCTGTTGGGGGACTATCGAACCCTCCAGCTCTATCTGAAAGCGGATTAAGCGAAAAAAACCTGCCCGCACAGCTGTTTTCCGTTGGCTGTGCGGGCAGGTTAAGCGGGTTTTATGGCTGAGTTCCGGCGGCACGGTCCTTGTCCTGCGTCCGCCACTCCCGGGGGGAGACGCCGTACCGCTTCTTGAATGCCCGGGAGAAGTGGAGCTGGTTGGGGTAGCCGCAGTCTGCGGCGATGTCGCCGATGGACGCCTTGGTGGTCTGCATCAGCTCTGCCGCCTTGGACAGGCGCAGGCGGATGAGAAATTCCTGGGGCGGACAGCCCATGCTCTCCCGGAACAGCTTGCTGAAATAGCTTCGGTTGAGCTTGCACACGTCAGCGATCTCCTCCACCGTCAGCTCCCGTTGGTAGTTGCGCTCCATGAAGTTCACCGCCTCCTGGATGTAGAAGTCCTGGAGCCGGGTGCCCCGGACCTCCCGCCGGGTGGAGGAGGACTGGATCAGCGCGTCCAGAAACAGGCACAGGTGGCCGATGAGGTGGAGGGTGGACGCCTGGGAGTGGTCGGCGATGTAGAGCATGGCGTCCTGTACCGGCTCGGCCAGGGCGGCGTTTTTGGGCTGATAGATGGGCTGGGAGATGCTCAGTCCGGCGGAATCCAGGTATTCCTCCGCCCGCAGCCCGCCAAACTCCAGCCAGGTGTATTTCCAGGGGTCGTGCTTGTCGGCGTAGTAGGTGTTCACCTGCCCGGGGCAGATCAGGAAGCCCTGCCCGGCCCCCAGCTGGTAGTGCCGGGTGGCGCCGTCTGGGCCGTTGGAGTTGAGACAGCCCTTGCCGGATATGATATAATGGAACAGGAACTGGTTGCGCACGAAGGGGCCGAAGGAGTGGAGCGGGGCGCACTGTTCCCAGCCGTACTGGAACAGCCGCAGGTCCAGAAAGTTCTCGTTGGGGAATACGGAGAAGGAAAAGGGCTGTTCACCCATTGCGGGCACGTCCTTTCGCTGTTAAAGTGACGGCGCGGCGGCGAAAAGTGAAGGGCCCATTTCTGCCGCTTTAGGATATCATACCACAGAAAAACGGAAAAACCAACCCTGTTTTCCGCTGGCACGAAAGGAGTTAAAGCAGCCATGAATTTTAAAGCATTGTTTTCCACCCCGAAAAAGGCGGCGGCGATGATTGCCTGCCTGCTGGTGATTGCGGTGATGATGGCGGTGTGCATTGTGTACGCCGTCAGCTCCAACGGTCCCGCGGAAAATTCCGCCATCGGCGCAGAGAACGCCCAGAACTTCGCCTTTGCCGACGCAGGGGTGGATCCGGCGTCCGCCCAGGCTATTCAGGTAAAATTTGAGCGTCATCAGGGCGAATTTGTGTATGAGGTGGAGTTCATCGCCGGGGATACGGAATATGAGTACAAGATCAACGCCTCCGACGGCGCGGTGGTGCAGAAGGAGAGCAAGACGGTGAAGGGCCCGGAGAGCACCGCCGTCCTGCCGGGCGCCGTCGCTCTGGAGGAGGCCCAGGCCATTGTCCTGGCGGATGCCGGGGTGGAGGGGGCGCAGGCCACTTTCACCGAGGTGGAGCAGGATATGGAGGGCGTCCTCCCCGTCTACGGCTTCAAGTTCTACGCGGGGAATATGGAGTACGAATATGAGATCAACGCCCAGACCGGGGCGATATACAGCAAAAAAGTGACCACCTATGTGGCCCAGAACCCCGGCGGGACGGCCACCGCCGCGCCCCGGCCCACCCAGCCCACGGCGACGCCCACCCAGCCTCCGTCCGCCGCCCAGCCCACCCAGCAGGTGCCCGCCACCGCCCAGCCCACCCAGCCGCCTGCCCAGGGGGGGATGTATGTGGGGAGCGAAGCGGCCAAGAGCGCGGCCCTGACCGACGCGGGGGTGAGCGCCGGCGACGCCAGATTCACCAAAGTGCGGATGGACTACGAGGACGGCGCGGCGGTGTATGAGATCGAGTTCTACACCTCCACCCATGAGTACGAGTATAAAATCAACGCCAAAACCGGGGCGGTGTACAGCAAGGAGGCAAAGGCGCTGTCCAACGGCTCCGGGAGCCACCACGGCCAGAGCCAGAACCAAAATCCGAACCAGAACCAGGCCGGGGACAGCTTCATCGGGACGGAGCAGGCGAAAGCCGCCGCCCTGCGCCATGCGGGCTGTTCTGCGGAGCAGGTGGTGTTCACCAAGGCCAAGCTGGACTATGACGATGGCAGAGCGATTTATGAGATCGAGTTCACCAAGGATGGGCTGAAGTACGAGCTGGAGATCGACGCCGCCACCGGGGGCGTACTGAAGTACGAGATGGACCGGGATTGAGCCGGAGACAGTAAATTATAGGAATCGGCGGGAAAACCGCCGCACCCTCTTGCATTTTCTCTCCAGATGTGGTATAAATCTTTGCAATACCTTCTATGGAGGGTAAATATACTTAGTCAAAATAGGAGTTGATCTGTCCATATGGATCCAGACAGTATATTGCTGCTGGCTGTTGTGGTGCTGATGGTGGTCATGTCGGGGTATTTCTCCGCCACCGAGACGGCGTTTACCTCTCTCAACCGCATCCGCCTGAAAAGCCGCGCCGAAAACGGAGACAAGAAGGCGGAAAAGACACTGGCCATCGCTGAGGACTACGACAAGCTGCTGTCCACCATCCTCATTGGCAACAACATCGTCAACAACGTGGCCGCAACCCTGTCCACCCTGCTGTTCATTGACCTGGTGGGCCAGATGAACGGTCCGGCGGTATCCACCCTTGTGCTCACCATTGTGGTGCTGATTTTCGGCGAGATTTCCCCCAAGAGCCTGGCCAAGGAGTCTCCGGAGGCCTTCGCCATGTTTTCCGCGCCGCTGCTCCGGCTGTTTATGGCGGTGCTCACCCCGCTGAATTATGTGTTCGGCCAGTGGAAAAAGCTGCTCACCAGGCTGTTCCACAAGGAGCAGGACGAGGGCATCACCGACGAGGAGCTGGTCACCATGGTGTCCGAGGCGGAGGACCAGGGGGGGCTGGACAAGGAGGAGAGCCAGCTCATCCGTTCCGCCATCCGCTTTGATGACCTGGAGGCCGGGGACATCCTCACCCCGCGGGTGGACGTGGTTGCGGTGGAGGATACCTCCACCCTGGAGGAGGTGGCGGCGGTATTTGCCGCCGAGGGCTACTCCCGCCTGCCCGTCTACCATGAGAGCGTGGACGATATCGTGGGGGTGCTCCACCAGAAGGACCTGTTTTCCGCCCGCTTCCACGGGCGCACCCAGTTGGAACCGCTGGTGCGTCCGGTGCTGCACATCACCTCCGGCACCAAAATCGACGATCTGATGCGCCAGTTCCAGCGCACCAAGACCCAGATGGCGGTGGTGGTGGACGAGTACGGCGGCACCGAGGGCATCCTCACCATGGAGGACATCGTGGAGGAGCTGGTGGGCGAGATCTGGGACGAGCACGACGAGGTGGTGGAGGAGTTCCGCAAGCAGCCCGACGGCAGCTATCTCATCGCCTGCTCCGCTGACCTGGACGATATGTACGACCTGTTTTCCGTCACCGGGGAGTGTGACGCCGCGACCGTGTCCGGCTGGGTGCTGGAGGAGCTGGGCCGGGTGCCCGAGGTGGGGGACCACTTTGTCTGGGAGCGGCTGGATGTCACCGTCACCCGGGCCGAGCACCACCGGGTGCTGGAGATCCGGGTGGAGGTGCTTCCGGAACCGGAGGACGGAGAGGAAAAGAACGACTGAACATAACAATCTGACATCTGTGCGGCTGTCCGGAGCTGGGCGGCCGCACAGTCATTTTTCTGGAAAGGGGAGAGGGCATTGAAAATTGCCATCTACACCTTGGGCTGTAAGGTGAACCAATACGAGACCCAGGCCATGGAACAGGAACTGCTCCGCCGGGGCCACAGCCTTACGGATTTTGACGGTCCGGCGGACGCCTACATTGTAAACACCTGTACCGTCACCGCCGTCAGCGACAAAAAGTGCCGCAATATCATCCGCCGTGCCCGGAAAAGCGCCCCGGAGGCGGTGGTGGCGGTGTGCGGGTGCTACGCCCAGACCGACCCTGACGCCGTATCGGCGCTGGGGGTGGACCTGGTGTCCGGCTCGGCGGGGCGGATGGAGTTTTTGGACCAAATAGAACGAGTCATGAAACACAGAGGGGAGCAGGTTGTGCTTGTGGACAAAGCGACGGCCCGCCGGGACCTGTCTCACAGAGACTTTGAGCGCCTTCCCGCCGGGGGCGCGGCGGGCCGCACCCGGGCCATGCTGAAGGTGGAGGACGGATGCGCCAACTTCTGCGCCTACTGCATCATCCCCTACGCCCGGGGGCCGGTGCGCTCCCTGCCCTTGGAGGAGGCGGCGGAGCAGGCCCGCTGTCTGGCGGAGGAGGGCTACCGGGAGGTGGTGCTCACCGGGATTGAGATTTCCTCCTGGGGGCAGGACCTGAAAACCGGGCAGACGCTGATTGACCTGATTGAGGCGGTGTGCGCCGCCGCGCCGGGGCTGCGGGTGCGGCTGGGCTCTCTGGAGCCCCGCACCGTCACCGAGGACTTCTGCCGCCGGTGCGCCGCCCTGCCCAACCTGTGCCCCCATTTCCACCTGTCCCTCCAGTCCGGGTGCGACGCCACCCTGAAACGGATGAACCGGAAGTACGGCGCCGCCCGGTACGCCGAGAGCGTGGGCCTTTTGTGGAAGCATTTCCATTACCCCGCCGTCACCACCGACCTGATCGTGGGCTTCCCCGGGGAGACGGAGGAGGAGTTCATCCAGTCCCTGGACTTTATCCAGCAGTGCGCCTTTGCCGCCATGCATATTTTCCCCTACTCCCAGCGCCCCGGCACTCCGGCGGCGTCCATGCCGGACCAGGTGCCCAAGGCCGTGAAGGAGGAGCGGGTCCGGGACGCGGTTGAAACTGCCGCGCGGATGGAGCGCCGCTATCTGAATTTGTGGAAGAAGGTGGAAGTCCTTTTTGAGGAGGAGCGGGACGGCCTCTGGTGGGGGCACACTACCCGGTACTGCAAGGTGGGGGTGGCCAGCGGGGAAAACCTGCACAACCGGATCTTGAGCGTGGAGATCACCGGAGTGGAGGGGGATACGCTGAGGGGCGTGCTCCTGGTGGATGGGAAATCTCCCGATTGAACGGACGCGCAGGGCATCCCGCCTTGTGCCGCCGGCACGGGGCAGGGTGGGGCTGCGTCCTAAAACTTTCTTAAAATTATCTGAAACATTTTAAGATGATATGCCAAAAAACCTAAAGAAGCTTATCCCTCGTTAAAAAAAACCTTGCCAAACCCTAAGAAAGATGTTTCCTGGAACTGAAGATTTGTCCTCTATAATTGGCGCCATAGAAACAAATGCAACGAACGCCAGGAGGGATCTTCATGAACGTACTGATTTTGACCGGGAGGTTTGGCATGGGCCATCTGTCCGCCGCTCAGGCGCTCCAGGAGCAGCTTCAGCAGGACGGACACCAGGCCGATATTGTGGACCTGTTTGAATATGCGCTGCCCGACGCGGCCCCCGCCATGTACCGGGCCTTTAATCTGCTGGTGACCTTCGGCGGGGCGTTTTATAATCTGTACCACGTGATCACCGCCAACAACAGCGGCGGGAACCGGGGCAATAAGCTGCTCAAGGGGCTGAACAGCCTGCTGGACGAGCACCGGCCGGACGTGGTGGTGTCCACCCACCCTGTGTGCTCCGCCGCCGTGTCCCGGTATAAGGAGGAGGCTCTGTCCGATCTCCCCCTGGTGACCTGCGTCACCGATGTCACCGACCACAGCGAATGGCTCCATCCCGGCACCAGCTGCTATCTGGTGGCCAGCGCGGAGGTCCGCGACGGCCTGACCGCCAAGGGAGTGGCGCCGGATACCGTGGTGGTATCCGGCATCCCTGTGAGCGGGCGCTTCCGCCCCGCCCACAGGGATGATACCTCCTGCCGGCGGGAACTGCTCATCATGGGCGGCGGGTTGGGCCTGATGCCCCGGCGGGATTCGTTCTATCAGGCGCTGGACGCCCTGCCCGGGGTGCATACCACCATCTTGACGGGCCGGAACGAAAAGCTGTTCCAGCGCCTGGACGGGCGGTATGAGAACATCGAGGTGGTGCCCTTTACCCGCGAGGTGGAGAAATATATGGCCCGTGCCCATCTGATGCTGTCCAAGCCCGGCGGCATCACCTGCTTCGAGGCCATTGCCGCCCGCCTGCCCATTCTGGCGTGGCAGCCCTTCCTCCAGCAGGAGCAGGAGAACGCTGATTTTCTGGTAAACTGCGGCATGGCCCGCATTGCCGCCAAGGAGGAGGGCGCGTGCCTCGCCGCCATCCGGGAGACGATTTATGACGACGGCGCCCTGTCCTCCATGGAACGGGCGATGGAAAAGGCCTCCGCCGCGCTGGAGCGGGCCGCAGTCTGCGGCGTGGTGCGGGAGCTGGCGGGAGAGAGGGTGTCCGCATGAAAGACAGAGTGAAAAATTTCCTGTGCGGCGGGGCGGTGTGCGCCCTGCTGGCCTGGACGGTGTTTACGATCCTCAAGGAGCAGACCCCGGGCCAGCTGGCCCACGCCTTGCTCAGCGCCGACGGGCGGATCTTGCTGCTGGCCCTGCCGCTGATGGCGCTGTACCTGTGCTGTGAGGCCGGGGCAACCCATTCCATCCTGAGGGCCCTGGGCTGTCCCCAGCCCTTCCGGCGTTGTGCCTACTATTCCTGCACCGGATTCTTTTTCAGCACCATCACCCCCTCCGCCAGCGGCGGACAGCCTGCCCAGGTGGTAGCTATGGGCCGGGACGGTGTGCCCGCAGCTACCGGGGCGCTGGATATGCTGCTGGTGACCATCGGTTACAACACCGCCGCCATGGGCTGGGGGATTTTCGCGCTGGTCACCGCCAGCGGCTTTACCGAGCAGCTGGGCGGCAGGGTAGGGATCCTGCTGGGGGTGGGGCTGGCGGTGTTCGCCCTGCTGGACGCGGCCATGTTCCTGTTTCTGTTCCTCCCGGGGCCTGCCCGGCGCCTGCTGTACGGCGGCATTGCCCTGCTGGCGAAGGTGCGGCCCGGTCTGGACCGTATCGCGCTGGAGGAAAAGGCGGACGCTCATCTGGCCGAGTACCGCCGGGGCGCCCAGCT
Source organism: Oscillospiraceae bacterium (assembly GCA_910575695.1). GTDB lineage: Bacteria > Bacillota > Clostridia > Oscillospirales > Oscillospiraceae > Enterenecus. The sequence goes on along the minus strand of CAJTGJ010000005.1, from coordinate 65,088 downwards.
CATCCGCCGCGCTCCGGACCTGCTGGTGCGGGTGCTGGGGCTCAGCGCCCTCCAGCTGGCCTGCTCCTATGTGATGCCCTATGTGGTCTACCGGGCTTTCGGGCTGTCCGGGTACTCCATGGGCCAGGTGTTTGCCCTCCAGGCCCTGTGCGCCATCGCCGTGGGCTACCTGCCTCTGCCCGGCTCCGCCGGGGCGGCGGAGAGTGTGTTCCTCCGGGGCTTTCTGCTGATTTTCGGGGACGCGCTGGTGGCCCCCGCCATGATCCTCACCCGCACCATGAACTGCTATCTGGTGCTGGCGGCCACCGCTGTGGTGCTGGCCGTGGGCCGCAGGGTGCGCAAGCGGACGCTCCGCGCCCAGCCGTCTGCCGGGCAGGGGGGGCCCGCTCCCAGACAGACGGGCCTGAAGCGGATGGCCCCGCCTGCGCTGGGATATCCCACTGAAATGTGACAAATATTACTGTCATTAACCCTGGAGCTCCGGCATATACTGATTTGTATGGGTAAAATGTATATGCAGAAAAAGGAGCGATTCAGATGGAGAAATACAAAATGGCTCGTATGGCCGACACGCCCCCGCAGGACGTGGATGATTTGATCTTTTTCGGCCAGCAGGAGGCTGGCGTAAGCCAGCGCTGAGCGGATTCCGTCCGCAAAGACAGCCGCCCCTTCCCGTGTTGGGAGAGGGCGGTTTTTTTGCGCGCTGGAAAGGGCTGGCCCTTGACAATTTTTCAGAGGGGTGATATACTTCCCATGTAAAATTGGCACTGACGGAGAAGAAACCGCGAAGCGGCGCACAGAGAGGGACGCGTTTGGTGGAAGCGTCCTGCACAGGCTGGCGGTTGGTACCACTCCTGAGCCGCCCGGGAGGACCGGGACGGGGCTTTCCCGTTACAGAAAGACACAAAGCGACAGTCGCGGACTGTAAGCAGGGTGGAACCGTGGAGCTTTTCGCTTCACCCCTGAGTTTCAGGGGTGAAGCGTTTTGTTTTGCCCCGAAGGATGAACGTTATTTTCATACGGGAGGTCATAAAAATGTCCGAAGAAAACAATCAGTTTACGTTTGAAAACGAGCAGTACCGCAAAACCTACTGGCATACCTGCTCCCATGTGATGGCCCAGGCGGTCAAGCGCCTGTGGCCGGAGGTGCGCTTGGCCATCGGCCCGTCCATTGACGAGGGCTGGTACTACGACATGGACGCCCCCTTCGCCTTCACCCCTGAGCATTTGAGCCAGATCGAGGCTGAGATGCGGAAGATCTGCAAGGAAAAGCTGAAGCTGGAGCGGTTTGAACTGCCCCGTGCGGAGGCGCTGGCCTTCATGGAGGAGAAGGGCGAGCCCTTCAAGGTGGAGCTCATCAACGACCTGCCCGAGGACGCGGCCATCAGCTTCTACAAGCAGGGTGAGTTCACCGACCTGTGCGCCGGCCCCCACCTGGACTCCACCGGGCGCATCAAGGGCAACGCCATGAAGCTCACCGCCTGCAACGCCGCCTACTGGCGGGGCGATTCCAACCGGGAGACCCTCCAGCGCATTTACGGCATCGCCTTCCCCAAGAAGGACGAGCTGGACGCCTACCTTCAGCGCATTGAGGAGGCAAAAAAGCGGGACCACCGCCGTCTGGGCAAAGAGCTGGGCCTGTTCATGCTTCGGGACGAGGGCCCCGGCTTCCCCTTCTTCCTGCCAAAGGGCATGGTTCTGCGCAATACCCTGCTGGACTACTGGCATCAGGTCCACAAGAAATACGGCTATGTGGAGATTTCCACCCCCATCATGCTCAACCGCCAGCTGTGGGAGCGCTCCGGCCACTGGGACCACTATAAAAACAATATGTACACCACCGTCATTGATGACACGGATTTCGCCATCAAGCCCATGAACTGCCCCGGCGGCCTGCTGGTGTACTCCAGCGAGCCCCACTCCTACCGCGACCTGCCCCTGCGGATGGGCGAGCTGGGCCTGGTCCACCGCCACGAGCTGTCCGGCGCTCTCCACGGCCTGTTCCGGGTGCGGTGCTTTACCCAGGACGACGCCCATGTGTTTATGACCCAGGAGCAGATGAAGGACGTGATCCAGGAGACGGTGCGGCTGTTCGACGAGGTGTACTCCGTGTTCGGTCTGAGCTACGAGATCGAGCTGTCCACCATGCCGGAGGACCACATCGGCACTGTGGAGCAGTGGGAGCGCAACCAGGATATCCTGAAGACCGCCATCACCGACATGGGCAAGAGCTTTGTCATCAACGAGGGGGACGGCGCGTTCTACGGCCCCAAGCTGGACTTCCATCTGGCTGATTCCCTGGGCCGGACCTGGCAGTGCGGTACCATCCAGCTGGACAGCCAGCTTCCCGAGCGCTTCGAGCTGGAGTACACTGGCGAGGACGGCCAGAAGCACCGCCCCGTCATGATCCACCGGGTGGTCCTCGGCTCCATCGAGCGGTTCATCGGCGTGATCACCGAGCATTTTGCCGGGGCGTTCCCGGCGTGGCTGGCCCCGGTGCAGGTGAAGGTGCTGCCCGTCACGGACCGGGCGGGTCAGTATGCCGCCGATGTGGCCTGTAACCTGGATGAGCTGGGCTTCCGCTGTGAGGTGGATCTGCGCAACGAGAAGATTGGCAAGAAGATCCGGGAGGCCACCCTGGAGAAGGTGCCGTATATGCTGGTGGTAGGCGACCGGGATATGGACGCGCTGACGGTTTCCGCCCGCCACCGTTCCGGCGAGGATCTGGGCGCTATGAGCCTGGAGGCGTTCGCCGCCCTGCTGGGCGAGGAGGTCAAAACCAAGGCAATCAAGTAAATGAGGATAAGGGAAGCGCCGCCGGAGAAATTCCGGCGGCGCTTTTTCTGTTTGAAGCGGGGTAGGGGACAGCGCGGAGGGCTCAGCCCTTGACGCCGCCGGAGGCCAGACCGCTGACCAGGTTCTTTTCGATGCACATGAACAGAATGACCACCGGGATAATGGCGAAGATGGAGGCGGCGAACAGGTACTGCCACTCGATCATATTGTAGCCGTTAAAGGTGTTGATGCCCACCGTCAGCGGCTTGAGGGTGTCGGTGGAGATCAGGCACAGAGCCACGGTGTACTCGTTCCAGGCGTTGATGAAGATGAAGATCAGGGTGGTGACGATGCCGGGAGCCGCCACGGGCAGGAGCACCCGCATCATGGCCTGCACCCGGTTGCAGCCGTCAATGGTGGCGGCCTGCTCCATTTCTGCGGATATGCCCATAAAGGTGCCCCGCAGCAGCCAGATGGTGAACGCCTGGTTGAAGGCAGCGTTGATGAAAACAAGGCCCCAAATGCTGTCCGTCAGGTGTATGGTCTCCATGACCTGGTAGATGCCGATGAGCAGCACCACAGGGGCGAACATCTGGGACACGATGACGAAGCCCAGAAACGCGGTCTGCCCCTTGAACTTCATACGGGCCAGGGCATAGGCGGCGGGGATGCCGCACAGCATGGCGATGAGGGTGGAGCCGCTGGCGATGAGGACGGAGTTGAGCATATACCGGCCCATGGGCGCGCGGCTCCAGATATCAATGAAGTTGGACCACAGGGCGGTGACGGGCAGGATGGAATTGCCGGAGAAGATCTCCACCCGGTTCTTCAGCGCGGTACACAGCATGGCGAAATAGGGGTACAGGGTGATGACGCACACATCCAGCACCACGAAGTACAGAAGCACCCGCAAAATGGTCTTTTTTACAGAAACCGGCTTTTTGGCGGCGTTGACAGACGGTGTACTCATACGTCGGCATCTCCTTTCCGCAGGGTATAGACCATGTAGACGCTGGCGCAGACCAGCAGGATCAGGAAGCCGATGACAGATACCGCCGCCGCCTCGCCCTGCCGGCCGTTGTAGAAGGCCAGCTTATACAGATAGGTAACCAGGGTGTCGGTGCGGTTGGCCGGGTCGCCCTTGGTCATGGTCCAGATGATGGGGAACGAGTTGAATACGTAGATGATATTCAGCACGGTGGACACCGTCAGGGAGGACTTGACCAGCGGCAGGGTGATTTTGAACAGCTTCTGCCAGTATGTGGCCCCGTCCACCGTGGCGGCCTCATAGTAGGAGGTGTCGATGCTCTGTAAGCCCGACAGGACGCAGAAGGTGACAAAGGGGATGGTGACGAAAATGCCGCAGGCAATCTCCCAGGCGAAGTAGGCCTCCGGGGTGGGCGTCCAGTTTATCGGCTGGCTGATGATATGCAGCTTCATCAGCAGGGTGTTCAGCGTGCCGTAGTCGGTGTTGATGATGAAGCCCCAGGCGCTGGCCTGGATGACCAGGGTGGTCGCCCAGGGGAATACCACAATGGCCCGGGCGATTTTCCGGCCCCGGAACTTGTTGTTCAGAATCAGGGCCAGGATGAAGCCCAGCACGGTGGACAGCACCACTACGGCGATGGTCCACACCAGAGTGTTTTTCAGCACCATGCTGAACGCCGAGGCTTTGAGCACCTTGGTGAAGTTGGCGAAATTGTTGAAGCCCTTGAGATTACCCGTTTTGCTCACGTCATTCAGAGCCATTCGGAACACCGTGATAATGGGGATCAGGATAAAAACAGCCATCAAAATGACGCTGGGGGCGATCCAGACATACGGCTCGGCCTTGCGAAGGAGCCTTTTGCTGGAATGGGCGTCCTGCTGGACCGCAGGCGCGGCCTTGGGCGCAGTTGTTTTACTCACGGAGACACCTCCCTATTTTCTCCCGCTCAGGCTTCCTTCGGCCGCTGTCCAAGAGCGGGGGCGCTGCGCCCTTGGAAAACGGCTGAAAGAAGCCGCGGGCCAGGCCAAAGCGGCCTGGCCCGTGACAATTTGTGTTCTGATTTACGCGGCCCGTGACTTAGCCGGCGATTTCGGACTGGAGCTTATCCAGCAGCTCCTGAACGTTGCCGCCCAGCAGAGCCTCCTGCTCCACATTGATAACGCCCTGCTTCACGTCGGCCCACTCGGCCTTGGCAGTGGGGTAGAACTTGCAGGAACCCACGATGTCAACCCAGGGAGCCATGCTGGGATCGGAGGAGGCCACGATCTCGCCGCCAGCCTTGGTGGCGGGCAGGAAGCCTTCCATCAGCACCCACTCGGAGTAGCGCTCGTCCTCATAGAAGAAGTCGAAGAAGGTCTTGATGGCCTCGAGCTTCTCGTCGGAGTGATCGTTGTCGAAGCACATGAAGCGGTCCATAACGCCGGCGGAGACGGAGGCGTTGCCGCCGTTGGTGGGGATAGCGGCGAAGTTGTAGTTGATCTGCTCCTCCTCGGGAGTCTCGGCCTTCTCATAGTTGTCGGCGATGTAGGTGGGGATGGAGTTGGGGCCGATAACCATGGCCAGCTTGCCGGCGCCGAACAGGTCCTGGAGGTTGTAGCGGGTCTCGTTGGCGGGGTCGGAGTTGGTGTAGCCGTCATTGACCAGGCCGATGGCGAACTCAATGGCTTCCACGTTCTTCGGGTCGTTCAGGATCCAGTTGCCGTCAGCGTCGGTGAAATCGCTGCCGTTGTTCCAGATGTAGTAGGCGAAGGCGGCCTGGCCCTCGTCGGTGGTCATGTCGATGCCCCAGGGGTAGATGGAGTCATCATACTCCTTGATCTTCTTGCAGGCTTCCTTCAGCTCGTCCCAGGTGGTGGGGACTTCAACGCCGGCGGCCTTCAGGATGTCCTCGTTGTAGTACATGGCGCGGGCGGAGGCCAGATCGGGGATGGCCCACACGGTGCCGTCCACCACGGACTGCTCCAGGAACGCGTCATAGAACTTGGCGTAGGTCTCCTCGGAGACGTAATCCTGGGCGGGGAGGAGCAGGTCGTCGGCCTGATAGTCGGCGAACACATCGATGTTCAGGATATCGGGGGCGTTATTACCGCCCAGACGGGTGTTGACCACGGTGTAGATGTCGTTCCAGGACACCACTTCCACCACCAGGTTGATGTTGTCGTAGGTGGAGTTGAACTCGTTCTGGAAGTCGGCCCACCACTGCTTGGTGTTCTGACCGTACTCGGCGGCAATGAGGTTGATGTCGATCTTATCGCCGCTGGGCTCATTGCCTTCGTTCCCTTCGCTCTCGGGGGGCTGGCTCGCCTCGGTGCCCTCGGAGGGGGGATTGGTGGCGTCGCCGTTGCCGCCGCCGTTGCTGCAGGCGAACAGAGAGACGGCCATGGCCAGAGCCAGCAGCATCGCAAGAATTTTTTTCATTTTCATTCTCCTTCTTCAATAAGATGATCTGCCATCGGCCCGTCCGGGCCGGTAACAGGAACAGGATGCGTAAGCAAAATTCACAAACACACCCTTGTCAATGATGATTATACTTGGACATTCTGTGAATAAATAGGGGATAACGTTCGCTTTATAGAAAAATCGTACGAATATGAAAATTCGTACGATTTTTCTGAAAGTTTCGTGATTCATTTCATAGCTGGTTGTGATTTTCAAGGGTGCGCAGGGTTTTGCGGAACGCGCTGGGCGTCATGCCAGTGACGGCGCGGAAGACCTTGGTGAAGTAGTTGTAATCACTGATGCCCACCTGTTCCGCCACGGCGGAAATGGGCAGGCCGCTTTGGAACAGCAGGCGCTTGGCGGCCTCGATGCGCCGCCGGGCGATGAGGTGGGACAGGGTCTGCCCGCCGGACAGCTCCTTGGCAAGGGCGCACAGCTTGGTTCGCCCGATGTGGAGCTCCCGGGAGATGGAGGCCAGGGACAGCTTTTCCATGTAGTGCTGGTCCAGGTACAGCTCCAGCCGCTGCAAGTCGCTCTGCTCGGCGGACTGGATCATGCCCTCCAGCCGGATGTAGGCGGACAGGGCCTCCAGCGTCTCGGAATAGGCCCGGAGTTCCTGGGGGGAGTATTGGCGGAACTGGAGGAAGGCGCGGTGGAGCGGCTCCAGATCGCCGGGCCACCAGTCCAGCAGGGCGCGGGTGCGCTCCCACTGACGGTCAATGGGGGAATCGTCCAAAAAGCACCCGAACACCAGCCAGGCCAGGGGCTTGTCCCTGCTGTAGAGGGGCATCAGCACCTCGCAGATCCCCAGATGACAGCGGTAGGTCTGAAAGCTTCCGTCTGAGCTGTAGCTCTGGACCTTCCAGGCGTCGCATTCCACGCAGCGCTGGTGGCCCTCGGGGCTGTCGTTGATGGCCCTGCAGAAGGGGGGATGGCCGCTGAACAGCTGAATATCCCGGCCCTGCGTGTCCAGGATGTTCGCGGGCACACCGGTGAGGAGATGCAGGTTGGCGATGAGCCTGCGCAGGCGTTTTTCATCGAACAGGGTATTCACTTGGGCGGCACCCCCCCAGGGAAACGTGCGCTTTGCCGTACGGCAAAGCGCACACGGGGCGTACGCCCCGTGTGCGGAATGTGGAATTAATGGCTGTGCGGCCGGTCCGGCGCCGTTAATGATACTTGGCTACAATGGCCTTCAGCTCGTCCCAGTGGGCCTCCATGTCGGAGACCAGCTTGCACTGGGTGCGGCACCGGTCCAGGTTGTGCTTTTCCCGGGCAATGTGGAAGTAGACGTCGCCTGACAGATAGTCCGTCAGGAAGCGGATGCCGCACTCCAGCGTCATCAGCTTGGCCCCCCAGGGGAGGAACGCGATTTCCTCGCCTGTGAGGGCGTCCCCGGCCTCGCTGAGGAACGCCCTGGTGTATGCGTCGAACAGCTCCAGGTCCAGGTTCACCTTGGTGAGGTCCGTCTCATCCTCGGCGCAGTGGTTGGCGCCGAAGCGGATGGAATCGCCGAAGTCGTTGATGGACAGGCCGGGCATGACGGTATCCAGGTCGATGATGCACACGCCCTCGCCGGTCTTGTCGTCCATGAGGACGTTGTTCAGCTTGGTGTCGTTGTGGGTCACACGCAGAGGGAGCTTTCCCTCCCGCATGGCGTCCAGCGCCACGGAGCAGTCCGCCTCCCGGTCCAGCATGAACCTGATCTCGGGCTGGCACTCAGCGGCCCGGCCCAGGGGGTCGGATTCCACGGCGGCTTTCAGCTTGGCCAGACGGTCCTCGGTGTTGTGGAAATTGGGGATGGTCTCGTAGAGGGTGTCCGCCGGGTAGTCCCGGAGGAGCTTTTGGAACCGACCGAAGGCACGCCCGGAGGCGGCGAACAGCGCGGGGGTCTCCGCCGACTGGTAGCAGATGGTGTGCTCCACAAAGGGGTACAGCCGCCAGGGCCCGCCCTCGGAGTCCACGAAGAAGGGCTCGCCGTTTTTGGGGCGGAGCACCTCCAAAGCCTCCCGGCTGCGGTCGCCGCCGTTTTTCTCGATCTCCCGGCCCAGGTAGTCGGTGACGCTGATGATGTTTTCCATGAGCTGGTCGGGCCGCTTGAAGGCGGCGGGGCTCATCCGCTGGAGGATGAACCGGCGGCAACACAGGTTTTCCGGCTGGGTATGCACCACAAAGGTGTCGTTGATGTGCCCCTGGCCGAAGCGGATGGCGCCCACCACGGGTGCGCCGAAATCAAAGGCGTCCAGCGCCTCGTTCAGGGCCTTTTGTATGACCTCCATATTATGCCTCCCACAGCCGGTCGGGGTAGAGCCCGGCCTTTGTTTTTTCCGCGATGGCGGCCACCACCGTGGGCTTGTCCTCCCGGTAGGTGACGCCGTACCACTTGTCCTGGCTGAGCAGCACCCGCACACGGGCTTTGCCGCCGCCGATGAGCTGTTCCACCACGCTGGGCAGGAAGTATTCCCCCTTCAGCGGGTTTTCCGCCAGCGCCTTGTCCAGGAACGCGGGGAACCGGGCCAGGGCCTCGTCCAAAAAGCTGCGGGTGAAGCCCCACATATTCATGGATACGGTGGTGTTCCCGGGCAGGGCGGTCCAGCTCCCGCCGCCGTCCTCGGTGAAGCGGGCGTCATCCCCGTCCTTCTCAATGGCGGTGCGCTCCACGATGTCCCGGAGGATGTGCTCCCCGTCCACGGTACACACGCCCCGGGCCACGGAGCCGTTCTCGGTGACGGTGTTCTTCAGCAGGTAGCCCACCATGGCGTACTCATACAGCTCCCCGTCGGGGTGGGCGCACAGGTAGTCATAGATGAGCTGGTACGCCTCGGGGCCGTAGTAGTCGTCGGCGTTGATGATGGCAAAGGGGCCGTGGACCAGCTCCCGGGCGGCCAGCGCCGCCTGGGCGGTGCCCCAGGGCTTGGCGCGCCCCTCGGGGACGGCGTAGCCCTCGGGCAGATCGTCCTTGCGCTGGAAGGCGTATTTCACGTCCATCACCTTGGACACCCGGTCGCCGATGCAGGAGCGGAAATCGGCCTCATTTTCTTCCTTGATTACAAAGATCACGGTGCCGAAGCCCGCCCGGCGGGCGTCATAGATGGAGTAGTCGATGATGAGCTGGCCGTGGTTCCCCACCGGGTCCAGCTGCTTGAGCCCGCCGTACCGGCTGCCCATGCCTGCGGCCATGATCACAAGAACAGGTTTGTTCATTGTCTGCCGTCCTCCTTATATTTATATGTATGCAGGGCGCATTTTGCGCACCCGCGGGTCTGCGGCGGAGTGGGGGCGGGCCGTACCCGCCCCCGCAAAATCATCCCTTATACCCGTTGGGGTTCTTAGACTGCCATTTCCAGGAGGACGCGCACATCTCCTCGATGCCCAGCTCGGCGGTCCAGCCCAGCTCGTCCCGGGCCTTGGCAGGGTCGGCATAGCAGGCGGCGATGTCGCCGGGGCGGCGGGCCTCGATGACGTAGGGAAGCTCGTGGCCGCAGGCCTTCTCGTAGGCGTGGACCACGTCCAGCACGCTGTAGCCGTTTCCGGTGCCCAGGTTGCACACGAACAGGCCGCACTTGGTGTCCAGCTTTTTCAGCGCCGCCACATGGCCCTTGGCCAGATCCACCACGTGGATATAGTCCCGCACGCCGGTGCCGTCGGGGGTGCTGTAGTCATTGCCGAACACGTGGACCTTTTCCAGCTGGCCCACCGCCACCTTGGCGATATAGGGCACCAGATTGTTGGGAATGCCGTTGGGGTCCTCGCCGATGAGGCCGCTCTCGTGGGCGCCGATGGGGTTGAAGTAGCGCAGCAGGGCCACGTTCAGCTCGGGGTCGGCGGCGCAGATGTCCATGAGGATGCGCTCCTGGAACAGCTTGGAGGTGCCGTAGGGGTTGGTGGTGCCGCCGGTGGGGAAGTCCTCCTGGATGGGGACGGTGGCGGGGTCGCCGTACACCGTGGCGGAGGAGGAGAACACAAAGTTCTTCACCCCGTGGCGGCGCATGGCCTGGAGCAGGTACAGGGTGCTGATCAGGTTGTTGGAATAGTATTCCAGGGGCTTTGCCACACTCTCGCCCACGGCCTTCAGTCCGGCGAAGTGGATGACGGAATCAATGTCCGGATACTGGGTGAACAGGGCTTCCACCTCGTTGTCATGGCACAGCTCAGTCCTGACAAAGGGGACCTTTTTGCCGGTGATCTGCTCCACCCGCTTCAAAGCCTCCTCGCAGGAGTTGTAGAGGTTGTCCGCCACCACGATGTCATAGCCCGCGTTGAGAAGCTCCACACAGGTATGGCTGCCGATATAGCCGGCGCCGCCGGCGACAAGAATAGACATGGAAAGCGCTCCTTTCAATCATTGGGTTGTGTTTCTATTGTAAGGGGTTCGGGCGGGGAAGGGAATATGCGATTGTATACATTATTTGCACTATCGTCCGGCACTATGCTTTCGGACAGCATCTTGACGCTTTTTTCATACTCGCTGGGGGACATCCCCGTGGCCAGATGGAACCGGCGGGAAAAATAGTGGACCGACTGGTAGCCCAGCCGGGCGGCGATTTGAGTGAAATTCAACCGCCCCTCCCGGATCATGCGCTTGGCGGTCCGGATTTTCAGCGCGTTGAAATAGGCCATCACCCCGCTGCCGGTGCTGGTGTGGAACAGCTTCTGGAGCTGGCTGCGCCCCACCAGATTGTCCCGGCAGATCTGGTCCAGCGTCAGCGGGCGGTCGATCTGCCGTTCCAGATAGGCCGTCACCTGGGCGAACATACCGCCGTCCTCGGTGCGGGGGCTGTCCGGGGGCTGGGGGACGCCCTCCCGGCGGATGAGGCGGATCAAAAGCTCCTCCAGAGCGGCGCACACCAGCTGTTCCCCGCCGAAGGGGGGCTGGTCCCGGCGGACCAGCTCCAGGACGCTGGGGGCGTTCAGCGGGGTGGAAAAGGCGGCGGCGCTCTCCGCTACGATCTTTCCCAGCAGGGCCTGTTCCTCCCGGCGGACGGCGCACACCCGCTGGCGGAAGAAGTCCATGGCGGGGCTGTCGCACCGGAAGCTGACCACCACCAGGTCCGGGGCCGAGCCCTGAGCAGACAGGGCGTGAAACTCCCCCGGGGCGTGGAATATGATCTGCCCCTGCGCCAGTCCCAGGGCCCTGTCCCCGGCGGTGACGGACAGCGTGCCCTTGTCCACGTACAGAAGCTCCCAGAAGTCATGGCGCTCGCCGGGGTAGGTGTAGCCCGATGGGTACTCAAAGTAGTGGACGGAGCAGAGCTGGCGCACCTCCACGCAGCGGCGGGGGGTGAGGGGACGGTAGTCCGGGGTCCCGCACCCGAGACGGCTGTCAGCGCCTGCGCTCATTCACCATTTTGGACACGTTGTCCGGTCTGCCCGCCACCATGATGTGGGTGTCCGCCTTGAAGCGGAACCCGGCGGCGTCGACGGGCAGGATGGACCCGTCCTCCTTGCGGCCGATGACGTTCACGCCCCAGCGCTTGCGGATGTCCAGGTCCAGCAGGGTCTTGTCCGCCCAGTGGTCGGGCACGTCCAGCTCGAAGATGGCGTAGCCCGGGGCCAGCTCGACATATTCCAGCGCCCCGTTGACGCTGAAGCGCATGGCGGTGCGGGCGGCCATGTCCCGCTCGGGGAATACCACCTCGTCCGCGCCGATCTTCAGCAGGAGCCGGGCGTGGATGTCCCGGTCGGCCTTGGCGACGACCATGGGCGCGCCCAGCTCCTTGAGCAGGGAGGTGGTCTCCATAGACGCCTGGAAGCTGTGGCTGATGCACACGAAGGAGAAGTCGAAGCTGGCCGGGTCCAGGGAGCGGAGCACCTCCTCGTCCATACAGTCCCCTACCTTGGCCTGGGTGACCTGGGGGGCGATGCGGCTGACCAGCTCCTCGTCGCTGTCCAGCACCATGACCTCGCTGCCGTTGTCCATCAGCCGCAGGGCAAGGCTGGTGCCGAAGCGGCCCAGGCCGATCACTAAAAATGTCGCGGCCATTGTCATTCCACCTTTCTGAAAAAATATATTACAAAAAACCATTTGCCTAACCAATGGTGATGTGCTCGACGGGGTCCTTGACCCGGGGCGGCAGGCGCTCCGCCAGGGCCATCATCATGGTGAGGCTTCCTACCCTGCCGCAGTACATCATAACAATAAGGACAGCCCGGTTGAGGGGGGACAGGTCCCGGGTGATGCCGGTGGACAGGCCCACGGTGCTCATGGCGGAGAACACCTCGAACAGAGCGTCCTGGAGGGGGAAGGGCTGGGTGGCCAGGATCAGGAAGCCGCCGGACAGGGCCAGGACCATATAGAGGGTGACGCCCGCGGCGGCGCGGTGGATCTGCCCCTCGTCCAGCCGCCGGTTGAACGTGCCCACCTCCCGCCGGCCCCGGATGTAGGCCGCCAGCGTCAGCAGGCACACCACCACGGTGGTGACCTTCACGCCGCCGCCGGTGGAGCCGGGCCCCGCGCCGATGAACATGAGCACGATGGTGAGCAGTCCGCCGCCGCTGGTGAGGGAGGCCAGGTCTACGGTGTTGAAACCCGCTGTCCGGGGGGAGACGGCCTGGAACAGAGCCGCCAGGGCCTGACCGGCAGGGGACATCCCAGCCAGCAGGTTGCCGCGCTCCGCCAGCCAGAACAGGAGCGTACCGCCCGCAGTGAGGGCAGCGGTGGCGGTGAGCATGATCTTGGCGTGGAGGGAGTAGCGGCGGAAGCGCGGGCCCTTTTCCCACACATCCCGCCACACCAGGAAGCCCAGCCCGCCCAGCAGCACCAGGGCGCAGACGGTGAGGTTGACCAGCGGGTCCCGGACATAGTAGGTCAGAGAGCTGTAGGGCTCCCGGAAGCCCATCAGGTCGAAGCCCGCGTTGCAGAAAGCGGACACGCTGTGGAACACGGCGTACCAAAGGCCCCGGAGCAGGCCCAGCTCAGGCACAAACCGGAGGGCCAGCAGCACCGCGCCGATGCCCTCGATGGCGGCGGTGCCCCGGAGGATATACCGCAGAAGGGTGAGGGTGTCGCTGAGGCGGTCGGCGCTGACGCTCTCCAGCATGAGGCTGCGCTGGCGCAGGCCGATTTTCCGGCCCAGCAGCATGGAGGCCATGAGCACCATGGTCATATAGCCCAGCCCGCCCACCTGGATGAGCACCAGCAGGATGAGCTGGCCCAGCAGGGTGAACTGGGTCCAGGTGTCCGCCACCACCAGGCCGGTGACGCAGGTGGCGGAGACAGCGGTGAACAGGCTGTCCAGAAAGGACAGGCTGTGCCCGCCCCGGTTGGCGGCGGGCAGCATGAGCAGAAGCGCCCCGCCCATGATAATGCCCAGGAAGCCCAGGGCGATGATGCGGTTGGGGGAGAGCTTGACGGATTTCTTTTTCACGGCCACGGCCCCTTTTCTCGGAAGTCAACCATTTTTTTGCAGTACCCCTATTATAATGTAGTCCGATGGGATTTGCAAGGCTGTCGTGAAAGGGGGGGGAGGGCCCGCTTCTTTTTTTCAAAAAAGGTTGTTTTGGCTTCCGGCCTGTGGTATGATGTGCAGAGCAAATTTTTTTGGATATTATTAAGTATTATAAGGAGTACGCCATGATTACAGTCACCAACCTGAGCCTGAACTACAGCGGCACGCCGCTGTTTTCCCATGTGGACCTGCAATTCGACCGGGGCAACTGCTACGGCATTATCGGCGCCAACGGCGCGGGCAAGTCCACCTTTTTGAAGATCCTCTCCGGGGAGCTGGACTCCACCACCGGCGAGGTGAACATCCTGCCCAATCTGCGTATGTCGGTGCTGAAGCAGGACCAGAACGCCTATGACGCCTACAACGTGATGGACACGGTGATTATGGGCAACCAGCGGCTGTACGACGTGGGGAAGGAGAAGGACGCCCTCTACGCCAAGGAGGAGATGACCGACGAGGACGGCCTGCTGGCCTGCCAGCTGGAGGAGGAATACGCCGAGCTGGGGGGCTGGGAGGCGGAGAGCAATGCCAGCCGCATCCTCCAGGGCCTGGGCGTGGGCACCGAGTACCATGAAGCCAGCATGGCGGAGCTGGATCCCCGGCTGAAGGTGAAGGTGCTGCTGGCCCAGGCGCTGTTCGGCAGTCCGGACCTGCTGATGATGGACGAGCCGACGAACAACCTGGACATCGACGCGGTGAACTGGCTGGAGGACTTCCTGCTGGACTTTGAGGGAACCGTTATCGTCGTATCCCATGACCGGCACTTCCTCAATACGGTTTGTACCCATATTGTGGACATCGACTACAATAAAATCAAGATGTATGTGGGCAACTACGATTTCTGGTATGAATCCTCCCAGCTGGTACAGCAGCTGGTGAAGAACCAGAACAAGCGCAACGAGGAGAAAATCAAGGAATTGCAGGACTTTATCTCCCGTTTCTCCGCCAACAAATCCAAGTCCAAGCAGGCCACCGCCCGGCGCAAGCTGCTGGACAAGCTCAGCGTGGAGGAGATGCCCGCCTCCTCCCGGCGGTACCCCTTTGTGGGCTTCACCCCCGACCGGGAGGTGGGCAAGGACATTTTGTTCGTCACCGACGTGTCCAAGACCATCGGGGGCGTGAAGGTGCTGGACAAGGTGTCCTTCATTGTGGGCCACGGTGAGAAAATCGCTTTTGTGGGGGACAACGAGAACGCCCATACAGCCCTGTTCAAAATTCTGGCGGGGGAGATGGAGCCGGACGAGGGCACTGTCAAATGGGGCCAGACCGCCACCTTCTCCTACTTCCCCACGGACAACACCCCCTATTTTCAGGACTGCGGGGACGATCTGGTTCAGTGGCTCCGCCAGTATTCCCCCGACCCCCAGGAGCAGTATCTCCGGGGCTTCCTGGGCCGGATGCTGTTCTCCGGGGAGGAGGTCCATAAGCCGGTGAAGGTGCTGTCCGGCGGGGAAAAGGTGCGGTGTATGCTGTCCCGGATGATGCTGTCCGGGGCCAACGTGCTGATGCTGGACCAGCCCACCAACCATCTGGACCTGGAATCCATCGCCGCGCTGAACAAGGGGCTGGAGGCCGTCAAATGCAATGTGCTGCTGGCCTCCCACGACCACCAGCTGATCCAGACCGTCTGCAACCGGGTGTTTGACTTTACCGCCGGCGGGAAGCTCATCGACAGCAAGACCACCTATGACGAGTATCTGGAGCGCCAGCGGGAGCAGTGACGCGCCGCGGGGTTCTCCATGGATGGTACAGCCGGCGCCCGCGTTTGCGGTGGGTGCCGGCTGTTTTTTAATTTTGCCGCCAGGGTATTTTCTTGCCCCCTCGAATGCGGTATAATTTTCAAAACAGACTGAGGAGGCCCGTCCCATGTCCCACATTTTGATCGTTGAGGATGACACCGATATTAACAACGCCGCCGCCGAATATCTGCGCCGGAAAGGCTGCCGGTGCAGTCAGGCGTTTTCCGGTACGGAGGGGCGTCTGCTATGGCAGGCGGGCGGCATTGACCTGCTGCTGGTGGACCTGATGCTGCCGGGCCTGTCCGGCAGTGAGCTGATCGCGGAAATACGCCAATCCAGCCGGACGCCGGTGATTGTGCTGTCGGCCAAAACAGAGCTGTCCGATAAGGTGGAGCTGCTGGGCCTGGGGGCGGACGACTACCTGACCAAGCCCTATCAGATGGAGGAACTGTGGGCCAGGATCCTGGTGCAGCTCCGCCACGCCAGCGCCGCCCCCGCCGGGACGCTCCTGCGCTACCGGGACTGGGTTCTGAATCCGGACGAAATGACCCTCATTGCCGCCGGACAGCCGGTGAGCCTCACCGCCCATGAGTTCAGAATCGTGGAGCTGCTGGCGGGCCGTCCCAAGCGGGTGTTTACCAAGCAGCAGATTTATGAGGCGGTGTGGGAGCAGGAATACGCCGTGGAGGACAAGACCATCACCGTCCACATCAGCAATATCCGGGCCAAGCTCCGGCCCAGCGGCACCGACGGCTATATTCAGACGGTGTGGGGCATCGGGTTCAGGCTGGCCGAATAAAATTTGCACTTTCTTTACCTTTGCTTTGCGATGTTTGGGCACTTGTCTGTCAGACTGAGCCTGCAAACAAAAAAGGAGGCGTTTGTATGGCAGTGATACAGACAATGGGGCTGTCCAAGCGGTACAAAGACAAATGGGCGGTGGACCACCTGGACCTGCTGGTGGAGCAGGGGGACATCTACGGCTTCATCGGCCAGAACGGCGCGGGCAAATCCACCACGCTGAAGCTCCTGTGCGGCCTGGCCCGGCCCACCCGGGGAGAGATCCTGATCTTCGGCAAGCCCATCCGGGATTTGGCTGCCCGCCGCCGGGTGGGGGCGCTGGTGGAACAGCCCGGGCTGTACCCCGACCTGAGCGGTGGGGAAAACCTTCGGCTGTACGCCGCGCTGCTGGGGCTGGACAGCCCGGCGCGGCAGGTGGACGAAATTCTGGAGACGGTGGGCCTGTCCGCCGGGGAGAAAAAGCCGGTGCGCCACTACTCCATGGGCATGAAGCAGCGGCTGGGGGTCGGGCTGGCCCTGCTGGGCGGGCCGGACCTGCTGCTGCTGGACGAGCCCATCAACGGCCTGGACCCGGAGGGCATCCGGGAGATGCGGGAGCTTCTCCTGCGGCTGAACCGGGAGCGGGGCCTGACCATCCTGGTCAGCTCCCACATACTGGGGGAGCTGAGCAAGATCGCCACCCGGTACGGCATCATCCAGAACGGCCGGATGGTGGAGCAGATTACCGCCGGGGAGCTGGCGCAGAAATGCACCGACTATCTGCACCTGCGCTGCGGCCAGCCCCAGAAGGCCGCGGCCCTGCTGGAAAAGGAATTCTGCCTCATCCGCTGGGAGATGCGCCCGGAGGGGGAGATCCGCATTTACGAGAATGTGGACGCCAAGGCGGTGGGGCGCGTCCTCACAGAGGCCGGTATTTCGGTGGAGGAGATGGGCCTGCACCGGCAGGATCTGGAGGGCTATTTTCTGGAGCGCATGGGAGGTGCGGATCATGTTTAATATGCTGCGTATGGATTTGCGGCGGCTGTTCAAAACCCGGAGCTTTTATATTGTCCTGGGCGTGACGGCTGTTCTGCTGATTATGGTGACTGTCATGGCCTGCGCTATTGCGGACCCGGACATGATGGATGCGATGGAGGCGCAGGGAGCGGAAATCACAGAGTCTGACCGTATGATGAGCGAGTACATCCACAATATGTCCCAGCTGGACTTCATGCACGAAACCTTGGGCGGCGGCTTTTTGCTGGTCATGATCGGAATTGGAATGACCTTGTTTGTAAACGATGATTTTTCCAACGGATTTATCAAAAATATCTGTTGTGTCAATCCCCACCGCCGGGATTATGTACTTTCAAAAATTATCCTGGCGGGCATTTACAGTGGAATTATTACCGTTTTATCCGTCCTGATGATGCTGTTGTTCCCCCTGCTGATCCATATGTATCCGGTGCCGGATTCCATTCCTCAGATTTTGCGGTATGTCCTTTGGATTTGGCTGCCCCACTGGGATTTTGCCCTCATGGCCCTGGCTCTGGCCCTGCTGACCCGGAGCACCGCCCTGGGCATTATACTGTCCCTGGTAGCTGGGAGCGGGCTGACGGCCGCTCTGGTGGGAATGCTGGGAAAGCTGCTGCGTTGGCCCCACTTTGAGCAGTATTTTCTTTCCGCCGTAGTAAAATGCGTCTATACGCCCGAAGGCGGGATTGCTCCAATTACAATTATCTTGGCCTGTACCATTGCATGGACGGCCGTCTACGGAATCGGAAGCCTGCTGGCCATGGTAAAGCGGGACATTTAAGGAGGAATTTTCATGCTGCCTGCCCTGATCCTGGCCCTTGCCGCTTTGGGCATTGCGCTCCTGCGCCTGTGGTCCTACCGCGCCCAGCTGCTGGATATGGCCCGGATGCTGGAGGAGACCCCGGCGGAAAGCAATCTGCGCCTGACGGTGCGTATGTCCGGCACGGCCCCCCGGCGGCTGTGCCGCGCAATAAACGCCCGGCTGGAGGAGGGGCGGCGGCTCCGCCTGGAGGCCCGGCAGCAGGAGCAGGAGCTGAAATACACCATGGCCTGCATCTCCCATGACATCCGCACCCCGCTGGCCGGGGCCGTAGGCTACCTGGAGCTGCTGGAGGGTGAGCCGGACCGGCAGGAGGAATATCTGGACATTGTGAGGAAGCGACTGGCGGAGCTGGAAGAACTGCTGGAGGAATTGTTCCTCTATACCCGGTTACAGGGCGGTTCTCTGCCGCTGGAGTGCGGGGAAACGGCGGTTCTGCCGCCCCTGTGGGAGGTCCTGGCGGAGTTCTACCCCCAACTGGAGGCGGCGGGGGTGGAACCGGCGCTGTGCTTTGACCGGGAGGATATGACGGTCTGGACCAGCGGACCGGCGCTGGACCGGGTGTACCGGAACCTGATCGCCAACGCCCTGCGCCACGGCGGGGGAGGGCTGACGGTCACTGGACGAGACGGGGAGATATGCTTTTCCAACCAGTTGAGCCCTGGCTCCGCCCCCGACCCGGAACGCCTGTTTGACCGCTTCTATCAGAGCGGCCCCGCCCGGGGAAAGGGCGGGGCCGGTCTGGGGCTTTCCATTGTGCGGGAGCTGATGGAGCGGATGGGCGGGCAGGCGTCCGCCCGGATCACGGGGAATGTGCTGGAAATCAAGCTGAGTTTTTCACGGGTATAGGCGGGCATTGGCGGAGCAGCTGCGGCTGTTCCGCCTTTCGATTATGCCGCTGCTGATCCTTCCTTTTTATGCCCCGGACGCAGTTATCCCAACGGCATCTATTGACACCAAAAGGAGGAAAATAGTATAATAATAAGCAAGCTCACTTTTTTCAGTTGATGGGTATTCCCCATAGGGAGGGATACCCTCCGGAACTGTAGAAACGGGGATTTGTCAATGAGGGAGACGGCAAACAAACGGAGAAAGTGGAACGGGGGTTCCCTGCTCATTTCTATTATTGTGATTTTCTGTGTTTTTGGAGCGATTGTATTCGGGGTGTCGCAGAAAATATCCAAAGAGATGTCCAGTTCCGCCATTCAAAACCTGAGCGAAAGCCTGGACCTGATCCAGAGCACCATCGAGGCGATCCTGCACAGCGAGGCGGAATTTCAGCAGCTGATCGCGGAGGAGATCGCCCGGTCGGAGGACCCGGAGCAATACGTTCAGGCCATCGAGAAAAACCAGACCATGTCGAAAATGTCCCTGATCCTCGCCGGGGAGGCGGAGGGCATCTCCAACACAGGCGAACCGTTCAGCGAGGAGAGCCTCGACTTTTCGGCAGGAGGGACCATTCTCGGCCTGCCGGTGTCTCAGTCCTATCTGAACTATATGGGAACTTGGTCCTACACCATGAAGTGCCCTGTGGAGCGGGACGGCCAGGTTATCGGAACCCTTTACGGGGAGTATGTATATGATGCTGTGGACCGGGCCCTGCCCAGCGGGTTTTACAACCAGCAGGCGTCGCTGTATATCATGGACGCGGAGAGCAGGCGCTTTGTCCTGAAGCCCAAGGGGATGGGCCAGCGGGACGCGGGCCATCTGAATCTGGCGGACTTTTACCGGGCAAACAATATTCAGAGCGGGGAAATCCAGGCCGAGGTGGAGTCCTGCCTGAAGGCCGGACGGAATGACCTGTTTTATCATGACATCCGGGGGGTAAACGCCCTCAACTATCTCTGGTCCGTGAACGACGGGACGATCTTCCTGGTGGGCTATGTGCCAGTGGAGGCCATCCAGCAGGAGGGACGAACCGTCAACCATAACATTATGATTGTGGTGGCCTCCCTGCTGACGGCGTTTTTCCTGTGCATCGGCCTGTACTACCTGAACTGGCGGCAGCAGGATAAGCTGCGCAAGGAGCAGGAGGAGGAGCGCAGGCTACACAGCCAGCAGCTGGCGGAGGCCCTGCGGGCCGCCCAGATTGCCAGCGAATCCAAGACCACCTTCCTCTCCAATATGTCCCACGACATCCGCACACCCATGAACGCGGTGCTGGGCTTTACCACCCTGCTGTCCAGGGATGCGGAGAACCCGGCCAAGGTGCGTGAATATACCAGGAAGATCACGGCTTCCGGACAGCATTTGCTCAGCCTGATCAACGACATCCTGGACGTCTCCAAGATCGAGAGCGGAAAGGTTGTGCTCAACCTGGAGAAATTTTCCCTGAACGATTTGGTCTCCTCCGTGGACGCCATCATCCAGCCAATGGCCAGGGCAAAGGGGCAGCACTTCCAGCCCAAGGTGAGCGGCATCCGTCACGAATACCTGGTGGGGGACGAGACGAGGATCAGCCAGATTTTGATCAACCTGCTCTCCAACGCGGTGAAATACACCCAGGAGGGGGGGCACATCTGGTTCCGCATCATCGGGCTCAAGCAGCGCTCCAGCCAGTATGAGCACATCCGCATCGAGGTGGAGGACGACGGCTACGGTATGACGCCGGAGTACCTGGAGACCATCTTTGACGCATTCACCAGGGCGGAGAACAGCACCACCAACAAGGTGCAGGGCACCGGCCTGGGCATGGCCATCACCAAGAGCATCGTGGAGCTGATGGGCGGCACCATCGAGGTATTCAGCCAGGTGGACAAGGGGTCCCTGTTCCGGGTGGAGCTGGAGCTGCGGGTGCTGGAGGAGGCTGCGGACCGCCAGTTCTGGAGCAAGCGGGGCATCTCCCGCATTTTGACGGTGGCTGGCAATCCCGACGCCCGGGAAAATATTCTGGTGCTGATGCAGAACACCGGCGTTCAGGTGGAAGCCGCCGCCAGCGCGGACGAGGCGGCGGAATGGATCTGCGGCGGGGACCCCCAGCTGGTCCTGCTGGACTGGGAGGACTGCGGCATAGAGGCGGTCAAGCGGCTGCGGGAGGCGCTCCCAGACGCCGTCCCCATCATGCTGATGGCGGAATTCAACGCGGAGGGGATGGAGGACGTCCTTCAGCTCAACGGCATAGACAGCCTGACAAAGCCCTTCTTTGTCTCCGCCCTCCGGACAAAAATCGATGCTATGTGGAACGAGGCAGACGAGGCGGCCTTGCCGGAGCCGGAGGAGGACGGCATTCTGAACGGGATGCGCTTCCTGGCCGCGGAGGACAACGAGATCAACGCGGAAATTCTCACTGAGCTGCTGGATATCGAGGGGGCCTCCTGTGAGATTGCCGTCAACGGCCAGCTTGCGGTGGAGCGCTTCCAGCGCTCGGCCCAGGGAGAGTTCGACGCGATCCTGATGGACGTGCAGATGCCAGTGATGAACGGCCATGAAGCCGCCAGGGCGATCCGTGCGCTGGACAGGGAGGACGCGGGACGCATCCCGATCATTGCCATGACCGCCAACGCCTTTTCCGAGGACGAAAAAGCCGCCCTGGACGCGGGCATGGACGCCCATGTGTCCAAGCCCCTGAATATGGAGCAGGTCAAAAAGGTGATAGGACAATTCAGTAAAAGAAAGGAACGTCTGGAACGCGTATGAGGCAAAAAAGATGGATTTCCGCCTGCCTGGCGGCGCTGGCAGTTCTGACGCTGGCCTCCTGCGGCGGCCAGGAGGACCCCAAAAACCTGCTTCCCCAAAATACGGAGGAGGATCGTATTATCAACCTGTTCAGCCCCATGGAAAAAACGGACCCCGGCGGGGAAAACGTGGCCCGGACCGCCTCCGACCTGACGGTCGCCATGGCGGAGGAGGCGCTGGGTGTGACCATGGTATACAGGACCTATACGGCGGAGGACTACCAGGACAAAACCTATGACCAGGTATGCCTGGACCGGGTCCGAAACAATATGGACGACCTGTATCTGCTCAACCCGGACACCATTCTGGCGTTGGGCGAGGAGGGCCTGCTGATGGACCTGTCCGGGCTGGACAGCGCAAAGAACCTGCGGGACATTGTCCTCACCGCCAATACGGTGGACGGAAAGCTGGTGTCCATCCCACAGGAGGTGGTGGCCTACGGCCTGTTTGTCAATGTGGATCTGTTCAGGCAGTACGGTCTGGAACTGCCGGAGACCCCGGAGGAGTTTCTGGAGTGCTGCCGGGTATTTCAGGAGAACGGCATAGAGACGCCCGTTGGCGCCAACCGCTGGTGGCTGGAGACCTTCGTTTTCGCCCAGGCCTATGCCGGCCTGTATAACGGCGGAAACGCCCAGGCGGAAATTGCGGCGCTGAACAGCGGTGAGGCCAGGTACAGCGACTATATGCGCCCCGGCTTTGAATTTCTCCAGACCCTGATCGACCGCGGCTATATCGACCCGGAGAAGGCCGCTGTCAGCGAGGCTATCGAGGGGGAGGGCCCGGATTTCCTGGCGGGCAAGACCCCCATTGTCATGGCCTACTGGGGCGCGGCGAACACGGAAACCGCCTATGGCAAGACGGATTTTGAAATGCAGGCCATCGGCTTTCCCAGCAGCCGGGGCCAGATGCCGGTGGTGTCCATGACGGGGCTGTCCGTGGGCGTTGACGCGGAGCACCGGGAGGACGCGGCGAAGGCCCTGGACATCATGGTTTCCGACGAGGCCCTTCGGATCTACTCGGAGAAAAACCGGGTGATCTCCCCGTCCAAGAACGTGAAGGTGGACTGCGTCCCCGCCCTCCAGCCCCTCAATGACCGGATCGAGGAGGGCGTCTATGTGCTGGGCTCCAACGCGGGCATGAATGTGGAGCAATGGGGAAATACCTGCCTGATCGTGCGGGACCTGCTGGCCGGGGCGTCGGTGGAGGAGTGCATGGCCTCCTTTGACGCCTTGCAGGACGCGGCGCTGAGCGCCGAAAATGCGGCGGAAGGATGAAAAAAGGAGGTTCCGGCATGAACGAGGTCTTGGAGGCGCTGTTTGCGCGGAAGTCCATGCGGGCTTACACGGGAGAGGCTGTCCCGGCGGAGAAAAAGGAATTGATTCTGAGGGCCGCCTGCGCGGCGCCAACCGCCGGCAACCAGCAGCTCTACACCATTTTGGACATCACGGACCAGGCTGTTAAGGACAAACTGGCAGTTTCCTGCGACAACCAGCCGTTTATCGCGGAGGCGGAGGTGGTACTGATTTTCTGCGCGGACTGCCAGAAGTGGTATGACGCGTTCGTCTGCGCCGGCTGCGAGCCCAGGCTTCCACGCGCGGGGGATCTGATGCTGGCGGTGGCCGACTGTGCCATTGCCGCCCAGAACGCGGTGACCGCAGCGGACAGCCTGGGGTTTGGCTCCTGCTATATCGGGGACATTATGGAACAGTGCGAGACACACCGGGAGCTGCTGAACCTGCCGGAGTATGTGTTCCCGGCAGTCATGCTGGTGATCGGCGCGCCGACGCGGCAGCAGCTGGAGCGGCCCAAGCCCAGGCGGTGTGACATGAGGCACATTGTCCACGAAAACGCCTACCGCCGCATGGACGGGGAGGAGCTGCGGGAAATGCTTGCCCCCCAGGCTGGGCAGCGTCCCTATGAGGACTGGCTCAGCGCCTTTTGCAAACGGAAATATCAATCCGACTTTTCCCGGGAAATGTCCCGGTCTGTGGAGGAGTATCTGAAACCGTTCCAGCAGGAGCGCGGGGACTGACGGAACGGATCGGGCGGCGTCCCAGATTAAGAATCAAATAAAGCGGGGGCGCTTTTCAATGCAATTTGAAAAACGCCCCCGCTTTTAGTTACATATTCAATTTATTTACCCAGGGACTTCATGTTTTTAATGCTGCGGTTCCAGATGACGACGCCCACGATGCCGACGAGCATGACCACCGCTACCGCGATGAAGTAATACTTATACCCCGTGACGGAGTAGGTATCCAGGATGATGCCGGCCGCGGCGGGGCAGACGACCTCCGGCAGATAGCCGATGGTGGAGATCAGTCCGATGGCGGTGCCGGACACCTCCATGGGCACGCCGCCGTCCTCCATCAGGGAGAACACGATGCCGTAGTTGCAGTACATACCCACATACACAATGGCGCACAGCACCACAAAGACCGGTACGCTCATGGTGGGGAACAGGGCGATGGCAAAGGTCCCCAGCGCCATGATCCCAAAGCAGACCGCCATAATCTTGGAGCGGCCGATCCGGTCGGCCAGCACGCCGCCGCCTACGGAGGCAAAGGGCCGGATGTAGTCCGCCATGATGGTCACGATCGTGCCGCCCACCATGGCAACGCCCAGCGCGGAGGTGGCATAGGGATTGAAATAAGCGTAGGACATATTCATCACATAGGTGCAGCACAGAATCAGGCAGAGAATCCACACCTGGGGCAGCTTGACAACGGTGAGCACCTGCTTGAAGTTGAAGCGCTCGGATTTCTCCGATTCCTCGGGGTCCTTGAAGAACAGGAACACCAGCACGCCCAGCACGATTACCACCACAGAGTAGAACACGATGCCGCCGTTGAGGCCGGACGCGCTGCCCTTGGCGTTGGTGATGGAGGTGATGATGGCCAGCGCGATGGCCAGATGGACCGCGTTCATCACGCCGCGCCCGGCCTCCATAAAGCCGTAGGCCTTGCCCTGTTCATCCGGGGAAGCCAGGCTGCGGATGCCCTTGAGCAGGGCGGGCCAGAACGCGAACAGGGCGGTGAAGCCCCACACCAGATAGATCACCAGCAGCATACTGTAGTTGGTGGCGAACAGATGGGCAAAGCCCGCCACACCGGTCAGGATCAGGGAGATGGACAGCAGCTTTTTCGTAGAGATGAAGTCCGCCACCACACCGCCGAACAGATAGGAGATCATGCCGAACACGCCGAACATGGCGCCCAGGGAGCCCATCTGGGTGTTGGTCAGATTGTAGGCCTCCAGATAGGCGTCGTAGTAGTAGGTTCTGAAGTACGGCAGTCCGTAAATCAGGGAGCCCGCCACCGCAAGGATGATCAGCCTCCATATGTTCCCCTTTAACTTTGATCCAGCTTTTTCTGCCATTTTCTTTTACCTCCTCTTTTTTTACCGCGTCTCTGCTTTTCTCGTTTATTCGCTCGCCCCGTGAAGCTCCTCCAGAGCGTACAGGCACAGTTCCACCGCGGCGGGCAGGCAGTCCTCGTCAAAATCAAATTCCGGGTTGTGCACCGGCCCGGTGGTGTCCGCCCCAATGCCCACATAGGCCCCGATCCCGCCGTTCTGCTGCACCTTGGTCAGCATGACCGCCGCATCGTCCGTACCGCCTACATTCCCCTCAAAGTACACGGTCTTGAACCAGGGCACCTTCCGGGCGGCCCGCTGGACCACCTCCATCATGGCGTAGTCGCTGGCCCCCGCGGGCACCTCGCCGTAGTCCACATAGTGATAGGTGAGGCCGTATGCCTTGGCGGTCCCTTCCAGGATGTCGAAGATCCTCTGGCCCACATAGGCGGAGATCTCGGGCTCCTGCCCCCGGTACTCGATCCGCATCATCGCGTTGGGGGCGATGGTGTTGGCGCACACGCCCGCGTGGATCTCCCCCACGTTCACCCGGCACAGCCCCTTCTCGTGGGGGGCGATGCTGTGTATGTTCAGCGCGGCGGAGCAGGCCGCCAGCAGGGCGTTTTTTCCCTCCTGGGACGCGCCGCAGGGATGGGCCGCCCGGCCCTCCAGATACACGTCGATCTGCCGGTCGCTGAGGAAATCCCGGCACCCGCAGGCGATGGTGTTGGACTCCAGCGGCTTGTTGTCCGCGCCCAGGGCGATATGCACCGCCAGGAAATTCATCACGTCGTCCAGATGCCCCTTGTCCACGATGGACTGGGCCCCGTAGAAGGTCTCCTCGGCGGGCTGGAAAAACAGCTTGATCTTTCCCTTGAGGCGGTCCTTCCGCTTCATCAGCTCACTGGCGATGCCCAGGCCGATGGCGGTGTGGCCGTCGTGCCCGCAGGCGTGTACCGATTCCGGGTTGCGGGAAAGATAGTCCTCGTCAAAGGGCCGGTACCCTTCCTTCCGGGGCTCCTCGTAGGGCAGGCAGTCCATCTCGAACCGCATGGCGGTCACCGGGCCCTCCCGCCCGGTGTCGAGGACGGCCATCACCCCGGGCCACCCCCTGGTCCTGTCCACAAACTCCGGGCTGGCCCCCTGACGGACCGCCCGCTCCATCTCACGCCGGACCTGCTCTCCGCTCAGGCGTTCCGGCTCCCCCACGCTGTCCGGCTCGATCACGTCCGGCCCCATGGCCACATCGTAACCCATCCCGGTGAGCAGCTCGGCCACTCTGGCGCTGGTGCGGAACTCCCGCCAGCCGTTCTCGGGGTACTTGTGGAACTCCCTGCGGTATGCTGCTATTTGATTCATTTGCTCCCTCCTGACTTATTCCGCGCTGCGCTCCAGCGCCTCGCTGAGAATTTGAACGCCCTTTTCAATATCCTCGTCGCTGATATTGGAATAGGACAATCTGACGTGGCCGGCTCCCTCATACCCCTCGGGATAAAACAGAAAACCCGGCATAATCAGCAGATTCCGCTGCTCCGCCTCCTGGAACAGCCTGCGCTCATTGATGTGCTCCTCCAGCGAACACCAGAGCAGAAGCCCGCCTCTGGGCTTCGTATAGTGGATGCCCTGCCCGGCGATCCGGTCCAGCCCCTGGCACAAAAGGTCCCGTTTCCGGGCGTAGTGCCGGGCAAGGCTGTGGATGTGCTTGTCAAAATAGCCCCGCTCGATGTATTCGTTGAGCAGGTACTGCCCCACGCTGCTGGTGGTGGTCTCATCCACGACCACCAGCCGCCCAAGGGTTTCGATCAGATCGGCGGGCCCTACAAGATAGCCCGTCTTGATCCCGTGGGGGAAGGTCAGGGTAAAGGAATCGATGTAAATCACCGAGCGGTAGCGGTCCAGGGAATACAGGCTGGGGAGCCGGATCCCCTCGTACCGGAAATCCCGCTGGGAATCCTCCTCGATGATGGGGATGCAGAATTTTCCCGCCAGCTCCAGCAGCTTTTTCCGCTTCTCCAGGGACATCACGATCCCCGTGGGGTTGTGGTAATTGGGCATGGTATAGATAAATTTGGGGGCGAATTTCTTGATGACCGCCTCCAGCTGGGACAGGTCCATGCCGTCCGCCTCCATGGGCACGGTGATCAGGTTGATCCCCTTGTTGCGGAAGATGCTGGCGTTGTCGGGCACCACCGGCTCCTCCGCTGCCACGCAGTCGCCCTTTTGCAGGTAGAGCGTCATGATATGGTTCAGCGCCTGGTTTGTCTCCGAGACGAGCTGTATGTTTTTGGGCCGGATGTACATATTTTCCCTGAACAGCACGGAGCAGATGTTTTTCTTGATGCGCTCCGCCTCGTTCTTCGAGCCGTGGCCCATGTCCCGGATGATCTCCGCCAGCCCCTCCCTGGGGTAGGCGTCCTCGCTGATGACCAGCCCGCCCATGGAGATATACCGCTTGTCGTCGGACCGGCTGAACAGGTCCAGGAACAGCTTTTCCTTTTCGTTGAAATGGTAGCGTATCATCTTTTCCAGGGGGAAAAACCGGTTGAACTGAACGCCGTCGTCGGCGATTTCCTTCACGAAATAGCCCTTGGGCCGTTTCTGGGACACGATCAGATAGCCCGCGTCCACCAGCTCGCCGTAGGCCTTGACCACGGTATTCCGATGTACGCTCAGTTCCTCCGCCAGCTTCCGCTCCGCCGGCATTTTGTACCCCTGGCTGAGCTCGCCCGACAAAATCAGGTTCTGGATGGCGCACTTCATTTGAAGGTAGATGGGAGTTTGACTGTTGCGGTTGATTTTGATATTCATGCCGTGTTCCTCCGCCGCCACGTTCCTCTGTTTTGCGAAAACAACCGTACTCCACCGCGATAGTTTTTAAATTTTTTGTAAATTATAGCAGAAGTTCCCCGGTTCAGAAAGTGCCATAATCTTTTTTTGCCATAGTCCAATCCGGTAGGGCCGGAATTCCCGGCCGGCGTTATGGGCGGATTGCATAGAATGCACCGCTGGGGAATGATTGTTTTTATTATATCTTGATGCGAATCGAGATTGCAAGTGCCAATTATAATATTCTGCATATGCCAAAACGGTTTGGCCCCCGGGGCGGGCGGCGGAAGATTTGCCGGGACGGTTTTGAGACGTCTCTCGCGCGCGGGGGGCGCGGAAATTTTTTGGAAAAACCTCTTGACACTGACGCCGCGTCATAGCGTATATTCTTTCTCAGGAGGCGAACAGAGATGAGATTATCCGTCAGCCAGGCGGCGAAACGAGCCGGTGTCAGTGTGCGGACACTGCACTATTACGATGAGATCGGACTGCTGAAACCGTCGGAGACCACCATGGCCGGATACCGGTTTTACGACGAGGGAGCCATGGCGTCTTTGCAGCAGATCCTGTTTTACCGTGAGCTGGACGTGCCGCTGGAGCAGATCGGGCACATCCTGAGCGCCCCCGATCACGACAGAACCGAAGCCCTGCAAAAGCACCGGAGGCTGCTGCTGATGAAGCGGCAGCGGCTGGATGATATGCTGCGGCTGGTAGACGAGACGATTGGAGGAATCGCAATGTACGAAGAACGGCCCAAGCCCACCCAGGCGGACTGGGAGGCGGTAAAGGAACAGTACGCCCAGGAGGCGGCGGAGCGCTGGGGCAACACCGAGGCGTTTCTGGAGAGCCGGGCGAAGCACGCCCGATACACACCCGAGCAGGAGGCGCGGATTTTGGCGGAGCAGGAGGAAATTTTCCAGGCGTTCGGCGCGTGTACCGACCCGGAAGGGGAGGAGGCCATGGCCCTGGTAAAGCGCTGGCAGGAGCATATCACCCTGTATCACTACAACTGTACCGACGGCATCCTGGCCTGTCTGGGGCAGATGTACGTCAACGACCCGAAGTTCAGGGAGAGCCTGGACAAATACGGTCCCGGCACCGCCCAAACGATGAGCGGCGCCATCGCGGCGTACTGCGGGAAATAAAACGGATGGCCCGGCGCTTCCCAATCTGGGAGCGCCGGGCCTGCGTTTATTTTTGAAGGTTACTCGGAACAGAAGCCCTGCGAGTAGAACTCCGCCACAAGAGCCATGATGTTCCCGTAGCTGTCTGATTCATCCAGATCCTCTGCGTCCAGAATACCTTTAATTTTGGAAATCACAGTCAGCGCACGGGATTCTGCAAGGTTTGTAATGGCAGGACAGCCGAAGGATTCCAGATAGGAGAGGGCCAGCTCGCCGATGGCCTTGGCGTATATTTGCTTTGCTGTTGGGTCGTTCATTTCTGCTCACCTCATCCCCATTATACCCGGTATTTCGGGAATATTCAAGTAATAATCAGCAAAATATAATAGAAGTCGCAAGGGGGTGCTTCTTGTGATTTCTTATGAGCCGTTATGGGAAACCATGCGGAAGAAAAACATCACCACGTATACACTGATTAAAGATTTCAATTTCAGCCGGGGGACGTTGGATTCCTTGAAGCACAACCGCAATATTTCCACCGCCACATTGGACGATATTTGCAGAATGCTGGATTGCAGGGTGGAGGATGTGTTGTTATATGTTCCCTGATTCCATGTAGGGGAGGGGCTTGCCCCTCCCGGGGTACAGAGAGCAGAGCGGGTGGAACGGGAGGGGCAAGCCCCTCCCCTACGGCCTTATTTGTCCCCGTTCAATTATGGGCCGTATGATTTGTCCCCGTTCGATATACCGCTCCCATTGACCGGGCCGAAACGGCCCGGTTTTTCCATTCAACCGGCAGGCCGTGTCCGTACATCCAGCTTGATGGCGATTGCCGTGCGGTCATCCCCGCCCCCGGCCTTGCCGCCGCTCTCCTTCAGCACCCGGCCCGCCAGCTCCTGGGGGGACAGCCCGTCGAACTCCGCCAGAAGCTGCCGCACCCAGCGGTCGTCCCGCCCGGTGGTGATGCCGTCGCTCACCAGCAGCACGCAGTCCCCCGCGTCCAACGCCAGCTCAAAGGCGTCGGGTATGCCCCCCGCCCCGGCGGACACCCCGGCGGGCAGGGATTCCCCCGCCAGCCGCTCCACCACGCCGCCCCGGCGCAGGTAGGTGGGGGCCGCCCCCAGCTTGTACACCGCGCCCCTGCCGCTGAACAGGTCGATTTGCAGCAGGTCCACCGTGGTGAAGCCCCCCTCCTCCTCGCCCCGGAGAGCCAGGGCCTCCCCCACGGTGTTCAGCGCCTCCTCCGGCTCCAGCCCCGCCCGGAGGAATTTTTCCAGCAGGCGCAGGGCGGTGTCGCTGTCCTCCCGGGCCTCCACGCCGCTGCCCATGCCGTCGCACAGCAGGAAATTCAGCTTCCCGGCGCTGTCCTTGAACCACAGGCCCGCGTCGCCGCTGACGCTCTGGCCCTCCCGGTTGGCGGACGCCACCCCGGCCACCGCCATCAGCGGCTCCCGCTGCCCCAGGTGGGCATGGCCCCGCCCGCAGTCCACCTCCCGCAGGGGACAGCCCACCAGGGCGGACAGCCGGTCGATCTCCCCCTCCCGGCACAGCTGCTCCGCGCCGCCGCCGTCCACTTCAATCTGCAAATGCCCGAAGGCGTCGGAATACACCGTACAGCGGCCCTCCAGCCCCAGAGCCGCCATGCGCTGCTTCACCAGCCGCTGGCGGCGCACGTCCACCGCGGGCTCCTGGGCCAGCTCCGCCGCCGTGCGGTCCAGCACCGCCGCCATGTGGCTGTACTGGGCGCACACCGCAGCCCGGCTCTCCCGCACCCGGCTGTCGTACCGCCGCCGCTGGAGCATGGCGGACAGCTCCCCGTTGGCGGCGGTGAGGAAGGTGTCAAAACGGATGCACCGGCTGGAGAAGTGGGGCGGGAAGTCCTCCATGGCCCCCTCCCCCCGGTCCAGCATGGGGGTGAGGGCGTCGGACAGGGCGGTTTTGGTGGCCTGGTACTCCCGCTGCCAGCAGCGGTCCTTCTGCTTGCACTTGACGCACACCTTGTCCGCCGCCCGGTCGAACAGCTTGGCGGCGTCTCCGTCGTTGGGGGCGCCGGGGGCCTGGAACGCCACCCTCAGCCCCCCGGACACCGCCCGGAACGCCTCGGCGGACTGGCGCAGGCGGCGGGCGGCCAGCTCCCGGGCGCGGTTATCGTCCTGCTCCGGGGCCTCCTGCCGGGACAGGCTGGCAAGGCGGCGCAGGAGCCTGTCCGGTAATATTAAAAAGATGGCCACCCCCGCCGCTGTCTCCCAGCCCAGCACCGCGCCGGGGCCGCTCTCCCAGGTCCACAGAATCGCCGCCGAAGCGCTGACGGCGTAGGCCAGGGCGCACATCAGACGGCCCTGCCTGGAAAAGATCCCGGTAAACAGCCCGGGCAGGGCGTAGACCAGGGTATAGTAGGCGGGCAGTCCGGCGGAAAAGCCCATGGCCAGCCCTGCCGCCACCCCGGCGGCGGCGCCGAAGCCCACGCCTCCCTTCCAGGCCGCCACCATCACCACCGGGATGCACAGCGTCTGGCCCAGTGAACAGCCCCCCGCCACTGTGACCCGGGCCAGGGCCATCATCAGGGTGGCGGCAAGGGTGAGGGCCCCCGCCGCCTGGGGGAGGCTGATCTCCCCGTTGGGGCGGCGCTTCTCCCAGCCGTCCAGCGCTTGGCGGTATAAGTACACCATCCCGCCGGTGAGCACCACCTCGGTGGCAAAGCCCACGCCGTCCCCCCGGCCCCAGCCGGCGGCGGACTGGTAGACGAAGCCCACCAGGGCGTTGAGGGCGGCGGCGGCGGACGGGATAAACCAGGGGCGGCGGTAGAGTTCAAACTCCCCCATAGCCAGCGCCACGGCGTATACCATCATGGACGCGGCGATGTACCGCAGGCCGTCGATCAGCCCCCGGAAGGACAGGTAGCCCAGCGCCGCGCCCAGCAGTGCCGCCAGACCCTCCAGCCCCGGGCCGCACACGCCCACAAAGCTCAGGGCGAACAGGGCGTGTCCGCCCATCAGCTCCGCCCCCGCCAGCACCGCCGCAAGCAGAAAGCGCACCAGGCAGTCAGACAGGCGCATCGCCATGGGGATGGACAGCTTCCGCCCCCGTTTTTCCCGTTTTGTCCCCTCATTTGCCGTCATTGCAGATCCCTCCGTGGTCATATCCTAAGTAGAACGCGCATATTATGGTAGCTTCACTTTCATTATAGGGTACGGCACTCAAAAAGCCCGTCGGAAGCTGTCTTGATTTTTCGAGGGTAATTTGGTATGATAGGGTACGAATTTGCGGATTAGGAGAATTTTCCATGAAAATTGGCAATGTGGAACTGAATACCCGCCTGGCCCTGGGCCCCATGGCGGGGGTGACGGACCTGGCGTTCCGGGCGGTGTGCCGGGAGCTGTCGGGGTGCTACACGGTGTCCGAAATGGTGAGCGCCAAGGCCCTGTGCTACGGGGACAAAAAGACCCCCGCTCTGTTGAAGCTGGGAGAGGGGGAGCACCCCGCCGCCGTCCAGATCTTCGGCTGTGACGAGCCCTTTATGGAGAAGGGGGCGGCGCTGGCCCTGGAGCGCTCCGGGGCGGACGTCATCGATATCAACATGGGCTGTCCCGTGCCCAAGGTGGCAAACTCCGGGGACGGCTCCGCCCTGATGCGGGACCCGGACAAGGCGGCCAGGGTGGCCGCGGCGGTGGTGCGGGGGGCGTCGGGGACGCCCGTTACCGTGAAGTTCCGGCTGGGCTGGGACAAGGGCTCCATCAACTGCGTGGAGTTTGCCCGCCGCATGGAGGACGCAGGGGTGTCCGCCGTGGCGGTCCATGGGCGCACCAAGACCCAGATGTACTCCGGCAGCGCCAACTGGGACTACATCCGGCAGGTAAAGGAGGCGGTGTCCATCCCCGTCATCGCCAACGGGGACGTGTTTGAGGCCAGGGACGCGGTGCGGATTTTGAAGATCACCGGGGCGGATATGGCCATGGTGGGCCGGGGGGCCTTCGGAAATCCGTGGCTGCTGGAGCAGTGCGCCGCCGCCCTGGAGGGCCGGGAGGCGCCGCCCCTGCCGCCTTTGTCCGCCCGGATGGACACGGCGGCGCGGCAGTTCGAGCTGGCCCGGGAGCATAAGGGGGAGAAAATCGCCTGCCTGGAGATGCGCAAGCATCTGGCGTGGTATCTTAAGGGAGTGCCTTACGCCTCCTATTGGAAGGAGCGGGCCTGCAAAATCCAGACGGCGGAGGACTTCGCCAGGGTGGCGGAGGGGATCCGGCGGGAGCTGCGGTGAGGGCCTGCCTGTCATTCCCAGGAAAATAATTCGTCGAAATCCTCAAATAGCCGTTGCCAAACGGCGGTGGTTATTGTATAATTGTTTTCAGCGGCGTCTCGGCCTTCTGGACGGGGGGCTGAACGTCAAACGTTAAGGAGTGGAACAATTATGAGCTATTCTGCCCACAGTATCCGAAATATCTGTCTGTTAGGCCACGGCGGCAACGGTAAGACCACCCTGGTGGAGAGCTTCCTGCACATGACCGGCGTGATCGCCCGCATGGGCAAGACCACCGACGGAAGCACGGTCTGCGACTATGACCCCGAGGAGATCAAGCGCCAGATCTCCATCTCCGCCGCCGTTGCCCCCATTGAATACAATGGCTGTAAGGTCAACGTGCTGGACGCCCCCGGCAATTTCGATTTCGCGGGCGAGGTGGCCGAGTGCCTGTCCGTGGCCGACGCGGGCGTGCTGGTGTGCGCCGCCAAGGGCGGTATGTCTGTGGGCACCGAGCGGGCCTGGCGGCTGCTGGACGAGCGCAGGCTGCCCCGCATCGTCTACATCTCCAAGATGGACGAGGACAATATCGACTTCAACTCCGCGTTTGAGACCCTGCGGGAGTATTTCGGCAAGAGCGTGGCCCCCCTGGTGGTGCCCATCTGGGACGAGAACAAGAAGGTCACCGGCGTGGTGGACGTGCTCCACAAGCGGGCCTTTGAGCCCGCAGGGAACAAGCGCAAGGAGATCCCCATCCCTGAGGAAAAGGTGTCCGTCATCGACGAGATCTATGACCAGCTCATGGAATCCGTGGCGGAGACCAGCGAGGAGTTCATGGAGAAGTTCTTTTCCGGCGAGAGCTTTACCTACGCCGAGGTGATGCAGGGCCTGCGGGCCGGTGTGCGGGACTGCTCCCTGGTGCCCGTGGTGTGCGGCTCCGCCCTCAGCGGCCTGGGCACCCTGATGCTGCTGGACATCATCGTGGATCTGCTGCCCGACCCACTGGAGGGCATCCCCGCCGCCGGCGTCAACAAGGACGGCGAGAAGGAGGAGTTTATCACCTCCCAGGGCGCGGTTCCCGCCGCGTTCGTGTTCAAGACCGTGGCCGACCAGTACGGCAAGTTCTCCTTCATCAAGGTGCTGTCCGGCGACATCACCTCCGACATGACCCTGGTGAACGCCACCACCGGCCAGAATGAGAAGCTGGGCCGTCTGTACGTCATGAAGGGCAAAAAGAGCGAGGAGGTCAAGGAGCTGCTGTGCGGCGACATCGGCGCCATCGGCAAGATGGACAAGGTCAAGACCGGCGACACCCTGTGCGACGCCCGGAAGTTCATCAAGATTGACCCCATCCCCTTCGCCGAGCCCAACTTCTCCAAGGCCATCACCCCCAAGACCCGGGGCCAGGAGGACAAGATCGCCGCCGGCCTGGGCCGTCTCAACGAGGAGGACCCCACCTTCACGGTGGTGAACAACGCCGAGACCCACCAGATGGTGGTCACCACCGCCGGCGACATCCAGATGGACGTGCTGGTGAGCAAGCTGAAATCCCGGTTCAACGTGGACGCGGAGCTGGCCGAGCCCCGGGTGGCGTACCGGGAGAAGATCCGCAAGAGCGTCTCCAAGCAGGGCCGCCACAAGAAGCAGACCGGAGGCTCCGGCCAGTTCGGCGACGTGTGGATCCGCTTCGAGCCCTGCGACAGCGAGTCCCTGGAGTTCTGCGAGGAGGTCGTGGGCGGCGCGGTGCCCAAGAACTTCTTCCCCGCGGTGGAAAAGGGCCTGCGGGAAGCGTGCGTCCACGGCGTGCTGGCGGGCTATCCCATGGTCAATTTGAAGGCCACCCTGTACGACGGCAGCTACCACCCGGTGGATTCGTCCGAAATCGCGTTCAAGACCGCCGCCCAGCTGGCCTATAAGGCCGCTCTGCCCGAGGCGTCCCCGGTGCTGCTGGAGCCGGTGGGCGAGCTGAAGGTCACCATCCCCGACAGCTACATGGGCGACGTCATGGGCGACATCACCAAGCGCCGGGGCCGTGTGCTGGGCATGAATCCCGCCGGCAACGGCAGCCAGACCCTGGAGGCCGAGGTGCCCATGGCTGAGATGACCACCTACGCCATCGACCTGCGGGCCATGACCCAGTCCCGGGGCACCTTCACCCTGCACTTTGTGCGGTACGAGGAGTGCCCGGGCCCCGCTCAGGAAAAGGCCATCGCCGCGGCGAAGGCTATGGCGGAGGAATAAACCAAACGCTGATAAAAGGTGGGCGCTCCAAACGGAGCGTCCACCTTTCCCAATGGGAGGTATATCAAATGAACGACAATCAGACTACCATTGCTGAAATGAAAGAAAAAATTGCCGGTTTTGTACGGCAGCGGGGCTGGAGGGATGATGGAAATGGAACAGAACGGACGATGGCTTTCATGGGCGGTCGAGCTGCAAAGCCTGGCCCAGGCCGGGCTCACCTACGGCCGGGACGCCTATGACCGGGAGCGCTATCAGCGCATTCGGGAGATTTCGGCCGAGATGGCGGCCCATATGTCGGAGCTGCCCCTGGAAAAAGTGAAGGGCTTATTCTGCAATGAGACAGGCTATCAAACCCCGAAGCTGGACACCCGCGCCGCCATTTTCCAGGACGGAAAAATCCTGCTGGTCCGGGAAAATGACGGGAGATGGTCCCTCCCAGGCGGCTGGTGCGATGTAAATGCCTCCGTAGCGGAAAACACCGCCAGGGAAGTCAAGGAGGAGGCGGGGCTGGATGTGACCGTTGACAGGGTCATCGCCATTCAGGACCGGGCGAAGCACAACCGGCCTGTTTACGCGTACGGCGTCTGTAAGGTGTTCCTTCAATGCTCCGTCACCGGCGGGCGGTTTGAACCGAATATCGAAACCACGGAATTTCGCTATTTCCTGCCGGATGAACTCCCTGAGCTGGCGGGGGAAAAGAACAATGAGGAACAGATCCGGATGTGCTTTGAGGCGTATCATTCGGAGCATTGGGACACTCTGTTTGAATAGCCGAAAAGGCCTGCCGCCTGTGTGCTCCAGACGGCGGGCTTTTTTCCACGCTCCGCGCCGGTCTTCCCTCCAATATGGAGTTCCGCGGCCTCATTCTGCGGCACATACCGGGCATATGGAGCATATACCAGTTAGGTATTGCATTTGCAGGCCGCGCGTGATATAATTTTTTAGTTAAATTTCTTCCTTTTACGACAGGAACAGCCCTTCCCATCCCGGTTATGCTCCGGCCTGAAGGGGCAGCTTCAGCCAAATTTAAAGGAAAGCAGGAACGATTATGAGAAAAAACCTCGCAGTCAAAGCCATTGCCCTGGTCCTGCTGGCGTCGCTGACGCTCACCCTGCCTGTGTCGGCGGCAGGGCTGGAGTCCGCCGTTGATGCGCCGGAACGTACCGCTCCTGTCATGATGGTTCCGCAGGATGAGGGTGTACATACGAAATACATGGAGGGAACCGGCAATTTCGACAGGTTCAACCCGGAAAAGTACGTAACCCGGGCGGAGCTGGCCCAGATGCTGAGCCGGATCGCGGCAGACGAGCCGGAGGAGCAGCCCGCGTACACCGACGTCCCCCAGGGCGCCTGGTATGAGGCCGCTGTGCAAAAGGCAGCTGGTCTGGCTCTGATGTTTGGCGAGGACGGCCTGTTCCGCCCCGGTGAGCCCGTCACCCGGGCCGAGTGCGCCGCCGCTCTGGTGAACCTGATCCCCTACACCGCCACGGAGCAGCGCACCTTCCCGGACGTGCCCCTGGGCTACTGGGCCTACTCCGCCATCACCCGCACGGCGGCCTACGGCCTGTTTCAGGGGAACGACAAGGGGAATTTCAACCCGGACAACGGCTTGAAGCGCTGTGAAGTGGTGGCGGTATTCAACCGCCTGCTGGGCCGTGTGCCCGACGAGCAGTTCATCGCCCGGTCCAGCCCCTTTGTGTTCTTCTCCGATGTGCCCGAGACCCACTGGGCGTACCATGACATTGTGGAGGCCTCCATCTCCCACAACTGCGCCGCCGGCGGCGGGGAGAGCTGGACCTGGGCCGATATCGAAAAAATTGAGCAGCCCGTCCTGGAGGACGGGCCCCACCGGATCGACGGACGGCTGTACTGGGTGAAAAACGGCGAGTTCGTGAAGAACGGCACCCTCTACGATATGTACTTTGACGCCGAGGGCCGCTATACCACCGGGAACGCGGACCTGGACGCCCAGCTCAACGCCATTGTGGAGGCTCAGACCAACGATTCCATGACCCTGGAGCAGAAGCTGCGGGCCCTGTTCGACTATGTTGTGAAGAACTACACCTATCTGGCCCGCCCCATGGTGGCCAAGGGCACCGCCAACTGGGAGCCTGAGTACGCCCAGTTCTTCCTGAACAACAAAAAGGGCAACTGCTTCAGCTTTGCCGCCGCCTACTGCCTGCTGAGCCGGGAGCTGGGCTGCCACACCTGGACCATTGTGGGCGCCTCCGGCAAGCCCACCGCCCCCCACAGCTGGGTGGAAATCATGATCGACGGCACGGTCTATATGTTCGACCCGGAGCTCCAGTGGTACTACAACAACAGGACCTCCCGGCGCTATGACCTGTTCATGATGCGCCCCGCCAGCATTCCCGCCGGCGTGTACCAGTATTTCTGGTAAATCTTCCCCCTTTTTCCCGGAGAAGTGCCGATTTTAACCCAGGATGGAGTGTAGCCTATGGTATTTGGTTCCCCAATCTTCCTGTTCTGCTTTCTGCCCGCCGCCTATCTGGTTTACCGCTTCCTGCCTGGGATTCGCTCCCGCAACGCATGGCTGGCCATAGCCAGCCTGGTGTTCTATTCCTTCGGCCAGCCGGTATACTTGCCCCTGCTGCTGCTCAGCGTGGTGATGAATTACCTCTTCGGCCTGCTGCTCATGTCCCCCGCGGGGCGGGGGAAGCGGTGGCCCGCCGCCTGCGCCGTGGCGGGGAACCTGCTGCTGCTGGGCACATTCAAATACCTGGATTTCTTTGCGGGTATTCTGAATACCCTGCCGGGGGTGAATCTGCCCCTGCCGGGGCTGACTTTGCCCATCGGCATCTCCTTTTTCACCTTCCAGGGCCTGAGCTACGCCCTGGACGTAAGCCGGGAGCCGGACGCCGGCACCCGCAGCTTCGGCAAGCTGGTGCTGTACATCTCCTTCTTCCCCCAGCTCATCGCGGGCCCCATCATCAAATACCACGACGTGGCCCTCCAGATCGACCAGCGGGAGCTGACGCCTGAGCTGACCATCCTGGGCCTGCGGCGGTTCATCACCGGCTTTGCCAAAAAGCTGCTGATTGCCAACACTATGGGCCTGGCTGCGGACCGGGTGTTCGCCCTGGAGGCCGGGGCGCTGGACCTGCGCCTGGCCTGGCTGGGGGCCGTGTGCTACACCCTGCAGATTTATTTCGATTTCAGCGGCTACAGCGATATGGCCATCGGCCTGGGGCGGATGTTCGGCTTCACGTTCCAGGAAAACTTCAATCTGCCCTACGCCGCCCGGTCCATCAAGGAATTCTGGCGGCGGTGGCACATCTCCCTCAGTTCCTGGTTCCGGGACTATCTGTACATCCCCCTGGGCGGGAATCGGAAGGGCAGGGCCCGCACCATGGGGAACAAGATCATCGTGTTTTTCTCCACCGGCCTGTGGCATGGGGCCAACTGGACCTTCGTGCTGTGGGGGATGTGGCACGGCCTGTTCTCCGCCCTGGAGGATGCCAATGTGATCCCCAAGCGCCTGCGGGAATCCGTGCTGGGCCATGTGTACACCATGCTGGTGGTGGTGCTGGGCTTCACCCTGTTCCGGGCGGACAGCCTTGCCGCCGCCGGGGTGATGTTCTCCCAGATGTTCGCCGGGTTCCAGTTCACGCCGGCCCACACATTGACCCTCATCTCCCTGCTGGACCGCCGGACGGTGGTGTTTCTCATTGCCGCAGTCCTGCTGGCGTCGGGCCTGCCCCAGCGGCTGGTGGAACGGCTGTCCAAGGCCGCGCCCTACGCGGTCCGCCAGTGGGTGCGGACTGCGGCCTACGCCGCGCTGTTCGCGCTGTGCGTGCTCAACCTGTCCGGCGCCTCCTTTAATCCGTTTATCTACTTCCAATTCTGAGAAAGGACCCCGAATGAAGCTGAAAACAAAAGCGGATATCGCCATGGGGGCCTTTTTGTGCGCCTGCCTGATCCCCTCTGTGGGGATGCTGTTCCTCCCGGAGGAGCCTCCAGCGGCGAACCAGACCCTGGCCCAGCCTCCCTCCCTCACCACGGCGGACGGCGGCATAAATCTGAACGTGCTGGACGAGGCTGCCGACTACATCGCGGACCATTTCGCCCTGCGTCAGCGGCTCATCACCGCCAACGCGGCCCTGGAGGCCGCCGTGTTCCAGACCTCCAGTCAGGACAGCGTCCTGCTGGGCCGGGAGGGCTGGCTGTTTTACCGGGAGACCCTGGACGATTACCTGCGCACCGACCCTCTGAGCGACCGGGAGCTGTTCTGCGCGGCCCACACCCTGGCCCTGCTGACGGAGTACGCCCAGAACCGCGGGGCGAGCCTGACCTTCACTGTGGCCCCCAACAAGGCGTCCCTCTACCCCCAATATCTGCCCAACGTGGGCAGTCCGCTGGAGGGGGAGGACGACATTGACCGCCTGGTCCCCCTTCTGGAGGCTCAGGGGGTCCGCTACGCCGACCTGTTCGCCCCCTTCCGGGAGGAGGAGCAGGTGCTCTACCACGCCGCCGACTCCCACTGGACCAGCCGGGGCGCGGCGCTGGCCCACGACGCCCTGGTGGACGCCTTGGGGCTGGAGGGCCGCACCCGGTGGTTTACCCTGCCCGGGCAGGAGACGGACACCCACCGGGGCGATCTGTACGAGATGCTCTACCCCACCGGGACCGGGCGGGAGCCGGACACGGAGTTCGACCAGCCCTTTGCCTTCGACTACGTGCGCCCCATCCGGAGCGCGGAGGACCAGCGCATTGAGACCCAGGCCCCCGGACAGACGGGCAGCCTGCTCATGTTCCGGGATTCCTTCGGCAACACCCTCCATTCCTTTCTGGCGGAGGAGTACGGGCAGGCCCTGTTCAGCCGGGCCATGCCCTATCAGATGTCCCTGCTGGACGAGACGGGGGCGGATACGGTGATTATCGAGCTGGTGGAGCGCAACCTGGACTACCTGGCGGAGCGTGCGCCCATTTTCCCCGCCCCCCTGCGGGTGCTCAGCGGCCAGCCGCCCCAGGGCGAGGCCAAAGCTGCCGTCACCGCCCCGGCGGACAGCCAGCTGGCGGGCCACATCCGGCTGGAGGGGACGATTTCCGGCACGATAGATACGGATTCCCCCATTTACGTCCAGCTGGGGGAGGCGCTCTATGAGGCCAGCCCCGTGGGGAAGGGGGAGGGATATCCCTTCACCCTCTATGTGCCGGAGGATTTCCCGCTGGACGCAATTTGTGTGCTTTATCTGTCCGGAGGCCAGCTCTTCCAGGCCGCTGAGACGGATTTCAGCTAGAATGAGAGAAAAAGCTCTGAAAGGAACATAATGCCATGAAAAAGAAGATTTCCATGCTGCTGGCGGGGACTTTGGCCCTGTCCATCCTACTGTCCGCCTGCGGGACTCAGGCGGAGACGCCCACCGAGGACCCCACCGGCGAGCCCAGCGCCTCCGCCGAGGCGGAGCCTGCCGCCAATACCCCTGAGCCTTCCGAATCCCCTGACGCCCAGGTGTCCG
Source organism: Oscillospiraceae bacterium (assembly GCA_910575695.1). GTDB lineage: Bacteria > Bacillota > Clostridia > Oscillospirales > Oscillospiraceae > Enterenecus. Next base: position 24,127 of record CAJTGJ010000005.1, on the reverse strand, counting down.
GGCAACCCTCTGACGAACCCTCCGAGGAGCCCTCTGAGGCGGCGGTGGAGACGGCCAAGCCTACCGAAGCGCCCCGGCAGACGGCGGCGCCCGCTGTCAATACCCCCGCTCCGGTGGTCAACACGCCCGCTCCGG
>CAJTGJ010000005.1:0-23805 GCA_910575695.1 Oscillospiraceae bacterium | reverse complement strand
GCCGCTGTGGCCTACATCGGCAGGAGCGCCGCCAGCATGATCGCCGCCATCGGCCAGCCCATCTCCTCCAGCTATGCGTCCAGCTGTATGGGCGACGGGGAGGATGGCGAGCTGATTTACAGCGGCTTCACAGTGTATACCTACCGGGACGCCAGCGGCGAGGTCGTACAGGATGTGATCTGACGGAGGCCGGGATGCTGTGATGAAGCTACATAAAAAGCTGTGTATCCTGCTGCTGGCCGCGTTTCTGATGCAGCTGCTGGCCGGATGCAGCCCCTCGGCGGAGCCCGAGCCCACCCCGTCTGTTGACGTGGAGACACCCTCGCCCTCCCTCAGTGTGGAGACTGCCGCCCCAACGCCCTCGCCGTCCCCGTCCCCCGCGCCCTCGGAGGCGGCGGAGGAGGTGACGGAGGAGCCCGTCCAGGACCCCGGCGCCTGGGATCCGGAGCACAGGCTGAACTGCCCCTTCACCCCCGCCAAGGGGCTTGAACTGCCCGTGGCCGGGGCCACCGGCTACGCCTCGGTGAAGCTGCCCCTGTGGGCGCAGCTGCCCCAGGGTCAGGAGGGCAAGTTGGCCGCCATGTCCGCCGCCGGCTCCGGCTCCTCCAAGGGCAGAGCGGCCGTGCTGTCGGCTTCCGGCGGGGCCCCGGAGGATACCCCGGGGGCTGTGCCTGAGCAGACGGAGCCTGTGGCTGAGCCCACGGCTGAACCCACCGCCGAGCCCACGCCTGTCCCGACGCCGGAACCGACGGTAGAACCCACACCGGAACCCACGCCGGACCCCACCACGGAGCCTGCACCGGAGCCTACGGCTGAGCCCACCGCCGAGCCGTCCCCGGAGCCCACGCCTGAGCCTGCCCCAACCCCGAATCCCTGGGCAAACGCCGCGCTGGTGCTGGAGCCGGGTACCGCGTTCACAGTGCTCAGTGAATCCGGCGGCTGGTGGAAGATACGGGTGCGGGGCGTGACGGGCTGGGTGGAGCACCGCTACTGTCTCATCAATCTGCCCGATGTGATCCCGTCAATGATCTACAACGACACCAACGCCTATTCCTCGGTCTTTGTCAGCTCGGGAAAGAACATCCCCAATGTCACCGGACGGGCGCTCTATCAGGCCAAGGTAAACAACCCCCGGCTGGGACGCCAGGAGTTCGTCATGCCGGTGCTGTACGCCATGGCCAAAAATGTGTGTAAGGCCCAGCAGAACGCCCTGGCCGAGGGCAATACCCTGGTGCTTTACGAGGGCTTCCGGCCCTATTCGGCCCAGATGGCGGTGGTGAACAACCTGCGTGCCCTGGCCGGACGGGACGCCCAGGTGAAGGCGGGCATCTCCACAAGGCCCTGGGAGATCTCCTGGTTCATTGCCACGGGGGCGTCCAACCACCAGGCGGGCTACGCCATGGACGTGAGCCTCGCCAAGGTGACGAAGGCCCATACAGTCAGCATGGGCGGATACACCGTGGTGCAAGTGGACGCCTATGAGGAGTACGCCATGCCCACCCCCATCCACGAGCTGAGCATGGCGGCGGCGACTTACACCAGGCCGGTGGCTATTTTCTCCACCACCGCGTGGCAGAACGCCGAGATGGCCCCAGCCATGGCGGCGAACGAGCCCGCCAAGGCCATGCAGCGCTACTGCACCAGCGCCAAGCTGACCCCGCTGGCCTCCGAGTGGTGGCACTTCAACGATCTGGCGGCTTACAGCCAGATCCGGGCGTTCCCCAGCTCGGGCAATTATACCACCTCCGTGTGTTTGAGCACGCCTTTGTGATGTGGTTTGCAGTTTTTCTCGTGAGGGAATCAAAAACATGACTGCTGGCGATTGGATTACTGAATGTTTATTTGAAGTTTATTATAAACAGGCTCTAAGGCTAAATATTATATTTTCAAGTACAAGAGGGCGGCAACCGCAGATGATCGGTTGCCGCCCTCTTTCAATGGCTGAACAGTTAATTTGGTTGTTGTCCTTATGCGGGGCGGTCTTTCCCCGGCGGCGGCTGTTGTGAGCGCCTGACACTCTCAGGCGCACTTCCGCCAGAAAATGTCAACGCGCCGTGACCGTGAAGCAATAATGGGTGGTCGGTTCCTGCGAAACCTCTAAATTCCACAATTCCTGCAGATCATCAGCTGTGAACTGGTCAAGCGGAATTGTGCAGTTCCGGATTTTGGGATAAACGCCATTTCCCACCCAGACGTGCCAAAGCTCCAGGCTGGGCGTCTGCGCCAAATGCTCTCTGATATACTGTATTATCTTTTCCGCCCGGCCTTTTGTGTAGTCCCACTCCACACGGACCCGGTATTTTTTCTCCGTATAAATGTCTTCTGTGGAGGGATCCAGCCGCCAGATGGCAAAATCGTCGTCCAGCTGCATTTCCGTGTCAGGGATGTCCGACCACAAAAGCACATCCGGCTTGTCCCGATCAAATCCAGGGACTAATAACAGCTCGGGAATATCCTCCAGGCCAGCCGCCAGGGCTTCATTGACGGACATGGTTTTGAGGTGTGGATTTGGGATTTCCCTGAGCGGATTGTCCGACGCCATATAGAAAATCGCGCTCATTTTTATGCACCGCCTTTGACAAAATGGATCGCGTCTTGCGTGCGGTTCGTAGGGCCGCCCGCCGCCTCCGGTTCCCGGTCGATGGGCTCCAGGGCGATTTTTAAACTGTCCATGATCCCGCATCCTTTCTCCAAAGAGATGAATATCCGGCTCGATTGTACCATCTTTGGTCCGGGTCCGCAAGGCCGTTGTGCCCACGCCGGAAACCACGCTGGGCCTGAAATACTCCATGGCCCGCTTCTACGCGGCGGACGACGGCTCTGCCGCCGACGCCCCCCACTGGCTCAGGCAGTCCCAGGAAAAGCTGGCAAAGCTCCAGCGGCGTCTGAGCCGGATGGAACCCGGTTCCAGAAACTACCAGGAAGCCGTCCAAAAATACCGCTTGCTCCACGAGCACATCGCCAACCAGCGCCGCGACTTCATCCACAAGGAATCCAGCCGGATAGCCAACGGCTGGAACGCTGTGTGCATGAGAGGCGATTCCATGCAGGAAGTGTCGAAAAAGAAAGTCCTGCCTGGAAACGCGCTGGATTCCGGGTTCGGGATGTTCCGGGAATGCCTGCGCTACAAGCTGGCGCGGCAGGGCAGGCCGCTGATTCTGGTGGACCGCTTCACCCCCACCACCCGCATCTGTTCCGCCTGCGGGGAGCTGCGGGGCTGCGGCCTGCACCGGCGGGCCGTCTGGGTCTGCGACAAATGCGGCGCGAAGCACCAGCGCGAGGTCAACGCCGCGAAAAACATCAAGGCCCAGGGCCTTGCCCAGTATTTCGCCGCGTAGGCGATATGCTTGCTATTATGGACTATTTACATCAACTGGTCCCGGAATACCGTTTTTGGCTCCGTCATTACAGCGTTGGGTACACGGATACTGTACTTTATGCGTCAACGGACCCGCTAAACAAAAGCCGGAGCTGAGCTTAACAACCGGCGGCATCCTCCAAGGGACGCGGGCATCTGTCAAAACTCTGTCGCTATCACTGTACATAGCCCCGTCCCGCCGGGAATCCAGGGAGCTGGTCCGGGAGAAAAAGGACAAGCTGCTGGAATACAACGTGGCTGGCCGGGTATCAGGCGGCGCTGTGCCTGTAAGAGAAAACAAGGGCTCCTGCCGCCGCAGGAGCCCTTGCTGCAATTGTCCCTTCCCCTTTACAGGAAATCCTTATACATCATGCTGGGCTGAATGCTCTCGTTGTTGTTGTACTTATTGCTGTCGTACAGGTCATAGCTGCCCTCGATGGTGTGGTAATAGATCTGGCAGATATCCACATAGGGGAAGATCCGCACCGGCTGGATGCAGTACAGCTCCAGCGTCCAATAGCCCGCGAACCCCACGTCGCCGAAGCCCGCCGTGATATGGATGCAGACCCCCAGCCGCCCCACAGAGGAGCGCCCTTCCAGCATGGGGACAAACGAGTGAGTCCTGGTATACTCCACTGTGCGGCCCAGGTACAGCCTGCCGGGCTGTAGTACCAGCCCCTCCTCGGGGATGGTAATCAGGTGATGGGAATTTTCCCTTTTCATGTCAAGGATATCCTCATCGTAGACGAGGAGTTCGTTGTGCAGCTTCAGATTATAGCTGTTCGGGTTTACCTGGTCCGGGGAGAAGGGGATGATCTCGATTCCCTTGCCCTGCTGGGCGGCGATCTCTCTGCCTGAAAGTATCATTGTCTCTATCTCGCTTTCTGAATCATCTTCTCAGGCCGCCCCGTCTCTCGCGCGAAAGTGCATAGACGGCTGAATGAAAAATTGACAAACTCCTGAATCCGGCCATTTACTTGACCTCGGAGTTTGTCAACTTATCGTGGTACGCCCGGAGGGACTCGAACCCCCAACATTCAGAACCGGAATCTGACGCTCTATCCATTGAACTACGGGCGCGTATTTCAAGGCACTTGCATAGTATAGCAGAAAATCCGGCCCTTGTAAAGTGGAAATTCCCAATTTTTTTGATTTTTTAAAAACGGTCCGGCAAATGCATTCCCGCTGAGCCGCTTTGGTGGGGGCCGATTTCCGGCGTTCAGAAAAAATGTAAAATAAGCTTGACATAAAATGTAAAGCGTGCTATACTACGAACGTAAAGCGAACTTTACATCAATTCGCGTTGAGGAGGACATTGCATGGAGCAGTTGATCTGCGCCGTAAGGAGGGATGACATGGAAAACCGGATCGCCGCCCTGCGGAAGGAGCGGCGGATCTCCCAGGCGGAGCTGGCGGAGGCGGTGGCCGTTACCCGGCAGACCATCATTTCGCTGGAAAACGGGCGGTATAACGCTTCCCTTCTGCTGGCCCACAAGATTGCCAGGTATTTTGAAACCACCATCGAGGATATTTTCTTATTCGAGGAGGAAGAATCGTGAAACGAAACTGCAATTTTATCATCACCCCCGTCTTTTGGGCCGGCGTGGCCCTCAACTTTGCCGTTCAGGTGCTCCGCGCCCTGATGGAGCCTGCGGGTACGCTGAATATCGCCTTTTGCTTCGCGCAGGGCGCCGCCGTAGGGCTGCTGGGCGTGGGCCTGCTGTACGGCTCACCCAAGATCCGGCCCCTGTTTGACCGCTTCCGCGCCTTCAAGCTGCGGCTGCTGGGCCGCGGAAATGCCGGCTGAGGAGGGGTCCCTATGCTGATGCGTATGTTTGACACGTCCGACTACGACCGCTCCCTGCGCCGCCGCCGTCTGCTGAGCTTCGGACTGCTGGCGGTGGGGATTACGGGGCTGGTGTGCTACATCCTGCTGATCCACGACAGCGATGTCCTGTCCGACTATGCCCGGGGCTTCTATCTGGGCGCGGCCGCCGGCATCACTGCGGGGGCGGCGTACCTCCTGATTCGGATGCAGTACCTGCTCACCCACCCGGCGGCCCGGAAAAAGGCCAGGATCCAGGAGCAGGACGAACGGGAGAAGGCCATCGTCAACCAGGCGTTCCAGTTCGCCGGGATATTCACCTTCTTTGCCGCCGTAGCCTCCATGTTTGTGCTGGCGGCGGTGAGCCGCACGGCGGCTCTGGCGGTGTTTGGCGTCATCGTGGTATACGCCGTCACCTGGCTGATTGCCAGCCTCTACCTGTCCAAGAAAATGTAAGAAAGGGGTATTTTGTTATGGAAACCATCGCAGCGGTAACCGCCGTTCTCCTGTGCGGCGTCAGCGCCGCAGTCCTGTCGAAGCGCAAAAAGTAAGAGCCTGTATTCGCACAGGTTACAACATTGGGGAAGGAGGAAAAGGCCATGCCGCAAAAGCCGCTCCGCCGATTAGAGCTTTTGATCACCCAGGCCCAGGACGGCCAGGAAGTGAATACCCTCCTGCGCCGCGTCCTGGGGCTGTCCGGCACGGTCCTGCGGCGGGTGAAGTGGCTGGACGACGGCATCACCCTGGACGGGGCGCGGGTTAACGTCCGCGTCCGGGTGCGGGAGGGCCAGACTTTGTCCGTCCGGCTCACCGACCCCGCGCCCAGGTCCGGGGTGGTCCCCGCCCCCGGCCCCCTGGACCTTGTATATGAGGACCAGGATCTGATCGTCCTCAACAAGGCTCCCGGCGTGCTGGTGCACCCCAGCCACGGCCATTTTGACGATACAATAGGTAATTTTTTGATGGATTATTACAAAAAGTCCGGGGACGAATCCGACTTCCACCCCGTCCACCGTCTGGACAAGGGCACCTCCGGCCTGCTGGCGGTGGCCAAGCACCCCCACGCCCAGGAGCGGCTGAAGCGGCAGCTCCACACCGGGGACTTCCGCCGGACGTACCTGGCGGTGTGCGACGGGGCGCCCCCCGCCCCCTCCGGCACGGTGGACGCCCCCATCGGGCGGGCCGGGGACGCGCCGTCCCGGCGGGAGGTGCGTCCGGACGGACAGCCCGCCCGCACCCATTACCGGATTCTGCGCCCCCTGGGGCCCCGGACCCTGCTGGAGCTTACCCTGGACACAGGCCGCACCCACCAGATCCGGGTCCACATGGCCCACATCGGCTGTCCCCTCACCGGGGACTTCCTGTATGGAACCGAAAACCGGGCGCTGATTGCCCGCCCCGCCCTCCACTCGGCGCGGCTGGAGCTGACCCACCCCGTTACTGGGGAGCGGCTGGTTTATTCCGTCCCCCTGCCCGATGATATGGCGGCGTTGAATCCAAAGGAGAATAACTGATGAAAAAATTACAGTTCGTAAGCCTTGTGGTGCTGGGCCTGTCGGTGGTTCTGTGGACAGTGGGCCGAATTTTCTTTCCCCTGCCGGACTGGGCTGTGCGGGCAAACGGGGTGGTTATGCTGATTGCCATGGCGTTACTGGTGTTTACCAGTGTCCGGCGGAAGATTGCGCCAAACGGTTCGTGTCCCGATTGACAGTACAATGCTATATATGATATAATATTGTTTGTCAACATATAAGAAAGGAAGGATTCCCATGGCAAAAAGCGAGCGCTTTCAAATCATCCACCAGGAGGGCAACGCCCTGACCAGCGGCGTTCGGGTCGTGCTGCTGGACACCTCCACCGGGGTGCAGTACCTGTTCTATCAGTCCGGCTATGCCGGGGGGCTGTGCCCCTTGGTTGACAGGGAGGGCGGGCCCCTGAAATGGGACGTATAAAAAAGTCCGGGGAATTTCCCCGGACTTTTTCCATTTCTCCTGTGACCTCCGGCGCAAAACCGCGTCTTTATGGGTGAAAGGCCTTTCGAGGAGTGATAACCATGGACGACAACGAGATCATCGGGCTGTTCCTGGCCCGGGACGAGGGCGCTATTGAAGCCGTCAGCCGGGAATACGGCGCATACTGCACAGCCATTGCCAAGGGCATCCTGGGCGACCAGGGTGCGGCGGAGGAGTGCGTCAACGACACCTGGCTGAAGTGCTGGCAGTCCATCCCGCCCCAGCGGCCCCAGTCGCTGAAGGGCTTCGTAGGGCGGGTCGCCCGCAACCAGGCCCTGAGCGCCTGGCGCTCGGAAAACACCCAGAAGCGGGGCGGCGGGCAGGCGGCGCTGGCCCTGGACGAGCTGAGCGAGGTGGTGTCCGGCGGCGAGACCCCGGAGGGGGCGTTGGACCGGCAGGCGTTCCGGGCGGCGCTGGACGGCTTCCTGGCGTCCCTGCCGGAAAAGCACCGGAATTTGTTCCTGCGCCGCTACTGGTATCTGGACAGCACGGAGCAGCTTGCCAAACGGTTCCGCATGAGCCTCACTCAGGTGACCACCACGCTCCACCGCCTGCGGCAGAAGCTGCGCGTCCATCTTGAACAGGAGGGATTTGAAGTATGAAAAACCATGAGCTTTTGGATCTGATCAGCGATGTCAATGAGGACTACGTGCTGGAGGCCGGGAACAACGTGGTCAGGCCCCGGTTCCGCTGGAGAACCCTGGCGGCGTGCGCGGCCTGCGCGGCGCTGGTGCTGGGGGCCTACCCGGTGTACCGGGCCGTCAACCCGCCGCTCCACGGCTATACGGTGCTGGAGGGCGGCACGATGAACACCCTGGGCGACGTGAAGGCCCCCGCAGGCGGCGTAGGACAGTCCGATCCCCTGCCCGGCGGTGCCTATGTGGGCAACGACAGGGGGGAAACAGGTATTGACGGCACCGAATACACCGGCCCCGGCCAGGATGCCCCCGTTCAGGAGAAGGCTGCGGCCCAATACCAGGGATTGCTCCAAGGCCTGGGCGGGCAGGGAGGCTACGAGCCGGAAGCCTACCCCGGCTGGTACGGCGGGGCCTGGATCGACAACAGCTATTACCCCGAGGCCAAGCTGGCGGTGGCCATCGTGGACGGCTCCCGCACCCCCGAGCTGGAGGCCCAGATCCAGGAATGGTGCGGCGGCGAGGTGGTATTCAAGGATGTGAAATACGCCCTGGCATATCTATACGCGCTCCAGGATTCGGTTACGGACGCCCTTACCGGCGGCAATGACGCACTGTCCGGCGGCATCGGCGTGGACGTGATGGAAAACTGCCTGGGTGTGGATATTTACAGTGACGGCAAAGACGTCCCCAAGGAGGTGCTGGCCAAGCTGGCCCAGTTCGACCCAGACGGCGGCGCCATCCGGGTGCGGCTGTACACCGGCAGGCTGGACACCTTGACAGACGAGACCGTCAAAGGCCCCGTCCCCGGCGGTGTCACTCAGCCCGCCCCCGGCGCGGTGGAGGACGGGGAGGAGCAGGAATCCCAGCAGACCGCCGCCGACCCCAACACCATGGGCGAGCTGCCCCAGGAAAAACAGCCCGCCATCGTGGAGCGCGGGTAAATTCCCCTTTTCATTTGGAAGAAAATCGGTTATAATGATTGCCAGCCGGACGCGGAACGCCCCGGCTGGCAATTTTTACTCCGAGGTGACCGTTATGGCCCAAAACAACACGAACCGCCCCACCATGAGGATTTCCTACAACGCCCCGGTGGCCCTCACCTTTGCCCTGCTGTCCCTGCTGGCGCTGGCAGCCAACCACTTCACCGGAGGCTGGGCCAACCACGCCCTGTTTTCCGTCTACCAGTGCCCCCTGACCGATCCGCTGGCCTATGTGCGTTTCTTCGGCCATGTGCTGGGACACAGCGGCTACGCCCACTACATCGGCAACATGGTGCTCATCCTGGTGCTGGGCCCCAATCTGGAGGACCGCTTCGGGAGCTGGAACGTGCTGTGGGCCATCCTGCTCACGGCGCTGGTGTCCGGGCTGGTGCAGTTCATTTTCTTCCCCGGCGCCGCCCTTTTGGGCGCGTCCGGCATCGTGTTCATGATGATCCTGCTGTCTTCCTTCGGCGGGGTGCGCAACGGCACCATCCCCACCACGCTGATTTTAGTGGCCGTTTTCTACCTGGGCGGCGAGCTGTGGGACGCCATCTTTGTGAAGGACAACATCTCCCAGCTCACCCACATCATCGGGGGTGTCTGCGGCACTGTTCTGGGCTTCATCCTGTCCGGCCGTAAATGACCGGACCAGCCTCTCCCCCCTTCCGGGGAGGGGCTTTTTTTCGCTGTAAACAATATGTGAACAACATATAATTTCCCTTGACAACCGGGGAAGCCCCGGCTAATATATGTGAAGCAAATATATCGGAGGTGATCCTGTGCATGAGGAAGAACAGATTTGTGTTTTCGAAAGGTTCCAGACCTTGAAGGCCAAGGCTTCCCGGCTGCTGGACCCCGTGGTTCAGTCGGAGGGCCTCACCCTTCTCCAGGCCTGCGTACTGTGCCACCTGTACCGGCAGGACGCGGCGGTGGGGGACATCAGCGAGCTGGCGGTCATGGACCAGGCCAACGCCTCCTCCCTGTGCAAGAAGCTGGAGCGGGAGGGCTTCCTCACCCGCACCCGGCAGGCGTCAGACCGCCGGGTGGTGATCCTGTCCCTCACCCCCAAAGGGAGGGAGGCGGCGGAGCGGCTCCAGGCCCGGCTCAACCACTATATGGAGCTGCTCAACGCTCTGCCCACCGACGCCAAGGAGGAGCTGAACCGGGGCTTCCAGGCGGCAAACCAAATGCTGGACTATCTGTTTGAACAGACAAAAGGAGACTAAGACCCATGTTAAAGCTATCCAACATCACCAAGCGGTACACCCTGGGCGGCAGCACCATCGACGCCCTCCGGGGGGTGGACCTGGAGTTCCGGGAAAACGAGTTCGTGTCCATCCTGGGCCCCTCGGGCTGCGGCAAGACCACCACCCTGAACATCATTGGCGGCCTGGACCGGTACACCAGCGGCGACCTCATCATCAACGGCCGCTCCACCAAGGACTACAGGGACGCCGACTGGGACGCCTACCGCAACCACTCCATCGGCTTCGTGTTCCAGAGCTACAACCTCATTCCCCACCAGACGGTGCTGGCCAACGTGGAGCTGGCCCTGACCCTGGCGGGTGTGTCCAAGGCGGAGCGCCGCCGCAGGGCCGTGGCCGCGCTGGAGCGGGTGGGGCTGGGCGACCAGCTCAGCAAGGTGCCCTCCCAGATGTCAGGCGGGCAGATGCAGCGGGTGGCCATCGCCCGGGCGCTGATTAACGACCCGGATATCCTGCTGGCAGACGAGCCCACCGGCGCGCTGGACTCCGAGACCTCCGTCCAGGTGATGGAGCTGCTGAAGGAGGTGGCCCAGGACAGGCTGGTCATCATGGTCACCCACAACCCGGAGCTGGCCCAGCAGTATTCCACCCGCATCGTCACCCTGAAGGACGGGAGGGTCACCGGGGACTCCAACCCCTACCACTCGGAGCGGGAGGCCCCCGTCCTCACCGGGAAGCAGGCCCGGGCGGACAAAAAGCCCTCCATGTCCTTCCTGACGGCGCTGTCCCTGTCCCTGACCAACCTGCGCACCAAAATGGGCCGCACGGTGCTCACCGCCTTCGCCGGATCCATCGGCATCATCGGCATTGCGCTTATCCTGGCCCTGTCCACCGGCATCAACGCCTACATCAATAAGGTGCAGGAGGACACCCTGTCCAGCTACCCCATCACCATCCAGGCGGAGAGCACCGACATGACCGCCCTGATGGCCTCCCTCATGGGGGCGCAGCACAGCGATGGGGGCGGCGGGGGCGGCTCCAATCCCGACCCCGACCGGGTATACGCCTCCACCGTCATGTACGACATGATGGACTCCATGCTCAACGCCGAGACCCAGACCAACAACCTGGAGGCCTTTAAGGAGTATCTGGACAACGGGGGCGGCGGCATCAAGGACATGGCCGCCATCCACTACAGCTATGACTTCGGCTTCGACATTTACACCCAGGACGAGAACGGGGACATCCTCAAATCCGACGTGATGGCCCTCATGCAGGACGCCATGTCCGCCATGTACGGCGGGGACTACTCCACCTACTTCGAGCAGATGGGCTCCATGTACTCCGCCATGGACGTGTGGGAGGAGCTTCTCCCCGGCGAGGACGGCGAGCTTGTCTCCCCCCAGGAGAAAAACCAGTACGAGCTGCTGTACGGCGATTGGCCCCAGAGCCACGACGAGGTGATCCTCTTTGTGGACGGCAGCAACGAGATCTCGGATCTCATGCTGTACGCCCTGGGCCTGATGCCCCACGACGATATGGAGGAGGCCATGGTGTCCATGTCCAAGGGGGAGACGGTGGACGTGGGCGAGATGAGCTGGAGCTATGAGGAGCTGTGCGCCCTGGGCTTCAAGCTCATTCTCCCCGCCGAATACTACCAGTACGACCCCGCTGCCGGCATCTACACCGATATGTCCCAGACCCAGGCGGGGATGGACTTCCTCTACAACAGCGAGGACGTGGGCATCCGGCTGAAGGTGGCGGGCATCGCCCGCCCGGTGGACGGCGGGCACGGTATGCTGTCCGGCGGCATCGGCTACACCAGCGCGCTGACCCGCTTCGCCATCGAGAGCACCTCCGGCACGGACATTCTGAAGTCCCAGCTGGACGATCCGGACACGGACGTGATCTCCGGCCTGCCCTTCCCCAGGGAGGACGACGTGGAGCCCGCCGATGAAGAGAAGGTGTCCGACATCACCGGGCATCTGTCCGCCCTGTCCGCCCAGGAGAAGGCCGCGGCCTATGTGGACGTGATGGGCCAGCCCTCCCAGGAATACGTGGACACGGCGGTGGACCAGCAGATGGAGGGCATGACCCGTCAGGCCATCGAGGACATGATCGTGGAGCAGTACGCCGGGGAGATGGGGGTGGACGGGGAAACCGTCCGGGGCTATATCTCCGACATGAGCGACGAGGAGCTGTTTGAGCGGGTGGAGGAGGCCATCGCCCAGAGCGTGCGGGAGCAGTACGCCGCCGGGGTGGAGCAGCGGCTGGCCGCCATGCCCCAGGATCAGCTGGCCGCAATGCTGGACGCGGCGCTGGATTCCGCAGCTGCCGCCGAGCCGTTTGAGACATGGCAGTGCCTCTACCTCTACGACCACTATATGCCCCCCACAAAGTCTTCCTCCACCTATGAGGACAACCTGGACCTGCTGGGCTATGTGCGGCTGGAGGCCCCCTCCGCCATCAGCATCTACGCCACCACCTTCGCTCAGAAGGACCAGATCGCCGACTTGATCCAGGACTACAACGACGGCGTGTCCAGCGAGGACGACGAGATCACCTACACCGACTACGTGGCCCTGCTCATGAGCTCCATCACCGGCATCATCAGCGGCATCAGCTACCTGCTCATCGCCTTTGTGTCCATCTCCCTGGTGGTGTCCTCCATCATGATCGGCATCATCACCAACATCTCCGTGCTGGAGCGCACCAAGGAGATCGGCATACTCCGGGCGGTGGGCGCGTCCAAGCGGGACGTATCCCGGGTATTCAACGCGGAAACCCTCATCGTGGGCCTGGCGGCGGGCCTGCTGGGCATCCTGGTGAGCGTTGCCGCCACCTTCCCCATCAACGCCCTGATCCACGACCTGACAGGGCTGGATGACCTCACCGCGGTGCTTCCCCCGGCGGCGGGGGCCATTCTGGTGGCCATCAGCGTGGCGCTCACCGTGTTCGCGGGGCTGATTCCCTCCCGGGGCGCGGCCAAGAAGGACCCGGTGGAGGCCCTGCGGAGCGAATAGCCTTATCTTGCAAGCTTTTGTGCCGGGTGCTATAATGGGCAGGCCGCGCCCGCGTAGGGCGCGAGCCTTGCAAAGGAAGTGGTTCAAATGCTGGAGACAAAAGACCTCATTTTGGACAAGGCCAGGTTTGAGGACTGGGAGGCCATGTACCGCAATGTGTGGCGGCACCCGGAGAGCGCCCGGTATATGAAGTGGCGCGTGACCACGGACCCAGCTGACGCGCCGGACCGGATGCGCCGCACGATTGAGTGGCAGAAAGTCCACGACACCTACCTGGTATATCTCAGGTCTGACGGCGAGGCCATCGGCTTCGCCGGGGTGGAGCGGACGGGCCCTGCGGTTTGGGAGGAGGCGGGCGTCTGCCTGGGCCCGGACTACGTGGGCCGGGGCTATGGGAAGCAGATCCTCCAGTGTCTGGTGGACTATGCGAAAAGCATGGGGGCGGAGGAGTTTGTCTGCTTTGCCCGAGAACAGAACACGGCTTCCCGGGCCCTCATCACTTCTCTGGGCTTTGCCCGGACCGGCGCGGAGGAGAAGGTGGACGAGCGGGACGGAAGCACCTATACCAACCTGATATTTCATAAGGCCCTGTGATGACTTTGGGCGGCTGTCTCCGGACAGCCGCCCTTTCCCCTTGCATTTCCCGTTCATTGTGATATAATTCCAGAGAAAACCCAAGGATCGGAGAAAACGTATGGATTACTTTCACCTGTCTGCCGGACAGGACGCCGTGGAACGCATCAGCGCCCTGGGCCTGGCCCACCTGGGCGACGGCGTGTATGAGCTGATGGTGCGCTCCTGGCTGTGCCTCCACGGCAAGGCCACCAACGCGGGCCTGCACAAGGCGGCGGTCAAATACGTGGCCGCCCCCGCCCAGGCAAAACTGGTACACGCCATCCTGCCCCTGCTCACGGAGGAGGAGCAGGCCGTCTACCGCCGGGGCCGCAACAGCCACACCGCCGCCGTCCCCAAGGGGGCCAGCGTGGGGGAGTACCACGCCGCCACGGCGCTGGAATCTCTGTTCGGCTGGCTGTATCTGCAAGGCAGGACCGGACGTTTAAATGAGCTGTTTGACGTAATGATGGAGGAGGCTGGCCATGCCCTTTGATGCCATATTTATGACCGCCCTGGCGGGGGAACTGCGGGACAAGCTGGTGGGCGGAAAGGTGGACAAGCTGTACCAGCCCGCCCGGGACGAGGCGGTGCTCCATATGCGGGCGGGGAAGGAAAACGCGCGCCTGCTGCTGTCCGCCAGCCCCGCCCATCCCCGCGCCCAGCTGACAAAGGTTCCCCGGGAAAACCCGGAGACGCCCCCCATGTTCTGTATGCTGCTGCGCAAGCATTTTACCGGGGCCCGGCTTTTGGAGCTGTCCCAGCCCTCCATGGAGCGGCTGCTGGACTTCCGGTTCGAGGCGCTGGACGAGCTGGGCGACCGGGTGGAACGCCGTCTGGTGCTGGAGTGCATCGGGCGGAAGTCCAATTTGATCATGCTGGACGGCGCGGGCCGCATCACCGACTGTATGCGCCGGGCGGACGGGGACCTGTCCGTGAAGCGTCCCGTCATGCCTGGGCTGTACTACACGCCCCCTGAGCCCACCGGGCGGCTGGACCCGTCGGCGCTCGCCGCTGACGAGCTCCGCTCCCGGGTGCTGGCCGGTGCCCCCGAGGGGGACGGACAGGACAAATGGCTGCTGGACAGCTTCAACGGCCTGTCCCCGCTGATCGCCCGGGAGCTGGTATTCCAGGGCGGCGGAACACGGGAAGGGCTGGCGGAGCGGCTCTGCCAGCTGATGGACCGGGTGCGGGCCGGGGACTACACCCCCACCGTGCTGATGAAGGACGGCAGGCCCATGGACTTCACCTTTATGCCGGTGCTGCAATACGGCCCCTCGGTGGAGCTGAAGCGCTACCCCGCTTTCTCCGCCCTGCTGGACGACTTCTATGAGCAGAAGGAGGCCCAGGAGCGGGTCAGGCAGCGGGGGCAGGACTTTATCCGCTCCGTCACCCAGGCCCGGAACCGCACCGCCAAAAAGATTGTCAACCAGGAGGGGGATCTGGCCCGCTGCGTGGATCGGGAAAAGCTGCGGCAGTACGGGGATATCATCACCACCAATTTCTATCAGATGCGCAAAGGACAGACCGTCCTGCGGGCGCAGAACTACTATGACCCGGAGGCAAAAGAGGCAGACATCCCCCTGGATCCCCTGCTTACCCCCCAGCAGAACGCCGCGAAATACTACAAGGACTACAAAAAGGCCCAGAAGGCGGAGGAAATGCTCACCATCCAGCTGGAAAAAAACCGCCGGGAGCTGGACTATCTGGACAGCGTCCTGCAAATGATCACCCTGTCCGAGGGGGACAAGGATCTCCAGGAAATCCGCCAGGAGCTGATGGACAACGGCTACCTCAAACAGCACAAGCGGAAGATGACCGGCAAGGGCAGGGTGAAAATTGTCCACGCCAAGCCCATGGAGTTCCGCTCCAGCGCGGGCCTCACCATCCTGGTGGGCAAGAACAACAGCCAGAACGACCGCCTGACCACCAAAGACGCCGACAAGCGGGATTTGTGGCTCCACGCCCAAAAGCTCCACGGCTCCCACGTGATTTTGAAAACCGGCGGGGCCGAGCCGGACGAGCAGTCGCTGACCGAGGCGGCCATGCTGGCGGCGTGGTTCTCCCAGGGCCGGGAGTCGGGGCAGGTGCCGGTGGACTACACCCCGGTGAAGATCGTGAAAAAGCCCGCCGGGGCCAAACCCGGCTTCGTCATCTACAACACCTGCCGCACCGTGTACGTCACCCCCAGCGAGGACGTGGTGAAAAAACTGCGTGCCGGGCGGAACCGTTGAGAGGAGGATTTCCCATGGGTCATCAAATCGAAACGCAGGAGCTGCGCCGCAGGGTGGAGCGGTTCCTCGGCGTCCGGGCGGAGAAATCGCCCCAGGGCATCCCAGACCCCTCCGCCGACCTGACGCTGGTGGACTGCGACGGGGCCGCCGGCTCACTGGTGCTGCGCTACGAAACCAAGCCTTGGATGTCCAACATCTGGGGGGTGGTCCACGGCGGCGTGGTGGCAAATCTGGTGGATTCCTGCATGGGCATCACCTGCGCCGCCCAGTGCGGCGTCATCACCCCCACCATCTCCATGACGGTGAACTACGCCCGGCCCGTGCCGCTGAACGCAGCGGTGGAGGTGCGCACCCGCACCGTCAGCTGCGGGGCCGCCGTCGGGCAGATGTATGCTGAGATATACCCCGCCGGACAGCCGGACAAGCTGCTGGTTACCGCCAGCGGGGCCTACAGCACCAAGCCGAATAACCTGGGAAAGATTTTCTGAACCATCCCGCGGCCCTGTGAAGCGCAAAAGCAATCCCCTGACCGGAAATTCCCGGCCAGGGGATTTTGTTGTCATTCGTCCGGCAGATAGTCCTGGAGGAAGGTGGACACCGCCGTCCAGTACAGCGCCTCATTGGCGCCCACTGAGGCGGCGTGGCCCGCCCCGGGCATCCACAGGAAGCTTTTGGGGCACCGCGCGGCCTGGTACAGCGTGCCCATCATGGAGGCGGGCACGAAGTTGTCATCCACACCGTGGATAAACAGGGTGGGGGTTTTGGAGTTTGCCACCGCCTCCACCGGGGCGGCGTCCCGGATGTCGAAGCGGGCCCGACGCAGGGCGGTCTTCCGCAGGCGGGAGAACATCAGTCCGGAGGGGATGGGCAGTCTGGTGGGGAGCTCCTCCTTGATGGCGGCCATCATGTGGCGCATTTCCGCCTCAATGGAGGTGTAGGAGCAGTCCGAGATGGCGGCTTTCACCTGCCGGGGCAGGGCTCCGCCCGTGGCCAGCAGTACCGATGCCGCGCCCATGGACACGCCGTGGAGCAGGATCTCCGCGTCCGGGTCCTTCCGGACGATCCAGTTCACCCAGCCCACAATATCCAGCCGCTCATCGTAGCCCCAGCCCACGTAATCGCCCTCGCTC
Source organism: Oscillospiraceae bacterium (assembly GCA_910575695.1). GTDB lineage: Bacteria > Bacillota > Clostridia > Oscillospirales > Oscillospiraceae > Enterenecus. Next base: position 6,788 of record CAJTGJ010000005.1, on the reverse strand, counting down.
TGGCCGTGGCCCCGCTGGTCGGGCAGGAGCACGTGCCAGCCCATGTCATTGTAGTGTCTGGCAATGGCGCCCATGGATTCATAGGTGTCGTGGTAGCCGTGCATACACAGCGCCCAGCGGTGGCAGCCCTCCCGCCCGGGCACCATAGCCGCCCACAGGATCAGGCCGTCCATGGCCTGGATGGTGACCTCCTGGAAGCCCTCCCGCTTCCGGGCCCACTCCCGGCCCGCCGTCTGGACGGGATTGGCATCCTCCTCGTCGGGGTCCCGGACCTGGGGGATCATGGTCCGGTTGTAGAGATAGTTTCCGATGGCGTTCCAGCCGCCGGCGGCTCCGGCGGCGCCCGCCGCGGCCAGGCCCAGCAGGCCAAAGGTGGTTTTCTTTTTCATAGGGACCTCCTGATTCTTGTTTTTTTCAATATACTACTTCCGCAGGCAAATAGTCAACCGGCAATGTGTAAATCCTTTGTAAATCTTGACGTTGAGGGAGGCGGGCGTGCAACATACCCGGAGGGTGATGTCCGTTTTTTCGGGCGTTTTAAAAAATTTGTTTGATAAAAATCCCGCCGGCCCCCCTTGACTTTACGGTTCGGCGGTGGTAAAGTATACAGCGAAATCGAACGTGCGTTTTAAGCTTCGAACAAAGGGAGGAATGAGCATGGGCAGTCGGGACAGGGCATAAGAAATTGGAGCAACGAGACGCTTTGCTCCCAGGAGGAGGGGATGTGTTTTCCCGGGGAAATGCCGCGCCGGATGGGCGGGAAAAAGAAATGAGCAGTCCCTTGCGGAACCGCTCATGTTCTGGTGGAGGAGGATGGATTCGAACCATCGAAGGCGAAGCCAGCAGATTTACAGTCTGTCCCCTTTGGCCACTTGGGTACTCCTCCGTATTGCGTTGTGAAAGAGTGGAGCTGGTGGACGGATTCGAACCCCCGACCTGCTGATTACAAATCAGCTGCTCTACCAGCTGAGCTACACCAGCAAACAGCGTTCCGCGTTCACAACGATGATTATTATAGCAGCAGGAGGGGAATTTGTCAACAGTTTTTTCAAAAAAATTTTTATGTGGGGCGCAGGCCCCGAAGGGAGCGGGAGAGAGACGGCAGGACGGAGTTTTGACATGGCACAGGAGCTGCGGTGCAGCCTGTGCCGGGGGGAGCTGTACCCTGGGGACCCCTATTTCGAGCTGGACGGGCGGACGGTGTGTGAGGACTGCCTGGGCCGGTATGCCCGGGGTTATTTTGCCCACCGGCTTCGGCGGGTGGGCCGCAGCAAAGGGGAGCGCACATGACACTTTATGAGCTATCACAGGAATATGAACAGACAGCGGCCATCCTGCGCCAGCGGATATCCGAGCTGGAGCAGGCTCAGAAAGAGGCGGGAGACGAGCTTTGCAGGGCGCGGCTGGGCCGGCGGCTGCGGCCCCTGCGCTCCATGTACCGGGATACCCGGGCGGTGGCCCGGCATTTAAACGGCTATTACGAGAAATTCACCCCGCGGCGGGCTGTCCGCACGCTGGGCGCCAGAGATAGAAGGAGGGGGTAACTTATGCGGACTGTTTCTTACGACAACACCTTCGGCATGGTGGATCTGGCGGTATATACCGAGCTGATCGCGGACGACAACAAGGACCAGATCAACCGCCTGAAGCGGAACCTGACCCGCGCCCTGCGGCAGGACATCACCGCCAAGCAGCGGCAGTACATGATGCTGTACTACGGCCAGAACATGAGCATGGAGGCCATCGCCAAGGAGTTTGGAGTGAACAAGTCCACCGTGTCCCGCACGCTGAAGCGGGGGCGGCAGAGGCTGTACCGCTGCCTGCGCTACGGCGCGGCCAACCTGCTGGAGCAGGCCAACAGTTGAATTTTCCCGCCAGCCATGGTATACTGCCCAAAGCACCCGGAAAGGACCGGGAGAATCGAGGTTATATCATGAGCTATCAAGGCGTGTTTTTCGACTTTGACTATACCCTGGGGGATTCCACCGAGGCCATTGCGGAGGGCTACCGCCGGGGGTTCGCCGCAATGGGCCTGCCCCAGCCCACCGTGGAGCAGGTGCGCGCCACCGTGGGGATGCGGCTGGAGGACGGCTATACCTTCCTCACCGGGGACGCCGGCGCCGGGCGGCAGGCGGAATTTCACCGCCTGTTTGCCGGGTCCGTGGGGGTGAATGCCCAGGGGGAGGACCGGAAGCTGATGATTGAGGGCACCAGACTGCTGCCCGGGGCGGTGGAGCTGCTGTCTGCCCTGAGAGCGGCGGGGGTGCGTGCGGCCATCGTGTCCACCAAGCCGGGGAATACCATCCGGCAGATTTTTGAGCACCAGGGACAGCTGGACCTGCTGGATCTGGTCATCGGCGGGGACGAGGTGGCCCGGTCCAAGCCCGACCCGGAAGGGCTTGGGCTGGCGTTGGGCCGGCTGGGGCTGACGGCGGACCGGGTGCTGTTCTGCGGCGACACGGTGATCGACGCCGCCACCGCCCGGGCGGGGGGCTGCGACTTCTGCGCGGTGCTCAACGGCACCACGCCCGGCGCGGCCTTTGGGGACTATCCCCATGTACATATCGCTGAAAATCTGGCTGATTTGCAGGTCTGGCTGGGCCTGTGAGCAGCCCCATGCTCACCATGATGGCGGAGCAGGACGGCGGATGTGCTCGGGCGCACCATGCCCGCCCCTGCCGCCAAAATTCATATGCCATAAAGCAAGCCCTCCGGCGCCGCCGGAGGGCTTGCTTTATTCGATGGCGGCTCCGCCGATGGCCTCCAGCATCTGCCGGGCGTAAGGCAGCTCCAGCAGGGCGGCGCACAGGGTGTGCCACTCGTCCAGCTTGTGGTCCCGCCGGGCGAAGTAGATATTGGCCATTACCTCATAGTTGAAGGTCACGGTGCGCATCTGGTTGTAGCTGGCGGGGAGCAGCTGGATCAGGTCGTACCAGTCCGCCTTGTTTTTTCCCGCCATATAGCGCCGGCGCACCGTCTCGAGGTAGCCGACATACCGCTGGAACTCGGTCAGGGAGGCGGGGGTCATGTGGTCGGTGGAGAAGTCGGCCAACTCAATGGGCCGGACGTGGAGCTTGTGCATGGTGGAGGTGGAGTTGGCCACCGTGCCCACCTTGTAGGTGTCGAATTCCTTCCACCAGTACATGGGGGCGGTGATGTCCATGGATACGAAGATCTGCCGGATGAATTTGCGGTGGTCGCTGCCCGACGCGCACAGGCGCAGGGCCAGATCCAGGTCGCTGGGGCCCAGCGCCCAGGCCCCCGATTCATCACGGGCGCTGTCCGACCGGGCCCAGCTGTTCATGGGATTCCTTGCCCCCCGCATGGCGTTTTCCAGATTCATGACGCTGACGCATTCGGTTTTCAGCATGAAAGCAGTCCTCCTTGTAAAATGGAGCGCCGCCCGGTGGGACGGCGCTCCGGATGGGGTCAATTGGTGGAAATATACTGGCCCATGATGTAGCCGGTGACGGAGGCGCCGCCGCTTCCGATAAAGGTGATCTCATACCAGCCGTTCCCCGCTTCGGATATCACCTGGATGGGGCTGCCGTTGGTCAGGGTGGCCACCGCGCTGTTGTCGGTGCCTGGGCCGGAGCGCACCCGCAGGCCCCCTTCCGCGCCCACGATGGTGCCCGGGCCGCCCACGGTGATATTGCCGCTGGAGGGCGTCTGGGTGTCGGCGGCGGGGGGATCGCTCTGGGCAGGGGGTTCGCTGGCCTCCACACCCTTGCAGAACACCTTGCTCTCCAGGGTGTGGCCTCCGGCGGAGACGGTGATGGTCACGCTGCGCAGCTGGCTGGTGCTGTTCACGTTGGTGACCTTGCCGTAGCCGTCCACTGTGGCGTACTCTGTGTTGGAGGAGGACCAAGACACATCCCCCGTCCAGCTGGCCGGGTTAAAGCTCAGGGTGATGGTGTGGGATTTGCCGGGATCGAGGGTGAAATCGCCGTCATTGGAGCCCTGGAAGGAGATGGCGGTCAGCGTATCGGCGTCCGGGCCCACCGGAGGAACGTTGGTGGTGGGCTCCACCAGGGGGTCGGTGGCGGCCGGTGTGTTGGGGTCGTTGGCGGCCGCAGGGTCCTGGGTGGAAATGGGCGCCACAGGCTGGTTCGTCTCACCCGCAGGCTCGGTGGCGGACTGGCTGGGATTTTCGCTGGAATCCGCCGCCGGGTCCGTGCCGCCCCGGAGCTGGGGATAGATCACCGTGAACACAATGACCAGCGCGGCGATGATGATAATCAGCGAGCACAGGAAGGTGATCATCCTGGGCCAGTTGATGTCGGCGGAGGCAAAGGGGCCGGTGGAGCCGCCGTCCGCCAGGCGCTTGCCGCCCTTGGAACGGGCGGGGGCGTAATCCTCCCCGTTCTCATCGTCAAACAGGTCCTGGCCATCGAACACGTAGGTGTCGTCCGGGTCGGTGGGCCGGCGGACCGGGGCGGTGTCATAGTCGTGCTCAGGCTCGGGGGGCGGCGGAGGCGGAGCAGGGCGGACCGGCCGGCGGGGCGGGGGGGGAGGGGGCGCGTTCTTGGCCCCGCAGAAGGGGCAGCGCTTATAGGTGGCACTGTAATCCTCGCCGCAGACGGCACAGTGGATCAGACTGTTGGGAGAGGGCCTGGAAGCCATATGTAAATTCCTCCTTGAAGGATCCCATCGAATTTTGTCGTACAGCCTATCTTATCACGGTCCAAACGGTTCGTCAATCCCTTATTCTTCCGTCTGCCCATGGTTTTTGCACTTGCGGCCCGGGGCGGTCTGTATTATAATAAGGGAAATGAAGCGGCGCCCTGCCGCAGACAGATACAGATAGGAGCGTGTCCGCCATGTCCCAGCCAATGACTCCCGCCGCCGTCCATAAGCAGTATGATGAAGCCATGACCGCCTTCCGCCGCCAGATTGCCGACGCCGCCGCCCGGGTGGCCTTCGGACGGGAGGCCGACGCCTTTATGCGGGACTGCGCCTGCGGCGTATGGCGCACCGACCAGGGAGGGGTGACACCCCTCCACGTGGAATACTATAATGCGGTCTACTCCAAGGGCAACCCGGTGCCCACGGTGCTGTACTGGGAGCTGGCCTCGCTGGTGGACGGCTATGAGCGCTTTGTGCTGCCCAATTTCTTCCGCCGGATGATAAAAGCCGACCTGGAGCGGAATACCAGCCTGAGCCGCCGGTTTGTGGACACGTTTACCCTGATGCTCCTGCTGTTTGCCGCCGTGGACGGCAAGGTCAGCGAGGCGGAGGCGGGGTTTGTGAACTCCTGCGCCGATTCCCTGTCCACCTACTGCGACCACTGCGGCGTAAAGGGCGGCAAGTCGGGGCTGGATGTGAACGAGTTTGTGGCAAAGCGCACCGACGGCAGGCCGGTCAAGACCGGAAAGCCGGAGGACGAGGCGGTGTCCCCAGCCCCCGCCGTGTCCGGAGCGGCGAAAGAGGAGGAAAAGCCCGCCGAGCCGGAGCCCACCCTGGACGAGCTGCTGGCGGAGCTGGACGGCCTGTGCGGGCTGGACAAGGTAAAGGAGGACGTGAAGGGGCTCATCAACCTGGTAAAGGTGCGGGAGCTGCGCCGGGCGGCGGAGCTGCCTGTGCCGCCGATGTCCCTGCATCTGGTGTTTATGGGTAACCCCGGTACCGGGAAAACCACCGTGGCCCGTCTGCTGGCGAGGATCTACCACGCCGTCGGCGTGCTGTCCAAGGGACAGCTGGTGGAGGTGGACCGCTCCGGGCTGGTGGCAGGCTTTGTGGGCCAGACCGCCCTGAAAACCCAGGAGGCTGTGGACAAGGCCTTGGGCGGGGTGCTGTTTATTGACGAGGCATATGCGCTGGCCAACCAGGACAATGCCAACGATTTCGGCAGGGAGGCCATTGAGGTCCTGCTGAAGGGGATGGAGGACCACAGAGACGATTTGATCGTGATCGTGGCGGGGTATACCGATTTGATGGGGGATTTCATCCATGCCAACCCGGGGCTGGAGAGCCGGTTCAACAAGTATTTTTACTTTGAGGACTATGATGGGGACCAGCTGGCGGAGATTTTCCGAAGTGTGTGCAAGAAGAACGGGTATACCCTGGATGAGGAGACGGATCGGGCGGCAGCGGAGGCGTTCCAGGTGATGTATGACCGCCGGGACGAGAATTTCGGCAACGCCCGGGATGTGCGCAATGTGTTTGAGGCGGCGGTGGCCCGGCAGGCCAACCGTGTGGCGGCTATGGAGGCGCCGAAAAAGGAGGATCTGATGTCGCTGACTGTGGCGGACCTGGATCTGGAGGATGGAGGCGGAGAAGAAAAATCGGAAAAATCGGGAGAATAACTCTTGCGCTTGGAGGGCGGGTGTGGTATAATACCTTCTGCGCACGCCGGTGTGATGGAATTGGTAGACGTAGCGGATTCAAAATCCGCCGGGCTAATCCCCCGTGTGGGTTCGAGTCCCACCACCGGCACCAAACCCATATAATCCGAACCTGTTTCTGATAGGGGATGGGTTCGGATTATTGGTTTTCTTTGAGCGGTACGAGCGTACCCACTTCCGAAACGGGGTGGAGCGCAAGCCGACCTCCAAGCCGAGAGGCCCACGGAAGAAGAAGCAGACCCCATAAACGCAAAAAGGGCGGGCGCAGCCGTTGGCCCGGCAGAAAATTTTGTGTAAAAGGAGACAAGCTGTAGTCAAGGAAACAGGAGCAAATCAGAGGATTTCCCAGGCTGGACACAACCCGGCTAAACTCGGCTTATCCACCTGTGTTCCGAGCGGAGAGACGGTATGCGCGCGCAGCGTGAATGCCGTCTCCCCGCCCGG
>CAJTGJ010000004.1 GCA_910575695.1 Oscillospiraceae bacterium | reverse complement strand
CTGTTTCCTCAAACCTATTCTAACAAATTTTGACTCGCTGCGTTAGAGCCACCGGTGTTTCATCCCCTTTGGTGCCTTGGAGCGCAGCGGAAAGGTATGGTCATAACCATGGAAACGCAGTATTTCAAGGACTACAGCCCCGCCCTGGGCCGGGACATGGAGTGCAAGGTGTACGGCCACAAGGGACGCCCGGTGCTGTTCATCCCCTGTCAGGACGGGCGGTTCTTCGACTTTGAGAACTTCCGCATGACCGACGTGCTGGCCCCCTGGATCGAATCGGGGCAGATCATGGTGTTCTCCATTGACACCATGGACAAGGAGAGCTGGTCGGACAAGGAGGGCGACCCCTGCTGGCGCATCCGCCGGTACGAGCAGTGGATCAACTACATCACCGACGAGCTGGCGCCCTTTATGCGGGCCATGGTGAACCAGCGCAACGGCTGGACGGGGGAGCCGGGGGTGATGGCCTTCGGGTGCAGCCTGGGAGCCACCCACGCCGCCAATCTGTTCTTCCGCCGCCCGGATCTGTTCGACCGGATGCTGGCCCTCAGCGGCATCTACAACGCGGATTACGGCTTCGGCGGCTATATGGACGAGGTGGTGTACCGCAACTCCCCGGTGCATTATCTGGGGGATATGCCCAATGACCACCCCTTCATCCAGCTCTACAACCAGAAGAAGGGGGTCATCTGCGTGGGCCAGGGCGCCTGGGAGATCCCGGACACCACCCGGCAGATGGCTGACATCTGCTTCCGGAAGGACATCCACGTCTGGGTGGACTTCTGGGGCTGGGACGTGGCCCACGACTGGGACTGGTGGTATAAGCAGACGGCCTATTTCATGCCCTACCTGCTGGACCAGAAGTGAGCCGTGAAAAAATTGTTTACCTGTATCCGCCAGGGAAAGGTAGATGAAGCGGCCGCCATTCTGGACCGGAAGCCGGAGCTGATCTCCTGCCTGGCCAAGGCCCCGCCGAAAAAGGACGACGGGCAGTCGCCCCTGATGGTGGCCATCAAGAGCGACAATCTGGAGGTGGCCCGCCTGCTGCTGGACCGGGGTGCGGACGTGAATTTCCAGGACGCCATCAACCCCTACGGGAACAACTTCTCCGCGCCTATCTGGTATGATGCCATCGGCCAATGCTTTATGAGGGCAAAGCATACCGTGGGTCCTGGCCCGGAGCGGAGCAAAGGCTATTTCTTGTTGCTGCGCCGTATGCTGGACATGGGGATGGACCCGAATCAGAAGGCGAGTTCGTCCATCAATGCGTGGCAGTATGCCTTGAATGAGTACAGCGGATTTGCCCACTTTTTTTACTCGGATTATCCGCCAAGCTGTCAAAGGGAGCAACAGGAGAACCGTCAGCTCCGGGAGATGCTGAAGGCGGTACTGAACGAGCTGTTGGCCCATGGGGCGGATATCCACGATGTCGTGCCACCCAATGAGGAGGGCTTGTCCGAGACATCGGTGATTCTGCGGAACATGGAGGAGGGTCGGGAGTTGCTGGACGGCCTTTACGGCCTGGACCCGGATTCTGACGCATTGAAGCCCGTTACGGTGAAGTATCGGGGGAGGGAGCAGGTGATCCAGCCCATAGGCGTGGAGGAGCGCCGCCAACAGTACGAGATCAAATGGCGGGAGCTGGAGCCGGTGCTCCGGTCGTATTACGCCTGATCTGACCAGCCAGCGCGATCCGCAGGGGAGGGGCTTGCTCCTCCCGCAGAACAGAGAGCAGTGCGGGAAAACGGGAGGGGCAAGCCCCTCTCCCTACGCCCGAACCCAATGAAAAGAGAGAAGGAACACCCATGAAAAACGTGATCTTCATTTCCCCCAACTTCCCCACCAACTACTGGCAGTTCTGCCGGGAGCTGAAAAACAACGGCATGAACGTGCTGGGCATCGGGGACGCGCCCTACAACGGGCTGACCGATGAGCTGAAGAACAGCCTTAACGAATATTACAAGGTGTCCAGCCTGGAGAACTACGACGAGGTATACCGCGCCGTGGCGTTCTTCATCCACAAGCACGGCCGGATCGACTGGCTGGAGTCCAACAACGAATACTGGCTGGAGCGGGACGCCCGGCTGCGCACCGATTTCCACATCACCTCCGGCTTCCAGACGGACGCCATCCCCCGCATCAAGTACAAGTCCAAAATGAAGGCGTTTTACGAGAAGGCGGGCATTCCCGCCGCCCGGTACCATCTGGTGGACGACGAGAAGGGCTGTATGGCCTTCATCAAGCAGGTGGGCTGGCCGGTGGTGGTGAAGCCGGACAACGGCGTGGGCGCCTCCGACACCCACAAGCTGTCCAGTCAGGAGGATCTGAAAAAGTTCCTGGAGACGAAGCGGAATATCACCTATATTATGGAGGAGTTTGTCTGCGCCGAGGTCAACTCCTACGACGCCATTATCGACTCCCAGGGCGACCCCATTTTCGAGACGGGCAACGTCACCCCCATGTCCATCATGGACATCGTGAACGACGCGGACAATTCCATCTACTATATCGTCAAGGACCTCCCCGCCGACACCCGCAAAGCGGGCCGTGCGGCGGTCAAAAGCTTCGGGGTGAAAAGCCGCTTTGTTCACTTTGAGTTCTTCCGACTGACCCAGGACCAGAAGGGCATGGGCAAAAAGGGGGACGTGGTGGCGCTGGAGGTGAATATGCGCCCCTGCGGCGGGTTCAGCCCCGACATGATGAATTTCGCCAACTCCACCAACGTGTACAAGATCTGGGCGGACATGATTGCCTTTGACCGCTCCACCCTGGAGACGGGGGAGCACGCCTTCTGCGCCTATGCCGGGCGGCGGGACGGCAAGGACTTCGTCATGGACCACGAGGCCGTCCTGGAGAAGTACGGCGGGAACATGAAGATGGTGGGCCGCATCCCCGACGTGCTGTCCGACGCCATGGGAAACCAGATGTATGTGGCGACCTTCCCCACCAAGCGGGAGCTGGACGGTTTTTACAGAAACGTGCTGAAGCTGAACGGGAAAAAGAACTGAAGGCAGACGCGGAGCACCCCGCGCCGGAAGCTCCGGCGCGGGGTGCGTTTCATTCAGATCACATAGTCGTTCCCGGCATCCCCCCGCCGCGCCAGTCCGGCAATGGTGATACCGTTCAGATAACTGCTGATTACCTCGTCAAGGCCCCTCCACAGGGAGAGGGTGCGGCACTCGGACGCCCTGGGGCAGGCGTCCGCCCCCTGTTCCAGGCAGGCCACCGGAGAAAGGGATTCCTCCGTCAGGCGCAGGATCTCCCCCGCGGTATACTGCTCCGGGGGACGGGTCAGCTGATAGCCGCCCCCTTTGCCCCGTACGCCGCTGAGCAGCTTGGACTTCACCAGCAGCTTGATGATGCTCTCCAGATATTTTTCTGAAATCTCCTGGCGCTGGGCGATCACCTTTAAGGGGATGAAGCCCTCTCCCTGGTGCTCGGCCAGGTCGATCATGACCCGCAGCGCGTAACGGCCCTTTGTGGAAATCAGCATACCATAACCCTCCTCCCGGCCAAACCTATTATACAACATGGTAAATGGGATTACAACGAAAAATTTTACACAATGACGGTTGACAGGTGGATGACGCTGGGTTATAATCCATATAAACCCATGAGATAGATAGGTTAATTGAACGCGTCAATCCCAAAACGCGGAGGAGGAACATATCCATGAGCAATATTTATACATCCGCCGGCCAGCTGATCGGCCATACCCCCTTGCTGGAGCTGGTCCGCATGGAGAAAGCGGAGGGCCTTGAGGCCCGTATCCTGGCAAAGCTGGAGTATTTCAACCCGGCGGGCAGCGTAAAGGACCGCGTCGCCAAGGCCATGATCGATGACGCCGAGGAAAAGGGCCTGCTGAAGCCCGGCTCCGTCATCATCGAGCCCACCTCCGGCAACACGGGCATCGGTCTGGCCTCTGTCGCCGCCGCCCGGGGTTACCGCATCATCATCGTCATGCCCGAGACCATGAGCGTGGAGCGCCGCCAGCTGATGAAGGCCTACGGCGCGGAGCTGGTGCTCACCGAGGGGGCCCAGGGCATGAAGGGGGCCATTGCCAGGGCCGATGAGCTGGCAAAGGAGATCCCCAACAGCTTCATCCCCGGCCAGTTCGTCAACCCCGCCAACCCCGCCGTCCACCGTGCCGCCACCGGCCCGGAGATCTGGGCGGATACCGACGGGCAGGTGGACATTTTCGTGGCGGGCGTGGGCACCGGCGGCACCGTCACCGGCGTGGGCGAGTATCTGAAAGCCCAGAACCCCGGGGTGAAGGTGGTGGCGGTGGAGCCCGCCGCCTCCCCGGTGCTGAGCAGGGGGACCGCCGGGGCCCACAAGATCCAGGGCATCGGCGCGGGCTTTGTGCCCGAGGTGCTGAACACCGCTGTGTATGACGAGATCATCACCGTGGAGAACGAGGACGCCTTTGCCGCCGGGAAGCAGATGGGCCGGACCGAGGGGGTGCTGGTGGGCATTTCCTCCGGCGCGGCGGTGTGGGCGGCCATCCAGCTGGCCAAGCGCCCCGAGAACAAGGGCAAGACCATCGTGGCGCTCCTGCCCGACACCGGGGACCGCTACCTGTCCACCCCGATGTTCGCGGATTGACGGGACGTTCCAAAATCAAAAAGAAGGGGCCGCGCTGTGCGCGGCCCCTTCCGTTTATGCCCGCAGGTTAACGGCAGGGGGTCGGGAGCCGGGAAAATACCCGGAGGGGTAGACCTGGAGGTTTTTCAAAAACTGATTGACTGCGGCATCCTGGTCGGAGCTGCCGTTGGTGAAGTTCAGCAGCGACGCCACATTGCGCAGGTCGCTTTTGCTGAAAGTGTGGAGGAAATTCGCAGAGACGATGTGTTTGTTCCCCTTATCGTCCAGATAGGAGGCCCAGGTGATGGCGGCCCGGGAAATGGTGGGATCAAAGCTCTTGGGGCTGGCGTCGAAGGACTTCACAAGGTTTCCATCCTTATCATGAACACTGACCAGCCTGGCCATGGCCGCGTTGTCGCCGGATTGGTAGAACCATTTGAAATTCTTTGGGGGGACCTGGTCCGGGTCCAGCATGAACCGCTCATTGGAGCTGAACTGGTCGGTGAACGCGGCGCTGTTGAAATTGTAGTAAGCCTCCATCCCCTGTGCCTTGTAGTCGGGGAGGGCAAAGTCCTTATAAGCAGGGCCTTGGGCGATCTGGTCCAGCCCGTCGGTGATGGCGGAGATGGCCGCTTCGCTCTTGAAATAGTAGTCGGAGTTGTAATAGTTCCAGTTGCACTGGGAGTTCATCTCCCCGGTGATGTACTGCTGTCCCTCCTGCCGGTTGCGCTGGACGGCGATATCCAGAATCTTCCGCCGAAATTCGCTGTAGAAGGATTCCGTTCTGGCCTGGATGATGGTAATGCCCTGAAGCGGAAGGGGGTAACCGGCGTCGTCGCAGGCGTCGCCGAATTGCTTCGCCAGGGCCTGGAAGGTTTCAGACAACTCCTCCTCGGATACCGTTCCATCGAAAAAGCCGTTGATGGCCGCGTCGGCCTGGACGTCGATCTCCTGCTTGACCTCGGAGACCGGGCTTGCGGACAGGGAATAGTTGCTGAAATATCCTTTCCATGCTGCGGCTTCTTGCGCATGGGTCCTGTTATATTTTACCCACGTGCTCGTGTCCACCGTGGCGGGGTCAATCTTCGTCAGCTGGTCGGTGACGTTTTTAAAGGTGAACTTCCCATACTGGATATACTCCTGCCCGGGAAACGGGCTGTTGATCTTGTTGTCCATAAACCCCCTCCTTGTTGCTCTGTTATTGTGAATATCGACATATTTTTGGCAGGTGATAAGAACATAAAGAGGGATAAAATGCCTTTTTTCAGGAATCCGCCTCGGCTTCCTTCCGCTTCCAGTCCGCGATGGCCTCCAAAAATTCCTGGCCGTACCGCTGGGCCTTGACCTCGCCCACGCCGGACACCTCCAAAAATTCTTCCATGGAGGCGGGCTGCCGCGCCGCCATATCCGCCAGGGACGCGTTGGAAAAGACCACGTAGGCCGGAACGCCGCCGGACGCCGCCAGCCTGCTGCGCACCGACCGCAGGGCATCCAGCAGTCCCGCGTCCGCCTGGATGGGGACGGGGGCGGCGGGCTTTGAAGCGGCGCGCTCCGCCCGGGTCTGCTTCCGGCTCAGGCAGGTCACCCGCTCCCCGTGGAACAGCACCGGCTTGGCCTTGGGGGTAACCCGGAGCACCGGGTAATCCGTCCCGTCGGAATACAGGTAGCCCTGCTCCAGCAGGCAGTCGACATACGCCCGGACCTGGGCCCGGTCCACCTCCTTCATGACACCGTAGGTGGGCAGCTTGTCCAGCCCCAGCTGGAGCACCCGCTGTTCCCGGCTTCCCCGGAGGTGCTGGATAATCAGGGCAGCTCCCAGCCCCGAGCGGTACTGCCGCTCCACCCGGGTGACGGCGGACAGGATCTTCTGGGCCTCCACGGTGATGTCCCGCTGCTCCAGCTCCCCGGTGCAGCTGCCGCACTTGCCGCAGTGGTCCGGGGCGTCCTCGCCGAAGTAGCGCAGCAGATAGCCCCGCAGACAGCCGGTGGTCTTGCAGTAGGCGGTCATCTGCTCCAGCCGCCGCAGGTCCCGGCGGCGCAGCGTTTCCCGCTCCTCCTCCGGCAGCTCGTCGTTGTCTGAGGAATTGTTGATGAGGAATTTGGCGGTGTATACGTCGCCCTCGGAAAACAGCAGGGTGCAGTGGGCGTAGGCCCCGTCCCGGCCCGCCCGGCCCGCCTCCTGGTAGTAGCTCTCCACGTCCTTGGGCATATTGTAATGCACCACAAAGCCCACGTTGGACTTGTCGATGCCCATGCCGAAGGCGTTGGTAGCCACCATGATGCGGGCCCGGTCGTAGACGAAATCCTCCTGGTTCTGCCGCCGCTCCTCGTCGGACAGCCCCGCGTGATAGCGGGTGGCGGGCACGCCGTCCGCGGCCAGCGCGGCGCAGACGGCCTCCACCGTCTTTCGGGTGGAGCAGTAGACGATGCCGCTCTGGCCGGGGCGCTCGCTGAGGAAGCGCTTTAAATAGGCGTCCTTGCTGCGGGGGTGGACCGTCTCAAAATACAGGTTGGGCCGGTTGAAGCCGGTGGTGGCCCGCAGGGGATTCCGGAGCAGGAGCAGGCGCTCGATGTCCTCCTTTACCTGTCCGGTGGCGGTGGCGGTAAAGGCCCCCACGGTGGGGCGGCGGGGGAGCTGCTCCAGAAATTCCGGGATCTTCAGATAACTGGGGCGGAAATCCTGCCCCCACTGGGAGACGCAGTGGGCCTCGTCCACCGCCAGCAGGGGGATCTCCGCCTCCTGGGCGAAGCGGAGGAAGCCGGGAGCGGCAAGGCGCTCCGGGGCGGCGTAAATCAGCTTGTAGGCGCCCTGCCGTGCCTGGCGCAGGGTTTCCCTGTATTGCTCCAGGGACAGGGTGGAGTTGAGGAACGCGGCGGGTATGCCCGCCTGGGACAGCGCCGCCACCTGGTCCTTCATCAGGGAGATGAGGGGGGAGACCACCAGCGTCACCCCCGGCAGCAGCAGGGCGGGGAGCTGGTAGCAGATGGATTTGCCCGCCCCGGTGGGCATGACGCCCAGCACGTCCCGCCCGGACAGCAGGGCGTCCACCAGCTCCTCCTGGCCGGGCCGGAAGCCGCTGTGGCCGAAATACTGCTTCAACAGGGCATATTTGTCCACGAAAAGCACCGCCTTTCTCAAACCGGACGGATATCAGCGGCCCGGTTCGTATTGATGCGTATTTTATCATATTGTTGGGATTGGGGCAAGGGCGCCCCTGCACCGGGATTTCCTCAAGAACCCTGGCAAAGGACAAGGGACACACCTGCGGCGTGTCCCTTGCTTTGTACCTATGGCGGAAGCCCCAGGCTAATTGATGGTGCTGTGGTTCTTCACCCGCAGGCGGTTCAGCGCCCGTGCCAGGGTGGCCTGGGCCACCTGATGCTCCTGGCGGCTCTTTTTCTGCAGCAGGGCCTCCCTGGCCTGGTCGGCCTCCCGGCGGGCCCGGGCCTCGTCGATCTCCTCGGGCCGCTCGGCGGAGTCCACCAGCACCAGGACCTCGTTGTGCTCCACCTTCATCACGCCGGGGGAGATGGCGGCGGTCTGGGCCGCCTGACCGGGTACGGTCCAGCGCAAAGTCCCCGGCTGGATGGCGGCGATCATGGGGCTGTGGTGGGCCAGAATGCCCTGTTCTCCGTCGCTGGTGGGCACGGTGAGGCTGGCGCAGGGCCCCTCGTAAAAGGTGCGGTCCGCTGCCAGAATGTGTACCTGAAAGGTATCCATTACAGCTCACCCGCCTCAATCTTTTTGGCCTTCTCCACCACGTCCCGCCAGGTGCCCACGTTGTAGAACGCGGCCTCGGGATACTGGTCCAGCTCGCCGTCCACGATGGCGGCGAAGCTCTCCAGGGTGTCCTTCAGCGGCACGTACACGCCGGGGATGCCGGTGAATTTCTCCGCCACGTGGGTGGGCTGGGCCAAAAAGCGCTGGATGCGCCGGGCCCGGGCGACCGTGTGCCGGTCCTCGTCGCTGAGCTCGTCCATGCCCAGGATGGCGATGATGTCCTGGAGCTCGTTGTATTTTTCCAGAATTTCCTGCACCCTGCGGGCCACCCGGTAGTGCTTTTCCCCCACGATGTCCGCCTCCAGGATCCGGGAGGACGATTCCAGCGGGTCCACCGCCGGGTAAATGCCCTGCTCGGAGATTTTACGGCTGAGCACCGTGGTGGCGTCCAGGTGGGCGAAAGTGGTGGCGGTGGCGGGGTCGGTCAGGTCGTCGGCGGGGACGTACACCGCCTGGACGGAGGTGACGGAGCCCGCCTTGGTGGAGGCGATGCGCTCCTGGAGCTCGCCCATCTCGTTGGCCAGGGTGGGCTGGTAGCCCACGGCGGAGGGCATACGGCCCAGCAGGGTGGATACCTCGCTGCCCGCCTGGACAAAGCGGAAGATGTTGTCGATGAACAAAAGCACATCCTTGTGCTCCACGTCCCGGAAATGCTCCGCCATGGTCAGCCCGGACAGGGCCACCCGCATACGCACGCCGGGGGACTCGTTCATCTGGCCGAACACCAGGGCGGTCTTGTCGGACACGCCGCTCTCCCGCATCTCCCGCCACAGGTCGTTGCCCTCCCGGGAGCGCTCGCCCACGCCGGTGAAGATGGAATAGCCGCCGTGCTCCATGGCCACGTTGTGGATCAGCTCCTGGATCAGCACGGTCTTGCCCACGCCCGCGCCGCCGAACAGGCCGATCTTGCCCCCCCGGGGGTAGGGCTCCAGCAGGTCGATGACCTTGATGCCCGTCTCCAGAATTTCCACCGCGGGGCTCTGCTCCTCGAAGGAGGGGGGCTTGCGGTAAATGGTATGCATGGGCGTGCCCTCGGGCACCGGGCCGATCCCGTCGATGGGCTGGCCCAGCACGTTGAACATACGGCCCAGGGTATTGCGGCCCACCGGTACCTCAATGGTGCGGCCGGGGACGTCCACGGCCAGGCCGCAGGCCAGCCCCTCGCTGGGGGAGAGCATGATGCAGCGCACCCTGCCGCCGCCAATGTGCTGGGCCACCTCCATCACCCGGAGCTGGCCGTCCTTCTCCACGGTGAGCATTTCCCGCAGCCGGGGCAGAGCCCCCTCCAAAATTTCCACGTCCACCACGGGACCGGATATCTGTACGATAATTCCACGTTCCAAATCCCTTACAACTCCTTTTTCTGACGTTGGGCGCGGGCCCCGGCGGACACCTCGGTGATGCTTTGGGTGATGGCCGCCTGCCGCACCCGGTTATATTGCAGGGACAGCTCCCCCAGCAGGTTTTCCGCGTTGCGGTTGGCGCTGTCCATGGCGGTCATCCGGGCGTTCTGCTCACAGCAGAAGCTGTCAATCAGCGCGCTGTAGATGAAGCCGGACACGTAGCTGGGGATTATATTGTTCAGCACCGAGCGCACGTCGGGGAGGAACTCGAAAGGTTCTGTGACAGGCTGCTGTATGTCCACGGAGTCGGCGAAATAGGTGCGGTGGAAGGGCAGCAGCCGGGTGGAGCGGGCCTGGAAGGACATGGCGCTGGCCATGTCGGTGTACACGATGAAGATCTTCTCCAGCTCCCCCTTGCCGAAGCGGTCCACCAGCAGGGCGCCGATCTCCCTGGCCCGGGCCATGGTGGGGTTCTGGGCGGTGTACAGGAAGCTGTGCTCGATGGGGATGCCGTGGGAGGCGAAAAAGCGCCGCCCGTACTCGCCCACCACGAACAGCTTGGTGTCCGGGTGCTGGTCCAGCAGCTTCATGGCCGCTTTGATGGCATTCTGGTTGTAAGCCCCGGCCAACCCCTTGTCGGCGGTAATCACCAGACAGCCGTAGGCGCCGTCCAGCGGCGGCTCCCCCTCCGCCGGGTAGAAGTAGTGGCTGTCCACGTCCTTCACGGTACGGAAGATCCGCTTGATCTCCAGCTGGAGGGCATGGAAGTAGGGCCGGGTGTTTTCCAGCTCCTGCCGCGCCCGCTGCAGCTTCGTGGAGGCGATGAGGTACATGGCGTTGGTGATCTTCTTCGTCTCCTGCACGCTGTCGATATGGTTTTTGATCTCCTTTGTCCCCGCCATATCAGCCGCCCTGCTTTCCGCCCGCCTGGTACTGCGCCAGATACCTGCGGGCCAGGGATACGATGTCCTCCCGGTCCTCCTGGGAGAGCTGTCCGGTGACGTCGATCCGGTGGCACAGGTCCGCGCCCTCCGCCTCCGCGAAGGCCAGCAGGCCGGACCGGAATGCGTCGATATCGTCCAGCGGGATGTCCTGCATCACATGGTTGAGGGCGGATACCAGGACGACCACCTGCTGGTGCTGGGAGAAGGGGGAATACTGGGGCTGGCGAAGCAGGCGCATCAGCCCCTGACCGTATACCAGCTGGCGCTTGGTGGCGTCGTCCAGGTCGCTGGAGAACTGGGTGAATACCTCCATCTCCCGGTACTGGGCCAGCTCCAGACGGATGGCCCCGGCGGCGGACTTCATGGCGCGGGTCTGGGCGTCGCCGCCCACACGGGACACGGACAGGCCCACGTTGACGGCGGGCCGCTGGCCGGAGAAAAACAGGTCGCTTTCCAGGAAGATCTGGCCGTCGGTGATGGAGATGATGTTGGTGGGAATATAGGCGGACACATCCCCCGCCTGGGTCTCCACGATGGGCAGGGCGGTCATGCTGCCGCCCCCCAGCTCGTCGCTGAGGTGGGCGGAGCGCTCCAGCAGCCGGGAGTGGAGGTAGAACACGTCGCCGGGGAAGGCCTCGCGGCCCGGGGAGCGCTCCAGCAGCAGAGACAGCGCCCGGTAGGCCACGGCGTGCTTGCTCAGGTCGTCATAGACGATGAGCACGTCCCGGCCCTGGTGCATGAAGTGCTCGCCCAGGGCGCACCCGGCGTAGGGGGCCACATATTGCAGGGCGGCAGAGGCCCCGGCGGGGGCATTGATGACGCAGGTGTACGCCATGGCCCCCCGGCGGGAGAGGTTTTCCACCAGCTGGGCCACTGAGCTGGTCTTTTGGCCGATGGCCACATAGATGCACACCACGTCCTTGCCCTTCTGGTTCAGGATGGTGTCGATGGCCACGGCGGTCTTGCCCGTCTGGCGGTCGCCGATGATCAGCTCGCGCTGGCCCCGGCCGATGGGGAACATGGAGTCGATGGCCAGCAGGCCCGTTTCCATGGGGGCGTTGACGGGCTGGCGCTCCAGGATGCCGGGGGCGGGGGCCTCGATGGGCCTGTGCCCCTGGGCCTGGATGCGGCCCTTGCCGTCCATGGGGACGCCCAGGGCGTCCACCACCCGGCCCAGGAAGCCCTCCCCCACGGGCATACCGGCGGTTTTCAATGTGCGGCGGACTATGCTGCCCGCGCTGACAGACTCGCTGTCGCCGAACAGGATGCAGCTCAGCTCATCCCGGCGCAGGTCCTGCACCATGCCCCGCACGCCGCTGTCAAAGGTGAGGATTTCGCCGTACTGGGCGTGGCTCAGCCCGGTGACGGTGGCAATCTCGCTGTCCACGGTCTGGACGGTGCCGATCTCCTCGGGGACGGCGGCCAGCTCCCAGTCGTCCATGGCCTGCTGCATCAGGGGGAGCAGGTCGTCTTTTCCGGGCTGGATCTGCCGCAGGTAATCGGTGAACTGCCGCACCCGGCCGTCCAGCGTCCAGTCGTACACGTCCGAGCCCACCTGGAGACGGAAGCCGGAGCGCAGATCGGCGTCCTCCTCCCAGGCCAGGGGCACCTTGCGGCGGTAGGTGCGGGCGAGAAATTCCTCAAACCGGTGCAGCTGCTCCTGGGTGGGCTTCTGCGCGCTGCGCAGCGTCCCGGTGAGGCGGCTCCTACTGGCCCTCATGCTGTCTGCCTCCCTCTGCCAGGTCCAGGAATTGGTCGAAGGGATCCTGCTGGAGGGCCAGCCGGCGGGCGGCGGTCTCGGCCAGCCTGCGGATATCCCGCTGGGAATCGTACACGGCCTGCTCCCGGAAGCGGTCGGCCTCGGCGTGGGCGTGGGCGACGATCTGCTCGGCCTGGGCGTGGGCCTGGTCCAGCTGCTCCTGGGCGGACTGCTGGACCGACTGCTGGGCCTTGGCCCGGGCCTGGTGGATCTCCTCCTCGGCGGCGTCCAGCTTGCTCTGGTATTCCGTCTTGAGTTGTTCCGCCTGGGCGATCTTGTCGCTGGCCTGCTGTTCCAGGCCCTTGTAGTATTCCTCCCGCTTGGCCATGAACTGCTTCACCGGCTTGTAGAGCAGGAAGTACAAAATCCCGGTGAGGATGGCCAGGTTCATCCAGTGCAGCAGAATCTGCTGCCAGTCAATATTCAACGGCATTGTGCAGACACCTCCCCGTTACAGTACGAAGATAATTAGAATAACGACCAGCAGGGCGTAGATGATGGCGGTTTCGATAAACACAAGGCCCAGCATCAGGGTGGTGCGCACCTTGCCCTCCGCCTCGGGCTGGCGGGCGATGCTCTCGGTGGTCTTGGCAGTGGCAAGTCCCATGCCCACCGCGCCGCCGGCGGCGGCGATGCCCACGGCAATGCCTGCGGCAATGGCCTTCAGGCCGATGCTGCCGTCCTCCTGGGTCTCGGACTGGGCGCTTGGCTCGCCGGGATCCGGGGCATCGGCGGCGAAGGCGGGGGCGGCCAGGGACAGGGCCAGCATCAGCACGCTGGCCAGCAAAAGAATCTTTTTCAACAGTTTGTTCATAATAAAAGACCTCCATTATTGATAATCAGTTGTTTCAATGCGGTTTGTTCAGGATTTAACCGGTTCTCGCTGCTCTGAACCATGAATTTTCAGGTGTTTCCCCCGCCTCCGGGAGGGGAAACACGGATAAACCCAGAGGTTCCTTAAGATTTTTTCAGCTTGTGGGCCGGTTCGGACACTTCCCCGTAGTACAGTGAGACCAGCATGGTGAGCACGTAGGCCTGGATCAGCGCGTGGAGCAGGGTGAACAGCACCCCCACGATCACGGGCAGAACAAAGCTGAGGCTCACGTAGTAGTAGACCAGCTCCGTCACCAGCAGGCCGCTGAGCAGCGCGCCGAACAGACGGAAGCTCATGGATATGGGCAGAGAGAACTCCTTCAGCGTTTTGCCGATGCCCTTGACGCCGTTGCCCGCGATGCCGCCGGACAGGATCACCAGATAGGACAGGGTGCCCATGGCGATGGCGGCGTTGACGTCGGACAGGGGGGCGGGCAGGGTGACGCTGTGGCCGTGGACCGTGACGGCCTGGAGCCCCAGCAGCTCAAAGAGCGTGCTCACAAAGATAAATGAGCCTGCGGCGAAGATGTAGGCGCCCATGAACCGGCAGCGCCAGGGACTGCTGCCCCGGGCCATGTTGTCAAAGAGGCCTACGGCTTCCTCCAATAGCAGCTGGAGCTTCCCCGGCTGATACTGGAAGCGGGGGATGACAAACAGCCGGATCAGCAGAGCGGCAGCGAACAGTACCGCCGTCACCAGAAAGGCGGAGATCAGGCCCGGATTTACGTCCTTGATCCCGAACAGGCTGACCTGGTTGATGTCGTGGAGCACCGCGTCCCGCATGGCCTCCTGGACGGTCTCCGACCGTTCCCGGGTGCCCGCGGCGATGGAGGCGATGAGCAGCAGCAGGATCGCCGCAATCCATACCGCCAGCCCTTTTGCGTGTTTTTTCATCGAATGCATCCCTTCTCACTTTAAATTCCCGCGTCCTGCGGCCGCAGACGCGCCGACCTAATTGTAACACTTTTATGAAGAATTTGCTTTGGTGAATCCCTCCGTTTTTTTCACAAAAAACGAAGGGAATTTTCGGCTTGTTTTGTGCCTCCTGATGGAGCGCGGTTTCTCCGTGACAAATGGCGCGGGCTGTGGTAGAATACCTCAATGGCGCGCCTGTGGCGCACGACCTGATTTTTGACAAGCGAGGGATCACCATGAATCAAAACGAACTGGGCGAGCTGCGCCGCCGCCTGCGCCCCGGCAAAAACAACATCAGCCATGTATACGGCTGCTACGTCAGCCCCATCAAGGAGATCATCGCCGAGGTGGACCAGCCCCTGGCCCTGCTCAACGAGGACGATGTGGAGAGCTGCCTGGCCCTGCTGCGCAAGGCGCTGTCCGGCGGGCTGGGGCGGAACCTCATCGACGTGGAGTTCACCACCAAGCAGGTGGCGGAAGGGGAGGAGCACAAGCTGCTGCGGGACCTGCGGGACAGCAGGCTCAAGGACGCCGCCCTGCGCCGCCGGTTTTATGAGACGGTGATCCAGAACATGGAGATGGGGGAGGACAGCTATCTGATCCTCCTGGCCCAGGAGAGCTACGACGTGCCCTTCAAGGGCAAGGACGGCGGGACCTTCGACGAGGCGTCGGACACGGTGTACTCCTATATGGTGTGCGCCCTGTGCCCCATGCGGGAGGGGAAGCCGGGGCTGGGCTATGTGCCCAACGAGAACGCCCTCCACGTGAAAACCGCCGGGCGGCTGGCCGCGCCGCCGGAGCTGGGCTTCCTGTTCCCCGCCTTTGACCACCGGGCGGCCAACCTTTATAATACCCTGTATTACATACGCAAGCCGGAGATGATCCACGGGGAGTTCGTCCAGGCCGTTTTCGGCGTCGAGCCGCCCCTGTCCGCCCCGGAGCAGCGGGAGGCCTTTGAGACGGCTCTGTCCGATGCCCTGGGGGTGGAGTGCAGCATGGAGCTGGTCCAGGCCGTCCACGAGCAGATGCGGGAGCGCATCGACCTCCACAAGGAGAGCAAAAGCCCCGAGCCCCTCACCGTCACCGCCAGGGATGTGGGCGGGATGCTCCGGGAGTGCGGCATCGAGGAGGAGCGGGTGGAGGCGTTCCAGGACTACTGCGGACAGCGCCTGGGGGACGGCGCGGCCATGGACCCCGCCAACCTCATCGACAGCAAGCGGTTCCAGATCAAGGCGGGGGAGATTACCATCACCGTGAAGCCGGAGCTCAGCGGACAGGTGGAGGCCCGGGTGGTGGACGGTCGGAAGTACATCCTCATACCCGCCGGGGAGGGCGTGGAGGTCAACGGCCTGCCGGTGGAGCTGGAGGCCGGACCGGCGCCGCAGGCATAATGATCTTGCGCCAGGGGACGCGCGGCCGCGGGTTTTTGCGGGATGATGCCAAACACGAGCGGGCGCACCATGCGCTTCCCAGCAGATGGGGTGCGGCATAAATTGGTTTCCACTGGGAAAAGTGCCCTAAGATTTGACTAAGTTCCATTTGTGTAGTATAATACCTTGATTTCCAACAGGGTATACAGAGGGGGCGGACATTTTGTGGACAGCCGGGCAATGGACGGATTATGAACTGCTGGACTGCGGCAGGGGGGAAAAGCTGGAGCGCTGGGGGGACAAGCTCCTGGTGCGGCCCGACCCCCAGGCCATCTGGAACACGCCCCGGACCCACAAGGGCTGGAAGCGGCCGGACGCCCGGTACGCCCGGTCCAGCACCGGGGGAGGCCGGTGGGAGAGCCGGAATGTTCCCCAGCGGTGGCAGGTGAAGTACAGGGAACTCACCTTCAATGTGGGGCTGATGAACTTCAAACACACCGGCGTGTTCCCCGAGCAGGCCGCCAACTGGGACTTCGCCAGGGACCTGATTCAAAGCGCCGGACGGCCTGTCAGCGTCCTGAACCTGTTTGCCTACACCGGCGGGGCCACCATCGCCTGCGCGGCGGCAGGGGCGTCTGTGTGCCACGTGGACGCGGCAAAGGGCATGGTACAGTGGGCCAGGGACAACGCCAGGGCCTCCGGGCTGGAGGACAAACCCATCCGCTGGATTGTGGATGACTGCGCCAAGTTCGTGGAGCGGGAGATCCGCCGGGGGCGCAGGTACGACGCCGTCGTCATGGATCCGCCCTCCTATGGCCGGGGGCCCTCCGGCGAGGTCTGGAAGCTGGAGGAAAGCCTGTACCCCTTTGTGGAGCTGGTGTCCAACGTGCTGTCTGACCAGCCGCTGTTCGTCATTTTAAATTCCTACACCACGGGGCTGTCCCCGTCGGTGCTCACCTATATATTGCAGACCGTCATCGGCGGTAAATTCGGCGGGCACACGGTGTCTGACGAGCTGGGCCTTCCTGTCACCGCCTCGGGACTGGCCCTGCCCTGCGGGGCCGCGGGGCGGTGGATAGGGCGCTGACATGGGCCGCACCCTGGGCTTTCTGTTTGCCATGCTGTGCGGCGCGGTCCCGGCGCTGGCGCTGTTCTTCTGCCTGCTTCCCCTGCGGCGGCGCAGGCTGGAGAAAATGGGGCTGCACAGCCCCGTCCGCCGGGAGGCGGTGATGGCCCTGTTCTGGATGTACTGCGGCGGAGCCGCCGTCCTTGGCCTGACGCCCCGGTGGGTGGTCCCCGCCCTGGCGGGCCTGCCTCTGGGCCAGCCCTGGAACGAGGGGGGCCTGCCCTTTTTCAGCCCGGGGAGCGTCAGCCTGGCGCCGTTCCGGACCTTTTCCTATTCCATCTATATTTTAGCCGCCAACGTTATCCTGTTTATGCCCTTCGGCCTGTCTGCCGCCCTGCTGTGGCGGGGGTTTGGCTGGAGGCGGGCGCTGCTGACCGGCGGCTGCATCACCCTTTCCATAGAGACCTGGCAGCTTTTGATTGGCCGGGCCTTTGATATCGACGATCTGATGCTCAACATCCTGGGGGTGTTCGGCGGCTTCCTGGCGGCGATGGCTGTCCGGAGGCTGTTCCCCCGGTCTGCCGGGGGGCTGGCCGTTTCCCCCGTATCTTCTTCCGAGTGAGGTAATTCCCATGCCGCAGCCCATTATTCAAACGGAAAACCTGACCTTCCGCTACACCACCGAGGAGGGCGCGGCCCCCACGGTGCTGGACGGGGTGTCCCTGTCCATCCGGCGGGGGGAGTTCGTGGCGGTGCTGGGCCACAACGGCTCGGGCAAGTCCACCCTGTCCAAGCATTTCAACGCCATCCTCCTGCCCACGGCGGGCAAGGTGTATGTGGACGGTATGGACACCTGCGACGAGGATAAACTGCTGGACATCCGCCGCCGGATCGGCATGGTGTTCCAGAACCCGGACAACCAGATCGTAGCCAGCGTGGTGGAGGAGGACGTGGCCTTCGGCCCGGAGAATCTGGGCGTGCCCTCCGCCGAGATCCGGGAGCGGGTGGACAGCGCTTTGGCTGCGGTGGGTATGTCGGAATACGCCCGCCATGCCCCGCACCTGCTGTCCGGCGGGCAGAAGCAGCGGGTGGCCATCGCCGGGGTGCTGGCCATGCGTCCGGAATGCATCGTGCTGGACGAGCCCACCGCCATGCTGGACCCGGTGGGCCGGAAAGAGGTGCTGGACACCGTGAAGCGGCTGAACACGGAAGCCGGCATCACGGTGGTGCTCATCACCCACCACATGGACGAGGCCGCCCAGGCGGACCGGCTGATCGTCATGCACGACGGCCACGTCATGGCGGACGACAGGCCGGAGCAGGTGTTCCAGAACGTGGACGGCCTGCGCTCCCTGGGGCTGGAGGTGCCCGAGCCGGTGGCTTTGCTGTACGAGCTGCGGCAGAACGGGGTGGACGTGCCCCTCACCGCGCTGACGGTGGACGAGTGCGCCGGGGTGTTGAAGGGACTGCTGGCGTAGCGCCGTAAAGCGGTATTTATGGAGGAATGCAGCATGAAACACATTTGGCAATACATGGTAGCGGGAATTGCCGCCGCTGTTGGCGGAATGCTTGTATCTGATTTCGCAGGGAATTTTTTCAATGGTATGGATTACGGCAGTGCGTGTGTTTTGGGTATGTGTATGTATCTTTGTGTTGTTATTGTGACTTGCACTGGAATCATCGTCACGAAATGTAATAAAAACGTACATTGTGTAGATCCCGATCAACAAAGCGATTGACCGCTTCCGGTTTGATTGATTCCCGGCACATTATCTCCCCTTCAAGGAGTTTGATTCATGGACGCTATTATTGAGACAAAAGAATTGACCCACCTCTACAGCGCGGGCACGCCCTTCGCGCACACCGCGCTCCAGGGCGTGGATTTCTCCGCACAGCCGGGGGAATATCTGGCCATTATCGGCCGCACCGGGTCGGGGAAATCCACCCTGATCCAGCACCTCAACGGCCTGCTGAAACCCACCTCCGGCCAGGTGCTCTTTGAAGGGACGGACATATTCGAGAGCAAGGAGCGCACCCGGCAGGTGCGGTGCCAGGTGGGGCTGGTGTTCCAGTACCCGGAATACCAGCTCTTTGAGGAGACGGTATACCAGGACATCGCCTTCGGCCCCAAAAACATGGGGCTGGACCCAGACGAGGTGGACCGCCGGGTGCGGCAGTCCGCCCGCTTCGTGGGGCTGGAGGCCGGGGTGCTGGAGAAATCCCCCTTCGACCTGTCCGGCGGGCAGAAGCGCCGGGTGGCCATCGCCGGCGTCATCGCCATGGAGCCCCGTGTTCTGGTGCTGGACGAGCCTACGGCGGGTCTGGACCCCTCCGGCTCCGCCCGGATTCTGGACAATATCCGCACCTACCACGAGGAGAAAAACGCCTGCGTGATCCTGGTGTCCCACTCCATGGAGGAGGTGGCCCGGGAGGCCCAGCGGCTGGTGGTCATACACAGGGGGACCATTCCCTTTTCCGGCCCGCCCTCCGAGGTATTCTCCCACGGGGAGGAGCTGGAAACCATGGGCCTGGGCGTGCCCGCCATGACGCGGGTGTTTGCCCGGCTGCGGGCGCTGGGGGTGGACGTGCCCGCGTCGGTGTACACCGTGCCCCAGGCCCGGGAGGCGGTTCTGGCCGCCCTCCACCGGGGCCCCCGCAAAACCGGCCTTTGGCTTTGTGGGGAGAGGAAGAAGGAGCCTGCGGATATGGAATTTTCAGCGCCTTTTGCTGAAAATGGAATGGAGCAGGCTTCTTCTGACGAAAAGGGGGCGGAGTGATGGCGCTGAAGGATATCACGCTGGGCCAGTATTTCCCGGGAAGCTCGCCCATCCATAACCTGGATCCCCGGGCCAAGCTGGTGGGGCTGGTCTGCTATATCGTGGCCCTGTTCCTGGGGGAACGGCTGGTGACCTACGGCATTCTGCTGGCGGTTTTGGCCGCCGTGGTGGCGGTGTCCAGGGTCAGCGTCAAGGCGCTGCTGCGGGGGATGAAGCCGGTGGTGTTCATCCTGGTGTTCACCGCCGTGCTGAACGTCTTCTATACCCCCGGTGAGGAGCTGGCCTCCTTCTGGATCTTCACCATAACCCGTGAGGGTATTATTCACGCGTTTTTCATGGTGGTGCGGATCATGATGCTGATCTCCTGCACCTTCCTGCTCACTTACACCACCTCGCCGCTGGCCCTCACCGACGGGCTGGAATCGCTGATGGGGCCGCTGAAAAAAATCCGCGTCCCCGTCCACGAGCTGTCCATGATGATGTCCATCGCCCTGCGGTTCATCCCCACCCTCATCGAGGAGACGGATAAGATCATGTCCGCTCAGCGGGCCCGGGGGGCGGATTTCGATTCCGGCAATCTGGTCCAAAAGGCCAAAGCCCTCATCCCCCTGCTGGTGCCCCTGTTCATCTCCGCGTTCCGGCGGGCGGATGAGCTGGCCACCGCCATGGAGTGCCGCTGCTACCACGGCGGCGAGGGCCGCACCCGGATGAAACAGCTCCGCTACCGCCCCGGCGACGCGGCGTTCATGCTGGGAGCCCTGGCCTTAGCCATACTCATCGGCGTCCTGGGCCATTTCGGCCTATAGCCAGCTTGAAGTTCTTTTTCTTGCTTCTTCCTTTTCTTTCAAGAAAAAGAAGAAGGCCCCTGACCTTCCAACAAGAAAGGCGGTACAGCCATGGAAACCCGCAATATCGCCCTGCGGCTGAGCTACACCGGCACCGCCTACCACGGCTGGCAGGTGCAGAAAAACGCCGTGTCCGTGGCGGAAACCCTGGAAAAAGCCCTGGCCTCAGTGGTGTGCCACCCAGTCAGGGCCACCGGCGCGGGCCGCACCGACGCGGGCGTCCACGCCCAGGTCTACGTGGCCAACTTCCGCACCACCTCGGGCATCCCTGTGGAGCGCCTGCCCCTGGCGGTGAATACCCGCCTGCCCGACGACATCTCAGTCTGCAAAGCTGCCGTAGTCCCCGACGGGTTCAACGCCATCGGCTCCTGCCGCAAAAAAGAGTATACCTACCGCATCTACAATTCCCGCATCCGGGACCCGTTTTACGTGAACCGGGTGTGGTTCTACCCCAGACTGCTGGATGAAAACATCATGGCCCGGGCGGCGGGGCAGTTTGTGGGCACCCACGACTTCGCCGCCGTCCGCTCGGTGGGCACCGAGACCCGGACCACGGTGCGCACGGTGCATTATTTTGAAATCGAGCGCCATGGAGATATGATTGACTGCCGGGTATGTGCCGATGGATTCTTATATAATATGGTGCGCGCCATGGTGGGCACCTGCATTTACGCCGCCGAGGGGAAGCTGGACCCGGCGGAGATCCCCGCCATCCTGGCGTCCCGCAACCGTACCCTGGCGGGGCCTACCGCGCCGCCGGACGGGCTTTATATGACAAATTTGTGGTATGATGAGGACGTGCTGTGAGAGGACTTGACCATGGACGAACGGACCTTCCCGCAACCGAATAGCCCCAAGGACGGTCCCGCGCCGCCTCCCGCCCCCGCCGGGAAGCACCGGCTGTCCAGGTTCCTGAGACGGCTCATCGCCATGGTAGTAGTGCTGGCGGTGGCGCTGGTCCTGGTGCTGGCGGTGGCCTTCCGGGACCGGCTGAACATGGACAGCGTCAAACGCTGGTTCGCCTACCGCTCCCTCACCATCAGCGACAACGGGCGGGCGGAGGCATTTTCCTATGACGGCGACCTGAACTGCACCTTCGCCGTGCTGGACGACGATCTGCTGGTGTGCTCCGGAAACGCCATTTCGCTGTACTCCGGAAGCGGCGTCCGGTACATCAACGAGCAGGTGAGCATGGAAAACCCGGTGGTGAACACCAACGGCTCCCTGGCGGTGGTGTATGACGCGGGGGGCAGCTCCCTCTATGTGCTGGGCCAGCGGACGCTGGTATGGTCCGCCAGCGATTTCGACTGTATTTTATCCGCGCGGCTGAACCGGAACGGACAGCTCACTGTAGTCACCCAGGCCAGCGGCTACCGGGGGATGGTGACGGTGTATGACGCGGCCTACAGCCCGCTGATGAGCGTCAACCTGACCTCCGCCTTTGTGATGGACGCCGCCCTGTCCGACGACGGGCGCACCCTGGCCACCATCACCGTGGGACAGGACAGCGGCGCCTTTGCCACCGGCCTGGAGCTGTACGCCATGAACTACGCCAGCGGCGGCTATCAGGCCGACGTGTCCTGCTCCCTGGGGGGCGGCGTGGCGCTGGATGTGAAGCACACCTCGTCGGCGGTGTGGACCCTCTCCGACCGGGGGCTGACCGTCACCGGCCACGATGGGGAGACCGTCCGGGCCGACTGGTCGGACAAGTACCTGCGGCGGTATACCCTGGACGGGGACGGCTTTGCCGCCGCCCTGCTGGGAAAATACCGGGCGGGCAGTCAGGCGGAGCTGTGGGTGGTGGACGCCGATGGGGAACAGCAGATCCTGGAGCTCAACGAGCAGGTCCTGTCCATCTCTGCGGCGGGGCGGTATCTGGCTGTCCTCACCGGAGACAGGCTGGATATCTACACCGACGAGCTGGAGCTTTACAGCTCTTTGAAGGGGACCCAGGGGGCCCGCGTTGTCCTGCTCATGCCGGATGGCTCCGCCATTCTGATCTCGGCGGACAGCGCAGGGTTTTATGTGCCCTATTAAAATACTCCGCGTTCGCGTGGAGGGAGGAGGACTGTATGTCATACATATTTGACATTGGGATCGTGCTCCTGCTGGCGTTTTTCGCCTGGCGGGGAGCGGCCAGGGGGTTGATTTTGTCCCTGTGCGGGCTGGCAACGGTGTTTGTGGCCTTTTTCGCGGCCCAGTTTATCTCCGATGCCTTTTGCACGCCGGTGGCCAACATCATCCGGCCTGTGATCGCTCAAAGTATCTCCGAGCTGGTGCCGCCCCCCCAGGACATCCTGGAGGAGCTTGACCCGGACGCCGCAGAGGAGGCCGTCAGCGGCATCTCCATGGACGAGCTGATGTCCGCCATCCGGGACAATGAGCTGTTTGAGGGATTCTCCGCTTTCCTGGAGGAGGGCGCTGCCAAGATCGCGGCGGAGGCGGCGGAGTGGACCTCCCCCGTGAACGCGCTGGCGGGATATCTCTCCAGGGGGATCGCCAAGGCCCTGCTGTTCGGCATCGTGTTCGTGGGGATCCAGCTGATCTGGTTCCTGCTGAGCCATACGCTGGATCTGGCCTTCAAGCTGCCCATTCTGTCCCAGGTGAACCTGGCCTGCGGACTGGTGTTCGGGCTGGCGAAGGGCGTGCTGCTCATCGTTGTGCTGGTGTGGCTGGGGCAGCTCACTGGGCTGGTCCCGGCGGACCCGTCGACGCCGGTGCTGTCCCTGTTCACCGTGAAGCGGCTGGGCGAGCTGCTGTCCGGTCTGCCTTCCTAAGGGGCCTCTGCGAGGTTTTCCCGGTTTCACGGAAAATTACCACTCTAAAATTCATGACAGGTTCATATTTATTTGATATGTTACTGCAAACTGCAAAGACCCGGCACAAAAACCTGTGTGCCCGAAAGGAGCGATATCATGCGGCCGACCATGTGCACCCGCTGCAATAAAAACGTTGCGGTGGTGTTTATCACCAAAATCGAGGGCGGCGAGACAAAAAACGAGGGACTGTGCTTGAAGTGCGCCCGGGAGCTGGGCATCAAGCCGGTGGACGATATGATGAAAAAGATGGGCATTTCCGATGAGGACCTGGAGTCCATCTCCACCGAAATGATGTCAGCCTTCGGCGGCGCGGAGGAGCCGGACGGCATGGATTCCTCCGATGACGGCGATTCCCGTGATCCGGACGACGAGGAGGATGAGGGCCGTACCGCTACCTTCCCCTTCCTGAACAAGCTGTTCGGCGGCTCCAGTTCCGACGTCCCCCAGCCCGACCGCGATCCCATCCAGCGGGGCGGAGCCGCGAAGGACAAGGAGGAAAAGACGGCCCCGGCCAAAAATGACCGGAGCCAGAAGCGCAAATTCCTGGAGAACTACTGCATCTCCCTCACCCGCAAGGCCGGGGAGGGCAGGCTGGACCGCATCGTGGGCCGGGCCGACGAGATCGAGCGGACCATCCAGATCCTGAACCGCCGCCAGAAGAATAATCCCTGCCTCATCGGCGACCCCGGCGTGGGCAAGACCGCCATCGCAGAGGGGCTGGCCCAGCGCATTTTCGACCGGGATGTGCCCTACAAGCTGCTGGATAAGGAGGTCTATCTGCTGGACCTCACCGCCCTGGTGGCGGGCACCCAGTTCCGGGGCCAGTTCGAGAGCCGGATGAAGGGCCTCATCGACGAGGTGAAGAAGCTGGGCAACATCATCCTGGTGATCGACGAGGTCCACTCCATTGTGGGCGCGGGGGACGCGGAGGGCTCCATGAACGCCGCCAACATCCTCAAGCCCGCCCTGAGCCGGGGAGAGATCCAGGTCATCGGCGCCACCACCATGACGGAATACCGCAAATACATTGAGAAGGACTCCGCCCTGGAGCGCCGCTTCCAGCCCGTCATCGTGGAGGAGCCCTCCATTGAGGATTCCGTGGAGATTTTGAAGGGCATCGCGCCCTATTACGAGTCCTTCCACCATGTGGCCATCAGCCCGGACATCTGCCGCCAGGCCGTCACCATGAGCGAGCGGTATATCACCGACCGCTATCTGCCTGACAAGGCCATTGACCTGATTGACGAGGCGTCCTCCGACGTCAACCTCCACAACAGGGAGCTGGCCCGGATGGCGGAGATCGACAAGGAGCTGGCGGACTACGCCAAGGAGATGGAGGTGGTCCTGGCCTCCACCGGCGGGCAGAACGACCCCCGCCTCCAGGAGCTGCAAAAGCAGGAGCAGAAGCTGAAGCGCCAGCGGGAGACCCTGGAGACGGCGGTGAGCCGGGACGATGTGGAGGCACCCAACCGGGACGACCCCGCGTTCCAGGAGCGCCAGGAGGGCCGGCGCAAGCAGATTGCCGAGCTCCAGGAAAAGCTGGCCTCAGTCACGGAGGAGAAGCAGGCGGTGCAGGCCGCCGCCAACGATAAGGCGTACCAGCGGCTGGCGGAGCTGAAAAGCCGTCAGGCCCAGCTGACCGTGGAGCGGGATGAGCTTGCCGCCAAGGGCGACCCCCCGCTGACCGCCGCCCATCTGGCCCGGGTGATCGAGCTGTGGACGAAAATTCCCGCCACCTCCATTCAGGAGCAGGAGTTTGAGCGTCTGGCCAAGCTGGACGACCGCCTGCGGGAGCACATCGTGGGGCAGGACGACGCGGTGAACGCCGTGTCCAACGCCATACGCCGGGGGCGGGTGGGCATTTCCGCCAAACATAAGCCGGTATCCTTTATCTTTGTGGGCTCCACCGGCGTGGGCAAGACGGAGCTGGTGAAGCGGCTGGCCGCAGATTTGTTCTCCTCGCCGGAATCCCTGATCCGGCTGGATATGAGCGAGTTTATGGAGAAGCACTCCGTGTCCCGGATCATCGGCTCCCCGCCGGGGTATGTGGGCTATGACGACGCGGGACAGCTCACCGAGAAGATCCGCCGCAAGCCCTACTGCGTGGTGCTGTTTGACGAGATCGAGAAGGCCCATCCGGACGTGCTTAACGTGCTGCTGCAGATCCTGGACGACGGGCACATCTCCGACGCCCACGGCAAGGTGGTCAACTTTGAGAACACCGTCATTGTCATGACCTCCAACGCGGGCAGCGACATCAAGGGCAGCTCCATGGGCTTTGACCGCTCCGCCAACCAGCTGGGGAAGGAGAAGGCCATGAAGGGGCTGGAAGCCTTCCTGCGGCCCGAATTTATCAACCGGGTGGACGAGATCGTCTATTTCAACCAGCTCTCTGAGGACAATTTCAAGGCGATTGCCCGCATCATGCTGTCCGAGCTGGACGATGTGATGAAGGACAAGAACATCGCGTTCTCCTACGATGAATCCGTGCTGGACTACCTGGTGAAAAAGTCCTACTCCGCCGCCTATGGCGCCCGGAACCTGCGCCGCCAGATTCAGAAGGATCTGGAGGACCCCATTGCCGCCAAGCTGATCCAGCGGTACGCGGATCCGGTGGGCATGATCCGCCTGTCCGCCGACGGGGAGACGCTGGACATCGCCGTGGATTGAGAGCGCCCGCGCTGCAAAGCGTGCAGGAAAAATGGATCCCCTCCTTCGGGCAAAGGCCCGGAGGAGGGGATTTTCTCATCGCTGCAGTCGGCTCACAATGACGTCCAGCAGCCGGTGGGCGGCCTCATCCTTGCTCATCAGCGGCAGGGAAATTTCATCCCCGGCGGAGATCAGGGTCAGCACATTGGTGGTCCCGCCGAACCCGGCCCCCTGCTCCCGCAGGTTGTTGGCCGCGATCAGGTCCAGATGCTTTTTCGCCAGCTTGGCCCGGGAGTTTTCCAGCACGTTTTGGGTCTCCATGGAGAAGCCGCACAGGAATTGGCCCTCCCGGCGGTGCTCCCCCAGCCAGCCAAGGATGTCCGGCGTCCGCTCCAGGGAAAGGGACAGGTCCGCGCCGCTCCCGGATTTTTTGATTTTCTCCTCCGCCGTTACAGCGGGGCGGTAGTCGGCCACAGCGGCGGCTTTGATGATGACGTCCTGGTCCGCGCTCCGGGAGGCCACCGCGTCAAACATCTCCCGGGCGGATACCACGTCCACCGTCTCCACATAGGCGGGTTTTTTCAGGGCGGTGGGGCCGGATACCAGGGTCACAGACGCCCCCCGGGCGGCGGCGGCCCGGGCCACGGCATAGCCCATGGTTCCGGTGGAGTGGTTGGTCAGGAAGCGCACCGGGTCCAGCGCTTCCTGTGTGGGCCCGGCGGTGACCAGCACCCGAAGCCCCCGCATATCCCGCGGATGGACCAGGGCGTGGAGGACGGCGTCCAGCAGGTCCTCCGGCTCCGGCATTTTGCCCCGGCCCACCGCGCCGCAGGCCAGGCGCCCGCTGGCGGGCTCCAGCACCTCCCAGCCGTAGCGGCGCAGAAGGGCCAGATTGTCCTGGGTCACCGGGTTGTCGTACATTTTGGTGTTCATGGCGGGGGCGGCGATTTTGGGGCAGCTGCAGGCCAGCACCACGGTGGTGAGCATATCGTCCGCGATGCCGTGGGCCAGCTTGGCCAGCACGTTGGCGGTGGCGGGGGCGATGAGCACCAGGTCGGCCTGGTCGGCCAGGGCGATGTGCTCTACCTGATGGACGTAGTTGCGGTCGAAGGTGTCCATGGCCACCCGGTTCCCGGTGAGGGATTCAAAGGTGTGGGGGCCGATAAACTCGGCGGCGTTCTTTGTCATGGCCACCTGCACATTGCAATGCTGCTTCACCAGGGCGGAGGCCAGCATGGCGGATTTGTAGCAGGCGATGCCGCCGGTCACGCCCAGCAGCACGGTTTTTCCGTTCAGCATGGGGCATCCTCTTTTCTTGGAGTCTGATTGCCGCTGTTTCTGCGGTATAAGATTTGCAGGCCCTCCAGCATCAGGTTTTCGTCGTAGTGGACCTGGCGCCTGCAGTAGGGGAGGACCTTGGCGATGAGCCCGCCGGTGGCGATTGCGGCCACCGGCCCGCCCAGTTCCGCCTCCACCCGCTCCAGCAGGCCGTCGATCATGGCGGCGTTGCTGTAAATCGCGCCAGCCTGCATACAGGAAATGGTGTTGGTGCCGATGAGCTGTTCCGGCTCATCCAGGTTGATGTAGGGCAGCTGTGCCGCCCGGGCGGACAGGGAATCCACGGAAAGCCGCAGGCCCGGGATAATCATGCCGCCCAGGTAATTCCCCTGTCCGTCAATAACCGACAGGGTGGTGGCGGTGCCCATGTCGAAAAACACAAGGGGGGGCTGGTATTTGGCCAGCGCCGCCACGGCGTCCACCACCAGGTCGGACCCCAGCTTGCTGGGGTCGTCCGTTTTGATCCTGAGCCCTGTCTCGACACCGGAGCCGACCACAAGGAACTGCCGGCCTGTCAGCTTTTTCATGGCCCGGCCCATGACATTTTTCAGCTCCGGCACCACCGAGGAGATGATGCCGCCCTCGATCTGGGCGGGGTTTACGCCCTGGAGCTCCAGCAGGCCCTTGATCGTCAGCAGATACTCGTCCGCAGTTTTGAGACGGTCGCTCTGGATGCGCAGGGTGAACTGGAGTTGTTCCCCCTCCATGCCGCCCAGCACTGTGTTGGTGTTTCCGATGTCTATCACAAGGATCATGTTGGTTTCTCTCCTTTACTCGGCGGAAGGGATAGCCGCTCCGCCCGCAGCGCTCCGCTTCAGCACCCGGATCAGGGGGAGGCAGACGGCGGGGGTGAGGACAATGGCCACAATGGCCTCCGGGATGCCGTTTCCGGCCACGACGCCCAGGATGAGGCCCAGCACGGCGGTGGTATCCACGCCCTGGAGCATGGCGTAGGCGTCTTTGAATATCACATAGATCAGGCCCATGACCAGGGCTGTATTGGTAAACGCGCCCACCGCGCCCGCGATGCCCAGGGCGACCGGGCGGAGGGCCGCTTTGTCATGGGTGAGCTTTTTCAGGCCCTGCGCCGCCAGCCAGGGGGTCACGCCCACCAGGATGCGGGGGACGAAGCAGATGAGCACCGCCCAGGGACTGCCGTGGTCCGTGCCGTAGACGGGGATCAGCGGAGAAAAGACGAAGGACAGGGCGCTGGGGGTCATGGTATTTTTCAGGATGCTGGTCAGGCCGAACATACCGCCCAGGATGGCGCCCTTTTTGGGGCCCAGCAGAATGGAGCCGATGATCACGGGCACGTGGATCAGGGTGGCTTTGATGATGGGCAGGTCGATGTAGCCCAGGGGCGTGTTGTTCATCAGGAAGATGATGGCAGTAAATAAGGCCAGGATGACCAGGTCGTGGATGGACTGGTTCCGGGCCCCGCGGGGGGAAGTGGGTGAATTGTTCATGGTTAAAACCTCCTGCTGCCGTTCCGTAAAAGGATACGGCGCGTTGTTATTTGCCGTTCTCCCGGGCCTTTTTCCGCTCTCGTCCCTGCCATGATGTCCGGGTGCGGGGTACAAGGCGGATGCCGGGGGGAACAGCGCTATCATTATAGTATATCTTTCGGAAAGAGGCAAGGGTAAATTTCCGGACGTTTGCCCCTGTTCCGATGGGCTGTGCTGTGGTATAATCATGCATACGAAGCCTATCCGGGAAAGGAGCGCTCCCCATGTTCGGACGAGCCAAACGCACACCCATCACCTTCGACAAAACCGGAAAGATCCCCGTGATCCGGGCCAGCATCTGCACCGGCGAGCGGACGGCGGGCTTCAGGGACGAGGCCACGGGCCGCTTCACCGAGGTGATGCTGATCCGCACCGACGCCGATTTTCAGGAGTTCCTGCGCACCTACGGCGTCAGCGGGGAGGAGGTGCGCCGGGAGTGGTAGAGTGCCCCCGGCTTTTCTATTGTAAGGAAGGTGATCCTATGAACCAACCCCTGTTTCTGCTGCTGGTCTGGATGGGGACAATGAGCGTGACGGCCTTCCCGCTCTACGGCTGGGACAAGGCCATGGCAAAGCTCCGCCGCCGCCGTATCCCGGAGGCGGCGCTGCTGGGCTGCGCCCTGCTGGGCGGAGGGCTGGGGGCGCTGCTGGGGATGCTCCTGTTCCGCCACAAGATCCGCAAGGGCCCGTTCCGGTACGGCGTGCCGCTGATGCTGGCGGCCCAGGCCGGGCTGGCGCTCTATGCCGCCGGACTGCCATAGGCCCTGTCCAGGCCCTGCCCGTTCTGCCGGTTTCCGGCGGAGCGGGCATTTATTTGTATTTTCTGAAAATTTTTTTAAATTACCTGTTGACAAGCCGGTCCTCAAGAGGTACAATAGCCATGGTTACAAAATGGTAACAACAGTTACAAATTTTCTGAGGAGGCACCTATGGCTGAAAAATCCGGCGCCCTGACCTATAAGGGCCGTCCTCTGCGCCGCAAGGACAACTTGATCTACTATGGCTCCATGGCCGACAAATACATCATCATGATTCAGGTGATGAGCACCGAAAAGCAGGGAGGCCTGGAGCTGGCCAACAAGGTCCACCTTCAGCTCCAGTTCACCGACCCAGACCTGAAAAGCCGGGACCGGGTGGTGAAAAAAAGCGACCTGCCCGACCTGTTCTCCGCCATCGACATGGGCTCCATCTGGCTCATGCGGGCGCTGGCCGGTAAGTAATGTTTTGAACGATAGCGTATTCCCTTACCAATGAATATTTTGAATGGAGGAACATTCCAATGAATTTCAGAGCAAAAGCCGTTCGGACCGTTGCCGCTGCCGGCCTGGCCCTTGTGATGACCACCAGTGTTGCGTTTGCCTCGATCGGCACCGCCACTGTGGCCGCCGACAATCTGCGCCTGCGCAGCGCGGCCAACACCAGCTCTTCCACCGTCACCATGGCCCCCAGGGGCAGCACCGTGACCGTGGAGGAGGATGCCGGGAACGGCTGGTATAAGGTTACATATGGCTCCCAGACCGGTTATATGTCCGGCGAGTGGCTCACCGTCTCCCTGTCCAACGGCACCGTGATTCCCGCCGCCCAGGGCACCGCTTCCACCTCCAAGAAGAGCGGCCTTGTCACCGCCAGCGTGCTCAATGTCCGTTCCGGCGCGGGCACCGGCTACGCCAAGGTGGGCTCCCTCAAGAGCGGCGCCGTGGTGAACATCCTGGCCGACCTGGGCAACGGCTGGTATCAGATCGATTCCGGCTACGTGTCTGCGGAATACATCACCCTGGTGGACGGCAATTACAGTGCTGCCAGTTCTCTGGGCGCCTCCGCCGCCAACCTGGCCAAGAGCCTGGTGGGCAGCCGCTACGGTTACGGCGGCACCGGCCCCCGCACCTTCGACTGCTCCGGCCTGGTATATTACATCTACAAGCAGATGGGCCATCCCATCTCCCGCAGCGCTTCCAGCCAGTACTATAACAACGGCTACTTCGTGTCCACCAGCGCCATGCAGCCCGGCGACCTGATCTTCTTCTTCGACCGCCGCTATGACAGCTCCGGCGGCACCCTGCCTGTCACCCATGTGGGCATCTACGTGGGCAACGGCCAGTTCGTCC
Source organism: Oscillospiraceae bacterium (assembly GCA_910575695.1). Classification (GTDB taxonomy): domain Bacteria; phylum Bacillota; class Clostridia; order Oscillospirales; family Oscillospiraceae; genus Enterenecus. The sequence goes on along the minus strand of CAJTGJ010000004.1, from coordinate 173,726 downwards.
ACGCCTCCTCCCCCTCCACCGGCGTGAAGTATGACAGCATCTACGGCTACTTTGCCCCCTACATCGTGGGCGCCAAGCGCATCGGCTGATTGTTCTGAACTGCTGCAACCGTCCGGCCTGAAGGCCGGACGGTTTTTTACCCCGACGGCGCAGACTATGCAAGTTGTTAATTTTTTTCTTTTCCTCTTTACATTTTGGGGATTGTAGGCTAAAATACTTATAGCACAGAAAAGGGGGTGCGCCCTATGAGCGACATCGACTACACACGGAAATTCAGCGTCAACTATGACAAGGACCAGGAGATCAAAATGATCTTGTCCTCTGTTTACACATCCCTGCGGGAGAAGGGCTATAACCCCATCAATCAGATCGTGGGCTATATCCTCAGCGAGGACCCGACCTACATCACCAACCACAACAACGCCCGCACATTGATCCGCCAGCTGGACCGGGATGAGCTGCTGCAGGTGCTGTTGAAAAGCTATCTTCACGAGAAATGACAAAAGGGCGTCTGCCTGAGGCAGACGCCCTTTTTAAGATTTGCGTAAGGAGTTGTTTGATGTGAAAAGGTTTATTTCCCTGCTGTTGTCCGGGGCCTTGCTGCTGGCGCTGTGCTCCGCCTGCCAGCCCAGGGCAGAGAAGCCTGATCCCTCCGGTTCCCCCGCCAGCCAGCCCGCTGCCTTGGATGTGGTGGACGCGGTGTTCCTGTCCTGCGGCTTTGAGGGCAGGCCGGTGGACGTGGAATACCTGACCATGGAGGAGGGCGGGGACGGATTTCTGGCCGCCTATCTGGAGAATGCCTACGGCCTGACGGAGGACCAGTGGGAGGACGCGGCGATCATACGGGCCACGGGCGCGTCCGCCTTTGAGCTGGCAGTCCTGCGGCTGGAGGATGAGAACGCGGCCGTCCGGGCCGCCACAGTGCTGATGAGCTACATCTCCAACCGCCAGGGGGATTTTGCCGGGTACGCCCCCGCTGAGGCGGATATGGTGGCGAAGGGCGGGATCAACCAGGCCGGCCCCTATGCGTCGCTGTTCATCTGCCCGGATACAGACAGCGCGGACGCGGCGTTTAAAAAGGCGGTCAGTGCCAAGGCCCTGCCTGCCAGCACGTCCAGGCCGGAGGATGCTGTCACGGATGTGAAGGAGCTGTGTGACCGTATGGTTGCTCTGACGGCGGTGGATGGACTGAAGCTGGAACGGCTGGATGACAGCGACCCGGAGGCACTGTCTGCCTACGTGTCGGACGCCTACGGCCTGAGCCCGGACCAGTGGACGGAGTGCGCCATTGCCCGGGGGACCGGGGATTCCGCCTTTGAGGTGGCGGTGATCCGTGCGGCCGGCCTGGATGTCGCCTGGGAGATGCGCAATGCGCTCAACAACTATCTGGACGGGCGGGAAGAGGAGTTTGCCGGTTCTGCCGGACAGAAGGAGCTGCTGCATCAGGCCCTGTCGGCGGTGGTGTCGGACACCTATGTGGTCCTGCTGGCCTGCCCCGACGCGGAGCAGATCCTGCGGGACTTTGCGGACGGGGCGGGGTTTGAGGGGTATACCTACTCCATACGCCATCCACTTTGGGGAGACGAGGACCCGGAGCATCCGGGCCGTACTGCGTTTATCCAGCCCAACGAGGACGATATGTCCCTCTATGATACTTCCGCCATCCTCGCCGCCTGGGAGAAGGATGACCCCTCCGGCCTGTCCAGCTATGACAGGGATGTCTACGATGCCGCCAAAAAGGTGCTGGACAAGATCCTGGAGCAGGACATGAGCGATTTGGAGAAGGAAACCGCCATTTACAGATGGGTGGTTAACAATGTCTGGTATGACTGGACCCATCAGGATGCGATGAAGGAGACGCCCCGGGAATCCTTTACTCCCTACGGAGGGCTGGTGAACCACAAAGCGCTGTGCCTGGGCTATGCCACCACGTTCCAGCTGCTGTGCGACCTGGCCGGGGTGGAGTGCATCACCGTGGTGGGCGCGGCCTTCGGCAGTTTGGAGGACCATGGGTGGAACATGGTGCGGCTGGACGGGAATTGGTACTGCCTGGACGTGACCTGGGACTCCAACTACCGGGAGAGCGGCGTATCCAGCGGCAGGGAGGAGGACTGGGACTATTTTAATGTCACCAGTGACGATATGGCGGACTCTGACCATCAATGGGACTACGCCAATACCCCCGAGGCCGTGACAGAGGGGAACGGTCGGGGATAAGGTGAGGAAAGGGCCCGGCGCTTCGTGGATGACGCGGAGCGCCGGGCGGCTGTGTGGCAGCCGCGATAAAAAAGATTGCGGAAAAAATGAAATACCCCCTTTACAAATTCTTTTTTTCTGGTATAATGTATTTGTTGCCGTTCTTTGGAGCGAAATTGAATATGGGCTCGTAGCTCAGCTGGGAGGGCGAACGGTCCACAAAGCAACGCAGAAATCCGCAAATTTTTCACGATGCAGGAAACGGAAACAGACGTTCTAAAAATCGAACATGGGCTCGTAGCTCAGCTGGGAGGGCGAACGGTCCACAAAGCAACGCAGAAATCCGCAAATTTTTCACGATGCAGGAAACGGAAACAGACGTTCTAAAAATCGAACATGGGCTCGTAGCTCAGCTGGGAGAGCGCCGCGTTCGCAACGCGGAGGTCGAGGGTTCGATCCCCTTCGAGTCCACCAACTATGAACGATGAAAATGCTATTTTGCCCTCAACGCCAGTGTTTTCAACGTTCTTGCGGCCCTCGGATACGAAAATCCGAGGGCCGTCTGATTTTGCTATTTCCCCTGACAGGGGGGACTTGAACTCACGCCCCGCTGCTTTCCACCCAGTCTCTACGAAACCATTCCAACCGACAACAAAATATTTTCACAGCATTCCGCGCCGTCCATTGGCCATCAAGGCCGAAGGGACGGCGCTTTTTTTGCGCCCTTTTTTGCTTACCCAGCCAGCGCCATCCCGGCGCTGAAATTTTGACAAGGAGTGATCCCATTGGCTTTCAAAGTGATACTCAGTAACAAGGGCCACCCGGAATACGGCGCGGCCACCATCCCCCTCCCCATCCCGGATGACCAGTACGATTCCACCATTGAGCTGTTGAACGGCCTGGGCATCGGCGACGCCGCAGCCCAAGACTGCCGGGTAGACGAAACCCTCTTTTCCGTCCCCATCCTGAACCGCCTGACGGGTCAGACCGTCAACGTGGACGAGCTGGACTACCTGGCCAAACGGCTGGACAGCTTCGATGATGACGAGGTCGTCCAGTTCCAGGCCATGGCGTCCACCCTGTGCCTGTCCGACATCAAAGACCTCATCAATCTCACATTCTGCTGTCAGCAGGCCACAGTAATCACCGACTTCTCCGACCTGGAACAGATCGGAAAAAACCATCGTTTGACACTCAACGGCGGTACGACGCCCAAAGAGGAATACCAGACGCTGGATGGGACGCAGGAGGCCCTGAACCTCATCCAGAGCGGCGCTGGGGTGGTCACCCCCTACGGCGTGGTCTATGACAACGGCATGAAGCTGGAGCAGGTCTACGATGGCCGCCACCTGCCGGAATACTACTATGGGGACTGCGTGGTATCGCTGGCCCTGACGGGCATTGGTCAGCCGGCCAGCCGCGAAATGCTGTACCTCCCCTGCGCGGACAGCAAGATCCTCCGGGCCGTCCAGCGGCTGGGAGCCCAAAAGCCGTACCAGTGCCGTGCCGAAGTGGAAATGTTCGGCGAGGTCTGCGACGCCCTCTGGTGCTTATTTATGGAGGAATTCGAGCTCAACGAGCACTTATATGCGCTGAACCGGTTGGCCCGGTGCTACGAGGGGTTCCAGGACGGCGATATGGAAAAGTTCCACATCGTTTTTGACACCGCCTGGCCCAAGACCCCGGAGGAAGCGGCTTATCTGGTGGAAAACCTCCAGGATTTTGTTGCAATTGAAAGCATCAGCACCGCCCAGGAGTACGGCCAGTACATCGCGGAGGAGATGCGGATGGACGCCGAGGTGCTGGAATCCCTGGACTTCCGCCGCCTGGGCCAGCGCCGGATCGATGCGGAGGGCGGCGTTTTCGGGGACAAGGGCTACGTGGCCTACAAGGGCAGCCAGCCGGAGATCCAGGAGATCATGGCCCGCCACATCCCCTCCGGCCAGGAGCCGCAGATGGGGGGGATGGCGTAATGCTCCTTCATTTAAGCTGCCAGGATTTTGGTATCGATCTTAGTCTGCCAGCGGCCAATGACGACGTAAAGCGAACCCTCTCTACCCTGCGGGACGGTTTAGAACCCAACGCCCCCGTCCGGATCAGCGGAGTGTGCGGCAACGCGTACAGCCTTCACGGATACATCCGGCAGGCCAATTTGGAAAATGGGGACGACCTACAAAAACTTAACCAGCTGGCGAAGCTGTTTGACGGTATTGGTGTAGAACAGCAGGAGTTTTTCTCCGGGGCACTGGACGCGGAGAGCATCAACGGGCTGGATGACGTGCTGAGGGTGGCCTCCAGCCTCGCCCAATATGAGTTCATTGAGGGCGTCACCACAGACAAGGAACTGGGCGGCTGGCTGGTGGAGCACGGGCTGGCCGGAGTGGATTTCCCTGAACAGGTGCGGCCCTACCTGGACTACGCCGGGATCGGCGCGGCGTACTATTCTGACCACGGCGGGGCCTACACGGCCCACGGCTATGTGAAGCGTCGGGAAACAGTCCAGACCCAGGCCGTGGATGACAAACCCGTTTTCGCCCTCACTCTGGCGTCTGCGCTTGGCACTTATCGGCTTAACCTGCCCGCTTCGGACAATGATCTGGCAAACGCGCGGCTTACCGTAGGAAGTCTGGGAGGGACCATTATCAGTGACGTCCAAATTGGGTACTCCTGGGGGCATCTGCTGCCGCTGGACAGCATTACGCCGGACGACGCCAACACCCTTGCCCAGTATGTCCGCTCGATGTCTGAAACAGAGCTGCGGACATTTGGCGCCGCGATGGAGGCGGAAGAACCAACCGCTTTCTCCGATGCTGTCTGCATCGCAGAGGACATCGACAACTATGAGCTGGTGGACGTGACCGAGGGTGAGTATGCCCGGAACGGCCTGCGCATGGCTGGCGTGGAGGATGAGATCTTCGACCTGCTGGACGGCTTCACCGACTTCGAGCGGCTGGGGCGGTCGATGATGGAGGAGGACGGCGTACAGGCCACCAGCTTCGGTTCAATCAAGCGCCTCAGCGCCCCCTTTCCCCAGCAGCCGGAGATGGGGCAGACAATGTACTGAAAACGACTGATCCCCACGCAAATATTGATAAAAATCAGAGGAGGGATGACACAATGGTCATAAAAGTATCCAAGGAGCGGTATGGCGATGGCATATCCATCACCTTTCCAACAACGGCAGCCCAGGCCCAGAAGAAGCTGGCCGGGTTGGAACAGCCTGCGGGCGGCAGCCCTGTGTTTATCCGGGGCAGCGGCCTCGCGGAGCATTTTGCGGAGTGCCTCAAACTGGCCGACCTCACCGCCGACGCCGGTATCCAAAAGCTCAACCATCTGGCCGGGGTGGAGGATCAAATGAGCTTCCAGCAGTACGCCACCTGCGTCGGCGCGCTGTATGTGGAACAGGTCGAGAGCCTGGATGACGTCCTGCGGGTGGCTTCCAGCTTGGACCGGTATGAATTCATCGAGGATATCCCCTCGGATGAGGAGCTGGGCCGCTGGTTGGTGGAGCAGGGCCTGGCCGGGGTGGATTTCCCCGATGCGGTGCGGCCTTACCTGGATTACGCACGGGTCGGCGCGGAATACCATTCCGTCCACGGCGGCGCGTACATCCCCCAGGGCTATGTAACACGCCGGGAAACAGGGCAAGTGCAGGCCGCCGGTGACCAGCCCGGGTTCGTGCTCACGCTCTGACATCCCACACCAGCCTCAGCAAAAAAACACTGGATATTTGCGTAAAAGTGTGGTATCTGTTGTGTTCACAAAAACAGAAGGGAGCAAAAAACATGGCAATCAACATCTACACAGACCAGATGCAGTACGCCCAGCTGTTCGGCAGGCCCGTGCTCACCACCAACTGGATCATCCCCCGGGAGACGGTGCCGGACGGGTGGTACTGCTATGACATGAGGGGCACGGACGCCGACCCCGGCAGCCACGCCGCGCTGGTGGACTACACCAGCTTCCTCCACAGCGGCACCGTCCTCTCCCACAGGCCGCTGAAGCGGCCCAGCACCGATGCCCGCCGGATCGGCAAGGGGGATTACTTCCTCCATGGCGAGGAGATGGATCTGGAGCGGTTCTGTGAGGAATATAACCTGGACTACCCCGAAAACCCCATCAAATTTGAAATGCGGCCCGCCTCTCCCGATGAGGCGGGCATTTTTTATGCCCTGCCGCCCGAGAAAGATGAGGAACTGGGCGCTGTCGGGCACGTCCGCATCGACTTCGGTGAAAACGGCCATGAGTTCTGGCACACCTGGTGGCCCAGGGGCTCTGACGAGTTGAACACGCCGGAGTTCAGGGAAGAATTGGGCCAGGTGGTGGATCAACTGCGGCGGGGCGTGCTGAAGGACCTTACCAGCATGGACCGCTGGTGCTTCAGCCACGGCGGCAAGATCGATGGCGGCTGGGATCAGAACTACGGCTACGTGGTGGAGACGGAGCGGTACCGCTACTGCCTGCGGTGCAACCCGGTACTGGGCGATTACCAAGCCTATCTCACCTGCTTTGACAAGCAGGCCCAGCAGATGGGGCTGACGAAACAGGGCCGTCAGGCTCTCCAAGACGCCGCAGACCCGGATAAGCCCCACAGCTACCGCTGGTACGTGATCGAAAATATCCTTAAAGGTGAAAACCGGGTGGATCATGAATTGCCGCTGGAGGAGGCCGTCCAGCTTTACATCGAGCTGGACGGCGGGGACAAACGGCTGGGCGTCACCAAGGACGATATCACCAGCGTAGACTTGGCGGTCACCCTGAGCGGGTGGGGTTCTTTCCCCGAGGACTGGAAACGGCTGGACAGCTTTGCTCAGGACGAGGTGGTGGCGGAAGCGGCGGCCCAGATCCAGCAGGCGCTGGAGGGGTTGGCAGTGGGCCGGGTCAGCTTTGCCAACGAGGAGCGGTTCATCTTCACCGACCCGCAGGAATACGTTGCGGCCATCCATAAGGAGCTGCCTTACCACGCCACCAGCGGATTTCGCTATGAGACCCTGACTGATGACTTGGCAACCCGCAGAGCCGTGGATGTGGAGGTGTACGACATGTTCGGGATGGAGCCGCCCTGGCAGGAAGCTGACAGCGCGGACGAGCACCAGCCCGGCCCGGAGGAGGCCGAAACCATGAAAATGGAGGGCTTTGGATGAACGACTGGTTCGATGGACGGGCCCAGATCTGGGGGGATATCGAGCCAGCTCACGATAAATTCTACTCCCTCCAGCAGCAGCGTACCGTTTCCATTGCCTCTCCTGTGGGACAGGCTCAGTTCTATCTGGGCGGGGTTTTCCCTTGGCCGGGCCGACCGGAGGAACAGCTCCTGCTGTGCCGTTTTGCCAACACCATCGACATTTCCTGCGGAGAGCCGGAGCTCCGGCAGCTCAAGCGGCTGCGCAGGCATCTGGACAACAGCCGCTTTGAAAAGAAGCACGGCCATGCGAACCCGCTGGTGGCCCGGGAGGTGGAGCGGGAGATCCTCCAGCGCCTCTCGCCGGACTACGCCGTGGGCTACGACCTCACCCCCGCCATGCGGCTGCTGGCCGAACAGGAGCGTGATGGCCCCATGTTCACCCAGCCGGAGCGAAACCTGCTCCTGCGAGTGGCTTTCGACACTGGGGACAACGGCTGGGTGGAGGATATCGCCCAGCAATTCAGAGAGAAAACCTGCTCCCGGAGCAGGCTGGTGGACATCTGCCGGAAGCTGGAGCAGACGGAGCTGTCCTGGCTGGACCTGGACACCATGGACGGCCTGAGCTACTCCTCCACCAAGCATCCAGGCTTCAGCATGGATCTCCAGGGCTGTGAGGATCCCATGAAGCACTACCCGCCCTTTGCCCGCTACCCCAGCGTCCATGTGCCGCCGTGGGGCGCCGTCCTGCAAAACGGAACCATGCTCTTCCAAACCCAGGAGGGCTGGTGGCGTTCCGGTATCCGCAAGGTAGATCAAACTTTCACCGCCCCGCACTTTTACAAGCGGGACGGGATGAGCTACCAAATCGCGGATGAGGAGCACCGGATGTTGTTCCAGCAGCAGAGAGAACAGCCTGAGCTGGAGCCTGAGCCGGGGATGACCATGGGCGGCATGGTCCTGTAATATACATTAAAATAAAAAGGAGTACTCGATATGAACGAGAAATTTTTGCCCGAGCTCTCCCGCCGCCTGCGGCGGGAGGGTATCGCCACCGGCCCGCTGAAGGAAAACAGACTGCCGATCCTGGTGGACGGCAGGCCCGCCATGCGCGTTGACCAGGAGGGCATGATCCTGCTGCCCCCCGGCGCGGTGGATGACCCGCAGGTGAGCCGTACCTATGACGCTGTGGCCGGAACCGCCGCCCAGGTGTGGGAGTACACCACCGCCATAGCCGCCGCCCCTCCCGTAAAAAATGAGGGGACTGCAAGCAAATTCCGCCTTCTCTCGGAATTTAACAGCATACTTCTGGCCGGACGTGAATTGGCGCAGGACATGGGTTACGAGTTCGTCACCTGGCGGCGGGATGGCAGCGGCACCGGCGTCTGCAACGGGAACTACTATGACAACGACTACGCCGGAGCCAAGCTGGACTTTGCCTGCCGCTCTGGGCTGGTGCAGGAGCACCGGCAGTTTACGGACGAGCAGCTCACCGAGATGTACCGCTGCATCCATGAGACGCTGGACAGTGAGTACCCCATCACTGTGGAGCGGCGGAAAGCGCTCACCACGGCGGCGGAGCAGATCCAGCGCACCGTGGAAGATCTGGACGAGCGCGTGGAGCAGTCCAACCGGCTGGAGCTGGAGGCGGCGGACGGGGCCAGTCCCGAGTGGGGGATGTCGCCGTGAAGGTCAGCTATAAGAAAAACGGGACGAGGCTGGTCTATGACCCGGAGTGGCTGCCTACCATCCCCCATGAGCGGCCCCCTGACCCTCCCAGCCCCGGCATCTTTGAACGGTGCCGGGGCTGTCCCTATCCCGGCCACGGCTTCATCTGCTGGGGCAGCGATGGGAAAAACTGCCTGCGCACCCAGCTTCACCAGATCATGTCGCGGCCTAAATCTGTTGCTTCTGCCGGGTAGCTTTTGGCGGATGGTTGTGGTAATGTTGCAGTTAATGCTGCCAAGGGAGGTGAGAGCGTGAACAAGACAGCACAGAAAAGGAAACTGAATATGTTTAGGTGCAAACGTCACTGTGCCCCGCTTCGTCCGATGAAGCGGGGCTTTTTCGTGCCCAGCCGGGGGCAGTTCCGGCACAAAACTGTAGAAAGGAAGGTTTGAAACCATGAGTATTTCGAAAGAATGGCTGGACTTCCTGCGGGATCAGTATCCCGAGGGCAGCCGCATCAAGCTCCGGGAGATGGGCTCGGACGACCCGTGCCCCATCAAGCCGGGGGCCATGGGCACCCTTCAGTGCATCGATGACCGGGGCACCTTCCACGTGGCCTGGGACGATGGGCGCGGCCTGGGGCTGGTGATTGGGCAGGACTCCTTCACTGTCCTGCCACCGCCCCTCCAGACCCTCAAGCTCTATATGCCGTTGACCGCCGACCTCTATGAGCTGAACGAATATGGAGATATGGATGATGATCCGGTCACGATATATGGCGGTGAGCTTCGGTCTTACGCGGATCAGATCGCCGCCGCACTGAAGCGAGAGCGGGTGCCCGAGGAGGACGAACGGGGCATCATGTACTGGTATCGCGAAGGCGACGCCGTGGATGACAAGGTCTACTCCGCCGTATTCGAGCTGGAGGAGCGGAAGGGCAGGCTCTGGGGCGTGGCGGACTGCCGGGTTCGGGGCCAGCTCACCGCTGAGGAACTGGATACGCTGAAAGAGTATATCGGCGGACAGGCCAGTGACGGCTGGGGCGAGGGCTTCGAACAGCATGAGATCAACGTTGGCGATGGCGCACAGCTGTACGTCCACCTGTGGCAGTGGGACAACTGGAGCATCCAGACGGAGCAGGAGCGGTTCGATCCCCAGCAGGAGCAGACCCAGCAGGGAGGGATGGAGTTTGCGTAAGATCCTCAAGGTCGCCCTGTTCAATGAGGAGCGCGCTTACACTGAGCTGGACCTCCCCGCTTCTCCCTATACCGTTCTGGACGCGCTGGAAAAGCTGCGGCTGGATGAGGGAGCGCCTCACCATTGGGGGATCGCCGACAAACTCCAAATCGGGCGCTTGGCAAAATATCTGGATCAGGACGGCAGTTTCTTTGAACTGAACGCCCTGTGCCAGCAGCTGGCGGTGTTGAACGAGGAGGAGCTGGCTGTCGTGGAAGGGCTGGCCCGCATGGAGCATGACGGGGATGCCAAGCCCGTTCCCCTGCCCCGGCTCATCGACATGGCGTACAGCACGGACTGCTGCCATCTGGTGGAGAAAGTCGTCAATGACCACACCCTGGGCCGGTTTTGTGCCGCCATCGGCTTCGTCCCCGAGGTGGGTGACCTCTCGGATAAGGCGTTCGAGCTGCTGGACTTCGCCAAGATCGGGCAGAAGTTCCGCCAGGACGAGGGGGGCGTGTTCACCTCGCAGGGCTACGTGCAGAAGCATGATGAACTCCGGCAGGTGTACGGTACCCTGGACCTGACGCCAAAAAGGCCGGACTACGCCATCCTGGTGGAGACGTCCAGCGGATGCCAAATCAAGCTGCCCCTTCCCATGGGTGAGGCTGTGGCGGACGGCCCCGTGCAGTGCGTGGACTGCGCCGCGCCCTCCCTTATTGGTCTGAGCGGAACCATCGGCACCTGGGATATGCTGGCCCACCGGCTGACCTATCTGACAGTGGACGGCGAGCTGACCAAGTACAAGGCTGTGCTGAATGCCGTTCGGTGCGACGAGCTGGGGCGGGCACTGACCCTGGCGGATAAATTGGATGAATACACCTTAGACCAGAAGGTGTGTGAACCCGAGGATGTGGCTGTGGAGCGGCTGGCCGCTGGCCTGTCCAGCGAGGATATGGAGCTTCTGCTCCCCCGCTTGAACCTCTACAGCTTCGGGAAGGATCTGCTGGAACACGGCGGCGGTACGATCACCGGCTATGGCCTGATCCAGCCCAATGGCGGTGAGCAGGAACATCAGCCCGCGCAGGGCGGAATGGAGGGACTGCAATGAGCGATTTTGACTATCTGCTGGATCTTCCCGGCAAGGGCCGGGAGCGGCGCTGGTTACGGGAGCGGCTGGAAACGCTGAGCGTTCGGGAGGGCATCACCCTGTCCGCCGCCGTCCAGCGCACTCAGCCCAGGGACATGGAACAGGCCATCAACTGCCTCCAGTCCCTGGACAGCTATACCATGCGGCTGAATGCGGGCAGCTATGCGGCGCTGGGCCAGGGTTATCTGCTGAACGACACCGCCATGCCCATGGACGCCTTCCCCTTCGTGGACCTGACGGCACTGGGCCAGCGGTACGAGGACAAGCACCCCGGCCTGTTCGTGGGGAACTGCTATGTGCAGTATCCCAAGGAAGCCCCCGCCCCGGCCTACCACCGGGGCGGGCCGCTGCCGGAGGACAGCGATTGGGGCGTCAAGCTGAAGCTGGCCTCCCCCGCTGTGCCGGAAGGGGTGTGGCTGCGCTTGCCGGGGCAGGATTTTTGCGGAGATGAGAGTTCAACAGAAGAAACCCTTGTCCTGCAGGAGCTGTGGGTGAAGCGCTGGGACGAGTGCGGTCTGCTGGACGCCCGGTGCGTCCTGCCCCAAATCGAAAACCTCCCGGCGCAGTATGACAGCGTGGCGAACCTGATCTACGATGGTTCCAACCTGGGCTATGTACTCGCCGAGCATGGCCAAGGCGCACCCGGCTTTATGGAGAAGTATACCGCCGCGCTGGCGCTGGAGGGCTGCCATGACCTGCGGCTGGCCCTGGACATCTCCCAGAACCTCGGCTGCTACGACTGGCTGCCCTGCGATGGGCCGGAAGGCTTCGCGGCAAAGCATCTGCGGGACGCCGGAGTGCCGGACGGGCTGATCCATTCCGGCGGTATCGACCTGAACAGCTATGGACAGCACCTGTTGGACGAACTGGGCTATCTGCCCGCGGTTGGCGATGGCGGCTATATCCGCCGGAACAGCCAGGAGTTTACCTATCAATACAGCACCCCCACCCCGGAGCAGTCCGGGATGTCGATGCAATAATATTTCACGAGGGGCCGTTTTCCCGGTGGGGACCGCGGCCCCTTCTTTTTTTGCGCCTCGTGCCCCTTTTTCGGGAAAACAGCCCCGAAAAAAGGAGGACATCATGAAAGAAGATCTGCTGCTCGAATACCTCAAAACCATGTGCCCTGGGCGGGAACGCATCCAAAAAAGCACCCAGCTGGAGCGCGCGCTCCACATCAGCGGCAACGAGCTGCGCCGCCTGATCCACCGCCTGCGCAAGCGGGGCATACCCGTGGCCAGCAGCCGGGACGGCTACTTTTACGCGGTGACGGCGGGCGAGGTCTACTCCACCATCCGCCAGCTCAAGCGGATGGCCAGCGGCCTGGAAGCCGCCATCCACGGGCTGGAGGACGCGCTGGAACGCTTTGGCCCCGCCAACAAGGATGGCGGTGGTAGCCCCTGAGAAGTTTTATCCCCTGGGTGGGCGGCAAGGGGAAGCTGCTGTGGCTCATCAACAAGCTGGCGCCGGGCCGGTACGCCCGCTTCGTGGACGTGTTCGGCGGCAGCGGCACCGTCACCTTGAACCGCCCCCTGCGCCGGGGCTGCATCGAGATTTACAACGACTTCAACAGCAATCTCACCAACCTGTTTTGCTGTGTGAAGGGACGCACCATGGCCCTGCTTCTGGAGCTGGGGTTCCTGCCCTTGAACTCCCGGGACGATTTCAACGTGCTGTACCGATTCTTCTCCCGGCAGGAGTTCACTGACGACTACCTCAGCGAAGAACTGGAGCTGACGCAGGTCTATCTGGAGCCGCCGCAGGCAGAAATGATCCAAAAGCTGATGCTGGAGCGCTCCTCACGGGGCTGTGTCCGCCGCGCGGCGGACTACTTCAAGCTGGTGCGGTACAGCTTCAGCGGCGGGGCCAAAGCCTTCGCGGGCAGGCCCTGCGACATCCGGCGCTTCTTCCACCTGATCTGGGAGTGTTCGCGGCGGCTGAAGGATGTGGTCATTGAAAACAAGGACTTCGAGGAACTCGTCAGCCAGTACGATAGGGAAAACACCTTTTTCTACTGCGACCCGCCCTATTACCAGGCGGAGTGCTATGAGGTGGCGTTCCCGGAGGCGGATCACATCCGGCTCCATGACACGCTGGCCCGCTGCAAGGGGCTGGTCATGGTGTCCTATAACTACTGCCCATTTATCTGCGGATTGTACCAGGACTTTTACATTTTCCATACCAAACGGCCCAACAGTATGTCCCAGACCGCCGGAAGCGAATACGAGGAGGTGGTCATGACCAACTACGATCCCCGCGTCCTTGGCGCCGACCGGGGCTGGCAGATCGACCTGTTCCAGCAGGCCGGGGACGGCGGGGGCCGGTACCAGCTCATCCACGAACCAATCAAAATTGAGGAGGAACCATCTTGAAAAACCAGAAAGAACTCATCATCTCCGCCAGTGCGGTGGAGCTGAGCCATCTCGATACCAGCAAGCCCATCTGCGTCCACATCGGGGAAAACACCCTGGTGGCGGTGCCCAGCACCATGACCGCCATGGAAGCCGTCAACACCATCAACGTCCTGACCGGCATCGTGACGCCTCTGCTGGACGCCATCAAGGATGCCTGCGGAACCTGCGGGGAGCAGCGGGACGAGGGGGGTGGCAGCTGTCCTTTCTGGGACAACTGTGAGCCGGGACGTTGCCCCTTCGAGGGTGTGACCGGGCCGCAGGTGGAGCTGTCCGACAACGCCCGGAAGCTGATGGGCATCCCGCTGGACGCCAAGCTGGAACTTCTGCCGGACAAGGGAGAAGGGCTGGTCTGCGCGGCGGACTACAAGCACGACCTCACCGACGTGCCGGAGCAGATGCGGACGCTGTTTGCCATACACGGGGTGTGCCCCGGCCAGCTGGACGAGCTGCTGATGGCGGAGGCGGAGGTCTGGCATGGCTGATATTTTCTACCCCTTTTCCCGGCAGGAAGCCCAGCGGGAGGGTGAGCTGGACAGGTGGGAGCAGAGCCACCAGGCCAATGTCCGCTGCGCCCGGGACATCGAAAACCTCATCGCCGCCCACGCCCAGGGCGGCAGGCTGGAGCCGGACTGCGCCAGGGCCGCGCTGGACTGGTGGGGGTTCCACCGGGTGCAGTTCGTGCTGGCCAACACCCTCACCCGCACGGGGAACCTGGGCTTCGAGCCGGACAGCTGCCGCTGGGCGCGGTCTGTATTCGTGCCGCCCGACCAGGACAACAAAGAATTCCGTATCCAGGTGGATCGGGGCCTGCTGGCGGCGTTCGTCCAGCAGGCCCACGCCGAGTATCAGAAGCTGGGGATGTTCGGCGCGGAGCACTGCGAGGCAGGCGATTTGGACTACACAGGCCGGGTGCTGATTTTGCGCCCGGACAGGCTGAAGGAGGAGTGCTTGTCCCCCCAGAACCAGGTCTGGTACGGGGAAAGCGGATTTGGCTGCTCCCCCACCGCCCGTGGGCGGGCGGTGTTCGCCACCTGTTTAGGGGATGGCGAAAAGGCCCGGTGGAGCCGCTCCGATTTTATCGGCGTGTTGGACGAGCAGTACCTGCCGGACTGGGCCATGGCGCGGCTGTCCGAGCTGCGGGGCCCCACTCAGGAGCAGCCGGACGGCCCCGACCATGGCGGCATGGAAATGGGGTGACGTCGATGCTCCAATTCTACGTGGTGGACAATTTGTGGCGGGAACGGCTGAACATTGCCCACTTCCATCGGCTTTCGGACGCCGTGGCAGCATACAAAGCCCTGCCCGCCGCCAACCGGAAGGCCTTGGGCGTCCAGCACGGGGTACAGGCCATCGACCTGATTCAGTGCCTCCCCCTGTTTCCCAACGATATCGAGGGTGAGGACGTGATGGTGCTGCGGTTCCTGGACTTTCCCGTGTGGAAGTCCGACCCCCAGATCATGCCCATTGCCCAGGAACTGATCTCTCGGCTCCACGTTCGGTACTGCCTGTACCAGCGCTGCCTGCTGCCCGCGCCTGACCGGGACTCCCTACCTCGGAAGCTGCGGGACAGGTTCCTCTGGCCCGACGTCCCCGGCAATTTCAGCACCGCCGCGCAGTGGATCTATGTGGCGGGCGTGGGGCGGCTGTCCCCCGCCGAGTTCAAGCGGAGGTATGGGGACGGCACCGCCTTCGTGTACCCGCTGGTGGTACATATCAGCGCCTTCGGTGTGGACAAGCGGGGGAATTACCACTCCCTCCAAGTCACGCCGTGGGAATTTCACCTGTTGGCCCGCCGCTCCCAGGAGCGGCTTGACCAAAATAAACCGATTGGAGGAATCCAAAATGAAACGTAAGATCATCCCCTGCCTGCTGGTGCTGGCCCTTAGTGCTTCGCTGGCCCCCTCTGTGCTGGCGGCTTCGCCGCCCGCCGTCTGTTACCCGAGTTCCGTCACCCGCAGCGAGGACGGCGCCCAGATCCGCAAGGTGTACGAGCTGGGCCCCGGCGAGGATCCCGGCGGCATCCCCCGCTCCGATTTTGAGCAGGAGGGCTTCCACTACACCCTCACCGACCTGCTCAAGCAGGAGGCCCCCGAGCAGGAGTCCCGCCCCCACACCGAGACGGTGACGCTGGACAGCAAGTCCAAGGATATGGAGTCCGTGCTGGCCCTGCTCCCCGCCCAGCGGGAGTTCACCACGGAGGATGGGCTCACCGGGGTGCTGACACTGAAGCTGGACACCGTCAAGGTGGAGGTGGCGGGCTACGGCAGCTCCACCCGGCAAGTGTCCGCCACCCGCAGCTACCCCAATCTGGCTGGCCAGGACACGTCCTTCATCCCCAAGACCATTGAGGACGGCGGGCGGACGCTGGAGCTGGCCACCATCAACTGGCAGGCGGATAACACCGCCAATGTGGACGGCTACGAGATGGCCAACCGCTATACCGCTGTGGTAACGTACACCGGCACCGCCACCAGCAGCTATGTGAAGGGTTACACGGTGACCGCCGAGTACAGCGGCACGGTGTCCAAGATCGCGCTGAACAAGGTGCGGTACGTGGCTATGTTCGAGGGCACGCCGCTGAACCCCGTGGAGCCGGAACCCGACCCCACCCCCGCAATTACCGAAACCCCGGACGCGCCCCCGGCCCCGGCCATCCAGTTCCATTGGGCCTATGTGCTGGTTCCTCTGGGCGTAATTGCCCTGGCAGGCGCTGGCGTCGGCGGGGCCCTGATTATCAAGAAACGCCGTGAAAACGAGACTGAAATGGAGGATGATACCGAATGAAGAAACTGAAAGCCCTGATCTCCACCATGCTGTGCCTGGGCCTCATGTGCGCCATGGCCCTGCCCGCCCACGCAATGGAGTACAGCTTCGACGGTCCCGGCGACCCCAATTACGGCGACCCCACCTCCTTCGAGCCGGTGGTCACCCCGCAGGAGCCCAGCGAGGATCAGTCCAAGGACGGGGCCCTGGTCCCGCCTGGGTTTGGCACCCCCACCAGTTATCTGCCGGGGGTCGGCGACCCCTATATCCCCGAAAACCCCGGCCCTGGGACGGTGGACGGCTCCGACCCCGCCGCGCCGCCCACCATCGGCCCCGGCACTGGGACGGGCAATACGTCCACTGTGGGCTTTACCCAGGTCACCAGTGACCTGTATTACGCCAACGGCAGCCTGGGGACGCTGAAAATTCCCTCCATCGGCCTGACGGTGGGCATCTATGAGGGCACCGGAAGCGCCCCTCTGCTGAAGGGCGCTGGTCACTTCGAGGGCACCAGCATTTGGGACGGCAATGTGCCCGTGGCGGGCCACAACCGGGGGGTTCGGAACGATTTCGGCAAGATCCACCTCCTGCGGGCCGGGGCTACAATTACCCTCACTACCAAGCTGGGTACCCGCACCTACGCCGTGTCCGGCGTTTCCAAGGTATCCGTCAACGATGTGAGCGGCCTCGCCCCCGCCAGCGTCAATATGGTGACACTTTACACCTGCGTGGAAAACCAGCCCGCCTACCGCTGGTGCGTCACCGCCGTGCAGGTCTAAGCTGTGTAATATGCTTCGTTTTTGCCCCTCTTTTTCTCCGTAATGCCGTCTCGACTTCCGGACGGTTCTTCGGTATTGTGTTGCTTACCAAAAGCACCACTAAAATCGAAGGGAGAACACATTATGAGCAGAAAAAAAGAAGCGGTCATTATGGGGATCGGAGTACTGGCCGGACTCGCGCTGAGCGGCCCCGCAGTCCAGGCGTCCACAGCCCTCACCGCCGCCCTGAGCACCCAGCCCATCTACGTGGACGGCCAGCGGGCGTCCATGACGGCCTACAGCATCGGCGGCAATAATTATGTGCGGCTGCGGGACATCGGCAAGGCGGTGGACTTCGGCGTGACCTACGACGCCGCCACCAACAGCGTCCATATCGATCCCAACTCACCATACATCGAGGAGGTGAAGCCCCCTGCACCGTCCACGCCCGCCCCCTCCGGCGTCACGGAGGAAAGCGTCCGGGCCGCCATCCTGGCCCTGCGGGACATCTACCCCACCGGGGCCCTTTATGGAGCGCCCTACGTCCCCAATGATCCCTTTGACCGCCCCTTCAGCAACTGCGACGCCTGCGCCGGCTGGGCCATGAAGTGCTCCGACGCCGCCTTTGGCCGCCTGCCATACCGGCAGATCCCGAACCCCGCCTGGGACACGATCCGGGCCGGGGATCTGATCCGGTTCGATACTGCGTCCAGCGGCCATGTGGTGGTCGTGCTGGAGCGGACGGCTGAGTATATCAAGGTCACCGAGAGCGGCACCAACAACAAGGCCCTTTGGGGCGGACAGTACTTCAAGTGGTGGCTGGAACAGCAGCCCAACCTCACACTCTACACAAGGTATCCGAAATGAACCTAAATCACCAAAATCGGCAAGGGTCAGACTACAAAACGGTCTGGCCCTAACTTTTTCTGAGGAGGAAATGCTTTTGAAACACAACATCTTTAAGCGCGTCACCGCCCTGTTTCTGGTCCTGGTGTGCGTCATGGGCGTCCTGCCCCTGTCGGCGTTCGCGGCGGGGCTGTCCACCGCCCCCAGCACCATCACTCAAAAGGACTGCGACTATATGTACTCCGGCGGCAAGCCCGTGCGCTATTACTCCGCCAACGCGACGATCAATTCCCATGGACAGCCCTACGTTTTCGATGAACAGGTGAATGTGCCGGGCTACGGCACCACCCGCGCCTTCTGCTCCCATCAGGTCGGCACCCTGGGCCGCGAGGCCAACGGCCAGAAGTGGAAGTACAAGACCGAGGTGACTGACCCCTCGCTGAAGGCCCTGCTCACCTATATCTACTCCTGCACCTACGGCAACTTCACCGAGGCGGGCAAGGCCGCTGGGTTCCAAGCCTGGAGCCCTCTGTGGTCTGACGCATGGTTCGTGGTAGGACAGGCCATGACGTGGTACTACGAGCACGGCATCATCATCGACTGCACCACTGACCGGGAGGGCTTCGTCAAGCAGGCCGCCTCGGAGATGGTGGCCGCGTTCAAGATGTTCCATGACACCTGGAACTCCACCTATTGGATCACCAACTGGAACAACGTGGACATTTACACGATCATCGACTCCAATGACGGCGGCGTCACCGGCTATTCCGCCTATGACTACATCTCCGCCGGGATCAACGCGGTGCTGGATCACCCGGAATACTTCCCCAAATACCGGCTTTGGGAGTACGAGTGGGACAAGACCCAGCCCTGGAAGCTGGTGGGCCAGTCCGGCACCCCCATGCAGCGGCTTTTGATCGCCATCCCGGAGCCGAACACGGAGGAGCTGCCCGTAAGCCTCACCGTGAAAAAGCTGGAGGCCGGGACCAATAAGCCTATCCCCGGCGTGGACTTCAAGGTGGAGAGCGCGGACGGTTCCGGGACGTTTTCCGTCACGAAAACCACCGGCGCGGACGGCACATTTACGCTGACGAAGGCGGCGGATAACCTCACGGCGGGCCAGTATAAGATCACCGAGGTGGCCGTGCCGGACGGGTACACCATACAGACGGAGTCCCAGGTGGTGACCGTTCTCCCCGGCAGCTCCGCCAGCAGCGAGTTTACGTTTTACAACGAGGCCGTAGTCGGCGAGGGCACGATCAGGAAAGTGGACGCGGATGATCCCACGGTGGGCATCGCCGGGGCGGTGATCCGGATTTCCAGCATCAAGCTGGACGATGACCCCGGCACTGGTTTTGTGGGCGAGTACACCACTGGCGAGGGCGGTTATATTTCTAAGGAGGACTTGGATTTTTCCAAGCTGCCGCACGGGAGTTACACCGCAGAGGAAATTACGCCCCCGAAGGGTTACATCCTCAGCTCCGACCCCGCTAAGGTGAAGCAGACCTTCGTGTGGGACGGCAAGCATGATGTGTCCCTCATTTTTGAGAACAGCAGCAAGGTAAAGATCGAACTGAAGAAGGTGGACGAGAGCGGCAGCCCCCTGGCTGGTGCTGTTTTTGTCATCCTGCGGGATGGGCAGATCATCGGCACCGAGGAGACAAAAGCGGACGGCACCATCACCGTGAGCAACGTGGTGGAGGGCTACTACGAATTTAGGGAAGTGTCCGCGCCTGCCGGTTTTGACTGCGATTCCTCCCCCGTGGGCGTCCATGTGAACGCCGAGGATCTCCAGGGCGAACAGACCATCGTGGTCACCAAAGTCAACCATCACAAGCGCGTCCTGACCATCCAGAAGCGGGATGCGGAGACCGGCGACCCTATCCCCGGAACGTCTTTCCACATCCGGGGTATCAACAACGGTTACGAAAACGACGTAGTAACGGGCGCGGACGGCAAGGCCGTGCTGAAGGACATGGCCTCTGGCTGCTACGAAGTTACAGAGACGGACGTGCCGAAGCCCTATATTTTGGATGTGAACAACCGCAAGACCGTTTGGATCGAGGCATCCAAGGACGAGGATGTGGTGGTGGATTTCGTGAACTCCACCAAGCCCGGCCTGCGGCTCATGAAGGTCGACGCGCAGACGGGTGAGCCGCTGTCCGGCGTCCTGTTCGAGATCAAAGAGGTGGACGGCGGCTATTCCACCCAGAAACTCACCGATAAAGACGGCCTGATCGTGCTGGAGGGGCTGAATCCCGGCACTTATACTGTGCGTGAGGTCAAGCCCAAGGACGGGTACGTTCACGATGAAACTCTCCATGTGGTGCATCTGGAGGCCAACAAGACGGCCACCATTGAGCTGACCAACATCGAGAAGCCTACCCTCAAAATTTTGAAGGTGGACAGCATCACTCACAGCCCCATCGCCAACGTGAAGTTCCAGATCTGGCGCGGCAGCGATGACACGCAGAGCGGCGAATATAACGATTTGGGCGTCCACTACACCAACGCGGACGGCGAGATCGTGCTGGAGCACGCCGAGACCGGGTGGTACAAAATCAAGGAGCTGGAGCCCGCCCCCGGCTTCACCATCAAACAGCCTGATACGCAGGAAATTTACCTGTCCGCAGGCAAAACTCATACTGTTCAGTTTGAAAATGTGCCGAAAAACGCGCTGATCGTTGAGAAGTACGATTCCGTCACCCACCAGGCCCTCCCCGGCTGCACGTTCCAGCTCAGGTATTTGGGCGGCGCTTCCGGCACGGGCGGCACCGTCATTGGGCAGAAGGTGACCGGGAAGAACGGCATCGCCATGTGGACCGGCCTCAACCCCGGAACATATATCATTGAGGAGGTCGAGGCCGCAGACGGCTACAACATCGTGAAAGCCTCTGAGACGGTTTATCTGGCGGACAGCGGGGAGCAAAGCGTGGTCACCGTCAGGTTCAATAACTCGCCGGATGGCAGTTTGTTGATTCGTAAGGTTTGCGCTACGAATCCCTCTGTTACCCTGCAAAATGCCGAGTTTAAGGTCACTTATTCGGACGGCACCCTGATCGGGGATAGCAACGGCATTTTCAGAAGTGACGAGAACGGCGAGGTGCGCATCGACGGTCTCACCCCTGGCAAGAGCGTCATCGTCACCGAGGTGAAAGCCCCCGCTGGGTTCATCGTGGACACCCAAAGCCAGACCATCCAGATCAAGGAAGGCCGTACTGTTTCCCTCACATTCAAAAATCAGCCGAAGGGTAAGCTGATCGTTCAGAAGCGGGACAGCCAGACCGGCGAAGTTCTGCCTGGAGCGCAGTTCCGCATCACCACGGCGGCGGGCTGCGAGGTGGGCCTGGACGGTGTGATTGGTTCGGCTTCCCTGACCTCCAACGGCATTTTCACCACTGACAGTCAGGGCGAGATCCGCATCTCCAACCTGGCCCCCGGCGCGTACATTTTGAATGAGATCAAGGCCCCGGACGGCGGATACGTCATCGACCGGCCCTCCATCAACGTGGTGATCGGTACGGGCGGCGATACGCAGACCATCATCGTCACCAACACGAAGAAGGGCGGATTGGTCGTGGAAAAATATGATTCCGTGACCAAGCAGCCGCTGTCCGGCGCACGGTTCAAAATCATGAGCGCCAGCGGCGAGCTGACCCCCGACAACGAGGGGATGACCAGCTCCAACGGTCTCTACACCACCGACCTGAACGGGCAGATCGTCCTCTCCAAGCTCCTCCCCGGCACCTATATCGTTTCTGAGGACAAGGCCCCGGACAACTACCGGGCAGACCCCACCCCGCAGACCGTGGTGGTGAATGCTGGCGATACGCAGACGCTCAGATTTTACGATGATCCCCTGTGTACCCTCACTATTTTGAAGCGGGACGCCGTGACCCGGAAGCCCCTGGCCAACGCGGAATTTTACGTCCGGGACAGCGAGGGCAAGGCCATCGGCCCCAACAATGGCTGCTACACCACGGGCACGGACGGCACCGCCACTGTGACCGGGCTGGCTCCCAATTCCACTGTCATCGTGTCCGAGAGCCGCGCACCCTCCGGGTACATCCTTGACGAGACCCCGAAGAACATCGTAGTGCGCTCTGGCGTGGCCAACAGCCTGACCTTCGACAACCAGCCTGGGACCACCCTCATCATCCACAAGTACATCGAGGGCACCGCCAACGAGCCGCTGGCTGGTGTGGCGTTCAAGGTGACGGACGGCTCCGGCGCGGCGGTGGGACCGGATGACGGGGTTTATTTTACGGACAAGGCGGGCGAAATCGTGCTGGACGGTATCGAACCCGGCACCACCGTCATCGCCCGCGAGATCAAGACCGTGGAGGGGTTCGTTTTGGACGGCACCCCCCAGGACATCAAGATCGTAGGCGGAAAGGTGCAGAACCTGACGTTCTGGAACAAAAAGGCCGGGGAACTGGTCATCCAGAAGAAGGACAAGGTGTCCGGCGAGCTGATCTCCGGCGCTCAGTTCCAGCTCACCTACGCTGGAGGCGGGTACGTCGATAACGCCAACGGCCATCTGTCCAGCAACGGCCTGTACACCACCGACGACAAGGGTGAGATCCGCATTTCCGGCATCGTTGGTACTGTGGTGGCCAAGGAGGTCAAGGCCGCACCCGGCTATGTCATCGACCAGGCCACCCAGACCCAGACCGTGGTGGTGCGCCCGGAGGATACCCAAACGTTGGTGTTCCTCAACGAGCCGCTGTGCTCCCTCACCATCAAAAAGGTGGATTCCGTCACCGGGAAGCCCATTCCCAACACGTCTTTTGCTATCAAGGACGGCAATGGGGCCGTGCTGGCCACCTGCACCACCGGCAAGGACGGCACTGCCACCGTTACCGGGCTTTTGCCCAACAGTACCGTGGTCGTGGTGGAGACGAAAGTGCCCAGTGGTTACGTGCTCAACACCACGCCCCAGACCATTACGCTGAAGAACGGCACCAATACCGTCACCAGCGGCAGCACTGGCGGCAACAACCTGGATTTTGAGAACGACCCTGAGACCACCCTCGTAATCGCGAAATACGTTACCGGCACCACCACCCCCATCAAGGGCGTTACCTTCCTCGTCACCGATTCCAGCGGCGCGGTGATCGGCAGCTCCAACGGCGAATTCATAACCGACGAAAATGGCCGCATCGTGATCGAGGGGCTGGAACCCGGAACCACAGTTGTTGCCAGGGAGATCCGCGCGCAGGAGGGCTACATCCTCGACACCACCCCGAAGTCCATCAAGATCAAGGTGGGCGGGGCGCAGACGTTGCGCTTCTACAACCAGAAACAGGGCGCTTTGGTCATCCGAAAGCTGGATTCCGTCACGAAAAAGCCGCTGGCCGGGGTGGAGTTCCAGCTCACCTATGCGGACGGTAGCTACGTGGACGCGGATAACGGGCACCTGTCCTCCAAGGGGCTGTACACCACCGACCGAAACGGGGAAATTCGCCTTACTGGCGTGGTGGGTACCATCGTCATCACGGAAACCCGGTGTCTGGACGGCTATACCATGGACGAGGGCACCCGCACCCAGACGGTGAAGGTAAATGCCAACGACACGCAGACGATCACCGTTTACAACACCCCCGTGGGCGGTGTGGAGATCATCAAAGTGAACGCGGATGACCACACCCAGCGCATCCCCAACGTCACCTTCGAGATCCGCCGCATGGACGGTGGCCTGGTGGATACCATCACCACCGGCAGCGATGGCCGGGTGCACCTGCCCCTGGAGGCGGGCAGCTACTACGCCGTGGAGACCCGGTGCCCCAAGGGCTACAAGCTGGACAACACGCCCCATTATTTCACCGTGAAGGATGGCAAGACCACCACGATCACCGTGGAAAACAAGGCCCTGTGCGGCATCACGATCCATAAGACCGACAGTGTGACAGGCAAGCCTATCTACGGCGTGACGTTCCTCCTGTACGATGCCGACCACAACCTGCTCACCCAGGAGACCACTGACAATCAGGGCTACGCCTACTTTGAGGGCCTGACCGCCGGTGGCCGCTACTACCTGCGGGAGATGGACAACCCCGGCTACATCCCCGACACCCAGCTCAAGACTGTTGTGGTGAAGTCGGGCGGCACGACGCTGGTGGAGTGGAAGAACACCCCCATCACCGGGCAGATCCAGATCCTCAAGACCTCCGCCGACTACAACTCCATGAACGGCTGGCCCGCGGGTACCCCCATCCCCAATACCGAGTTCGAGATCTATGAGTACCGTACCGGGAATCTGGTGGACACCGTCAGGACAGACAAAAACGGCGTGGCCGCCTCCCGGCCCCTGCCCCTGGGCCGGTATAAGGTGGTGGAGTCCAAGGCCGCTGACTTCTACACCCTGGACAAGACCCCCATCGAGGTAGAGCTGGAGCACGCTGGGCAGATCGTCAAGGCCGCTATGACTAACAAATCCGTCCGCACCGGCGTGTCCATCAAAAAGACGGGGTACGCCGAGGTCATGCCCGGCCAGTCCATCCGTTACACCTTCAGCGAGATCGCCAACACCTCTACCGCCGCCCTCTCCTCCTTCTACTGGAGGGATAACCTGCCCGTGGAGGCCGTGCGGCTGGATAAGATCGTCACCGGCACTTACAACGCCCCCGGCAATTACAAGGTGATGTACCGGACCAACCTGGGCGGGAGCACCAATTACACCATGTACGACAACCTGTCCACGGCACGCAATTACGTGCTGGACGCCTCCCCCACGGCGCTGGGGCTGGCCGCCAACGAGTACATCATCGAATTTACCTTCGTGTTCGGGATCGTGCCCGCCGGGTTCCGGCAGGTGGAAGCGCCCCAGGTGTACTGCAATGTGGTGCCCTGGGCCGTTGGCGGCAGCCAGTTCACCAACACCGCCGACGTGGGCGGCGTGTACAACGGCAAGTGGATCCAGGCGGTGACCCGCTGGACCACTAAGGTCTACGGTAAGACGCCCAGCCTGCCCAAGACCGGCTATTAAGTATCCGGAAACAAAAATTGGCGGGCCGTTCACTGGACAGCCCGCCGACATTTTAAGGAGGAAAACACACATGAAAAAGTCCCGCATCCGTATTTATCCTATTCTGCTGGCCCTGTTCCTGTGCGCCCTGTGCTGCGCCCCGGCCTTTGCCGCCACCGGCGGCTCCGGCGTGGCCGACGTGGTGGAAAAGACCTGGAAGGACGCGGCAGGCCAGATCAAAACCGTGGTGAACAACGTGGTGTTCCCCGCGCTGGACATGATTCTGGCCATCGCCTTCTTCGGTAAACTGGGAATGGCATATTTCGACTACAAGCAGAGAAACCAGTTCGAGTGGACTGGCCCCGTGATCCTGTTCGCCTGCCTGGTGTTTACCCTCACCGCGCCGATGTACATCTGGTCCATCGTAGGACTGTGAGTTACAGCTCCGACAGCTTGATCAGGCCCTTGCGCAGACAGGTGGGCAGTTCGATCCGCTTCGTGCCGTAGTCATCAAAGGCGATCAGCGCGATGCTACCCATCCGCCCCACGATGTACCCCTGGCCGAACTGCTTGTGTATGACCTCCGTGCCAGCCATGTAATCCTTTTCCCATGCCGCGATCTGGGCTTGGGTGGGGCCACCCTCATAGGACGGCTTCGCCTTGGCCTTCTTCGGCTTGGGCTGGGGGTTGAAGCGGGGTTCTTGGTTAAGTTCGGTGATTTCTTTCCCCAGAAGCTGGTCGATAAAGGTGCGGCCCGCCGCCATAGGCTCCCCGAAACGGCTCTCGTAGCATAAAAACTCAAGGTATTTCTTTGCCCTGGTGGCGCCCACGTAGAATAACCTCCGCTCCTCCTCCAGCGCCGCCCGGCCCTCGTCGTCGTGGGGGAATGGGTCTGACGGAAAGGTGCCGTCCACCGCGTCAATGAGGATCACCCTATCGTACTCCAAACCCTTGCTGGCATGGATGGTGGACAGCACGAAGGGGCACGCCGGGTCTGGCTCCAGGTTTTCTATCGTGTCCCGCAGCTCCTGCAATCGCAGAAGGAACGGCCCTGTGGCCGGGGTCTGGTTAGCTAAGGATAGCAGCACGTCCAGGCGCGTCGTGTCCGCCTTCTGCTCTCGCAGATAGTCGCCGTAGCCCATGTACTTCACCAGCCGCTGGATGGCGGCGAAGCTGGTAAGCTGGGGGAATTTTGAGTAGTGGGTCTGCAATGCCCGGATCTTCCCGTACTGCCAGGGCTCCAGTCCCTCGTTGGCCAGCAGGCGGTCAAATACCGTCTCGTCCCCGTGCAAACCGCGCAGCATCCCCGCTAAAATGGGCTTTTTGATCTTCAAGTCCAGCTTGTAGTAGAAGCGGAGGAATTTCTCCGCATTGCAGTCATCGAACGCGAACTCCAGCATATCGGTGATATCCCGGACGATGGGGCTGGTGAAGAAAAAGCCCTCCCGCTGGCGGCAGGCGTAGGGAACACCTTCCCGTTCCAGCAGGTCGATGAGGGGCAGGGCGCTGTCGTTGTTGCGGTACAGCACCGCCGTCTGCTCCTTGTAGTCCTGGGCGATTTTCAGCAGGTACTTGTACTGACGGTTGTAATCCGCCAGCGGCACCATTTTGATGGGCACGCCCTGGGTGTTGTCCGTGCGCATATGCTTGGGGCGGCGGCTCTCATTGCATTGGATGAAAGCGTCGGCCGCTTCCACGATGGACTTGGTGGAGCGGTAGTTGGTCTCCATCATCAGCACCTTGGCCCCCGGCCACACCCGGTCAAATTCCAGCAGGGCCTGTGGCCACGCCGCCCGGAAGCCGTAGATGCTCTGATCCTCGTCCCCTACCATGAAGATGTTGCGGGACTGAGCGGCCAGCTGGCGGAGGATGGCATGCTGGATCTTGGACGTGTCCTGGGCCTCGTCAACACAGAGATAGGGCCAGCGGCGCTGGAAATGGGCCAGGATATCCGGGTACTGCCGGAAAATGCGGTAGGTGAACACCATCTGGTCGTCAAAATCCATCAGACGGTTTTTCAGCAGGAACGCTTGGTAGCCCTTATAGACGGCGGGGAAATCCATACCCTCAACCTTGTGATTTTCCACGTCGGCATCGCTGAACATCATGTTTTTGCAAAAGGTGATGTGGGTGCGGGCCTCTTTGATCTGCTGGTCTGAGGGATACCCTCCCCCGCCTTTGGACAGCAGATCCCGGATCACGGCGTTCAGCCGCCCCTCATCGTCCGCCAGGGCGAAGGGCTGGGAGCCCTTCACCTTGGCGTAATAGCGGATCACCACCGCGCACAGCCCATTGATGGTGCGGAAGGTGAGTTTGTCCGCGTGATCTCCGCCGAAAAAGCGGACGAACCTGGCCTTCATGTCGCGGGTAGCGGCCACCGTATAGGTGACGGTGAGGATGTTTTCCGGGCGGAGGCCCTTGCAGTAGATCATGTATCCCAGGCGGGTGACCAAAACCGTGGTCTTGCCGCTCCCCGGCACCGCCAGGAGCAGCACAGGGCCGTCCACCTGACGCACCGCCGCCTCCTGTTGTGGGTTCAGACGGACGGAATATGTACTTTTAAATTGGGAGTAGGTCATGGGCCTGCCCTCGCTTATCATTCGCAAATGCCCCCGGCACCGTATGCCGGGGGCACCATTATATCACAAACCGAGGTGACTTACTATTTTTATTTGGGACTTTGTCGCGTCCACCGTTATGGACGAACTGCTGGACTGGGCGTACAGCCAGACCGTAGGCTTCCTGGGGGCGTTCTTCGCCCTCATGGGAAACATGGGGGTGGAATTGTTCGACCTGCCCTGGGTGCAGGCGGTGGTTCACTTTTTCTCCCAGCTGGGCTGGGCGCTGTTCGGGGTGAGCCTGGTGGTGTCCTGCTTTGAGTTCGGCATCGAATATTCCTCCGGCAGGGGCAACATCCGCCAGACTGCCATCAACTGCATCAAGGGCTTCATGGCGGTGAGCCTGTTCTCCGCCGTCCCCGTTCGGCTGTACGCCCTTTCGGTGTCCCTCCAGGCTGATTTGACTGCGGGCATCACTGGATTCGGGGCCAGCATCGGAGATGTGGGACAGGCCATCATTGAAAAGCTCACCACCCCGGATGGCCTCATTGAAGCCGGGGTGGATTTTATTTTCGGCGGGCCGACCTTCAACCCTATCATGATGCTGTTCTGCGTGATCCTCATGGCCTACGCAGTCATCAAAGTGTTTTTCGCCAACCTGAAGCGGGGCGGCATCCTGCTCATCCAGATCTCCGTGGGTTCACTGTATATGTTCAGCGTGCCCCGGGGATATACGGACGGCTTCGTCCAGTGGTGCAAGCAGATCATCGGCCTGTGCCTCACCGCCTTTTTGCAGGCCACCATCCTGGCGGCGGGGCTGATGGTGTTCAGCGATCACGCCCTGCTGGGGCTGGGGCTGATGCTCTCCGCGGGGGAGGTGCCCCGGATCGCCGGGGCCTTCGGGCTGGACACCTCCACCAAAGCCAGCCTGAGCTCCGCCGTCCACACCGCCCAGATGGCGGTGAACACCACCAAAGTGGTGGCCTCGGCGGTGGCGGGGAAATGACAGAAGAAAAAAAGCTGACCATGGGCTCCCTGTTCGACGGGATCGGTGGGTTCCCGCTGGCGGCGGTGCGCAACGGCATCATCCCCGTCTGGGCCAGCGAGATCGAGGCGTTCCCCATCCAGATAACGAAGAAACACTTCCCCGATATGCTCCACGTGGGAGACATCACCAAACTAAACGGGTCCGAACTGCCCCCGGTGGACATCATCTGCGGGGGCTCACCCTGCCAGGATCTCTCGACGGCATCGCCTACCCGCGCAGGGCTGGCTGGGGCACGCTCGGGGCTTTTTATGGAACAAATACGCATCATTTCAGAGATGAGAGAGGAGGACAAAAAACGTGGACGGACAGGTATCGCTGTTCGGCCAAGAATGGCCGTGTGGGAGAACGTCCTCGGCGCACTTAGCAGCGGATCACCCAAAGCCAGCGATTTCCAAGCGGTTCTCGAGGCGTTCCTCCAAATTGAAGAACCACACCTTCATGTTGTTAGACCTGCGACCGGGCGCTGGGAATATGCTGGGGCCGTGCTGGGAGTACGATCCTGTGTGGCTTGGGTCACCTGGAATTCTAAATACCTCGGAGTGCCCCAAGAACGTCGTAGACTGTTCCTTGTCGCAGATTTTGGAGGCTGCCGCCCCATCCAGATACTTTTTAACCAAAAAAGCCTGCCTGGGTATCCTGCGCAGGAGTAGGGAACGGGGCAAGCCCCTGCCGCATGAACTGGAAACCGCATGCAAAATACAGGCCGGATTGATGCCGATGCCCGCTTCAGGAGTGACGTCTGGCGCGGGATTTACAGCCGGGTTTAATGCTGGAGCCGGAGCGTCTGCGGGAAGCATAGCTTATCACCGGGAGGCGGCACCCACGCTGAAAGGGACGTCCAGCGGCAACATGATGCCCACTGTGCTGTGCCTCAATGACCAGGGCGGGCAGTGCATGGGGGTTACCGAAAACGTGACAGGCACCCTCCGGGCCCAAGATCATGGGCACCCGCCGCTGATTTTGTTTGACAATCACGCCATTGATGCAAGGTATACCGGCCCCCACGAGATCGCGCCCACCCTGACCCGCCGCAGTGGGACCGGCGGCAACAACCTGCCCATTATTCAGCAGAGGCTGTTCGCACGCCAATGGGTGGATCGCTTTGAAGAACGGGAAACAGCGTCCACAGTATGCACAAGGCAGCACAAGGATACCACCGATCTGGTCTGGCAGGGCGCGGATGATACCTGCGATGACCACAGCCGCAGGGCTCTGCTCCTTCGCCGCCTTATGCCCATTGAGGCCGAAAGGTTGATGGGCTACCCGGACCACTGGACCGATCTGCCCCGCGCGAGGGACGCCCCCAGATTCCGGTCTTTGGGGAACAGCGTGGTAGTCCAGTGCGTGGAATACCTCATGCAGGGCGTGAAGCTGGCGATTTTGGCCGACCTTTAGTTACATATGCTTCATTTTAGTGGGTTTCTTCGTTGCTTCTGATGAATAGCTTTACAACCTGGTTTCCGATATACTTGCCCTACCAAATGAGAAAGGAGCGGCCTAAAGATGGCAGAGAGCAAAAAGAACTTGTGTGCTATGATCCCCGTGGAACTCCACGACCGGGTCCGGGCGGAACAGGAGCAGGCCGGGCTGACGCTGAGCGTGTACATCACCGACCTGCTGACCAAATATTACGAAAGAGGAAGTGAAAAGACGATGGAAGGGATGCGCACCATGGCGTTCCAGATGCCCGAGGAGATGTTCCTGCGGCTGAAGAAGCTGCTGGAACGGGAGAGCGCCCGCACCGGCAAAAAGGTGAGCCAGAAGGAGTTCGTGCTGGGTCTCGTCCAGCGGGCGCTGGATCAGGCGGAGCGGGAGGAGGCGGAACCTGATGCTGACGTGGGATGACAACACCCGGAAAGACCAGTCTGGAAAAGTGGTCAGCGCGGGCTACCGGGCTGAGATCCCCCACTGGGGCACCGCCAGCGTCCACCCCCACATCCACCACCCCGGCGAAATGTTCCTGGACTGCCCCGCCTTGGGTATCGATATGCACCCCCTGGGGCAGGTCGGGGCCATGGAAGCGCTAAACCCCGCGGAGAGGGCGCTGATGCGGGCGCTCAAGGAGCATGGCATTCAGTGTCTGGAGGCCATGGCCATCATCGGAAGCCCGGAGGACTTAGGCTGAACAGCAAGAGGGCGGCAGCTTGCCGCCCTCTCAGCCTTTCCGGGGAGGTTTGACGTTTTCGTCCGGGCTCACAGCACCTTCGATACGTCCGTGCTCCTCCTCAAAGCCTTTGATGCTTTCTCGGATCAGGACGAGGACGTGGCTGTTGATGGAACGGCCCTCGTAGTCCGCCACATAGCCCAGCTTCTCCAGCATTTCCTCCTCAATCCGGATTGATACGCTTTTCACCACAGCTAAACCACCCTCACTTGGATATATTGCGTATTTATTTTATATCCAATCCGTGGTATAATCTTGAAAACGGATATGCAGTATATCTACAAAATGAAAGCGAGGGAGCAGGATGAAAGTGGCGGTCATCGGTTCAAGGAATCTGCGGGTGGACGACCTGGGGGAATATCTCCCGGAGGGCGTGACGGAAATCGTGTCCGGCGGAGCCCGGGGCATCGACACCTGCGCCAGAAATTACGCCCTGGCGCACGGCTTAAAGCTCACCGAGTTCCTGCCGGAATATGAAAAGTATGGCAGGGGCGCGCCCCTGCGGCGGAACATCACCATCATCGAGTACGCCGACTTGGTGCTGGCCTTCTGGGACGGCAGATCCAGAGGGACGAAATTTGTGATAGACAACTGCAAAAAACGAAACATCCCCGTGTCGGTCTACCGGCTGGACACGGGAACGGAGGCGAATCAAATTTGACCTACATTTACCCCAACGACTTGAAAGCGAAGCCCACCCTATGGCTGTGGGCGCTGCGGGACGTGGCAGTGACCGGCATCTGCCTGGTGCTGTCCGTGCTGGCGCTGGTGGAGCTGCGGCTGGTGCCGCCGCTTATCTGCACCGTGCTCTATGCTTTCCTGAGCATCCGGGTGGAGGATGCCAGCATTTTGGATTTTCTGAAATACGCCATGTGCTTTTTATTTTTGAAACAACAACATTTCCAGTGGAAGGAGCGGGAAAATTGAACCAAAAACAGAAAAAGGAGCTGCGGGAGCATCAGTCTACCCGGCAGCTCATGGGGATCACCCAGCTCACCGAGCACGGCGTAAAGACCGCCAAAGGTGAGCTGGTCTTTTTTATGCTCAGGCCGGACAACCTCTCCGTACTCTCCCCCGAGGGGGTACAGGGACTGGTGAACGCCCTGGCTGACCTGCTGCGCACCACCCCCTCGGTGCGCCTGCTGGCGCTGGATTCGAGGGAGTCCTTCCAGGCCAACAAGCTGTACTACCAGCGGCGGCTGGAGGAGGAAACAGAGCCCAAGGTGAGGGAACTGCTGGAGCGGGACGCCACCCACCTGGACGCCATCCAATCGTCCACCGCCTCGGCGCGGGAGTTCGCGCTGGTCTACCCCGTGGACAAGGACAGCCCCACCGACCCCCGGCGCACCGAAAAAAGCCTGCTGGACCGGGGTTTCCACGTCCGGCTGGCCGGGGAGCAGGACGTGAAGCGGCTGCTGGCGGTGTACTACCAGCAGGACGTATCCGCCGAATTTTTTCCCGATTTTGACGGCGAGAGGAGCGTGAGCGCAAATGGCTAAGAAACCGCAGAAGAAGAAAAAGGCGGCGGCAAAGCCTGCCCCTGTCCCCCAGATCAAGGATTTCCTGGACATGACCGCCCCCTCGGTGGTGAAGTTCAACACCGATCACGCCGTCATCGGCGGGGTGTACCACACCTTCATGGCCCTGCGGGGCTACCCCACCTCCACCGAGGAGCTGGCGCTCCTGCGGCATCTGGGCGAGAAAAATGGGGTGAACCTCCAGATCTACGCCCGCCAGGTCACCCCAGCCGAGGAAAAGCAGATCATCCAGAACGCCAGCAACAAAAACCGCTTCGGGCGGGCCAACACCAACGATCTCCAGCAGGCGGTGGCGGCGGAGAACGACCTCCAGGACGTGGCCGCGCTGGTGACCCAGATGCACCGGAACCGGGAACCGCTGGTACACTGCGCCGTGTTTATCGACATATCCGCCCCCGATCTGGAGGGGCTGCGCACCCTGAAGGACCAGGTGGCCGCCGAGCTCGTCCGGGCCAAGCTGAGCGCCGACCCCCTCCTGCTCCGCCAGCGGGAGGGCTTTTTGTCCGCCAACCTGGCGGGGTACAACGCCTTCGGGCCTCAGTACGAGAGGGTGCTGCCCGCGGGCTCGGTGGCGAATTTGTACCCCTGCAATTATTCCGGCAAGACCGACCCCCACGGCTTTTACATCGGGAAGGACAAATTCGGCTCCAACCTGATCGTGGACCTGGACCGCCGGGACGAGGACAAGACCAACGCCAACGTGCTCATACTGGGCAACTCCGGCCAGGGAAAGTCCTACCTGATGAAGCTGCTCATCAGCAACATCCGGGAGGGCGGCAAGTCCGTGGTCTGTCTCGACCCCGAGCACGAGCTGGTGGATTTAAGCGCCAATCTGGGCGGCTGCTTCGTGGATCTGATGGGCGGGCAGTACCGCATCAATCCGCTGGAGCCCAAGCTGTGGAGCGCGGACGGGGAGGACGATCCCGAAGCCCCCGACGCGTTCAAACAGGACTCCCGCCTGAGCCAGCACATCTCCTTCCTGAAGGATTTTTTCCGGGCCTACAAGGATTTCTCAGACCGCCATGTGGACGCCATCGAACTGATGCTGGAGCGGCTGTACGCCAAGTTCGGGCTGAATGACGCCACAGACTTCTCCCTGCTGCGCCCGGTGGATTACCCTGTTTTGTCCGACCTGTACGCGGTCATCGAGGACGCCTACCAGCACTACGGGGACGAGGAGCATCCCCTCTATCCCCAGGCGCTGTTACAGGAGATCCTGCTGGGGCTCCACTCCATGTGCAAGGGCGCGGAGAGCAAGTTTTTCAACGGCCCCACCAACATCACGTCCAGCCGTTTCCTGGTGTTCGGCTGCAAGGGGCTGACCGAGGCCGCCGCCAGTGTGCGCAACGCTTTGCTGTTCAACGTGCTGTCCTATCTCAGCCACCGCCTGCTCACCGAGGGGAGCACCGTGGCCTCTATTGACGAGCTGTACCTGTTCCTGTCCAACCCCACCGCCATCGAATACATCCGGGGCTTTATGAAGCGGGTGCGGAAAAAGGATTCGGCGGTGATGCTGGCCAGCCAGAACCTGGAGGACTTCAACCTCCCCGGCATCGCCGAGCTCACCCGGCCCCTGTTCTCCATCCCCACCCATCAGTTTTTATTCAACTGCGGCTCCATCGACGCCCGGTTTTTCCGGGACAACCTCCAACTGAACCGCTGGGAGTACGGATTGGTGAACAACGCCGTGGCCCACGAGTGCCTCTACAAATGCGGCAACGACAGGTTCCTGCTGGTGGTGGACGCGCCGGGATATAAGGCGGAGAGGTTCGGAAAGGCGGGAGGCAAGTGAAATCAGAGAAAGGAGCATCATAGAACATGGACATTATCGAACTGGAGCGGTGGAAGCCCTCCGAAGAAGATCCCCGCAGGCTGGCATATGCGGGCCAGCCCACTGCCGAGGAGGTGTTTCAGGAGCTGAAGCACCGTCTGGAGGGGATGGGCTATCTCCCTGATGAGTATTTTCTGATGGATGACGAGTGGGAAAATGACCGTGAAATTCCGAAAGACGCGGATATTTTCTGCACCACCGACTACGGCGAAAGCGAGGGCGTGTATCTGGATGTGTACCTCAAGTGGTACGAGGACGGCAAGCCCGTCACCAAGAGCTTCATCACCGGTAAGACCCTGGGCGAGAGCGGGGATGATCTGGATCGGATGTTTTTGATTTCCTCCGCCATCACCAAGGCGTTCCACGGCGGCGAAGCTACCCATGCCCGGTATATGAAGATCGGCGGTGTGGAGGAGGACACTGGCGGCGCGGTGCTGCATCTGAGCCAGCAGGAGCAGCGCACCATCATCGAGGCGCTGGTGGAACAGCGGGAACGGCAGGAGGATGCCATGTCCCAGACCGAGCAGCTCCTGCGCCGCGTGACCGGGAGCATCACAGGCTATATGGACACGGTGGGCCAGCGGCCCCTGCGCATGGCCGGCTATGACAAGGCGGTTCTGACTATTCGGGATGGGGATCTGTCCGTCTTTAAGGAGCTGTATCCCAAGCTGTTGAAGGATCATGCGGACGATCTGCTGATTGAGGCGGCGGGCCGCCCCGGCGATGTGGGCCGGAAGATGAGCGCCCTGCTGCTGGCAGATGCGGAGCGGTTCTCTGAACCGGCCTACCGCACCGCCTGTCAAAAGGCAGTCGACATTGCCGACCGAGAAAAGGTGCTGTTTCTTTTGGAACAGGCGGAAGTCCGTGCGGAATGCCTCGTCCCGTCCTTCCACGGGGAGATGGCCCATTACGCCTACCAGGATCACAAATGGATCGCCGCCGACATTGTGATGAAGCTTACGCAGGAGCAGTTCAAGGCCGCGCCGTATTTCCTGCTGCTGGATGCGGTTCGGGCTAATGACTACAGTTCCTCTGGTAAGCTGGCCGAGGGCGGGTTCAATGCCGACGCCTGCTTCGCGGAGGTTATCCGCCACTGCTGTACCCACAACGATAAATGGCAGCCCGCGCACCTGCTGGAGATGGGACTGCACGTCAGCGCGGACAGCTTCGATTCCCTTCACGCCTGCGTGGAGTTCGGATGCCTTGACGCGGGACAAATCCTGTTGGATCAGGGTATGGATCTGGGCGAGTATGAGGAATGGGCCAAAGTCCAGAACCACGGTCTGCGGGTAAACGACACACTGGAATCCCTGCGGGAGCACTGGCAGGGGCTTCAGGCCCAAGCTGAGGATCAGGAACTTTCCCAGCCTGAGATTGGGGGGATGACCCTTGGTTGATCCCGTCACCGTGGCGAAAGCCACCGTCACCCTACTCTCCAACGAGAAAACCCGGAAGGGGATCGGCTGGGTCGTCGTGGTCATCCTCTCCCCCATCATCGTGGTGATGGCCCTGCTGTGCGTGCTGGGTTCCGGCACGGTGGACCACAACATCTCCGCCGCCCAGCTCTGCTTCCAGGACGGCCCCCTGCCCGACAATATCCCCGCCGAGTACCGTGTGTGCATCGAGGCGACGCGGGAACACTTTGCCGAACTGGACGAGGCCATCGCGGCCATCCAGTCCAACATGGAGGACGGGAACAGCCTCGACCCCATCCGGGTCAAGGCTGTGTTTTTCTCTCTGTACTTCGGCGGCGAGGCCCCGCCCATCGCCCAGTTCGCCCACTGCTTCGCCACCAGCGAAATCCGCACCCGCACCGTCACCACAACGGACGAGGACGGCAACGAGATCCAGGTGGAGCAAATCTACACCGTGGCCATCCCCATTGAGGACATGGCCACGGTGTACGCCAATCTCACCGCCTCGCTGGGCGTTGAAATTTCCGAGGAGCAGAAGGCCAACGCGGACAGCGTGTACAGCCTCATCAAGTACGGCTACCCCACCACGCCGGAGGGCGGCATCCCCGGTGATGACGGCGTGCCCTTCGTAGGCGCGGACGGCTTCTGCTCCCCGGTGGGGGCCAATTGGCGGAGCATTGTCACCTCTGAATTCGGCGGGCGCGTCGACCCCATCACCGGCAGGTGGGACAATGGCCACACCGGGATGGATCTGGCGGTGCCCACCGGCACGCCCATCCGGGCGGCGCTGGGCGGCACGGTGACGATGTCCCGCTACAACGGCAGCTATGGGAACTGCGTGATGATCGACCATGGGAACGGCCTGCTCACCCTGTACGGCCACAACTCCCGCCTGCTGGCGCGGGAGGGCCAGACCGTCCAGACCGGGGATGTGGTGTCCCTGTCCGGGGCCACCGGGCGGGTGACGGGGCCGCACCTCCACTTCGAGGTGCGGGTGAACGGACAGCGGACAAACCCGAGATACTATTTACCGTGAGGAGGAGCGCGGCATGAAAATCAAAGCAGACCTGATCCGTCATCTGGAACGGCTCCGCCCGTCCTGGTGCCAGGTGGAAAAGGTGGTGGAGCTTTCCGGTCCGGAGTTCGACGCCTTCCTGATCGACCCCCAGGAGGAACAGGCGTTCCTTGCGGACAGCGCCGAGCTGATGCACCGGTGGGACGGCGTCACCGGCTGTGTGCTGGTGCTGGCCGGGGGTCGCCCGGACGGTGTGCTGGTGGACTCCGAGGGCACCGCCCGCGCCAGGTACGCGGCCTATCTGCCGCAGGCGAGATCCATCTTAAACGCTGAGCTGGAGCGGGCTGCGGATCACATCGTACATCAGGGCACCGAACACACCGCCAGCGGTTACTGGTGTGTCTACTGCGAGGAGTTGGCGGAGAAGTTCGGGCTGATCATCCCCGAGGGGAGCGGCCTGGATACCATGCTCAAAGAGACGCTGGAGCGCCGCCCCGAAGTGGCGGCGGTGGAGATCGGCAGCGGCGCCATCGAAACCACTTTCCACCCGGAGTTCTGCAAAGGGTTCAAGGGCAGTGTGGATGAGAAAAAGCCGGGCCTCCGGGTGCGGGACGTCCTGCCCCTGCTGATGGGCGGCGGGCTGGTGTTCCTCACCCATGAGGAGGCGCGCACGTCAGTGCTGGCGCAGTTCCTGCAAGAACTCACCCCCACCGGACAGGAGGACTACACCGCCCTGCTGGACGCGCGGGTGGCGGAGATCTATCCGTCCTCGGAGGGGCTGGAGGTGGTGCTCACCGATGTGGCGCCCGAGGAGCTGGAACGGTTCAATGAGGACTACGAAAATTTTCAAGACGCAGAGCAGGCCATGGGCGATATGACGCCGTAGGAGGTGCGCAGCGTTTTGAGTTCCACACATTCTGAAAGGAGACGAATGACATGAAAAAAGTAAACATCGCCCTGTCCTTTGACGAGGACAAGCTGAGCGCGCTGGAGTTCTCGCTGAAGAAGGAGGGCACCTCCACACAGGTGCGGCTGGAGGAGACGCTGGCGCAGCTCTACGAGCAGACCGTGCCCGTGCCGGTGCGGGAGTTCCTGGACAGCCGTGCCGCGCCCCCAGCCAGGCCCCGGCGTCCGTCCCGGCCCGCACCGAAGGAGCGCGCCGTACCGCCTGAGCGGGAGGGCGGCGCATGAACCCACGCCGCTTCTCAGCACTCCGCGTCACCCAGGATGGCCGGACGGATCATCTGCTGGCGGAGGGCAATGCCGCCATGGACGCATACCACACTGCCCTGCGCCTGCGGGATTACCTGCTGCGGAAAAGCAGTTCCACCGGGCGGTTTGTCCAAGCCATCCCTGCGGCGATGGCGATCACCCCAGACGAGTTTTGGGAATGCGCGGACGGGCTGCGCCAGGGCACGGGCCGCATGAAAGCCGTGCTGGACATCGACTTGGATCAGGGCAGATTCTCTGCGCTGGATGCGGTGGGCTGCCAGGATGTCTACGCCATCCGCGATGTGTGTGTTGCCGCGCGGCACGCCAGCCAACAGGACTGCCTGCAATGGGAACAGCGGCTGGGTATCTTCATCAAATACCTGGAACCCAGGGCGATCCGCTGCGAGGAATCCCAGGTGGGGCCGCCCGTGGGGCCCGCGATGTAATCCCCGCTGTTGGTTCTGCTGAAAGCTACCCCAATGATTTCGTTGGCTTTGCTGAATGGATATCCGGGGCCGGGTGTGGCATGGTGTTGCCAGCCCCGAATCAAATGAAGGAGGATGCACAAAATGAACACCAACAATCAAACGTCCCTTACCCCCATTGAGGTCTGCACCCTGATCGCCCACGAAGCGGTGTCCATGCTGGACACCGTGCAGACTGAGATGCCGGACTGCATGAAGGGCTTCCGCACCGCACTGGAGGCGCTCCACACGGTCCATGGTCTGGGCAATGACGGTGAAACCCTGCTGGCCTGGTTGGACATGGAGATCGCCAGCGCCGAAAAGTTTGTGGCGGACGGCACGAACCTGCCCAACCTGATCGACACGTGCCAGCTGGATACCGTGCCGGACGCGGTGACCCAGATGGGTCTGGTCTGGACTCTGTTCAGCACGGCCGCACGGGAGGAGTGCGCCCCGGAGCAGCGGCAGGCGCTGCTGAACACCGCACGGTCGGTCACGGAGATGTGCGGCCTGGACGATCTGCTCCTGACCACCCTGCGGCCCAACACCGCCAAGCTGGCGGATGGGCTCCACACAGAGCTGGATGATGTCCACGCCGCGTTCCAGGCAGGCCAGAAACTGTCCGGACCGCAGGATGGGCCGTGCCTGTGAGCGGTAAAGTATGACCGCCCGCCAGGGCAATACAGAGGGCCGTTCCGCATCCGCAGGACGGCTCTGCCCTGTCTCGCCCTGTCTCCCTCTGTTTGCCCGTTTGAGGGGGCTTGTTGGCCTTCCACGGGCGAAGTGGCCCCCGTGCCCCTCCGGGGTGGCGGGGCGCGGCGTTGGTCCCTTTGTGGGCAAACGTGGCGGGACAGGGATTTTAGTCCTCGCCGCCGCCCCTTTTGCACCGCCCAGGAGGGCCCGGTGGACGGGGTTTTGAGGGCAAAACAGAAGGTTCGATTTTTGAGCGGGATAAAGCGGTGATATCACCGCCTGACACACCGCCCCGCAACGCGGGGCGGGAATACGGTTTTGCAGAGCTTTCAACGGCTTTGAATCATCTTTCCACCACGTCCGGGTGCCATCACTTTTTGGACGATGCAATCAAATCTGTTATCAGCGGAGCAAGCACTGCGGCGGTTGCCGCAGTTATTCAGGTATCAAAAGTGTTATCAAATCCACTTTTGGCCGAGGAGGTTCATAAATGGCAGAAGAAAAAGTAAAGTTTCTGATGCGGATCGACCCGGATACCGACAGGAAAATCAAAGCAGCCATGCCGGGTGCAAACTGCCGGAGCCAGAACGAATTCGTAGAGGAGGCGCTCCGATTTTACTGCGCCTATCTCACCACCCAGGATACCACCGAGTTCCTGCCGCCGATTTTTGTCCACGCTATGCGGGGCACCATCCAGTGCAGCGAGGATCGCATCGCACGGCTGCTGTTCAAGCTCACGGTGGAGATCAGCATGATGATGAACGTGCTGGCGGCGGGGCTGGAGATCGACAGCACCCAGCTGGACGCGCTGCGCTGGCGGTGTGTCCAGGAGGTCAAGAAAACGAACGGCGCGATCACGTTCAAGGACACGCTGGTGAAACATCAGGGCGAGGAGTAGTGCGCACAAGAAATGATCGTCCGCCAGGGGGGTGCTGCGCCTTTCCGCTGGACCGAGCCATGGGTCACAGGGAACCGGCCTGAAGGTATTCTCTCTAAGATTTTTAACTCAGAGAAGTAACAAACACGGAGGTGGTCTTTTACGCCGCGCGTCATTTTCAAGTGCCCGCACATCAAGGGCGGCGGTGTGAAAGCCGCCGCCCATTTGAGCAACTACGTGGGCTACATCTCCACCCGCGAAGGTGTGGAGCGCGTCGATCCCGGTTCGGCTGGGAAGCCCGTCACGAAAAAACAGGCCAGGATGGTGGAGCGTCTCCTACGGGACTTCCCGTCCAGCCGGGAGCTGTTCGAGTATGCGGACTACCAGGCCGCGCCTACGCGGGGCAACGCATCCGAGTTCATCACCCGCGCCATCGAGGACAACTACGAGGCAATCGCGAAACGTGAGAACTACGTGGACTACATCGCCAACCGTCCCCGTGTGCAGAAGCTGGGGTCGCACGGTCTGTTCACCGCTGGTGACAGTCCGCTGGTGCTCTCCCAGGTAGCGGATGAGGTGGCGCAACATCCCGGCGTGGTGTGGCTGCCCATCATCTCCCTGCGGCGGGAGGACGCGGCACGGCTGGGTTACGACAACGCCGCCCGCTGGCGCAAGCTGCTCTCCAATCACGCCATGGATATGGCGAAGGCGATGAAGATCCCCTACAGCCAGTTCCGTTGGTACGCTGCCTTTCACGATGAGGGTCACCACCCGCACGTCCACATGGTGTGCTACAGCGCGGACGGCAAGTCTGGCTTCCTCACCAAGTCCGGCATCGCGGACATCAAGTCCATGCTGGCAAAGGAGATTTTTCAGCAAGACCTGATCGCCATCTACCAGAGGCAGACCCAGCGGCGGGATGAACTCACCGAGGACGCAGAGGAGGTCATGCGTCAGCTGGTCTCGGAGGTGCAAACCGGAACGCTGGGCAATCAGCGCATCGAATTGCTGATGCTGGAGCTGGCAAAGCGTCTCCAGAATTGCTCCGGCAAAAAGCAGTACGGGTATCTGCCGCCAGCGCTGAAATCCCTGACGGATCAGATCGTGGATGAGCTGGAGAAAGATCCCCGCGTCGCCGCAGCCTACGACCTGTGGTATCAGGAACGGGAAGAAGTCCTGCGCACCTACAAGGACGATCTGGAGCGCGTTCCACTGTCTCAGCAGAAGAAGTTCAAGCGGATCAAAAATATTGTCATTGCGGAGGCGGTGCGGCTGGGCGAGGTGGAGCAGGTGGTGGAATCCATGAAAACGGACGAAGCAGAGCAGGCGGCGGAATCCGTGTCAACGGATGACGATACACCACCGCTCCCACAGCCCGCCGCTCCCCCGGTTCAGGCCAAGGCCAAAGTTTCAACTGCTGGTCAAGTATTCAATGCCACGTCCTCGCTGCTCTACCACATGGCCCGCGTCTTCCAGGAGCAGCACCCGCAGTCTGCCACCGGGATGCGGGTTGCGGTGGACAGCAAGCTCAAGCGGAAGATCCGTGAGAAGAAGATTGCCATGGGTCACAGGCCAGACGATCATGAGGAGCAGACCATGGGCTGACCTTCGAGGTCTGCTCCTCACTGCTCACGGTTGGTAGATCTTCTCCAACTCCAAGATCATCGTCTGGAGATCCGCCGCCACCTGTCCGGGGGCATGGTACAAGTCGAGAAGCAGCCGCTCCAGGTTTTCTTCAAAGTGTGCAGGCAGCACGGCACACCGCTCACGGCAAAGCTGGATCAGCCGCTTTTCCCCCGGATGAGCCTCACGGTTCAGTGCGAACAGGAAGTCAAAATAGGTCTCCAAAAAACCTGACGCACGGTGGTTGATGCTCACCATGTCACCCCGCTTCACCGCTTTGATAAGCTGCGCATCATAGGCGGGCATGGAGCTGTGGAGCAGCTGCCAGCCGCGGGCCAGGATATTCTCCCGCAGCTCAGAGGGATAGGGTACGGAGAACCGCTCCTTTGCCTGGGCCAGACGGCCCTCCCGGTCATAGATCACCTTACAGGTGAGCAGGTTGTACCACATACAGGTAGTGTATGCGTTGCAGGGCTGAAACTGCTCCACGACCTGCGCCACATCGGAGGTAAAGGCGTCCAGATCCCGGTAGAGCAGGTCGATGTCTATGCCGTTGTTCAAACGGCAGTTGTCCTCATACTCCCAAAAATGATTTCCGATCTCCATGACGGAACAGTATTTGGACAGGATATCCCTTCGAACATCTTCCGGGATCGGCTCACTGCAATACAGATATACGTCATAATCGGATGCCTTGTCAAAATGCTCTCCCGCACGGGAGCCGCCCAAGGCGAGGGCTTCCACTTCGTCCAACGCACATAGTTCTTCAAAGAGTTTTTCGACCACAGCAGTGCACCGCCCTTGACCATAGAAATGTGCCCACATTGTATCATGCGTTACAACAAAAATCAATTCTACAGGGAGGTATCAAAGTGTCCTACATCCATTTCTCAGACGAACAAAAACGTCAGGCCAGCTTGGTGGATCTCCCCGAGTTCCTGCGCAGCCGGGGCGAAAAGCTGGTGCGCTCCGGGCCTGAGCTGCGTATGACCAGTGACCACAGCGTCACCGTATCCGGCAACGAGTGGTACGACCATGCCGCCGAACAGGGCGGCGGTCCGGTGTCGTTCCTCAAAAAGTTTTACGGCATGAACTACCAGCAGGCTATGCTCACCCTGCT
Source organism: Oscillospiraceae bacterium (assembly GCA_910575695.1). Classification (GTDB taxonomy): domain Bacteria; phylum Bacillota; class Clostridia; order Oscillospirales; family Oscillospiraceae; genus Enterenecus. Next base: position 131,108 of record CAJTGJ010000004.1, on the reverse strand, counting down.
GGGGGAGGACATTGCCCTACTCGACCCTAAGATAGACACGCCCCGGGAAAGAATAAAAAGGTCCTTTGCCTTGCCGCCCGCCAACGGGGATAACCGGCGGGCGTTCGCATATCTGCTCAAATCCCGGCACTTGAATCGGGACGTGCTCACCGCCTTCGTCCGGCTGGGGCTGGTCTACGAGGACAAGAGCTATCACAACGCTGTCTTTGTCGGCATGGATAAGGATGGCACTGCCCGCCATGCCCACAAGCGCAGCACCAACAGCCAGGGTAAGGCTTTCCGTATGACCGTGGAGGGCAGTGACTTCCGTTACGCCTTCAACTGGCCGGGGGTCAGCGAACACCTGACGGTGTTTGAAGCACCCATTGATATGCTGTCGTTCCTCTCCCAATTCCACGACAGCGGCTGGGCCAGGCACAGCTATGTTGCGCTGTGCGGCACGTCCTCCCAGGCCATGCTGGGGATGCTGGAGCGGTATCCGCAGATTGAGAGCATCCACCTGGCTCTGGACAACGACCAGGCAGGGCAGCTTGCCACCAGGCGGCTGGCGAAGGTGGTGCGGGAAAAGAGGCTGGAAGTAAATGCGCTGGTGCCCATCAACAAAGATTGGAACGAAGATTTGTGCGCAAATTTTCAACAGGAAATGGAGGAGAATCAGCAACATGAACAGAGCGTATCGTGACTACTGCCGCCGCCGTGGGGCCGAGATGCTCCGCCGGCAACCACCCAATTTTGCCCCTACCCTCAGCGCAGAGGAACTGGTGGTGGTCTATCGGGCCGCCAAGAGCACCGACCTGGACATCCTGCGGGATACTGCGGTGCGGATGTTCCCCGAGCGGTTTCAGGAGCAGCCGCCCCATCTCTACGCCCACCAGGGCGGGGCTACCGCATTCCATCACCATGGGGTAGTGGCGAAGCCTGAGTGCACCATCGGCGCCGCACCCATGAACCAGATCGGCGTCATGGCGGACGGCATGGCGTACCCGTACTGAGGTGCCGCCTATGCCCCAACAATTTATCATTCTTATTGTCGCCGCCGCTGCCCTGCTGGTCATTGGCGGGGCTTCTTTTTTGTCCAGCCGGGGATCGCTCAACAGCATCAAGGCCAAGCCGGTGGGCGACGGCCAGCACGGCACCGCCCGGTGGGCTACGCCGAAAGAGATCGGAAAGACCTTTGCCCACATCCCCTTCCGCCCTGCCGAATGGCGGAGGGGGGAGAATCTCCCCAAAGCCCAGGGGCTGGTGCTGGGTTCGTTGGGAAAGAAGAACAAGGTTACTGCGTTGGTGGACGAAGATGACATCCATTGCCTGATGATCGGTGCGTCCGGCGTAGGCAAGACGGCGTTCTTCCTGTACCCAAATTTGGAGTACGCTTGCGCCTGCGGGATGAGCTATCTGGCCTTGGACACCAAGGGGGATTTGGCCCGGAACTACGGAGCCATCGCGCAAAATTGCTATGGCTACCAGGTGTCGGTCATCGATCTGCGCAACCCCACCCGCTCTGACGGGTTCAATTTTTTGACGCTGGTGAACCGCTACATGGACGAGGCGGCGGAGCGCCCGGACGATCTGGCGGCACGGGCCAAGGCGGAGAAGTACGCCAAGATCCTGTCCAAAACCATCATCAGTCCAGATGGGGACAGTGGTAACCGAGGACAGAATGCGTTTTTTTACGATTCCGCTGAAGGGCTCCTGACAGCGGTGATCCTGCTTTTAGCGGAATTCCTTCCCCCGAAAAAGATCGATGGCAAACTCCAGGAGCGCCGCCACATCGTGTCCGTGTTCAAGCTGGTGCAGGATCTGCTGGAGCCGTCTCAGGCCAAAGGCAAAAGCTGTTTCCAGGTGTTGATGAGCCGCCTGCCCTCCGAGCATAAGGCCCGGTGGTTTGCCGGGGCCGCGCTGAACACCTCGGAGCAAGCTATGGCGTCAGTGCTGTCCACCGTGCTGTCCCGGTTAAACGCTTTTCTGGACAGTGAGCTGGAGCAGACAATCTGTTTCGACAGCCCGCTGGACGCCGAGAGCTTTGCCAGCAAAAAGTCCGCCATCTTTTTGATCCTGCCGGAGGAAGATCAGACGAAAAATTTCATGGCGGGATTGATGATCCAGAACTTGGCGCGGGAGCTGTTCTCCGTGGCGGACGAGAACGGTGGCAAGCTGAAGAACCGAGTAGTGCTGTTCTGTGATGAGTTGGGCACCATGCCGCCCTTCGACATCCTGCCGCTGTTCAGCGCTGGGCGCTCCCGCAGGCTGACGCTGGTGCCTATCATCCAATCACTGGCCCAGTTGGAGAAGAATTATGGCCGCGAAGGCTCGGAGATTATCCAGGACAATGTGCAGGACACCATCTTCGGCGGCTTCGCACCCAACAGTAAGACCGCAGAGGAACTGTCCCGCTCCCTGGGCACCTACACCGTCCAGTCCGGTTCCATCAGCCACGGGAAGGGTGAAAACAGCCAATCCCTCCAAATGGCGGAACGGGCGCTCATGACGCCGGACGAACTGAAGTCCATCCCCAAGGGTGAGTTCGTGGTGATGAAAACCGGCTCCCACCCCATGCGGACAAGGCTGCGGCTGTTTCTGGATTGGGGCATTACCTTCGGAGATATCTACCAGACCCCGGAGCATGGGCAGCGGAAGGTGTACTACGCCGGACGACAGGAGTTAGAGGATGCCATCATCGCCCGGTTCTGGACAGATCCGAAGAACGACGAGAAAGCCCGTCCCCCGCGTGAGGGACGGGCTGGGCGGCAAGTCGAGTATAAGGGTGACATTCACCAGCAGAAAGAAAGTCAGCCGCTGGCAACGATGCCCGATTCCGCAAAGAAGCGGGTTAACCAACCACCGGCCACCGATGGGAGGTGAGACATTGGCCTACTATGATTCCATCTACCAGGATCACGAACTGGGCCCGCGGGCCAAGGCGGTGTACATCTACCTCAAGGACCACGCCAACAAGGAGGGCACCTGCTGGCCGGGGATCAATACCATCGCCGCTGGGGTGAGTCTGTCCCGCTCAACGGTGAAGCGGGCGCTGGAGGATCTGGTGAAAGCGGGGCTGGTGGAGAAGTCCAGCAGATGGAGGGAGAATGGGAGTTTTTCCTCAAATCTATACCAAATCAAATAGCCGGGAAATTGAGTTATCCGCTATGTCACCAAAAGCGAGTAGAAACGCTCAGGGCAAAGTAATGCCGAGGTAATAGGCGGCAATTACTGTATGAAACAAAACTGTTAAAAAAACGTCCCCCGCACAAAAAGTATGCGGGGGACGCGGAGCGAAAGGCAGAAACTGCCTACAAATCAATCCTGTTTGCCCTTACACTGGTTCGTGACACACAGCAGCAGGATCAACCCCAGCACATCCACCCCGATAAATACAGCGTAAGGCAGCGTGTAGTCGCCGTTGGAAACAGTGAGCAGCACGGCCATCAGGGCAAAAGCGGCTTTTTGCAGCAGCGAGGCGATAGGGGACACCAAGCTGTTGGCGGCCTGAAAGTCATGCCGACCGTACACGGAGATGACCAGGGAGGGCATCAAGTTCAGCAGGCCACCGATGCCAAAACCCACAAAGAGCACGGCAACGTAGATGAGGATTTCCACCTGGGCAAAAATCAGTAACAGCAGGGCGGCGATGTAAGACAGAGAATAGACACAAGAGGCAAGTTTCGTCCCCACTTTCTGATCCAGCCAGCCCCAAAAATAGGAGCCGATCAGCCCAATCAGCGCGGCTACAGTGAGCATAAGCATGGCTTTGCCTTGAGCAGCCTCAGGCCCCATAGTAGGAGCCCACACACTGATCATCCGGGGCACAAACTGGGACACAATTCCCACGGTCACCATCCACAAGAGGCCAAAGCCGACTGCAATGAGCCACATATCCTTATCCCGCAGCAGACGGCCCACAGTGAAGTCACTTTTGTAGGATTTCATCTCATTGAACTGGGCGGACAACTGTTCACTGCCCTCTTTGATGTTGTCGGGGTAGGCCCCCACCTCCTCCGGGTAATCCTTCGCCCAGAAGAAGGTGATGATACCCATTAACACCACCGCGGCACCCACGCCTACGGAGGTCATTTGCAGACCGATGGTATCGTATAAGACACTCAGCAGGGCTACAAAGGTAGCAGTGGCCAGAGGCGCACCCATGGTGGCCCAGCCCAAGGCAATGCCCTTTTTCCGGGGGAACCAGTTACCCATCAGGGTGGCGGTGGAAATAAGGCCGAAGGCATTGCCCACAAAGCACAGCGCGGTGAGTACAATCAGATACATAACAGGGGTGCCTGCAAAGCCATAGATGACATACAGTATACCGGCGATGATCAACGATATGCCAGACATCAGACGGACACCGATCTTCATACAAATATGGCCGAATACCACGCCGCCCAATACGCCGATGACGCCTGCGGGGGTGGCCAGGCCCAGAAGCAGGTTGCGATCCATGCCGTATTGGCCCGCAAATACGTCCGGGTAGAGGTTCATGCTGTCCACGCACAGGCCCGCGTAGATGTAGTAGAGCAGAAGCGTGTAGATAATCATGCTCCAGCCCCATTTGCCGAAGCGGTTGTTGGTCAGCTGTTTGCTGTCCATAGATACGTTCCTCCCTTGGCAGGATTTTCAGATAGTCTTTTTCGATTCCTCAATAACTGCCTTTTGTATCGTCTGTGACGATATAGCGCATATAGCCGTGGTTATTACGAATGCTTATCCGCTGCCAGCACACTGAGCAGAGCAATGTTATTGTAGAGCGTCACGTCGGTATCACTCCGGGAGCAGTCCAAAATGGGAAGGCGGAACCCCTGGTACAGGGGGCCGTACTGCTTCACGCCCTTCGCAAAGCGGAGCACCAGTTTCGAGCCGATGTTGCAGGCCGCCGCGTCCGGGAAAATGAGCACGTTGGCCCTGCCGGCGACCTCGCTGGGACGCTTTACCTTCTTTGCGCCTACACGTTCGTCAATGGCGGCATCCGTCTGGAACTCTCCATCAATTTTGAGATCAGGACGCATTTTCTGCGCCAGGGCCAACGCCTCGCGGATCTTCTTGACGGGTTCGCTGGAGCCGCCGCTGCCGTCTGTGGAGTAAGAGAGGAACGCGCACCGGGGCTCAACGCCCGTAATGGCCCGGAATGTCTCGCAGGAGGAAATGGCAATATTAGCGTGCTGTTCCACCGTGGGGGAAATGCAGACCGCGCCATCGGACATACCAAAGCAGGTGCCCTGCAGTCCGTCGAAGTCCTCCGCCTCCACGATCAAAACACCGGACGCTGTGGAAACACCAGGCTTCAGGCCAATGGTGCTGTTAGCCGCCATGATAAACTCATATGTAGTGGCATTGACCCCGGCCAGCGTACCATCCGCATCCCCCACTGCCTCAATCAACACCGCAAGATACAGCGGGCTGGAAATCCGCTTGGCAATAAAGCTCCGCGGCATCACCTTCTCGGGCAAAGCGGCATAGCGATCCAGAAGCGCTTTCGTATAGTCCGCATCCTCCGGGTCCGCAATATTCATCCCGGTGATGTCCAGGTTCAGCGCCTCCGCCCGCTTTTGAATCTCGGCAGTAGGACCGACCAGGAGAATGTTCGCAATTTTATCCTGATGCGCCTTCACTGCGGCCTTCATCATGTAATCGTTATCATATTCGGGGATTGCAATGGTCTTCAGGTTGGCCTTTGCCTTTTCAAAAATGGAATCAATAAAGCTCATGCTTAAAGCCTCTCTTTCACCTTGGCAACAAACTCGCCGATGGTATTCAGCAGGCTGGCCTCCTGAATCTCAATGGTGACCTGAAGCCGGTCTTCGATCTCGGAAATCATCACGATCATCTTCATGGATTCGTTGGAGAGATCCTCGCGGATGTCGGTATCCAGTGTGATAGCCGCCTTGTCTACACCATACGCCCCCGCCGCACAGTCAATCACTGCTTGGGCCACAGGGTCTTCGATTTGAGCGGCAGCCGCTTTTGCCGGGATCTGCTTGCTTGTGGGCTCTTTCTTCGTATTAACCGGCCTTGGATCGACAGCGATTCCCTTCCGCTCCTTCACCTTGGCAACAAACTCGCCGACGGTATTCAGCAGGCTGGCCTCCTGAATCTCAATAGTGACCTGAAGCCGGTCTTCGATCTCGGAAATCATCACGATCATCTTCATGGATTCGTTGGAGAGATCCTCACGAATGTCGGTATCCAGTGTAATAGCCGCCTTGTCTACACCATACGCCCCCGCCGCGCAGTCAATCACTGCTTGGGCTACCTCGTCATCCACATCAGCTTGCGAGGAAGCCTTGCCCAGCTCCGCCGCAGGCTCTGCGGCCTTCTTCACAGGCTTCAATTCAGGAATCTTCTTGAACTCGCTCTCGCCATCGATCTCCCACACCACGACTTTGACATCCTCATCCTGGATCAGCAACGGCTTGACCACAATCTGCTGCTCGCTGACAGCTTTATCAAATTCCGCATACTTGTCATAGTCCACGTGCAGCAAACTTGTGTTAAAGGGGTCAACACCGGGGACGTCCACCTCAACAGCGAAGTAGTCGCCGTGCTGAGCGCGGAAATCCGGATCTCCAAAAGCGCCCTTTGTGGGCAGCGCCTGCTTTACCACGCCCCGCATATTCGTCAAATCGATCCACTCGGTATCCAGGCAGCCGCAGGTGTTGCAGCAGAGGAACGGGGGGAACTCAATATGACCGCACCGCAGGCACTTTCGACCAAGGATTGTGCCTTCTTCCAGCGCGTCATAGTAGGTCTTTACGATCGGCTTCAAATCATACTTTGTCATGACAGCGTTTCCTCCCATCTCACTTTTTCTCCAGCATAATATTCAGCAGGTTTTGCGCGCCGCCGAACCCACGCAGCATGGCCCGCTTTACATCATGCTTCACCTGTGTGGCTCCGGCTTCGCCGCGCATTTGCCGCACGGCTTCATAGAGGTCGTGCAGGCCGGACGCGCCCGCCGCGTGGCCATAATGGCAGCGCCCACCGTTGGAGTTCACCGGACGGTCTCCATCAAATGCGATCCGTCCGTCCCGCACGTACTTCCAACCCTCTCCGGCAGGCAGATATTCACAGACCTCGGCAGCCAGCATCTCAGACTGGTTATAGAAATCGTTGGTCAGGAACAGATCCATATCCGCCCCGGTCAGGCCGGTCAGCTCCTTCATCTGCCGATAAGAATTCATGGTCGCAATCATCTCGAGCTTGGGGTTGCCGTTCTCAAGGCAGGAATGGCCCACACCCAGCACCTCAATGGGATGATCCGTGTACTTGTACGCCATTTCTGTCGGGCAGACAATCACAGCGGCGGCGCCATCGCAGCGCTGCTCAAAATGGGAACCGCGCATATATTTGCCGATCAGCGGGTTGAACTTGGAGTGGAGGTACTCATAGGCCGAATCCATACCGGCCTCGGCGGCCAGCTCGTCATAGGTCTTGCTGGTGATGGTGGACAGGGGGTTCAGCACAGCGGCACGGCGGCAGTTGATGGAAAGCGCCGTCATAAATGCGTCCACGTCCTCCGGGCTGATGTTGTTTTCCTTGACGTAGTAATCCAACCAGGATTCGGAGTTGAAAGGAAGGGCACCACGGGTGAACAGGGTGTAGTCCCTGGGCAGGGTGGAACAAAGGGTCTCATGGAAAATTGCATCGGTGCCAAAGCGCCGCTTGGTGAGGACGCGGGTGGGATAAGCGATAGAATAGGGCGTCTCGATGCATCCGCTCAGCACCATGTCGTACTGGCCGGAGGCCACCAACTGTACCGCGGTTTCCAAGGCCACATATCCCGTGGCGCAGGCTTCGCTGTGGTGGTAGGAGCCTTTGGCCTTCATGCCGATCCAGTTGGCCACATGCATATTGGGGGTGGCATAGTTGCTGGTCCAGCCCGGACCCGCCTGACCATGGATAAAAAACTCCACGTCACTGCCGTCCACCCCGGCGTCCTTCATCGCGTCACGGGCCGCATACGCGAAAAGCTCCGGCTCACACAGGCCGTTGACGGACGGATCATCCAAAATCCGCACAAAGGGAGTGGCGCCTACGCCAATGATGGATACACTTCTGGAATAGGGTTTCAGTTTTGGAACATTATCGTTAAAGCTCATTACGATCCTCCTGTCTGATTTCATACATCATCGTTGGTCACTGGAGTGCAATTCATGCGGCAGTATTGCCGCATGAATTGCACCAATACTTTTTGGTTTGTTTTAGGAAAAGTCTGCGGTGTTACCGCATGATGTAGCTTGTGTGGAACAGCTTATGGGCCGTCTCTCCGCCAGGCTCCCCGATATACTCGGCATAAATCTTGTTCAGCGCCGGGTTATCATGAGATTTCCGGACCGCGCTGCGGTCATCGCTGCGATAAAGCGCAGCCGCGCGCATGGCGGGAATGTCCTGCAGGGCCCTCATAGCCGCCAGCTGGTGGGGTTGCCCGCCGCCGTTGACACAGCCGCCGGGACAGGCCATAACCTCTACAAACTGATAGTCCGCCTCACCGTTTTTGATTCTTGTGAGCAGCGCGTTGGCATTGGCAAGTCCGGAGGCCACAGCCACCTTCACCGTTGTGCCGTTGAGCTCATAGGCGGCCTCTTTGATACCGTTCATGCCGCGCACGTCCACAAATTCCAGCTTCTCCAGCGGCTTCCCGGTCAGTTTCTCCACAGCCGTGCGCAGAGCAGCCTCCATAACGCCGCCCGTCACACCGAAAATGACGCCTGCGCCGGTGCCATCCCCCAGCGGCTCATCAAAGCGCTCCGACGGCGAAATCGCTTCCAGCTGGATCTCCGCGTCCTTGAGCATTTTCCCAAGCTCGTTGGTGGTGATCACATAGTCCACGTCCGGCACCCCCGCGCCGCACTCGTCGGGACGCGTGATCTCGAACTTCTTTGCTGTGCAGGGCATAACGCTGACCGTGACAATTTTCTCCTTGGGGATGCCCATTTTTTCCGCGTACCAGGACTTGATAAGCGCCCCAAACATCGTATGGGGGGACTTACAGGTGGAGAGGTTATCCAGCATATCCGGGTAGAAATGCTCCGCGTACTTGACCCATCCGGGACAGCAGGAGGTCAGCATCGGCAGTACGCCATGGTTCTTGACCCGTTCGACCAGCTCATTGGCCTCCTCAATGATGGTCAGGTCGGCGGCAACCTTGGTGTCAAACACCTTATCGAAACCCAGCCGCCGCAGCGCACCGGCGATACGGCCCTCCGTGTCAACACCCACAGGGAACTCAAAGGATTCTCCGAGGGCGGCCCGGACAGCCGGCGCCACCTGGACCACCACAAACTTATCCGGGTCGGCAATGGCTTCCTTCACCAGCTCCCATTGGAGCTTTTCGGTCAGTGCACCCACAGGGCACACGGCCACACATTGGCCGCAGTTGACACAACTGGCCGCGGCCAGGCCCTTCGGGGACGCGGGCTCGATGCTGGTGTCCAAACCAGTACCTGTGGCGGCAATGGCGGAGACGGCCTGCACCTTGGCACATACATTGACGCAGCGCTTGCAGCGGATGCACTTGTTATTGTCCCGCACCAGCACCACTGAAGAGAGATCCAGGGGCTGGATGCTGCTCATGGGCAGCTCCTCCTCGTCTGTGAAGCCGTACTCATGCAGCAGGTTTTGCAGCTCACACTGGGTGGAGCGCATACAATAGACACAGGACTTGTTGTGGATCGCCAGGATCTTTGCCAGCGCCTCCCTCCGTGCACCCATCACCGCTTCGCTGCGGGTCTGGATCTCCATCCCCTCGTGGATGCGGGTGGTGGAGGCGTTGACCAGCTTGCCGTCAACTTCCACCACGCAGACGCCGGAATCGTCCACATCCACAACGCCCTTCAGGTAATAAAGAGTGGGGATGGGCTGCTGCAAATACTCCCGCTGAAACTTCATGGTTTCAAAGGATGCGTCCAGAATCGTGATCCCATGCTTCATGGTATAGCTGTAGCCGTTGATTTTGATATTGACTGTGTTCATCCCGCACCCCTCCTTATTTGTAGTATTCTTCCGTGTGGCCTTCCGGGATCTTGTACCCTTCCGGGCGGATGGGATATCTCCACATGGGGATGTCCTCGGTGAACAGCTCCATTTCGCCGTCCTCGCCCTGGCGGATATTGATCCACTTCAGCCAGTTCTCGTTGTCCATCTCGGGGTAGTCCGTCCGGTAGTGGGGGTACATGATGCCCCGGCTCTCCTTACGCATATCTGCGGAGCGGAAAATCATCTCCAGGCACAGGATGGTGTCCGCCGCCTCCAGGCACTTAGAGAGCGAATGGGGGTCATCCGCGGTGAGCTGGGGAACGATCTTTTTCATCTCCTCAATGTCCTGATAAACCTTGCGGATTTCGGCCTCGCTTTTCAGGACGCACTTGTTGACATCGAAAATATAGCGCTCAATCATGTCGTAGATCTCTTTGGGCTGCCGCCCGTTGGGGCGCTTCAGCGGCGCATAGATCTTCTCCTTAAACGCGGCCACCTGCTCCAGGTCAATGTCGTCCCAGTCCGCCGCTGCGGCATAGGGTGCGATGCTGTCGCCGGCCATCATACCAGTGGTAGCGGCGTTGCCCAGGCCGTCGCCTCGGGTCCAGCCGAAGTAGGCGTTGCCCTGTGTGGACACCTTGCCCGGAGCCCAAAGGCCCTCCACGTCTGTTTTGATGTCGGTATCCACCTTGATGGGTTCCACCTGGATAACGGTTTTGATCGTGGTCTCCGGCTTTGTACCCACCTCGCCGATATTTTTTGCCGTTTTGGTAAACACCAGATGCTCCCACGCCATCTTGTCACGCATCATGCGCTGGGTGGACTCATCCATATCCGTGCCGCCAATCATCATGCGAACCTCGTCGGGCTTTTCCAGATCCACCCACAGCGGCCCGTTGCCTGCGGCAACCTCCTGCACCATTGCATTGACGAGGGCGGGAGTCACCTCCCATTCCAAGTGGCCGATGTACTTTTTGGTCAGGTTCTCCCCGTGCTTGTTGCAAATCATGTTAAAGCCACCGTAGATGGGGGTGTTGGTCTTTTTGAACACCACGTCTACCTGTGTAGAAAACTCCACGTTGCGCATAACCGCACCGGCGCGGTACATGGCGCCAACACCGGTGCCATACCCCATAAATTCAAGGCCAATCTTCTTGAAATGGCAACCCTGGGTTGCCATGGCCACCGCTTTCGCGTGGAAAATCTTACACTCACCGTGATCCATGTCAAAGCCGATGGCACCGATGACCTTGCCCTTTTTGCTGGTCAGCAGTTCAAAAACATTGACGCGGCTCATGAGGCGGATGCCCAACTTCAGGGCAAAGGCCCGGAGCTGTTCGTTGACGTTGATGGACACGCCCGCCATATCCAGTGCGTTGGGAATAAACGTAAGCGGCATGGCGTTGCCGTCCTCATCGCAGGACACTTGGACGCCGCAGTGCTTCATGTAGTCGATGTTATCCCGATGAACCTCCAGATACCGCTTGAGGAATTCCTGGTCGTTCAAAAACGGGGTGTGGGCATTCACCAGGTATCCCAAGGCATTCATCACACCGTCCGGGGCCTTCGAGGTGGCGCGGATGCCGTTTCCGGCCTTTGTGGACTGACCGTTCCAGCCGATGATCCCCTTGTCAATGACCAGGATGTCCAACTCCGGGTTATTCTCCTTGGCCCGGATGGCGGTGGTCAGGCCGGACATACTGCCGCCGACGATCAGGATATCCGCAGTGAACAGTTCCCCGTAATCTCTCACATCTGCCATTACTGCTTCGCCTCCTTCGATTTCTTCATCAAGTCCGCGCTGTACTCCAGCGGGTCCACCTGTAGGGTGGAGATTGCCTGAATGTCAATGACATTGTTCAGGCAGTCCATTTCACACTGGTAGCACAGGACGCAGTCATCCGGATACTTGGGATACGCGTGGTGATGTTCCTCATCCCACTGCCACACGTTCTCCTGGCATCTGCGGATACACCTCCTGCACCCGCAGCAGCGGGCCGTATCCACTACATACCGCACGCTTTGCTGCTGACCTCTGTTTTCCACGATCATACTGTCTGGCCACTCCTCTCAAAATAGTTTTATTGATGCTTTTTTACGGGAAATCTTATTTAGTATAGACGTTCTCTGCCGCCGAAGGGTCGCAGGATTCATATTGAATAACAGCAAGAAACGAATCCGCCTGATTGGCCGTCCCACGGATGAAAAAACGCTGCCCCGTTTCGGCATATTCCAGCGTTACCCTTTGGCCTTCTGTCAGCTCACTGATATACTGAACCCAGATAGATCGGGGCTTGTGCTGCGCATGGAACTCCTGGTCGCAGAGTTCGCTGGCCCACTTGAGATAGCAGGTGTTGTTCATGTGGCCGTTCTCATCAATTTCATGGGCGCATACCGTTCGCACGCATTGACGGGACAGCTCATGGGGAAAAGGCTGGCGCAGGCTGGGAATATTCGCCTCCCCGGGGAGCATCACCTCCGGCAGTTCCGGAATATCCGCCGTCAGCGTCAGCTTCCGGCTTCTTCGATCCATCGGCAAAAACAGCACTGCGGCACTTACAAGCGGCTCGCCCGCCTCGGTGAAAAAAGCATACTTGCGGACGTGCATGGAAAATTTTTTTCGGCCCGGCCAAATCCTCACCAAAAGGTTTTCTCCCCCATGGGGCAGCCGTCTGATTTGAAGCGAAGTCCACCCGACAACCCACGTTACGCCTGTTTTTTCAACCATCTCCCTGCCCCAGCCGCACATCTCCATCTGTTGTTTCATGGCGGTCTCCATTACCTTAGCCAACATATAGGGCGGCATCCGGCCGAATGGATCCATATCACAGCGGGCAGCGGTGAATTTCATCTCCAGTACACCCTCGGGACAGCAGGCCGTGAATGCTGGGAATCCCATCCGTCCTGTCTCAGTCAAAATCAAAACCGTTCCATACCGGCTTGCCCGTATACTCTTTTACTTCTTCTGCGCCGCTCAGCACCCGAATCGCCCCGGAGGCCAGCGCTTCTGTCTCAAAGCTGCCCGGATAAACGTAGACCGGGGCAATCCAGCTCAAATCCTTCGTAAGCTGCTCCACCAAAACCTTGTCGTTGGCAAGCCCGCCCGTCATCAGGATGGCGTCCACCTGTCCCCGCAGGGCGCCGGCCATCATCGCGGCCCATTTGACCATCGTGTATTCCATAGCTTCCAACGCCAGCTTTGCCCGTTTGTCCCCGGCGGGAATCAGTTCACCGCGGATTTTCCGCACATCATCGGTGCCGCACAGCTGCATGAGTCCGCCCCGGCGGGAGGCAATTTCGTTGATTTCCTCCGGCGTCATGCCCTTCCGGATCAAGGTCATCACATCGTCAATACAGAGATCGCCGCTCCGGTTCGGGCAGATTGGCCCCTGGCCGTCTCCAATGCGGGTGCTGTCTACAGCCCGCCCTTTCTCGTGGGCCGCGATGCTTGTCCCACCGCCCATGTGAAGAATCACATAGTTGCAGTCCTCATAGCGCTTTTTCATCAGTTGGCTGTGATGAATCGCCACCTGCTTCATATTCAGAGGATGGGCGTGGGAGGGCCGGTATAATCCACGGATGCCGGTCATCCGCGCCACATCGCTCAGCTCATCCGTGCTCATCGGATTGACGAAATACGCAGGCACATTCAGCCTTTCGGCGATTTTGGCCGCAAGCACGATGCCCAATGTTGCGGGATGATTGATGCCCTCCACGTCATGCAGCGCGTGCTCATAGGCAAGGTCGTTGATGAGGTATGTACCGCCTGTGCAGGAATGGACGCCTACGCCGCGGCCGGATACGGCATCAATGGATTCCAGGTTGACATTTGCCTCCCGCAGCATATCCCAAATCATTTGCTCACGTTTCGGCACCTGATCTACAAAATCAGGGCAGTCCTTAAACAGTTCCTTGGGGGTATCCACATTCAGGTCCAGCAAGATCTCGTCCCCGCGGACCAGTCCCAGCTTTGTCCCTGTTGAGCCGGGATTTACCGTCAGGATTGTATAGGTGTCTTTCATCGTGTATTCCTCCTGTTTCTCATATGTTTCCATGAACTTTTGTGTTGCAAGCCGTCTTGTATTTGTATATTATGATTATAAGATCAGCCATACCAAAATGCCACGTACATAACTTTAGGAAAAAAACAATCTGTTTCCTGCAAACTTGTACGATGCACGCAGCCCGATGAATTGCTATAATTAAATGTATGTCAGAAAACAGCATAAGAATGCTCCGGAGGAGGCCGGTTCCATGTGTATTACAATCAACCTGCTGAAAGAGATCTTTGATGCCCATGATACAGCCGAGGTGCTGGGCACCCCCCTGGGAGATGATGTTTTGACACGTTGGGAGATTTTGAAGGAACAGGATGCACCTCCTCAACTGGACCCGGACACCGTGTATATCAGCGATAGCTTGAAGGCTGTAACACAGTCGGCACAGGATCCTTGCGGCCATTTGGTGTTCTGCGCCGGCCCCGCTTTTGAGAAGCCGCAGCTACCGCATACCTGTCAAGGCTGTATTTTGTTGGTACAGACAGAACAGACTGAGTGCATTGCCCAAGTTATCCAGGAGCGCTTTCGCATAGAAAACAAAAAAAACGCCCTGAGCGCTGTGCTTTTAGACGCTTTGACAGGGGGAGCCAGGGTACAGACACTGGTTGACGCGGCGTATCCGTTTCTGGGGAACCCCCTCGTGATTTTCGACTCCTCCTATCGGATTGCCGGTGTAACAAGACAGGCGATGTATGCGCAGGAATCCCAGACAACAGATATGCTGCTTGAAAATGGGGGATTTTCCAGTGGCGATTACACCTTCGCAAATCGTGGAGCCCTCCACAGCCGGGTAAAAAGGAGCAAAAAACCAATCATAGCCTTCCATGAGCAGATGCAGATCAACCAGCTGCTGGTGTCTGTCAGTGCGGAAAAGGATTATGGACATATTGTTGTAAACGAGTTCGACCACACCTTTACTGAGATGGACAAGGAACTGCTGATGGTTCTGCGCAGCTATATCTATCTGCAAATGAAACACGATGAACTGCTGCGTCAAAACGGAAAACGACCGTCTGAGCGCTTTATCCTTGATCTGCTGGATGAGGCGGTTGTGGTGAGTGGTGCCTATCAGGTGTTTATCTATCAGCTGGATCGTACATTCCCCGACAATATGCGTTGTCTTGTCATTTCAGCAGAGTTGACGCCGGGCGCTGTCAATATGCTTCAGATCCACAATCAGCTTGAATACCTTTTTGCCAACAGCAGAATTGTGGATTACGAGAAGAAAATACTTGCCCTGATTCCGGTTATGCCCAGCGGCAAACTCTCAGATACATCGTTCGCATCCTTCCAGGCTTTCTGTGTAAAGAATAAGCTATACGCCTCTCTCAGCAACAATTTCTCCAACATAATGGAAATCCGTTTCTACTTCAATCAGGCTCTGAGAGCGTTGGAAGCGGCTCGGGCCGTCCACGACGTGCCGGGATGCTATCGCTATGAGGATTATTATCTTGTGCATCTGAAGAATCTGTTCCTGCAAAAAGAACCTCTGGAGGTTTTCCTGTGCCCAACGCTAAAATGTCTCATGGATCACGACCACAAACACAACACTGAACTCGCATACACGCTTTATATGTATTACTTGAATGACAGGAATCTGGTTCAAACGGCAAAGGCGATGAATATGCACCGTTCTTCTCTAAATTATCGTTTTGACAAAATTGTTGAGCTTTTAGGAGAACTGCCTGTATCCAACACCGAACGGCAATACTATATTCTTTCTTATCAGTTCCAGGATTCCGCATTAGAACACTGACAAAACATATAAGGCAGGTGATGACTATGGTTAAGGGAATCGGAATTGATGCGGTTGCTATCAAAGACATCGCAGAACTGCTGGAACGCACGACAAAAGGCGTTGTGTCCAGAGTATTTACACAAGGGGAATTGTCCGCCGCACAGGAAAAAACAAATCCGGCAGAATACCTTGCGTCCCGATTTGCCGTAAAAGAGGCCGCATTTAAAGCGATTGCTCCAAGGTTACCAGATAAGGGGTTTGACTATCGTCGAATTGAAACAAGAAATCATGAGGACGGGAGTCCATATATCTATGTTGACGAATTTCTCAGCACAATATTGAACCGTGCTGAAATCACAACGCTTTTCGTCTCCATAACAACGGCAGGCGACATGGCTACCGCTTTTGTAGTTGCCGAATCATAATTGCTTGTTTTGGTTAGTACGGCCAAGACACTCGGTTTCAGTACAGTTACGGTTTACTTAATGTTAATCTCCAGTTCTATTTGAAAGAGTTTTGTTTCTGCCTTTTCCATTTGCTTTATCCGAAACTCTGCCTAATCACTTGAACCTGGCAATTTGTGTTTTGTTTCGGATCGCTCAGAGGATAGCCACATAAATCTTTAGCTGGGAAGCGTCACAATAAGCTTCCCAGTTTTCTTTTGAATCCCAATTCCAAATTTAAACAGAGAGAAAGATGCCGTATCAAAGTGTCGTGCACATACCAGGAAAAATGCTTTTCCATTATTATTGCACTTCCGCAAGACAATACTGGAGAATAGACATAACGAGATAATGATTTCCCTCAAAAAAAGGGTGCAAATTGCATGGCAATTTGCACCCTTTTTTTATTCGACACTTTTTGACACGTTTCAACAGTCTTTACTGTTAAAACGAATCGAAAAGTGTCAAGTATTTTTGCCTCACTGCCGGGGCCCTCCGCTTCTGAAATCAAGGGTTTTACCCCAATTTCAGAAGATTAGGAGGCAAAACGCATGGGTTTTAACTATGCAAAAGAAAAGAAGCGGTTTGATGAGGACTGGAAAAGGCTCCAAAAGGAATATGAGGACGCAGGTATGGAGCCAGATGATATTAAGGCCATGTACACATATGACTGGAATTCATTCCTCGCCCGGCGAACCTATGAGAACCATACCCAACCCCTGCCAGATACATACTTGTACGGTGACTGCGGGGATATGTCGAGCACGTTGTTTAAAAGGTTTTCCTCCCTATCAGTTACGTTTGGCGTTGAGGATTTCCCTGGCCGTTATGCATGGATCGACACAATCAGCAATGCAGACTGCCACGCCAAGCTGGTCAAGCTCTCAACCAAGGATCTGGAACTGCTGACATTTATTGTGCTGGAAGGGCATGAACAGTCTGAATTGGCGCTGAAATGGGGATGCTCTCAGTCCGCAATCTCCCAGCGCTTCAAAAAAATAAAAAAATTTTTGAAATGACCTTATAAAAAAGGCCCTCTCGCTGCCTACACAGTGAGGGGGTCTTTTCGTTTCTCCTTCCGCACCTTGAAAAACACCGGGCCAGCCCGGTCATATCCGGCGACTGAAATACGTTCCCTGACGAAGCGCCAAAAGCGCAAAGCGACTTTGGAGGATGCGCCAAGACCCGCCTGTGCGGTTCCCCGCATAAAAGACGGCCAATTAAGGCGGCGAGCGGTACCCATCCGTCCACAAAACAGCAGGACAAGCTGTTTCGCAACGACCTCGTCAGTACATAATGATACTCCTGTCCAGCCATTTTCATGGGGGCAGCTCGGAGAGATCCTCGGAGGGGTGAGATTCCCGTGACGTGCACAGCATGGTTTCAGTCTGTCGCCCGATGCCTGGGGGAGTAGTGTCGAATACGGGCAAGCGAAGGATTCGTCTTTCGTAATTTTCTATCTGTGGTTATCCAAGCTAAGCTGGCCCATTGATAAAATGCGCCCTTAGCCTATGTTTTGGCATGAAAAGGCGGCTGGACCTCTCTGGGTTTCGTGCATAGCACAGGATGACCGCATTCTTGATTTTGGAAGCCACGGGGATCGCCTGACCATCAAACAGGCGGTCCCTGTTTTTCTGTGATCAAGCACTATTTCAACATCGAAGGGAGTACAAACGATATGGAAATGACCGCAAAAAGTTTGAGCCCATTTGGGTTGTGGCGAATGAGACTGACGGATATCTTCACCTCGTCCCGCCAGCAGGAGCTGGAACGTGAGCTGGCGGAAACCAGGACCCGTCTGGAACTTCAGAAAAAGCATACCGAGCGGTTCCGGCAGCGGTATGATGCGCTGGACAGGCGGTGCGCGGCGCTGGACAACGAGATCGACGGCCTGCGCTCCCGGCTTTATGTGGAGGCACAGCGGGCCAATGCCTTCAAAGAAGCGGCGCAGGCGATTTTCGCGTCTGCCGCAGTAGAACCGAAGCAAATCTACGAGGTGCTCTCCCCGTTCCTGGACAGCAATGGCTTTCACCTGTTTCATGCGGCGCAGGAGCTGACCGGCTTCCGGTTATCCGAGCAATTCCCATACGAGGATTCCCGCGGCTGGTTCGAGTTGGCGGACAACCTTACGCAGATGCGGTATCTGGAGGCGTTTCTGTTCAAAACGGCGGAATGGGAGGCCATACCCGGCACTGCCTGCAAAAAGGCGAATCTCCGGGAGGTGGACAAGTCCACCCCGGCGTACCGGGAGTTTGAGCGGCAGCTCTATCCTAAAGTGTTGGAGCGTCTGGGACTCCAGGTCTGCCTTCCAGTGAACCGGCAGTCTTGAATAGAGCGATCAAATTCGACCATATATCGAAAGAGAGGTACATACTTTGCAGATTTCTGAAATGACATTTACTATAGACAGGCATGGGAGTATGAAAATCCCATCTGCCGTTTTGAAGGAAATGGGGCTGTTTCCTGGTGATCATGTTCGGGTAGCCTATCTGACTCAGGACGGAAACACCAACACGTTCCGGGAATTCATGCTTTCGTCTGATGCCATTGACGAGTGCTTCCCAGGAGAGAACAATGCCATACAAATTCCCGCACGCCTGATGCGTGAGGCAAATATTTCCCCGGATTCAGACCTACAGATCGTCTGTCTCAATGGATCCCTGGTGATTTGTCAGGACACGGGGTTCCGTCCAGGGGAACTGTACTCAATCCTGGAAAATCTGCAAACCGCAGAGTCCCTGGCCGCTATGCTCCCCAATGAAGCACAGCAGGCGCTGTCTCAGCTGGAGCAAGCGCTCCAAACCATTCGGGAAAGGACAGAAGAAAATGGATAATAAACAGAAAACGAATACGGCGTGCACTACGCCATCGCAAATCAATGGGGCAACGGTGCGCCTTGTTTTTGCCCCTGATGAAAATATGGAGGTCATTGCTGTGGTGAAGGATATCCTGAAAGGCGCGTACATCCGAAGCCAACATATATAATGGGGGACAGCATCATGGCAAAAAAGGTTTATTGTCTGTACCGGGTCTCCACGAAGGGACAAGTGGAGAAGGATGACATTCCCATGCAGAAACAGCGCTGCCGGGAGTTTGCCGCCGAAAAAGGCTGGAATATCGTTCGGGAATTTGCTGAAAAAGGCGTGTCCGGCTTTAAAGTGTCCGCTAAAGACCGGGACGCTATCCAGGAGATTCAGCGGGATGCGGCACAGCAAAAATTCGATATTTTGCTGGTGTTCATGTTCGATCGCTTGGGCCGTAAGGAGGATGAGACGCCGTTTGTGGTAGAGTGGTTCGTTCAGAACGGGATCGAGGTCTGGAGCGCCGAGGAGGGACAGCAGCGGTTCGACAATCATGTGGACAAGCTGATGAATTATATCCGGTACTGGCAGGCGTCAGGGGAGAGCCTCAAGACCTCCGTCCGAACCAAGACCAGGCTGGCACAGATCGTGCAGGAGGGGCGCTTCCGGGGAGGAAGCGCCCCCTTTGGCTATAAGCTGGTGAAGCATGGCCGTGTCGGCAAAAAGAACCGGGAGCTCTATGACATTGAGGTAGAGCCCACGGAAGCGGTCGTCGTTCAAAAAATTTTCGATTTAGCGGATCGGTTTGGCTATGGGGGACGGCGCATTTCCTCGGAGCTCATCGCCAACGGCATTAAAAATGAGAGGACTGGGGAGCATTTCCACTATTCCTCCATTCAAAATATCCTGCGGAATATCATGTATGTTGGCATCCTGCGCAGCGGCGAATCCCGGTCTGAAATCATCCCGGAGCTCCAAATCGTTACTCAAGAGCAATATGACCGGGTGGCGAAATGCCGGGCCCAGCGCTCCGCCGACTACGAAAGGAAATGCGCTGCCCGGTGGGAATCGGAGGTCACGCTGGTAGATGGGGTACAGGCCACCGTCAACCGTCCGCCCCGGATGTGTCCCAAGAAAAATGTGGGCCGGGCGCTACTGTCCGGCAATGTGTACTGCGGCCACTGCGGTGGCCGCATTTTTGCGTCTACCGCCTGCCGGGGCCACGATCCCAACGACAGGGTGTCGATCTACAAATGCTATAACCGCACCCAGCATAAGACCCTCTGCGATGGGCCCACGACCTACCGGGCCGAAAAGGTGGACAAGGTAGTGGAGACACTGCTACGCAATATTTTTGAACGTGCCAGAGCCATTAATGAGAGCGAATTGGTTCAGCAGCAGGTGCAGGAATCTGCTGTCCAGTGCAGGCAAAAGCTGCGCAAGGTCCAGGCGGAGCATGGCAAAGCGGTGCGGGAGCTTGCTAAATGGGAAAATTTGATGCTGGACTCTATCGAAGGCACCTGTGTGTTTACCCCTGAGCAGATCAAGCGGCGTATGGACACGGTGCAGGAAACGGTCGATGAACTGGCGGAACAGGTGGAGCTCCTCCGGGAGCGGGCAATCGAAACGGACGCTATGGCCAAGGAGATCAGGGAAAGCCACCAGCGGCTGCTTTCCTGGGCGGATATGTTCGATACCGCTTCTGTTGAGGAAAAGAAGATGGTAGCCTCTTATCTGATCAAGGCGGTCACCCTGACCCGTGACTATGCGATTCAGGTGGAATTCAACGTATCCGAGGCCCAGTATCTTGGTGGGATGGAGATGGGCTGAAACGTTGACCGCAACAATCAAGAGTTGCTATTTCTGCCCAGATAAGGTAAAATAAATCATCAAGTACAGGAAAAAGGGGAGGGCACAATGGAATACACGCTGATGCACAAAAATATCCCTGTCCTCGACATAGAATTAGATGAGGCAACCGGCTCTGTGCAAAAGCTGGGGACGGTTCATCGGATCGAACACCTTCCCTTGGGAACGGTGGACAGGCACGGAATTGTAGACCGCACGGCGCTGAACACCTGGTGGATCGACCGATGCATCCCTGCCAGCCGTTCCGGCATCCGGCAGGCACTGGAAGCGCTGAATATCTCCGCTCCCCAGCTTCTTCTGACACGGTGCTTCGGCCTGAGCCTTTCCGACCAATATTGGGTAAGGCCCCAGGGTAACGATCTGCAATGGGAGAAGATTAACTTTTTTGATAATCCGTTTTCTGAGGACATCGGTGACGTCCTGCTGGGCAAGGCATCTAAAACCACCGGCTTTGATTTCCGCTCCCCGGATAACACCTCAGACGGCTACTTGAAAAAACGGTGGAAGATCATCGACGGGAAGCGCTGCCTGCTGAAAGCGGGGAGCAACCCGTTTATGCAGCAGCCTTTTAATGAAGTGATCGCTTCGCTGGTGGCAGAACGGCTGGGGATCCCCCACGTCCCATATACGCTGCTCTGGGATGATGGCGTCCCCTATAGCGTGTGTGAGGACTTCATCACCCCGGATACGGAGCTGGTCAGCGCGTGGCGGGTGATGCAGTCCATGAAAAAAGGGAACAGCATCTCCGTCTATCAGCACTACCTGAACTGCTGTGAGGCCCTTGGGGTTTCCAGTATCCGGCACGCTGTGGATCAAATGATAGTGCTGGATTATCTCATCGCCAATGAGGACCGGCACCAGAACAACTTTGGGCTGGTGCGGGACGCCAACACACTGGAATGGCTCGGAGCCGCCCCCATTTTTGACAGCGGTTCCTCCCTTGGCTATGACAAGCTGCCGGGGCAGATTTTATCTGGACAGGGTGTGGAGTGTAAGCCGTTCAAAAAGACCCACACGGAACAACTGAAGCTGGTGTCCACCTTTGACTGGGTTGATTTTGAAAGATTTGCCGGATCAGAGCAGGAAATCCGGACGGTCCTTGACCAAGCGGGGGAGTATCTGGACACAGCTCGGAAGGACGCCATTCTGACAGCGTATGCCTCCCGGCTGGAGCGGCTTATGGAACTGTCTCAGATGCAGGTGAAAGAGGATAAGCTGGGCGAAGATGTGGAACAGGATATTGCCCAGAATTATGAGAGGAGCCACATGGACTTGATATAGCCGTCAGGAGAAATACAAACGGGAAAATACGACTGCTTTAAGACAATCAGGATTTAGAATCCATAAATGAGAGAGGGAACCGCAGCATGAATGAGATCTTGGATGCGCTGTATGCGCGGAAGTCCATGCGGGCTTACACAGGAGAATCTGTCTCGACGGAGAAAAAGGAATTGATTCTAAAAGCGGCCTGTGCGGCGCCAACCGCTGGCAACCAGCAGCTCTACACGATTTTAGATATCACGGATCAGCACATCAAGGACAAGCTGGCTGTCTCCTGCGACAATCAGCCCTTTATCGCGGAAGCGGAAATCGTGCTGATTTTCTGTGCGGACTGCCAGAAGTGGTACGATGCGTTCGTCTATGGCGGCTGTGAACCGCGTCTCCCAAGGGTGGGGGATTTGATGCTTGCGGTGACTGATTGCGCAATTGCCGCCCAAAATGCGGTAACCGCCGCAGACAGCCTTGGGCTGGGCTCCTGCTATATCGGAGATATTATGGAACGGTGTGAAATCCACCGGAAGTTGCTCAACCTCCCAGACTATGTGTTCCCGGCGGTTATGCTCGTAATCGGTGTGCCGACTCAGCAGCAATTAGAGAGGCCAAAGCCAAAGCGGCGCAACTTGAAACACATCGTCCATGAAAATACCTACCGCCGCATGGATGCGGCAGAGCTGCAGGAAATGCTTGCCTCAAACGCTGGACAGCGTCCCTACGAAGATTGGCTGAAAGCCTTTTGCAATCGAAAGTATCAATCTGATTTCTCCAGGGAAATGTCCCGCTCTGTGGAGGAATATCTGAAAGTGTTCCAGAAAAAAGGCGGAATTCAATGCGCAGAGAATTGATTCCCTGGGTTTGTGGGAGGAGCTTACTTATGACAAGAAAAATATTGCTCGTGATCGATATGCAAAACGATTTCATTAGCGGCACACTGGGTACGCCAGAGGCCGAGGCAATCGTGGATCGGGTGACGGACGAGATTCGGAAATATTCGCCTGCCGATGTTATCGCTACACGCGACACGCATACGGCGGATTACCTCAACACCCAGGAAGGGCGGAACCTGCCAGTTCTTCATTGCGTCAAGGGCACTCCAGGATGGGAGCTTCACCCGAAGATTGCGGCAGCGTTAGGCGGCGTGGCGGTCATAGATAAGCCATCCTTTGGTTCGGTGGAGTTGGCGCAAAAGCTGTTTGACCTATCGAAGCAAGATAATTTGGATATCACGCTGGTGGGCCTTTGTACGGATATCTGTGTGGTGTCCAATGCCCTGCTCATCAAAGCGTTTCTGCCGGAAACCCCGGTGCGGGTGATTGCGGAGTGCTGTGCCGGGGTAACCCCAGAAAGTCATCAGGCGGCACTGGAGACTATGAAAATGTGCCAGATACAGATTCAGTGATAGGCAAGACAGTTTTTACAAACTATGCGCAAGTGTATCGAAAAGCAGTGCCATAGTTCTGATTTTCATCAAGTGATGAACTTTGGATGCAGGTACGGCAATGCTTTGCGGGCCGCTTGGGAGAGCGCCGCGTTCGCAACGCGGAGGTCGAGGGTTCGATCCCCTTCGAGTCCACCAAAAAGCCTTGAAATCGAAAGATTTTAAGGCTTTTATTTTTGAGAGGGGTACTTTTTAGCGACAAGTGTGGGTTCAAATCCCGTCAGTTGCAGCAGCTATGGACAACGAAATCACTATATAGCCCTCAAAGCCAGTGATTTCAACGTCTTGACGGCCCTCGGACGTAAAAATCCGGGGGCCGCTTATTTTTGCTATTTTCCCAAACTGGCGGGTCTCGAACCCACGCAGCAGCGCTGCCCATGCCGCCCCATCCAAAATATTTCCACACAGTTTCCGCGCCGTTCCATTGACCTCCGTGGTCGAAGGAACGGCGTTTTTTTGTGGCCATTTGTTCCCGCCGCAGCCTTCGCCTATATAGACAAGCTGTTCCGGCGGGAGGATGCCTGGCTCAAAGCGGCGGCACAGCGCCTTGGGCCGGAACGTCCAGCCATTGTTGGTATCGCCGGGTTTCCGGCGCCTATTCTTGGTGGGTATGGTGATAGCTTTTCCAGACAGAAATTGGTATGGTTGCAGCTTATATTCCGGCAATTTGAGGGTCTGAAAAGTGTTCTTCGGCAACAGAAGCTGGGCAAGACAGTAAAGCCCGTGGGCGTAGGTGCAGAAGGGCCGGATGCCCAGTACGGGCCTTTTATCCTTGGGATAGCCCTTACAAACCTCCAGAAGGTCCTCACTGCCCTTGTCCATGTTGCCGCTTACCAGATCCAGCAGGAAAGAAACCATCGCTTTCTGCAACAGGTTGGGCTTTTTCCCCTCCAGAAACCGCTCTGCATCGGGGACAGCCCACTCCAGTATAGACGCATCCTGATACCACAGGCCGATCAGCACATGAGCGGCGGCAGGGAAAAATGGGTCGTTGCAGTTCTTCACCTGGGCAAGCTGCAAGGGCAAAATCCGTTCCATAGCCTGGACATTCCCGCAGAGGAAACTTTCCAGCACACAGTGGACGTTCTTCTCATAGGTATATCCGCCATAGATCACGGGCATCATGGCGTTCTTGTTCCGCTGATTGATCACTCGGCACAGCCCGAGCCAGTCTTTTTTTTGGACGCACGCCTCCGTCCAGGCGTTCCAGTCCTGCGGCTCCGGAGCCAGAGAGGAAACAGAGGTCATCTGGTTATGGAACAAATGCCGCAGGCGCTCCTTTGCCTCCGGCTCCTTGCCTTGATAAGTGAACTTTGCCATGATCTTTTGATATTTCTCCCGCAGAGCCGCAAGATCAGTCTGTAACTCCATTTATTTTCCCTCCTGGAAATTTGTTCTCCTTCAAATTCTGGTTTGTCGAGTTGCTGTAAACAAAGTATACCACGATTGCAATTGGAGTTCAATTCCCGTTCTTAGGCCCTGATAGTAGTAGACCAGCTAAGCAAAGTCAAGGATAATATCAAAAAAGCCAGTGAGAGTGGTGTAGAGGAAAAGAGCACAACAACCAGCCCCCTACCAGGACGAGGCAGAATTGAGAAGTCATTTAGGCAGCGATAGACATTCCCAGGCGTTGTGCATGGTTCTGCGGTAAGCGAAGCTCGAAGGGCTTTTGATCGCGAAGGACAGCAAGGCAAGCACCTTCTCACCGCACTTCTGCGTCCGTACCGTAACGAAAATATCATCAGCCCAGCGAATCATATTACCGTTTGCGTAGTCAATGTTTGTTTTGTCAGGATAAAGATGGTCATAAAGATATTTTTGTATCCCGTCCAATGTTAGGTTGCCCAATATTGGCGAGAGGTTTCCACCAAGGGATATGCCTATGTCATCAGCTGGGAAAAGCTCACCCGCAAAAACGTGACCGCAATTCAAAAATTCCCGCAACACTTTTTTATCCATCGGAATGTGTTCTATTAACCATGAATGAAGGATGGAAGCATAGCAAGCCGTAACGTCCGCAACCACAGCAAATCCTGGCGCATTCTCTCCCTTTAATGCATCAAGAATGTAGGCGCCTGCATCCTGTATATTCCGGCCCGCACGGGCAGAGAATGATTTGCGGTCTGCCGTTGCCTCTGCGACAGGTGCCAATGAATAACTGTATAATACCTGCATTGCCCTATCATAATAAGTCGGCAGTCCCATGCGCCGATCCTTGCCAGTGCTTTTTGAGTGGACAATGATATCCCGGAGCGGTTTTGCTTTAAAACCGCGTGAAGTCAGGGATAAGGCTGCTTTCATTTTTTCTTCTGGTTTGGTCCATATGATCCTATCCACGCCGGGGCCAGAAGAAGAATCACAGACATGACGAACTGCCAGCAGCTTTGCTTCATTGAGGCGCACAATTCTCTTTTGCAGCTCTATTAGGACGTTACCGATAAAGGACAAGACTGAAAACAACATTTTATTGTGCAGTTACCCTAAATTCTTTCCTTTGTGACAAAATCGAACATCCAGAAAAAAACACGATTTGACAATCGTGTTTTTTTCATGCCCAAAAGGAGGCAACGGCCATGCCGGATATGAAATTTTCGAGCTATTTTTACGGCGACGAGGCGATGCAGTTTACCTACTTCCGCATCCCCTGCCAGCTTATCACCCACCCCCGGTTTAAGCACCTCTCCACAGACTCCAAGCTGCTCTATGGGATGCTGCTTGACCGCATGAGCCTGTCCATCAAAAACGAATGGTACGACGATACCGGGCGCGTCTACATTTACTACACTGTAGACGAGGTATGCAGCAATCTGAACTGCGGGCGGGACAAGGCCATGAGGCTGCTGGCCGAGCTGGACACCGGCAAGGGCGTCGGTCTGATCGAGCGGAAGAAGCAGGGCCAAGGCAAGCCCACCCGGATATATGTCAAGCGTTTCACCACACAGGAGATGCCTCCCCAGCCTGAGAAGAAGCCGGAGCCTCCCGCGCCACCTCCTGGCGTCGAGTTTGCCGACGTGCAGACGTCGGATTTTCCGACCTCAAGACGCCGCAAAAATCCACCTCAAGAAGTCGAGGAAACCGACCCTAATCAAACTAAAAGAAATCAACTTGATTTTATCCAGCCTGATCCATCCATCTATCCCCCAGCCCCCAGCGGGCGGCAAATGGGGATTGATCGATGCGAGGTGAGAGAGGAAGTCAAAGAAAATATCGAATATGAGCATTTACGGCAGGAGCTTCCTTACGACGATGTGGAGAGCCTTTTGGAGCTGATTGTGGACGTGTTGAGCAGCACGGCCTCCACCATACGGATTGGCGGTGAAGTCTTACCTGTGGATGCTGTCAGGCGGCGCTTTCGCCAGCTTGACAGCGAACATATCAAGTACATCATCGACTCCATGAGCCAGACAACCACAAAAATCAATAACATCCGGGCCTATCTGCTGACGGCGCTTTACAACGCGCCTATCACGATAGGCCCTTACTATTCCGCCGCCGTCCGGCACGATTTTGGTTAATGCGTCTCACGGTGAGACGCATTTTGGGGAGGGAAAAAAGATGCCTGAACACACGATAACGACAGATTGCGTCTGGAGAAATTGGCTGGGCGGGACTGTGGACAGCCTGCCCTTTGCCGCGAAAATCTGCGACATCAATTCCCCGGACGGCATCGACAATGGGCGCGTCCTCAAATTGTTTCTGTACACGGAGGACGGCGAACAGGAACTCGCCGCCTATGAGCGCGGCTGGTCAATCTATCCGACTGGCAAACAAGAGGCCAGCATGGATGCCTTGATCGCCTACTGCGCCACGCTCCCCCCAGCGGATGACTGGCACATCCAGGCAGGCGGGGAAAACCCAACCTTGTGTTGAGAAATGCGTCTCACCATGAGACGTATTTTTTAGCAAATATTTTTAATCAGGAGGACTATAAATGGCAAATGAAATCAGCAAAACCCCGACCCAGGCGAAGCTCCAGGTGATCCCGCTGTCCAAAATCCATGACCTGCCCAACGTGTTCATCGCAAAACCCCAGGACAAATCGCTGGGCAGTATGGTACTCAGCATTGAGAGCAGCGGCATCAAGGAGCCTGTCATTCTGCGCCGGCGGGACGATGGCGAGTATCAGCTCTTGTCCGGCTACCGCCGCCGCAGGGCCAGTGAGCTGGCGAAGAAGCCGGACATCCCCGCCCATGTCTATGAGATGACCATGCAGGAGGCCATCGCCTACCGCAAGGCGGTGAAGAACAACCCCAACGCTCCCATCCCCGGCAAGCTCCTTGAGCCTGTCCCCGATAAGGATATGACCAAGAGTGCAGAGGCCCCCGCCGCCCCTGGCGATAAGACCAAGGAGGACAAAAGCCCTGCCGCCCCCGGCGATATGACCAAGGACGACAAGACCCCTGCCGCCCCCGGTGAGAAGCCCAAGGAGGACAAAGCCCCTGCCGCCCCCGGTGAGAAGCCCAAGGAGGACAAGGCCCCTGCCGCTCCCGGCGATACGCCCAAGGACGACAAGACCCCCGCCGTCCCTGGCGATAAGACCAAGAACGACAAGACCCCTGCCTCCCCCGGTGAGAAGCCCAAGGAGGACAAGGCCCCTGCCGCCCCCGGCGAGAAACCCAAGGAGGACAAGGCCCCCGCCGCCCCCGGCGAGAAGCCCAAAGAGGACAAGACCCCCGCCGCCCCCGGCGATACGCCCAAGGAGGACAAGGCCCCTGCCGCCCCCGGCGATACGCCCAAGGAGGACAAGGCCCCTGCCGCCCCCGGCGATACGCCCAAGGAGGACAAGGCCCCCGCCGCTCCCGGCGAGAAGCCCAAGGAGGACAAGGCCCCTGCCGCCCCCGGCGAGAAACCCAAGGAGGACAAGGCTCCTGCCGCCCCCGGCGATACGCCCAAGGAGGACAAGACTCCTGCCGCCCCCGGTGAAAAGGATACACCTACCGTTGCCGAGCTGGAGGCCCAAGCGAAGTCCGGCCAACCCATTTCCCTGACTGACCTCGCCAATGCTGACAAAGCGGAGCGAGAGGCCCAAAAAGGCGGTACGGCAGAGACAGACCCTCCCGGTCAGGATAAGGGCGAAGCCCTGACCGCCGCCAAGGAGGGACCTGCCGGGACTGCTATCACGCAGATTTTTGAGAAGCGCCTCACGGCCCCTGACGAGGCGGCGCGGAAAACTCTGCCCACCCCGAAAGAGGGCGAGTCCTATTTCATCACCCTCCACCCGGCCTATCTGGAGAAATCCAGCTACAACAATTTTTCCGTGGATGTTGAAAGCGAGAACTTCAAGGAGCTTTTGAAATCCATTGAATTGGTGGGCATCAAAGACCCGGTGCTGGCCCGGTTCAACGAAAAGGGCGGGCTGGAAATCCTGTCCGGCCAGCGCCGCCATATTGCCGCCACCATGCTCAACCAGGCCGTCCCCACCATTATCCAGAAAATTGGCGACGCGGACGCCAAGATCATCGTGGCGGACGGCAACCTGCACCGGGACAAAATTTCCAGCTATGACCTGTCCCGCGCCCTGCGGATGAAGATGGAGGGCATGAAGCAGAAGGCGGGCCGCAGAAAGAAAGGCTTTTCCGCAAATGAGCTGCAAAGCGACGCGAAGCTGGCGCAGGAAATGGGCATGACCGTCTCCAAGCTCAACCGCCTGATCCGTATGTCGGAGGCAATCAAGGGCGTGTGCGACCTGGTTGACGAGGGCAAGCTCTCCATTTCCACCGCAGCCGAAATGTCCGCGCTGAAGCCCAAGACGCAGGAATCCGTTCTGCACCTGCTTGACCTGGGCTATAAGACCACCACTGACCGCATTATCCGCATGAAGAAAGCCGAGGGCGAGGGCAAGAAGCTGGATGAAATGGAATTGCGGAAGATTTTGGACGATAAGGACATCGCGCCCAAGCAGCCGGAGCCGGTACAGCAGCCGGAGGCCCCCACCACCGGCGCGGCCCCGGAACCCGCTGGCGAACCGGCCCCCCAGCCGCCCATTCCCGCCTCTCCCGATGTTCCCCAGACCCCGGACACGCCCCCCGCCGCAGATATTCCCCCGTGGGAGGAGCCGGAAAAAGCTCCCGCCCCGGAGCAGGGCGCTGAACCGCCCGCCCATGATGCTCCCGCCCCGGAAAGGGACGACGACCCGTTCAAGGGGACGCAGGAGCGGCCCGAAGTGACCAAGGTGATTTTGACCGGGGACCGCCTCCGCAAGTATTTCCCCGATGTGTCCATGACCCCCCGTGAGATTGAGGAAAGCGTGTACTCGGCGCTGGAGGAACGCCGCCAGCGGCAGATGAAAGAGCAGCAGAAAGCGGCGATTTTCAAGAAAAGCGGTCCGACCCGGTGATTATCAGCCCGGCCAGCAGCCGGATCGTCCCCGCAACGTGCGCCCAAAGGGGCGCTTTTTTTCTGCCCGAAAGCAGGTGACGGCCCGTAGCTGACAAATACTACCACGCCGTCTCCTGCTCAGGGGGCAAGGACTCGACGGCCATGCTCCTGCTTATGCTGGAGGCCGGGATGCCCATTGACTGCGTTCTCACGGCGGACACAGGCATGGAATTTCCCGAAATGTACCGCCATTGGGACAAAATCGACCAGGTATTGTATCAGGAGCGCGGCATCCACCTGACGATCCTGCGCCACCCCAAGGGTTTTGAATGGCTTATGTTCGACCAGCCGAAAGAAAAACCGAAAACACTTGAAAACCGGGCAAAGCTGGGTGTACCTCCCTACGGGAACGGCTGGCCGGGTATTCGTGTGCGCTGGTGTACCGGACAACTCAAAACCCATTTGATCGCCAAGGAAGTCAATCGACTGAAAAAGGAAAAGAACGCCCTGCACTATGTTGGCATAGCGGCAGATGAACCGGCCCGCATAAAGGATGAGATTTACCCCCTTGTTGAATGGGGTATCACCGAGGCCCAGGCATTGAAAATCTGCTATGACCGGGGCTTTGACTGGAACGGCCTCTATGAGATTTATCACCGCTGTTCCTGCTGGTGCTGTCCCTTTCAGCGGATAGGCGAACTAAAAAATCTGCGCTGTTATCACCCGGAGTTGTGGGCCAGACTGCGTGAACTGGACAAGCGGGCTTTAGACCAATTCGGACACAGCGCATTAGGCCGTTTCAAGGATAACTGGAATGTGGAGCAGCTGGAACATCGTTTTGCCGCTGAGGATGTTGCAAGAAAGGAGGCCGAGATGGAACAGGACAAGTCCAAGGAAATCCGCGATATGCTCAAGGGCGTACCGCCCAAAAATGTGATTATCGCCGTTGACGATCTGCCGCCCAAAACGCTGGAGCAGCACTTGAAAGACCGTCAGAAAGGGCAGAAAAAGCCTCAAAAGCGGAAGAAAGGCCGCTGATTATATGACAGGGCGGAAATGCGTCTCACCATGAGACGCATTTCCATCTTTCATGCCGGACTATCAGAGAGGATGATTTTTTGAACGAATACGAGCAGAAAAAACAAGAACGCATTGACCGCCTCCGCGAAAGGGCGGACAAGGCCCGCGCCCAAAGCGATGCGCTATCCAGGCAGTCCTGGAACATGATCCACGCTATCCCAGGAGGACAGCCGATCATGAGTTCCGCAGATGCCCGCTATCGCGAGAGGGCCGACAATAAAATGCGCCAGTCCGTTGCGGCATCTGACAAGGCCGACTATTATGAGCGCAGAGCGCAGGCGGCAGAGAATAACACTGCCATTTCCTCCGATGACCCGGAGGCCATCGCCAAGCTGACGGAAAAGCTGGAGGGACTGAAACAGACCCAGGAATTTATGAAAGCGGTCAACGCCTATTACAAGAAGAACGGCACCTGCCAGGGCTTTCCGGGCCTGTCCGATGAAGAAGCGGCCAAGCTGGAGAGCGGTATGGAGTACCACCCGTGGGATAAAAAGCCGTTTGCCTCTTGTACATTGAGTAACAACAATCGGAATATCCGCACCACAGAAAAGCGCATCCAGAAACTCTCCCAGGCAAAAGAGCTGGGATATACCGGCTGGGCCTTTGAGGGCGGCAGAGTTGAGGCCAACGGGGACAAAAACCGGCTGCAAATCTTTTTTGATGAAATCCCCAGCGAGGAAGTCCGAACAGAGCTGAAAAGCTGGGGCTTCAAATGGGCGCGGAGCGAGGGCGCATGGCAGCGGCAGTTGACGGACAACGCCATCTACGCCGCCAGCCGGATCAAGGCCATCCAGCCCATAGACGGCACCGACCCTGTGAAAATCCATCCGAAGCGGAAGAAGCAGGGCGGCCCCACAAGATAGGGGGCGCGAAGATGAATGTTTTAGTTGTGGAACCCGGTTTTTTGCCCTATGAGAAAGAAATCAATGGCCTTGCCGAAATGCAAAAAACTGTCGGTGGACTTATTCAGGCAATTTACCCATTCCAGGAGGAAGTTGCCCTTGTATGTAATGAGAACGGCATATTTGAGGGCTTAGAGTTTAACCGCTCCATCCCGGAACGCAGTTACGGCGGCGTGTTTGGCACTTTTTTTGTGTGCGGCCTGGGCGAAGAAAATTTTATCTCCCTCACCCCGGAGCAGGTAAAGACCTATAAGGAGCGTTTCAAAAAAGCGGAGGTATTGATTGCTATGAACGGGGATAAGCCGTTCACGATCAAGGTGGACGCAGACCCCCAATATCCGCCGGAACGACCTAAGCAGCCGCACAAGCCTCCCACAAGGTAACGTGCCATGCCCTATGAGACTGACGAGCGCGTGGCCGAGTTGACGGAGCGGCTGGAAAACGGCGTCAGGGAGCTGTACGCCAGCGACAGCTATGCTCAATACATCACCGCTATGGCAAAATTTCATCATTACAGTTTTGGAAATGCCCTGCTGATCCTCTTTCAGTGCCCCCACGCCACCAATGTTGCCGGGTATAACACCTGGACACAGTTGGGCCGTCAGGTGAAGAAAGGGGAAAAGGGCATCCAGATTTTAGCGCCTTGTAACTTCCGGGCCACGCTGGAACGGGAGAAGATCGACCCATTATCCGGGCAGACGATTTGTGGACCGGACGGAAAACCCCTCACGGAAAAAGTGAAAATTTCCCCAAACCGCTTTAAGATCGCCCATGTTTTCGATCTGAGCCAGACCGAGGGCCGGGAGCGGCCACAAATCGGCGTTTCCGAATTGAGCGGCGATGTGGCGGACTATACCGGCATCTATGACCGGCTGACCGCCCTATCCCCCCTGCCGGTTGTGCAGGAGGATTTTAAGCGGAGCGCAAAGGGCTACACGAGCTTTACAGAGAACCGAATCGTTGTCAAGCCCGGAATGAGCCAGGTGCAGACAATCAAAACTCTGGTGCATGAGATTGCCCACGCAAAGCTGCACCAGCCGGAGGATCTGCTGGCAGTACCAACACCAGCGGAAAAACGGCGCAAGGAAGTGGAGGCCGAAAGCATCGCCTATGTTGTGTGCCAGCATTTTGGCATTGACACCACAGACTACTCCCTCGCCTATGTTGCCAGTTGGAGCAAGGGCACGGAGCTTGCCGAGCTGAAAGCCTCGCTCAACGTGATCCACTCCACCGCCGGGGAAATCATTGACGCTATCTCACCGCCCCCGCCGAAGCTGGAGCGGACGCAGGAACAGCGCCCCCGCCAGAAAGGAAAACGCCGCGCACAAAAAACACGAAGATAGGAGTTGACCCTATGGAAAAAAAGACCGGGCAGACGCCCCTGCGGGAAATTGAGATTTTCGGTATTCCCGCCCTGTTCACGGATCAGGACATCCCGCCCGACGAGCAAAGCCCTGATATGTTCTACTATGAGCTGGTGAGCGCCGATGGCAACGCGGCCCTTTTGGGGACGGTACTGACCTTGATCCCTGTGGAAATCCCGGAGAGCGGCGAACGGGACGTTTACGACAGCGACCTTATGATTAACTCCTATTAGGAAAACACACTGTCAAAAGGGTTTCATGCTTTGGCGGGGGTCAGCCCGCCTCGGCGGTGTCAGTGGTGTTGATTTCAATGTACTCGGCAATCCGGCGGAACTCGTCCGCAAACTTGAAGTGAACACTAATATTGCCGTTTTCGTAGACCTTGATATGGTCTACCAAGTCCGTGAGGATTTCACGGGTCAGCGTTTCGATGCTTTGATACTTTGCAAAGGCTACCAGCGCGGGGTGTTCCTTGTCAACGCCGTTTAAGAGCTCCGTCCGTTCCGCGTTCAGCCGGGCCAGCACATCCGCAAGCTCGGCGGCCTGCCGTTCATAATCGGCTTTCATATCCCGGTATTCCTGCTGGGTGATTTCCCCGTCTTTCCAATCTTGATACAAGCACTGTTTATAGCGGGTGATTTTCGTCAATTCCTTTTCCTTTGCGGCTATCTGGTCGTTCAGGCGGTGGGATTGACTTTTTTTCAGCGGGGCCGAATTGATACGGGCTATCAATTCCGAGTAGGAAACGGCGGTGTTCACTTGATACTGGATAGCGAACAGAACGGCGGCCTCCAAACGGTTGTGCTTGATAGAGTGCATGGAGCAGGCCGTCCGGGAGCGGTTCTTGTAGGTGGAGCAGGCATAATACACATTTTTCCCGCTCACGCTGCGGGTGATTGACTTCCCGCAATCCGCGCATTTCAGAAAACCGCTGAACAGATGAACCTCCCGCCCTTTGGGTGAAGTCCGGGTATCGCGTACCAGCAGGGCCTGCACCTTGTCAAAGGTTTCGCGGGGGATAATCGCCTCGTGGGTATCGGGAACCCGTACCCATTCCTCCTCCGGCACAGCCTCGATCTGGTGTACCTTGTAGCTTTTCACACGGCGGCGGCCCTGCACCAAATCCCCGGTGTAAATGGGGTTGGTGAGGATTTCATGTATCATCCGGGCTCCCCACATGGGGTCGTCCGCCACAGCCGAGGAAACGGGCAGGCCCTTTTTCCGGCGGTAGGCCGTGGGGCTGGGTATGCCGTGTTCGTTGAGGTAGAGCGCGATGGCCCTCTTTGACGAGCCTTGCAGGAGCATGGAGTAAACGCGCTTGACGATTTCGGCGGCCTCGGCATCCACCAGAAGTTGATGCTTGTTTGCCGGGTCTTTTATGTAGCCGTAGGGGGCAAAGGAGCCGATGTATTGGCCGTTGCGCCGCTTATAGTCAAATACCTGCCGGATTTTCTTTGAGGTCTGGTAGCAATAGTTATCGTTCATCACGTTAGTTATCGGAACGATAATATTTGAAACGCTGTCGGGGTTTAGGTAGCTGTCCACATTTTCAGCAAGACTGATAAAGCGGACGCCCATCTGCACAAAAAGGTTATCAATCAGACTGCCAGCGTCACTGTAATTCCGGGCAAACCGGGAAAGGTCTTTCACCACGACACAGTTGATTTTCCCGCTCATCACATCCCCTAAAAGCCGCTGGAAACTTTCGCGCTCCGTATCGGTTCCCGTGTGGCCGTCGTCCACATACTCGGTGTAGCTTTCAAACTCGTCCATGTGGTTATTGTGAAAATCGTTGAGGATGTCGCGCTGGTTTTTCACGCTGTTGCTATCGTCAAGCCCCCGGTTGATTTTCTGCAAGTCCTCTCGGGAAAGCCGGATGTAGCCGCCCATCTTCCAACGCCGGGCCGTATAGGTAGGGGTCGAGGTCTGCTGATACCCTCTGTTTTTTGTTCGTGCCATTGTTCCTCCTTCCCTATCACATTACACTTATATTATAACTCTGTTCCGGGGTATCGACAAGGATGCCGATGCCTCGGGACATTTTGTCTCGAAGTGGGAGCAGGCCGCAACAGCAGTTACAGCCCGCTCTTTTGCCGGATAAGAAAGGCCGCCAGCGTCTCCTGGAGGGAGGGGCCGCCCTCGGCAAATTCGATTTTCACGCCCACGCCGCCCACGCTAAAGCAGTAGGGATTGACGGCCCGTTTTACGAACCGGGCCAGCCGCTCCTCCCGGGGGAGGGTGCGGTCAAAGGCCATACCGCTCACGTCAGCCAGCGCATCCGCGCTCACCGCGCCGATGTCCACGCTTTTCATTTGTTCCAGCTCTTGTGCGGTCAGTTTCACGGCAAAACCTCCTTTTGCGTTTTTGGTTGGTGGGGAAACGCGAAAAGGCAGCACTCCGAAAAGTGCCGCCCTTTAGCCTGTCCTCACCTTGGGACAAATTGTCTCAAACTTGTTTGAAAGAGGAAACGCCGGGCCCGTATGTTCGGCCCGTCAAAAGACAGCAGTTAGCGGCCCGGCGTTCCCTTGTTTTGTGCGGCGGCCCCAAGCGGCAAGCAGCCAGCTTGTCCCTCGCGGATCGTGGCCGTGGGGCTGGCAGGTTCCCCACTCGCGGCGGTGGTGTTGGTCGCTCGTCCTCCCGTGGGAGAAGTCACCGCGCACCCGCCGCCCGGCTCCCCGCGTTCACTCGGGGCCGCCCGCTATTCAGTTGTGGAGAAGAAAAAACTTCCTCTCATATACCGAGACATTTTTGGATGGTTTTCGGACTGGTTCAGCGGGAATTTTTCAAAAACTTTTTCATGTTCTCCAGCCCGCGCTCCACGGCCCGCCGCACCGCGCTTTCGTCAACGCCCTCGGCCAGCGCCACCTCGGAAAAGCTCTTGCCGAGGATGATGCAGGCATCCACCCGGCGGCCCTGGGCCGGGGGCAGACTGTTCAGCGCGTTCCACAGACGGCAGAACCGCTCCTTGAGCTCCAGAACCTCGTCCGGGGTGGGCTCATGCAGGCAGGCGGAATATTCGATGCCGTCCTCGCAGTCCAGCGAATACTGCGCCTTGTGGCGGGAGAGCCGCCGCTGGTAGGCCGCCTCATAGCGGACGCTGGCCCGGAGCGCCTCGGCCACATCGTCAGTAACCTCAATATATTCGTCCTGGGTGTACCAGTAGTAAAAGTCGCGTAAGTTGATGATAGTCATTGTATGTACCTCCATATCGTTTTTTGTGGTTGGGTTGCCGGGAAACGATATGGAGGGCGGCGGGGAGCGGCACCGCACCTTGGGACTGTTTGTCCCAAAGCTGGGCAAACAAAAAACGCTTGCGCGGCAAAATACCACGCAAGCGCACAGGGCGAGGGGATAACCTAAATTACAACAATTTTCGCATCGTATAGCGGAATATCCTTGTCCGGGGCCCGGGCTTTTTTTGATAAATCAAGGGAGCGGACAATATGGAAAGACACGGCGTAACCTCCTTTTGCCGCCGTGTCAATAAAAAACGGCGGTCTTGAAATCCGTTGTTTCAAAACCGCCGTTTGGTGTTCGTTTTCGTTTGGAGCGCGTGAATAGAACAGCCGCCCATCCAACGGTTTTTTTATATGCCGTTTCCGTTGGCGGCTGGAAAAATATCAATTATTGCTTTGTTACACGACAATATCCCCCAAACAAAGTATTGCATCTTCATGTGTGACTGCAATAACCCAGTTCATATCTTCATCAAAAATACATGCATCAACTTGGTCCCAGGGTTCAAGATTTTTTATAAAGTACACAACATCTTCCATTGTTGTGCCATAGAGTATCTTTTCTCTTTCGTCATAAAAGAGAACTGCTTTGTCAGAGGTAAATGTTATATCTTGGACGGCCTCAATAGGCAGACACTTGGGCTTATAAGCAAATGAGTTCCACATCAAAATATAGCGTTTTAGCTTTTCTCTATCAACATAACGCTCTATAAAACTTGTTAAAATACTCTGTGCCTCAATCGAATTATATTGCATCGAATATTTTAGTTTTGAATATTCTACTTTTTCCATATACATATCCCCTTTTTCTCGCCCGCATTGTCGGCTCACTCGCCCCTGGTGGGGAAGTCGTGTTCTGAAATCACCTCGCCGCTATCAGCATCTTTCACGGTCACATGGACGGCCCATTCATCACCGGGGACACCACAGAAGATTTGATATTGTCCTAAATAGGTTGCGGGCCAGACTGTCGCATATAGAGAAGTGATTGGCTGGCTCGCCTCATAGTCCGCTTTATCCACAAAAGTGACTACTGCCCACGGTATTCCATCACCATCAATTTCTGTGTACTCCGCCCCTTGAATGGATGGGAACTCTCCAAAAGCATATTGAAAGCGTCCAGAGTCGAATAGCTGGGTTTTATATGTTTCAAACTGCTCCGGCAGGAAAATGTAATTGACTGAACCATCTGCGTTGGCCGTAATATCTGTTATGCGTTCCATAGGGGCAACCTCGCCTTCGTGATTGTACTGTTCACTATTTTGAAATTCCGCAATTACATCTTCCGCGCTGTTACCGCCCATAAGCGTGATGGGTATTTCAACAACAATATAGCCGTCCTCATTTACCGGGGGCGTGTATGTATTTGTCGCCCCGTCTGTGCCGGACGTATCCTCTTGCGGTTTACCCCCACAGCCTGCCAGCGAACCGAGCAGGAGCAAAAGCGACAGGGCAAGCGCGGCCCCCTTTTGTAATCGTCTTTTCTGTTTCACCATACCTGCGAACCTCTCTTTGCTTTTTTCACCAATATCAAAATGCACCACGCCGCCGCATACAGTATCACATAGGCCCCCGCCAGTACAAGGGCGGTAATATACTTTTGCCGAAGTCCGGCGGTGTAGCTTTCGGCGGTCTGGCCCGGCTCCACAGTGATATAAGAGCGGTCAGCGGGGATGGACAGCACCCGCCGCTCCACAGCGGCCCCCGCGTCCACGATCTCCTGGCCCCGCTCGCGGGTGAGGGCCTGCTGGTTCCATTGATAGCCGCTCCCGCTGATGTCCCGGTAGTACACCATGTAGGCGGTTTTGGTGGGGTTCATGCGGCGGTCGCGTCCGCTGGCCCCCGTGTTCTGCACCTGGACGGGCAGGACTTGATAGGGGGAAAAGGTATAAACGCCTTTGTCCTCGTAGCTGTCGGCGGGGAGGATAGCGGCCAGATACTTGATGGAGAGATAGCCCACCGCCGCCGCTAAAATCAGCAGCATCACCCCCGCCACAAAGACGATTGATTTTAGTTTTGCCATACGCACCTCCGGGGACTGTCAGCCGCCCACTTCGGGACATTTTGTCCCAAAGACAAACAAGGCCGCCGCTGTCGGTTGCTTATCAGCCCGCCACTTCCGGGAAACGCTGGCGCAGAATGTTCATCACTTTTTTACAGCTTTCCGCATCGCCCACGTTGATGCGGCCTTGTTCTCTGCCATGCCCCACAAACTGGACAATATAGGAAGTATAGCTCTGCCGCTTTGAGATTACCCAAGAAAAAACCCTGGTAATTGCGAAAACATTCATGGTAAAGCTGCTAACACGGATTGCCTCCGTACCATCCAGCTTGACAATGTAAGGGCCAAAACTTGTACCGCCTGTTAAGCAAGCATAATTTTCGCTAAGTACAAATTGGGCGGGCACATATTCTATCACAAGAGCTACACTACTGGCAGGATTGCGCTGAGCCGCTATTTGCTCCTGGGCAAATTGCTCACGCTGGGCATCGCTAAATCCTTGCTGTTGGATGGCTCGATTGATTTTCCGAGCATATCTGCCTTTCAAAAATCCGGGAAGCATACTGAAAAATAAAATCAATGTAATCAGCGGAACTATGAGCATGACCACTGCTAAAGCAATCACTCCCGCCTCGCTATCCGAAGTAGCATCCAGAACAAAGCCGATAAAACCAACTACCACAGCTACAACAATAGTAATTGCGAAACACTTCCAAAAAATTGCCTTTTGGCGTTTGCGAATACCTTTCGCACATTCCATTTCAGCCTCTACCCAAGACTGATATTTAGAAAAATTCTCCACCTGCATAATGCGTCCTCCTCTATAAATGTTTCAATACAAAAAGGCACTCCCCGCCGCGCAGGTTCCTGCGGGCATAAGAGCGCCAGTTTTGACAGTATAAAATTGAGCATGACAAAACTGCGGGGCTACATAGTTATAGCACCGCTCCGCTTGCTTGCTTGCTTGCTTGCTTGCTTGCTTGCTTGCTTGCTTGCTTGCTTGCTTGCTTTAGGATGGCACAATCAATCATGTTTGTCAAGCTCTCTTTCTAAAAAAATCGAAAAAATATATCAACGCAATTATAGCAGAAATTTGTCTGATACGCAAGGGGGAGAAACTGTCTGATTTTGACGAATTTATAGGGAGCGCACAAACGGCAAGCAGGGCAAGTGTGGCCACACTTGCCATTTTTGACTGGCCGGGGGCCGTCAAAAATGCTTGTTGGGGAGCCTCCCCAAACCCGGCTCTTTGGGACAAAATGTCCCAAAGAGATTGGCTGCGTCACCGCCGCTACCGCGTCTGTTCCTTATCGTCCCGCCCGTC
Source organism: Oscillospiraceae bacterium (assembly GCA_910575695.1). Lineage (GTDB taxonomy): Bacteria > Bacillota > Clostridia > Oscillospirales > Oscillospiraceae > Enterenecus. The sequence continues at coordinate 91,288 of CAJTGJ010000004.1, read as the reverse complement.
CGTCAGTCCGAGCAGATGGTCGATGTTGGCCTTGACCGCCACAGCCTCCCGCATATCCCGCTGGGCCTGCCGATACTCGGCATAGAGGGCCTTTTTCCTATCCGCCAGCTCCCGCCGCTGTCTTTTCAGTACGTCCATTTTGGGGAGCTTTTCACCGCCTAACAATTCATTCATAGCGGCCCGGGCCGCCCGGTAGGTGGCAAGCTCCGCCTCGTGCTCGGCAAGGTACTTTTTCGAGTACCGGGCCGCCTTGTAGCCATCGAACACGGGCCGGGCCTTTGCATAGTCCACCACGGCCCCCATCAGCCCGGAGACTTTGGAGAGGGCGGCCTCCGTGGTCTGGAGCTCCCCGGCCAGCGCGTGGGCCCGGTCAACCGCCGCCGTGGTCTTTGCCGCCAGCGCGTCATAGTCGGTCAGATTGTTTTCTTGCAGGAACTGGAGGGCGGCGGCCATCTGCTTTAGGTTGTAGACCTTGGCCCACCGTTCATAGGCCGGGCTCTTGCCCTGGGCCATGCGCTGTTGAATGTCGATAATAAGGCCCACCTGCCGGGGCGGGGGCGGCGCGTCCTTGGGGAGCTCCGGGAGTGGCCGCTCCCCGGCAATCACCGCCCGGAGCTCCTCGGGGTCAAAGCCCACGCCCAGCGTGGATGCCCGGAGCCGGGTGTACTTGTCATTCCCTGGAGCCAGAAAAGACACCACGCCGCCCCGCCCGCGCTTGACGGCAAAGCCGGACTCCTCCATCAGCCGGAGGAACGCGGCGAAGTCGGCGGGCTTTTTTTCAAGGGCCGCGATGATTGCCAGCCGCACCTGCTGTTGAGCGGAGGGCGGCTTGTCGCCTATCCACTGGCCATAGTGGAGGAAACGGCCCTGGCTGTGCAGTTTGGGATGCTGGATGACAGACAGATGATTTTCCAGACATACCCGGTCAGAGAGCCGCCGCAGGGCCCGCGCCGATCTCCAGAAGTCCCGGAATTTCCGGGTGTAGTCCAAAGTGATGGGATTGTAATAAATGTGATTGTGAATGTGCTTTTTGTCTGTATGGGTGGCAACGAAAAAGGCGTGTTTTCCCTTTGTCCAGCGCATAGCCGTTTCATAGCCTACCCGGTTCGCCTCCTCCGGGGTAATCTCGCCGGGAGCAAAGGACTGGCGGATTTGATAGCAGAGCACGTCCGCCTCCCGTTTCTGTTCCCGGCCCGTGACGGCCTTATACTTTGCCTTGGAGAGCAGGAACTCCGCATCGGCGGTTTGGTGGTCGCACTCGTAGGAAGAAATAAGCTCCCCACCCTGGGTCTTGTCCGGGTTCTGCCCATAGTCAAACCTGTCTTTCAGCGATTGAGCGACTGTTTCCCCTTTGCTGATGTGGTGGGTAATAAGCCGGGTTACTGCCATAGATATTCCCCCTCTCCGTATAAAAACAGTGACGGCAGGTAATACCCCCGCCGTCACTGTAATATTTCTAAATTATTCTTATGTTTGACAAATCGGAATTTTATTGATTATATCCCCCTTTACTCACTGGATGCAATTCCAATTCCCAATCCTCGAATGGTTTATCAAGGCTGTAATCAGGTTCAAAATATCCTCGGATATATTCTGCGGCTCTTCTTTCGCAATATTTATAGTTTAAGACGTTACCCTCATCATCTAATTCAAGGTTATTCATAAATATCGAAAATGCCATCTCCATACAACTACTATCGTCCTCTAATTCGCTTAAATAATCAATACCCTCAAGAATAGGGTATCCTAATGTTCCATGCACAAACCAATACGAAAATTGCCTTACTGCGCCAGATAAATAATGACTTACTTTCATATAACAAACTCTCCTATAAATTCCGATTTATCAATATCTCTTTTGGCCTTTTCCAGTATATCACTACACCGTCCAATAATCAATCCCCCACCTTTGGGACAAAATGTCCCGAAGTACAAAAAGCCGGGGAGCGGCACGACACCGCTCCCCAGCAAGTCACAGCTCCACCAGCGCGGCAAGCTGTTTCAGCAAATCGGACAGAGGCCCCCACAAATCGGAGTAGTCCCGCTGGAGGGCCTTGATTTCCTCGGAGTAAATACCCCCGTAGGTGTTGGCATGGATAGCCACTTGATTGAGGTTGTTTGAGCACCGCCGCTGGAGGGACACCAGCTCCCGGACGGGGGCAAGGTCAACCTGGAGCACATAGCCGCACAGGGCCATCCGCCGCATATAGGCCCCCATGTTGCGGATGCCCGCCTGGGCCATGCGTTCCCGGATAAGGGCCTGCTCGTCCTCGGACACCATCACATGGAGGTGGATGGGGCGGCGGCGCTTTTTCCCGTCCACGGCTACCTGCCGCCCCGGTCGGGCGCGTCCCGTTTGGGTGCGGCGGGGGCCTGCCGTTCCCCGGCCAGCCTTGCGGCCTCTTTCATCTGCTCGGCAATCGGGCGGGGCCTGCCCTCCCGCAGCAGCCCGTCCACCTCCGGGGCGGGCCGGAGCTCATAGTCCGCCGCCTGTTTTTCGGTCAGCGGTTTTGTGTAGGTCAGATGCCCCCACGCCAGAAACGCGCCGCCCTCCACGGGTTCGCGATTATCGTAGTTGACAATCTCGTCCGGGGCGTTGCCCGCAGGCTTGGGGAACGTGCCGATGTCCACGGGCCGCTGGGTGGAATAATACTTGTAAAGGCCGGGGGCCTCCACCTGGGCCACCTTGACGGAAAAAAGCCGCTGGTAGTCCTCCACCCGTTCCAGCAAGTCCTGCTCCAGCGCGGCCCGATCACTGCCGTAATGCCCCCACTCATACTGCCGCCTGCCGTGTTCATCGTCATAGCAGGCCCAGGTCACAAAGGGGGACGGGGCGGTGGGATGCTCCCCCAGCGCAAAGCCCCGGCCATTCTCCAGCATGACGGCCTTTAAGATTGCATAGCCTTGATTTTTGTCCATAGTAGCCTCCTCTCGAAATGTTAGCACTATCCGGGAAAATCGGGGCAGGACGTGTAAAGATACACCCTACCCCAAAAGCGGCCCCGGAAAGCCTTGAAAACAGCGGGGTTTTTAGGGCCTAAATGCTCACGCATCACCCCCGGTATTTCCGCATATATCCCCGCTGTTTTTTCTGCCTTGCGGCCCGGGAGCAAGCCTCGGAGCAGTAGCGCCGCCGCCCGTCCGGGAGAAAGGGCCGCCCGCATACCGGGCAGGGCCGGGTTTCCGGGGCGGGCCCCTCGGTATTGAGGGCGGCCTCCAGCACCGGGTTCAGCGGCAGGACGGCCTCCCGGAAGTAGCGGCAGTAAGCCCCCGTCCAGCACTTCCCCAGCATATAGCACTCACAGTCCAAAGGCAAGCATCCCATTTCCCGGTCATAGTTGGCGCACCATTTTGTTACAAGGGAGCGGATGGCCGCCTTTTCCTCACGGGTCAGCTCGCGCACAGCATCACCTCCCGCCCGGCTTTTTCAAAAGGCTCTGAAAGCAGGAGCCACAGGGGATGCCCCGCCAGTAGGGACAGCCACAGCACCGGGAGCCCCTGGGCGGCTGTTCCGGGCGGGGAGCCCGGGGCCGGGGGCGGCGTTTCATTTCCCGCTCTAAAGGGTTCGATGTAAAATTCATGCGCCGCCCTCCGTCTCTTCTTCCTCGTCCCACAGGGGGAGGTCGTCATATTCGCCGCCGCCATAGTCCTCACCGTATTCCCCGGCCTCGTCAAAGTCCTCACCGGGCCCGGCGGCCTGCTGCTGTTTGGGACGGTAAATCTTGAAATACCACCCGGCCCCGCCGCCGATGCCCAGCACCGCCAGCACCAGCAGGAGCGTTCCCGCGCCGCCGGATTTTTCCGGCTCGGGTTCCTCCGGCTCCGGGGCGGTTTCCGTGTCGGGCTCCGTGGTGGGGAGGGGCTCAGGAACAGCCTCCGGGGAGGGCTCCGCAAGTGCCATCAAATCGGCCACCGTGACGGCGTTCAGAAAGTACACGTTTTCCGTCTCCCGCTGGCGGTCAATCACCAGATAGAACACGGACTCGTCTGCCGCCATGATGGTGAAAAACTCCTTGCCGTCCTGGTCGGTGGCGTTATCCACCATCGTCCCCTGGCCGTCCGGGGTGAACGGGTTGGGCTCCGTCACCGGGGGCTCGGCGGGCTCCACGGGGTCAAGCCCCTCCCACTCCGGCCCGCCCGTACCGTCCTCCCATTCCTCGCCGCCCCCGGCGTAGGCCGTGGTGGTGATGCCGCACATCAAAAAAGCGGCGCACAACGCCGCCGCAATCACACGATATTTCTTTTTCATTCCGCGTCCTCCTTTTCCGTCCCGGCGGACTTCGGGACATTTTGTCCCAAAGTCTCCCCGGCTTTCATGCGCTGGAGCACCAGCGGGAGCTCCTCAAGGGAAATGCTCATGCCCCGCACGATGTCCACGATTTCCTCGTTCTCGGCCTCCTTGTGTTTCTGCTCCAGCTCTTTCAGCCGGGCCTGCTGGTCGCTGATTTTGGCCTTGACCTTATCAATCTCGGCCATGATTTTTGCGCTTTTGCTGATTGCCATTGAAAACCTCCTTTTCATGGTAAACGCCCGTAGGCGTAGAAGTGGGCCTGCCAGTAGCTGCTGTTTAGGTTGGCGTAGCGGATGGGGTCGCCACAGTGGATCATCATTCCGTCCCCCACATAGATGCCACAGTGGGTCACGCCGTTGGGGTTGGGCGCGGCGTAGGTTCCCTTGAAGAAAACAAGGTCGCCAGGGCGGGGGGAGCTGGTTCTGGTGCAGATGTTGTAAAGCCCCTGGGCTCCCAGCCGCCCCACGTTCCAGCCGGAGTGGTTGATGACCCACGACACAAAGCCGGAGCAGTCAAAGGACGTGGCCGGGGAGCTCCCGCCCCATACATAGGGATAGCCGAGGTATTTCTCGGCCTCGGTAAGCATCGCCGCAAAGGTGGCGTCGTCCAGATATTCCCGGGGTACTTCATAGCCGTCCGCCGGGGCGGTGTACCTCCCCACATAGGACGAGCCGGGAAAGAGGTCGGGGCGGTTCCCCAGCGTAGCCATGTAGAGGGAATACCGGGAAACCTTGTCCTCCCCCATGATGTAGACCGGGAGATGGGAAAGGTTGAAGTTATCCAGCGTCACATAGCAGATGTAGTAATCGTAAGGCACCTGCACCGTGTACTCGTAGTCCTCGCTGGAGCTTTCCCCGGTCATGGGGTCGGTGACTGTCCGGGTTCCCGTCCGCGTCTCCGTCCGGTAGCGCACCTCATGCACCACGTTCTCGGTCAGCGTGTACTGGCGGTCAAAGAGCATCTGCAAGGTGGACTGCACCTGGGCCAGCGTCCATTCCCCCTCATGCCATGCGCTCAAAAGGGAAACCAGCACATAGGGGTCATGTTCGATGGTATCTAAATCATAGTGGTACTCGTCATAGTCGTGGGTGCTTTCGTAGGTATCAAGATAGTTTTGGAGCTCCGCCTCCAACGCGCAGTAGTCCGCCTCGGCCCCCAGCATATCCCCGTCCTGGGCGGGGTAGGTGGTGGCCCCTACCGCCCCGGCCCCGGCGTTCCCCAGAGAGACGAGGGACGACACGCAGGACTGGAGGGAGAATATCAGCACCATGCAGGCCAGCGCGATAAGCACCCCCACGGGATGTCGTTTCACAAAGCCCACGGCCCGCTCCGCCAGCTTTTCTGTGGTGACGGCGGTTTTTTCGGCGGCCTTTGCGCCGTGTTTGGCGGTCTGTCTGGCCGCCTGCCGCGCTTGTTTGGCGTACTGCTTTTTCAGCTTTTGCTTGTGCCAGTAGCGGGTGACGGCATTTTTTGAGAGCTCCGGGTTCTCCTGGGAGGCCACCCGAAACTGGTAGTCCGCCCGGGCCTTGATATACTGCGCCTCGGCCTTGTGGGCGGCCCGGGCCGGGTGCTCCCGGACGCGCTTTTTCACATACCGCGTCCCCTGCCGGAGAGCGGCCTCGCCCAGCACCTCCGAGCGGTGGGCCCCCTCGGTTCCCACATTTTCATGCTCCACCTCGTAAATCTTCCCATGCACAAAGCCGTGGGCGCTCCACCCGGCGGCCCCCAGCGCCCGGCGCACCGGGCCCCTGGGTTTGGGGGGCTTTTTGCCGTCCAGCTTTTTCCGGGCCCGGTTCAGCTTGTCCTCCCGCGTCTCCATGCGGAGCTTGGATTTGCTGATTTTTTCCTGTTCGCTTTCCATGCGGAACTTGGATTTTTTGTTTTTGAGCCCTTTGGGGGACTTTGGGACATTTTGTCCCGAAGTGGTTTTGTCCCCGGCGGGCCCGGCGCTATTCGTTCCTCTGGTCATTGGCGATGTCCTCCGGGCGGGTGGTGAGCAGGTTGTAAATCTCCCCCTTGGGGAAACGGTCAACAAACGGTATCGTCACATTCCCATAGAACAGCAGGCCCTCGCCGGAATTGCTGTGGGTAATGTAGGAGAGCTGGTGCTCGGAAATGCCGAGCTGTTTTGCGATGATAGCCCGGTCACTCTGGGCCTGGGAGAGCAAAACGAGAAAATCGGTGTTGTCCAGAATGTTCTCAATCTCCCGGCTGGCCAAAAGGTCTTTCACGTTCTGCGTGAGGGCCGAGGGGACACAGCCCTTTTTGCGGAGCATCTTCCACACCGCCACAAAGTAGCTGGCGGTCAGCGGGTCGCGGAGCAGGATGTGGAACTCGTCAAAGTAGCACCAGGTCGCCGCGCCGTTTTTGTAGTTGGTGTTCACCGCCGAAGTGACAAACTCATTGGTGACGTGCATCGCAATCTTGCGGAGGTTCTCCCCCAGCCCTTTCAGCACGATGCACACCACCCGGGAGCTCAAGTCCACGTTGGTCGGGCGGTTGAACAGGTTAAGGGAGCCCGTACAATAGAGCTCAAGGGCCGTTGCCACGCGCTTTGCCTCCGGCTCCGGCTGTTTGAGCAATTCCTCATACAAGTCCTGGAGCAAAGGCATTTTCGCGCCCTCCAGCCCCAGCGCAAGCTCCCGGTACACCAGCCGCACACAGCGGTCAATCACGGTTTTCTCGATGGGTTGCAGGCCGTCCTTGCCGCCCACCACCAGCTCACAGAGGGAAAGAAGAAAATCCGCTTTCATGGAAAGGGGGCTGTCCTCGTCATTCAATCCCATTTCAATATCCATCGGGTTGATGTGGTGGGGGCTGTCCGGGGCGATCTCGATGACCTGCCCGCCCAGCCGCCGCACCAGCGGGGAATATTCCCCCATCGGGTCAACGATAACGATACGGTCTTGGGTCGCCAGAAAGACGTTTATCAATTCCCGCTTGGCGGCAAAGCTCTTGCCGGAGCCCGTGGAGCCGAGGTACATCCCGTTTGCGGATTTCAGCTTTTTCCGGTCTGCCATGATGACATTGTGGGAAAGGGCGTTCATGCCGTAGTAGAGGGCCTGCCCGCCCATGCGGAGCTCCCGGGTCATAAAGGGAATGAAAATCGCGGTGGAGCTTGTAGTCATGCCCCGCTGTATCTGCACCTCGTTCCAGCCCAGGGCCAGCGAGGACATAAAGCCCTGCTCCTGCTGCCAGTCCAGCCGCTTTAAGGCGCAGTTGTATTTCTGCGCGATGCCGGAGACGGTGAACACGTCATTTTCCAGCCGCTGGCGGGTGGGGGCGAGGTTGATGACGGTAAACGTCAAGAGGAACATCCGCTCATTCCGGGACTGCAAATCCCCCAAGAGCTCCGCCGCGTCCTTGGAAAAGGTGATAAGGTCGGGGGGAAGAATATCCATGTCATACCCGGCGCGGACGGCCTTTTTCTGTTCCTCCACTTTCATCTTGTCAATATCAGAGATTTTCCCCTTGATGGTCTTAATCGCCTTTAACTGGTCAACGGTCTGTATGTGCATGGTGACAGTAAGCTCCGCATCCAGCTCCAGAATTTCCCGCAAAAGGCGGTCAGAAAGCTCGGACGCCAAAATCTGAAGATAGGACGCCGCGCCCCAAAAGCCACCCACCCGGAAAAACCGGGAGCCCCGGAAGTCAAAGCCGCCGCTGGGGGTGATAAAGTCCTTTGTCCCCATGCCCGTCTTGGAAATATCCGCCCAGCTAAAGCGGAACGGCTCCCGCCGTCCCGGGTGCATCTGCCCATGCAGGAGGGCCAGCCGCTCCCGCCCGTCCAAGGGGGCCGAGGGAACGCCCAGCCGGTGGAGGTTGCCCATCACGTCCGCCTCCACCCGGTCAAGCCGGGGCCGGGCGGCGGCGATGCCCTCGGCGGGAACGCCAAAGGTGATATATTTGGAGCGTTCAATGCCGTTGTTGCTCCGGGCAATCTGCCGTTTCAGCATCCCCACGAACTCGCCCCGGATGCTGTCAAAGGCATCCTCCTGGGCGGGGATGTTCACATGATAGCGGCTGGTAGAGTGGGAACGGCGGTTGATAAAGGAGAGCTGGACGGGAAGTGCGCTGTCGAAGTAGTTGAGGAACGAGCTCCACCCGCTGAAAATCGCGGACTGATCCTCGGTGGATGCCACCGAATAATTGATGTCCTCATATTCCACGGTTTTCGTGTAGAGCCCGCCGGGGAGCTGGCACACGCCGTCCGGGTGCATCGCCACATAGGGGATGGACTGCTGGGCGGACAGAGCCGCCTTATTCTTTCGTTTGCTTTTTCGGTTTTCCATTCACTGCCTCCTTTCCCGCCTGCCCAGTAAAGGGCGCGTAGATATTCCCGGTCTGGTAGGGCCTCACACCGGGCCGCAGATACCGGGCCCGGATGATGTTCTTCACCACCTTTTCCAGCGGCAGGCCGTCTTTCTCGTACATCGCCAGCAGAAACGCCGGGAGCATGATGCCCAGCATCAGGAACAAGGCCGCCGTGTTCCCAAGGGAGCTCCGGGCCAGCAGGTAGGAGGGGACTCCCACAAGGGCCGCGCCGCCGAAACACACAAGCTGGCGTTTCGTGAGGTTAAAGGCAACTTTCGTCTTGATTTTGGATAAGTCGTTAGGTACGTTTACATAGGGCATTTTCTACCTCCTCTCAATTTTTCAATTCCCTTTGGGACAAAATGTCCCGAAGTCCCGGCGTGGGCCGGGCGCATATCACTTTATAGTCACGTCCCCTTTCCGCCAGCGGCCACCGCCGCCCGCGCCTGTTCAATGCGCTCCGTGGCCGGGCCGAAAAAGGCCGGGGCCGTCTCAAAACAGATAAATTCCCGGCCCGTATTGACGGCGGCCACGGCAGTCGTGCCGGAGCCCGCGCAGATGTCCGCCACCACCTGGCCGGGGTTGGTGTAGGTCTTGATGAAATACTCGCACAGCTCCACGGGCTTTTGGGTGGGGTGGACGGTATGGGCCACCGTCTGGAATGAAAGCAGGTTCCCCGGGAACCGCCGCCCGTCCTCCGAGCCGCTGCCGGAGCGGACAAATTTTCCGTAGTTGGGGCTCTGGTCGCGCTGGGACGCGATTTTCTTATAGGGCTTGCCCTGCTCAAACTGCGGGTTGTATAAGGGGAGCTTTTGGTAAAATACCAGAATGTTCTCCGTCTTTTTCAGCGGGGCACGGCGGGCGTTGAGAAACCCGGTACAGCGGCTCTTATACCACACCCATTCATAGCGGAGCATGGGGAGGTTAGACGCGCCCAAAATCTTATCATAGGGGCATTGGGCGAAGAACAGCACCGCCCCGGAGGGCTTGACCGCCCAGCGCACCGCCTCCCACAGCTCCGGCAGGGGCAAAGGCACATCCCAGTAGTTGCGGGTCGTGCCGTAGGGCGGGTCGGTCAAGAGCATATCAACGGAGTGCTCCGGGAGGGAGCGCAGGCCCGCGATGCCGTCCATAAGGTACAGCCCCGGAGCCTTTGGGACAATTTGTCCCGAAGTAGGGCTATCTTGCATCCCGTCCCTCCTTTCCCTTTGCGGGGGCGGAGCGGGCGGCGTTCTCCCGGGCGGCCTCCTTTCCCGCCTTATCCATCTGCTCCCGGATGGGCGCGGGGCGCACCGCCTCGGCCCGGGCCAGCAGTTTTTCCACCGCCATATTGTAAGCGTCCACCCCCGCCGCGTTCAGCCGCTCCTGGGTGGCCCGGTCTGTGATACGCACCGTGGAGCGGTAGCCGGATCTGCTGGTGGGGTCGGGCTTGCTGGGAGCGCCAAGGAAAACGCCGTTCTGCCCGTTCACCACCTTGAAGTCGTCCACCACCACGCCGCCGAAGTTGACGCTGGCAAAGCCAATCAGCTTGCCCTGGGGTTCAATGGGCCGCACCAACACCTCGATGGGAATAGTGGCGGCGGCAAGGTTCTGCTCCACCCGGAGGGCCACGGCCTCGTCCACGCTGATGCCCTGGTGTTCCGCCAGCTCCGCGATGGGGGCCTCGAAAATCAGGCGGCGCATTTCCTCCTGGGCCGCCGCCAGCTCCTCGGCGGTCTGCACCGCCGTCTGGTTTTTCGCCATAGGTAAATCCTCCTTTCCGGGCCAGGGTATGACGGCCCCGCCCTCATAGTCATAGCCCGCCGCGTTTATCGCGGCGAGTGTTTCTTTTGATACTTTCCCGCTCAAGCGCAGGTCTGTATCTACCATGAACGCCAGCATATCCCGCTGGCCAAATTCCTCCGGGAGCTTGCCGCCCCACGTCCGGCGCATTTCTCCCTCCGGGCCCAGCTTGTACCGCCTCGGCATATCCGGCCTCCTTTCCCGGCTTTGGGACATTTTGTCTCAAAGTGCCGCTAATCAGTGGGCCCCGAAGATGCTGCGGGCGATTGTCCCGGTCTTAAAGAGCATGAAACAAAGGAGCACCGTATAGCCCACGGTTCCCCATATCGCACCGATAGGGTCGCCCCCGGCGGCGATGCCCTGCACCAGCACCGCATAGATGCCCACGCATACCAGAATAAGCATCCCTTGAAAGCCCACGGCAAACAAAGATTTTAAGTAGTTCTGGCCCATGCCGCCCACCTCACGGTTGGAGAGGGTCGCCACGGGGATGGGCGCTAAACTGGTCAGCAGATATATTTCAATCATTCTGCCGTAGACCAGCACGAAAATGATGATGCCCAGCGCCTGCATGGTAAGGCCGATGACGGAGGACTGGAGCCACAGCCCAAGGAGCAGGCCCAAATCCATCCCCTCCAGCGTGGTCTGGAGGTTGTTTAACATATCCCCGGAAACCGCCGTGGAGCCTCGTATCAGCCCGGCGGAACGGGAAATCACGTTCTGCGACACGTCAAAAACGGCCATGACGATATTGAATGTGTTGGAAAGAATGACGATAGCACACGCAGTCTTGAACATCCATTTGTAGAGGTTCGCCACGTCCACTTCGTGCATATTGTTTTTTTCAAGGAGCATCTGTATCAGCTCATAGGTGGCTACAAAGGTCAGCACCAGCCCGGCGATGGGTAAAATCACCGTCTCGGAAAGCTGGCGGATAAGGGAGAAAACCCCGGCGTTCCATGCCGCCGGGGTCGTCCCTACCTGCACCGCGATCTCTCCGACCTGGGCATTGACGGTATCAAAGAGCCCCTCAAGGTTCCCCATGATGCCGCCAATCAGCAGCTCTTTCAGCCAGTCTGTGAGCCAGTCGGTGAGAAAGTCCATAAGCCGCCGCCCTTAAAACAGGCCCGACAGCAGGGGGATGAGGGTCGTGCCGATGACGATGATGCCGCCGCCAGCCATGAGCTGCTTCATGCCCTGGGACTTGGAGCCGGGGTTGTCCGAGCCGTAGCCCTCCAGCAGATTGACAACGCCCCACACGCCGAGGCCCGCGCCCAGCGCGATAACGAGGGTCTGCAAAGTGGTGATAGCGGATGCGAAGAAAGCCATAAATCCTCCATTTCTCCGGGGATTGCCCCCGGCAACAAAAAAAGCCGCAGAATTGCGGCAGGTGACGCTTTGGGACGTTTTGTCCCAAAGTTTATACAAAAGCGTCCGGGTCGTCCAAATCGTCATAGTTGAGGATGTCCTCGTCCTCGTCTATGCCCGTTTCGTCCGGCACGTCCGCCTCGTACACAGTGTACTGCTCGTTGGGATTGAGCGTTTTCATGCGGCGCTTTATCAGCCGCTCCAGCGAAAAGGCGTTTTTCTTTTTGTCCGCCTCCGCCGTGTATCGGTAGTTGGGATGCTGTTTCAAATCGTACTTTTTGGAATAGAACGGCGGCAGGCCCCGCAGTTGCAGGATGCACCTGTCGCCGGGCATGGTGGCAAGCTCGGCGGGGGTCATCAGCTCCCGGCCCAGCCGCTGGGTGTTCTGGCTGTAGCTTTCCGACTGCCCGCGGGAGCGGCCCTCGGTCTGCATGGAAATCGTAGCTTTCCCCAGCCAGTTCTCGGAAATCTCCTTGATGGTGCTGGCCTCCCGGCCCCCGAGGAATACCACGCTGTCCATGTTGCCGAGTATCGTCTCGGCGTTTTTGTCATAGATGGCTTTACATTGGGCCAACTGCTGGTAGAACAGCGTCAGACTGACCTCCCGGGAGCGGATGACCGCCACCAGCTTTTCAAGGTTGGGGACTTGCCCGGTGTTGGCGGCCTCGTCCCACAGCACCCGCACATGATGGGGCAGGCGGCCCCCGTGTACGTTGTCCGCCCGCTCACAAAGGAGATTGAACATCTGCGAAAAGGCAAGGGCCACGATGAAGTTATAGGTCGTGTCGGTATCGCTGATAATGAAGAACGCCGCCGTCCGCCTGTCCCCCAGCTTGTCAAGCTCCATCTCGTCATAGCTCATAATCTCCCGGAGCTGGGGGATGTCAAAGGGGGCCAGCCTCGCGCCACAGCTAATAAGGATGCTGCGGGCCGTCTTGCCGCTGGCCAGCTTGTACTTTTTGTACTGCTTGACCGCGAAACAATCCGGCTTGCGCTTTTCCAGCCCGGCAAACATATAGTCCACCGCGTTCATAAAATCGTCATCGTCCTCTTTGACCTCCATGCCGGAAATCATGTCAACCAGTGTATTCATGTTTTTATCCTCGGCGGGGCCCTCGAAAATGATATAGGCGATAAGGGCGCAGTATAGGAGCGTTTCTGATTTTGTCCAGAACGGATCTCCCTCCTTGCCCTCGCCTTTGGTGTTGGCAATCAGCGTGTTTACAAATTTCAGAATGTCGGCCTCGTTGCGGATATAGGCCAGCGGGTTATAGTGCATAGAGCGGGAAAAATCAATGCTGTTAAAAACCTTGATTTTATAGCCCTTTTTCTTTTGCAGGAAATACCCGGCCTGCTCCAGCACCCCGCCCTTGGGGTCTACCACCACATAGGAGGAATGGGCCTGGAGCAGTTGCGGGGTAAGCCAGAACCGGGTCTTGCCGGAGCCGCTGGAGCCCACCACACAGCAATTCAGATTGCGGGCGTTGGCGGGGACGGCGGGCCGGGTGTTGGTAGTGAGAAACTCCGTCCCGGTGAGGATGATGTTGTTTTCAAACTTGGGGTCGGTGAAAGGCTGGATGTCTTTGGGCCCGCCCCAACGAGCACTGCCGTATTCCTCATCCCGGCGGTATTTTGCGGCTTTTTTGCTTTTCTGGTAGATAACCAGCCGGATAACTGCCGCCCCCGCGATGCCAACGAGCCAGTCAAAGGGATGGAGCCCCGGCGCGAAGTCGGCAAAGGCCGGGCCGAGGGCCGCCACCATCCCCACCAGCTTGTGGGCCAAATCCGCCCCCGCCGCCATGCGGTAGGCCGTCCCCACCTTTAGGCAGGCCCACGCGATGAACAGATAGGGCAGGTTCGGCAAAAGATATTTTTTCAGTTTATCTGTCCTCATGGGCGGCCTCCTTTACGCGGTCTTTCTTTTGGGGCGCGGGCTGGCGCAGTATCTCAGCGGCGGCCCGTTTGAGCTGTTCCCGAATAGGAACGCGGTCGCTTTTGGCCTTGTTCAGCACCCGGCGGGAGTATTCCGAAAAACAAGCGGTAACAGCGTCCGCCTGCCCGGACTTGAAGAACAGCAGGTACTTGTCCGGCCCGGTCTTGTAAAAGGCGTAGTCAACATTCCACTTCCGGGCCACCCGGTCAAAGTCTTTCGGGGCCCCGGTGAGCTCGATGCTGTTGGTCGCCGCGCCGTGGGCCATCAGCTTTTTCACGCTCTGTCTGCCGTGTGGGGTCTGGTGGGCCCGGCGTTCCTTTTGTATCTTCCGGCCAGCCGCCTGGAGCGCCCACGCCAGCCCCCGGGCCGTGAGCTTTCCCGTCCGCAGGGATAACGCGATAGTGCGCCGGGAAACATCTTCGTCAATCAATCAAAACCGCCTCCTTTCGCGGGGATAGGCCCTCCGGCCTTTGGGACAATTTGTCTCGAAGTCACCGCCCCTCCCGGGCTGTTTCCGGGCGGGTTCGGTCAGCCGCCGGAGGGATGCGGTCTATCACTTCCTTGTATGCGGCCATCTGCTCCCGGATCGAGAGCTGGGGGAGGGCAAAAACCTTGTGCTCTTTGGGAATGTCCTCGGTGCCGTGGTAAAGCTCCTTGACGGGGCTGGTCTGGACGATATAGCCGCCGAGGGCAAAGTGGCCGCCCTCGTTGGTGGATAAATCCCGCCCGTATGCCTCGTAGTCGAAATAGTCTTTCAGCTCGGCGGGTATCGCCAAATCCTCCGTGAAGTGGCGGCCCAAATCGTCCTCGTTTTCAATATCCGGGTAAAATTCAAAGCTGTCCAGATTTTCCGCAAGGTTGATAACGTCTGCCAAGTCGGAGGTATGCGTTCCCATGTTGAGGGCCGCCCCGAATTTTTCAAGGTCATCCGGGGAGAGCTCCGAGAGCAGGCAGGCCAGATGGTTCAGCTCGTCCAGACTTTCATATTCACCGAGACACTGCTGGAGCTCCGGCAATTTCCCACCGAAGTTATAGCAGGCGATGAAGATTTCTTCATACCGTATGCCGTCCACGCCGATTTCCTTTAGGAGCGCCTGCACCGCCTGGGGGCTGGCGGGGAACGTCAGCGGCTCCCCGGCCAGCACACCCTCGTTGTATTTCCCCAGGTTGGTGACGTGCGCCTCGAACAGCCCGGCCACGTCAGCGGCGGCCCTGGCCCTTGACGGTCAGGATGCCCTCAAGGGTGGTGGCGGTGATGCCCAGCCGCTGGGCCACCGCGATGTCGTTCTTCATGGACTCGGTGACGGTATGCCCGCATACCACCAGCACCCGGGAACGCCGGAGCAGGTCGCGGCCAATGTCGATGCTGCTCTTGTGCTCCTCGGGAACCGCGTCATTGAGGAAAAGGGGCAGGAACAGCGCGGGGCAGATGGGGGCAAAGCCCGCATCGTAAACCGCCCGGCAATACTGCGCGGCCAGCTCCGCGTTTTCCGTGTCGCCGCCGTACCAAGCGGCGGTAATGTAAGCAAGGGGTCGTTTCATAGTTGTTTACCTCCGATATTTTAATAGTTGTCGTTCAACCCAATCCCCCCGCCCTTTCCCATTCATGGGAAAGGGGGCGGCTCTGGAGGATATATCCCCCGCCGCGCCGGGAGGGGTGGCACAGCCGGGGCGGGCCGTCAAGGGCAAGCCGCCGCAGGCGGCGGGCGTTCCGCCCCTTGACTGCCCACTCCCGGCTGTGCTCAGTAGTAGGCGGCGACGGGGGATATACCACCAGAGCCCCTCTCTAAAAGAACGCCATGCAAGGCGCGGGGATGGGGCGCGGGCAGAAGAAAAGCCTTGGGACATTTTGTCTCAAGGCTTACTTTTCCCGGTCATTCTTTTTCTCCGGGGCGGTGCGCTCCGGGGGCTGTTTCTCTTTCCATGCGTCCAGCAGGGACATGATCTGGTCTTTCATTTCCCGGGGCGTGGCGTCCTTGCCGAAATACTTGCCCAGTTCAGCGGCGGAAATAATCACTTTGTCTACCTCCTTTTTCTCACGGCTCAAAATGCCGTCAATCACATCGCCGTTCAGTTTCCCGTCCTTATCCAGCTTGCGGAGTTCCTGGGCCTGGGACAGAGAGGGGGAGGACTGCTCGCCCTCAATGGAAACGGCGATAAACCTCTGGTTTTTCGGTTTGATGAACGAGATCTCCACGGCGGGGGTAAAGGACAGCTTTTTCTCGTTCACCATAGACTGGAGCTCCGGCACAAGCTCGGTCAGCCGGATATACCGCTGCACCTGCTTGTAATTCATGCCGTTGCGTTCCCCCACGATTTCCGTGGAGCGTTTTCCCACGTCCCCGGCGGCCACGCCCTCCAGCCGCGTCCCCTGGTGGCTGATGGCCTCCACCTGCATTTTCAGCGACTGGGCCTTTTCCATCGGCAAAATCTTTTCCCGGTGGCGCAGGTTGTCGTCCGTCATCGCAAGGACAGCCTCGTCGTCCGTCATGTTGCGGACGATACACGGCATATTTACAAACCCGGCCAGCTCACTGGCCCGCTGGCGGCGGTGGCCCGCGATGATTTCATAGCCGCCGCCCTCACGGGGACGCACCAGCGCGGGCTGGTGTACGCCATTGTCCTTGACGGACTCCACAAGCCCTTTCATTTCCGCATCGTCACGGACTCCAAAGGGATGGTCTTTGAACGGGAACAGCTCCGAAAGGTTGAGATAGACGATCTCTTCCTTTTCGGCGCGGGTAGCGTCCCGGGGCTCGGCGGCCTGTTCCGGCGCAGGCGGGGGAGCGGCGGGGGCCTCTTCCTTTGCCGGGGCGGTCTGGCCCTTGCTTTGGGACATTTTGTCTCGAGGTGGGGACGGGGGCTTGTCGGGGGCCGCCTTATCAGCCTTGGGTGGGCGGCCCCTGCGGGCCCCCGTCCCTCCCGTGGAGCCGGGCCCCGCTTTTTCCTCTTTGGGCTTGCGGCCCCGCCTGCCCTTGGGCTTTTCCTCCGGGGCGGGAGCTTTTTCTTTGGCGGCCTTGCCCTTTGCGGCTTTCGCATCCTTGCCGGGCGTTTCAGCCGGGCCGGGGGCGGGCGGCTGTTCCGGCTCGGGCGGCTCGTTCTTTTCCACCTCCGCACGTTCCGCCGCCCGTTTCTCCGCCATCAGCTTTTCAATCTGGTCGGCGGAGACATTCACCTCGCCGGGAGCCCCAGCGGGGGCATCCTGCGAGGGCGGCTCCCCAGCGGCCTGCTCGGGAGGGTTGACCTCCAAAACCGGGGACTCCGGCGCGGGCAATTCAGCGGCAGCCTGCTCGGGCGCGTCCTTGCCCTCCGGGGCCGGGGGCTCCGGCGTGGGAGCATCCGGGGCGGGAGTGTCCGCCGGGCCCGTATCAAACAGGCTGGGCTGGGGATTTTCCGCCGGGTTGGGGTTCAGTTTCTCGTCTGCCATTCGTTACCTCCTCTTTGATTTTCGTGAATGTTGCACAAATCTTGTGCTAAAACTTTGTTACTATTTTTTCGCCTCCCTCCCGGCTATCCACGCAAAAAAGCCGCCCGTTTTTTCATGCCGGACGGCTTTTTGCGTAATGTGATAGCTCTGATTAAATTTTTTCGTGGGTGCAGGCTCCGAAAAGCCTTGATATTACAGTGTTCCTAATAGGAGCCATTCATATGCTGGACACCGTGGGGGAGCTGCTGACCCCGGAGGAATTTGCGGAAAAGTACCTCTCCCCGGTGAACGGCCCCGACCTGGACGAACGCTATGGAAAAGAAGATTGATATTATTCCGTTTTTGGCGGGAATTGTGGAGGAAAACACCCAACACTATCAATCGGATTTTGCCTATGACGAAAAGCGCCTGCAAGCCGCCATGCTGGAAATCAGCCAGGAAGATCGTACATTTCTCTGGATGAGCCGCCCCTGCGGGACACTGTGCGTCCCGGAACGGGAGGCATTTATCAAGGAAAGCACAGCACACATCGCCTGGACGCATTACGACTATGACGCGGAGCATATCAAGGCGTACCGTGTCATCGTTGAACCTGGACGGGAGGGCGCATCTGTGCTGGGCCAAGTTAAGCCCCTGCGATATGGAGAGCAGGTAGAGCGTGTGAAGCGGAACGCCGTCCACGCTGAAATGGTAGAACTGACCTTTGCGGACGGCACAGAGCTTGAACTGCCCTATGCAGCATATTCTGGGCACTTTCACAGTCTGATTAACGACCACGGGCGTATTGAACGCATCCACTATAAACCCGGAAATGAGCTGGAGCTGGACTGTGTTCTCCAGAAAGAACGCATCGCCTCTGCCGTCAGAAAGAGGACGCCCCGTAAGAAGAAACCGGCTGTAAGGTAGCACCCACAGCGGACAGCGCCGCCGAAAGGCGGTGCTGTCCGAGCAAGTATGTCATTTGGTAGCACACCAAATGACCCTTGTTAGGGGGCGCAGCCCCCTTAAAACCCCCACCTACGAAAATACGTCTCACCGTGAGACGTATTTATTCAGCGCACTTTACACGGAAATGCGTCTCACGGTGAGACGCATTATCCGGCAACACTCAAAGGAGGCGAACATGGAACCCAACAACCGAATGGGCGAAATCACCGGCAATCTCAAGAAGGACGTGAAAGACCTGCTTTCTGAGAGCGCCAACATCGTGACCGGATTTTTCAAGCGCGGACTTTGCACCGTGCGGGCCGTGGCCGATAAGTGGAAAGCGTTCGCGCAGAGCGTTTCCAGCGCGGCGGACGAATTGATGAAACCGCCCTTTATCGAGGGGCCGGAGGCCCCGACTGCCAATCTCCACCCTGCCGCCGAGCCTGTTGTTACTGTTATGGAAAGCCGGGACCGGAATTTCCCCGTGGGCAAGCAGATGACCCTATCGGAAGCCAACGAGTATGTACGCCAGATGGATGCCAGCCGCCACGAGGCAAAGGCCACTCCCCATGCGGTCAAAGTCAAAATTGACTATATGCGGGGCGATACCAGCGACCGCTACTGGCTCCCGCTGGAAATCGGATCGGGCCGGGGCGGGCTGCTGGAGCAGATGGAACAACGGCTGGCCAGCTACCGTGCCGACCCGGAGCGTATCATGGGGGAGCTGGATTTTTCCAAAGTGGACGCGAAGTACCAGGATGATTTTCAAGCATCCTTTTTGCCGTTCATACAAAAGAGCATGGACGATCTGAACAGCAATCTGCTGCCCTTTTTCCGTAATCATTGCAGCATCACCGAACTGAAGCGGTCAGCGGAGGCCCTGATCCCCGGCATGGGCGAGGGGCGGCAGGCGCAGTATCAAGCGAAGCTGGACGAGAGGATCGCCGCCCTGCGGCAGATGGTAAACAGTGGGGAGCTGAAACAAGCACCCCAGCAAGTACAGATCGTCCAGAGCGCGTCCCCCAGGCAGGCTGCGCCGGAAACTCCGGCAAAACCCCGGCAATCTGTCCGGGTACGGCTGGAACGGCTCAAGGAGGGGCAGGCCGCACAGACCAAGCAACCCGACAGGGCGCGTCATGCCCCCACCCGCCCGAAGCAGAAATAAGCGGCTGTGAAATGCGTCTCACCGTGAGACGTATTTTTTCTGCCCACCGAAAGGAGGATGCCATGCGAAAACGAAACCGCCATGTAAGCGTGTGGATGAATGAGCAGGAGTACCGGCACCTGAAGAAGCAGGCCGAGCTTGCTGGGCTGGGTATTGATCCATTTCTCCGCGCACTTGCCGCTGGCGTACAGCTGCGCCCGCGCCCGCCCGACACCTATGCCGCCCTGCTCCGGGAGCTGTCGGCCATCGGCAATAATGTGAACCAAATCGCGTATTGGGCCAACGCCACCAAGGGCATCGGCAAAGCGGAGATCGCGGAAGCCGCCGCTTTAGTCCGGCAGGCGTGGCGCACGGTAAAGGAGACGCTGTAATTGGCCTACGACAAAATCATTACCCTGCATGGACGCATGGATCACTGTATCGACTATGTTCTAAACGAGGAAAAGACCGGCCTCGCCGCCGTCCTGGCCTATGCGGAAAACCCGGCCAAAACGCACCAACTTGTCACGGGCATCAACTGCGACCCGGACACCGCACTGTCAGATATGCGTGCTACCAAGAAACGCTGGGACAAAAAGGGCGGCGTTTTGGGCTACCATATCATCCATTCCTACGCCCCCGGCGAGGTAACGCCGGACGAGGCCCACGCCGCCGGGGTGGAATTTGCCCGCCGTCTGCTGGGGGACAAGTACGAGGTTGTTGTGGCGACCCACGTTGACCGGGCGCATCTCCACTGTCACATCGTTTTCAATTCCGTTTCCTTTGTAGACGGGAAGAAATACCGCAGCGACTTCCAAAGTTATTTTGGGGATCTGCGCGGCACCTCTAACGAAGTGAGCCGGGAGCGCGGCCTGTCGGTCATTGAGCCACAGGGCCACGGGAAACATTATACCGAGTGGACAGCGGAAAAGCAAGGACGAAAAATCGTGATGGCCGGGGTCATGCAGGACATTGACGCAGCCATCGGGGAGAGCTTTACTTTTGACTCCTTCCTCGCCGCCCTGCGGCGGCAGGGCTATACCATTAAATATGGATCGAATGTGAAGCATACCGCCGTCCAGCCCCCAGGCGGGGACTATGTATTCCGGCTGGACAGCCTGGGCGACGGCTACACCGAAGCCCACATCCGGGAACGGCTGGCGGCGGCGCGGCGGGGCGAACCCTATGAACTGCCCCTGCCGCCGTCTGCGCCGCCCATACCGCTGGTACGCCCCATTCCCCAGGTAAAAAAACGTTATACCGTTCGAGGGGGCGCTGTCCCCCGTCAGCCGCGCCGGAAAGTGCGCGGCTTTCGTGCGCTCTATCTGCGCTACTTATATTTACTCAATCGCTGCCGCAGGCCCCGGCGCACCCCGCCGCCCCCGGCTGTCCGCAGGGAAGTGGCAAAGCTCCAACGCTATCAAAAACAATTCTGTTTTTTACTGCAGTACCGCATAGAGACGGACAGCCAGCTTGCCCTGCTGGGCGACGCCCTGCAAGGCCAGATCGACCTGCTGACAGACTACCGTGCGGAGCTTTACCGGGAACGACGCGAGGGCCGGGACGTGGGGACCGAGTTGGAGACTGTCAATGGCAAGCTGCGCTCTACCCGCCGCGAGCTGACGATCTGCCGAAAAATTACGGAGGATATTCCGAAAATCAGGGATCGGGAGCAGCTCATGCGGCAGGAGGAACGGAGCAGCCATAAGGCCGTCCGGGATCGAACGGACGAGCAAGTAAGAAAGGAGAAGAAAGGCAAATGGATGTAAGTGCTGAAGCTGCCGACGTTGTAGTACGGGAGAGCTTACAGGCGACCGAGGCGGCGGCGAAGCTGACCCTGGAGGGCGTGAAGAATGTCGCCGCCCTTCTGCTGGCGATTGCCAAGCAGGACATGAAAGTGGTGGGCCAGACCACGGCCAAGCGGCTGGCCCGCGACCCCGCCCCCGCCGTTGTCATCCCCATCAAGGCCGAGGACAAGGCCAAATTCCAGAAGCTGGCCAAGGAGTTTGGCGTCCTCTATTTTTTCGCACAGAAAAAGGGGAACGACAACGGTATGCTCAATGTCGTTTCCAATGAGAACTACGCCGCCCTGCTCAACGCCATCATGCAGCAGTTGGGCTACCCCATCCCCCAAAAGGAACAGGAGGAGGAGCCAAAAAAAGCGAAGTCCCGCGCTCCACAAAAGAAATCCTCGCCAGAGCGCGGGAATGGCTTGAAACCGTCGCAGACGACTGCGGGGGCTGTTGAGCAGGACTCCCCCACGAAGAAGAAGCTGGATCAGTTACAGCGGCTGGCGGCGCAGTCCCGCCCTGGGCCGGAAAAATCGAAAGGAAAGGTAAGGTAACAGTATGCCAAGTTTAAGTGAAATCCTCAATTCCAAGGCTGAGAGCAAGCAGCAGCGCACCGAGAGCCGCAGGGCCGAGCGTGAGCAGTTGTCCCAAATGCGGGACGCCTCCCTCATGGCCATCACCACGACCCCGGAGTGCTACACGCAGTACCTGGTTTTGCAGGGGGACAACATCGGCCTGAGTGCCGGAAATATCGCCCTGGCCCTGTCGCAGATGGTGAACCCCAGCAAGATCGGCACCACCGACTTCTGGCACAAGCAGGGCCGGTATGTCATGGACGAGGAAATGAATAAGGGGGCCTCGGTTTTCGTCCCGCCCCGTGACCGGAACTTCCGGGGCTACCTCATGGGCAGCTACTACGACGTGAGCCAGACCACCGGCAGGCCGCTGAAAGAGAGCGTCCCGCTGGCCGAGGGCAGCGAGAGGATGAACACGGCCTTTGCCGCCCTGCTGGACACCGCCCCCGTGGGCTTTGTGGAGAACACGAAGCTGGACGCGCCCGCCCGGTACAACGAGCGTAACTGCGTATTGGAGATCAACACGGAGTACAGCGCGGGGCAGGTGTTCGCCGCCCTCGCCACCGAGATCAGCTACGCCCGCATCCATGACCGGGGCATGAACCGGGACTATGACCGGGAGTCGTTCCAGTTGACGGCGGAAAGCATCGGCTTCATGGTTTGCCGCCGTTTCGGGGTGGACTGCCCTGTGCCCGACACGGCGGGCGTGGAGAAGTTTTACGGCTACTACACGCCCGATGAGCGGGGCAAATCGTTGGATCTGATGAGGCAGGCCGCCCGAAATATGGGCGACACCGTGGAACGGAGCATCCAGCCCCGCCAGCAGGAGCATAACGCCAGCCGGGGCAATAACCCCCGGCAATTCGGCAGGCGGTAATCAGGCGGCACGATCCGGGGTATGCCCCCAGCCCTGCGGATTTTACACCGTCGTTCTTTGTCAGTCAAGGCCAAGACAAGCCGCGCCGCCCGCGTCGCGGTCGGCGCGGGCCTTGACAGCCAAAGCCCGCCGGTGCTTTTGGTAGTTAAGGGGGGGCATACCCCAAAAACCGGCTTGCGCCGGTTTTTGCTACTATGGGGAGACGGGAGCGTTTCCCGGAAAGTCCGGCGGTTATCGCTGGCGGGGGCGGCGGGCGCGTCCGCGCCCCGGAACCGGCAAAAATGCGTTTCACGGTGAGACGCATTTTTCATTTCACCGAGAAAGGAGGGGACCAGCCGCATTAACATAGCGTATCACATGGACTGTACAGATATTTTGTGGGAGCTGCCGGAAAACGCCTTTGACCTCGCTGTTGTTGATCCCCCATACGGCCTCAACATCCGGGGCGATATGGGGCGGCGCAAGGGTAAGCCCCGCAAATACAAACCCGTATTCTGGGACGCCAAGCCGCCTCCCCCGGAGTATTTCCGGGAGCTGCGGCGCGTGTCCAGGCACCAAGTCATATGGGGGGCCAACCACTTCATCAGTATGCTCCCCGCCGCCGACAGCCACTGCTGGCTGTGCTGGGACAAAAAGTATTCCCCGGAAGTCTCCTTTGCGTCCTTTGAATTGGCCTGGACGAATTTCGACCTGACCTGCAAGCGGATCGCCCTGTCCCCGGTACAGCCGGGCCGCATCCATCCCACACAGAAGCCCATCGCACTCTATGCCTGGATATACGCCCTGTTCGCCAAACCGGGCGACAAAATCCTGGACACCCATTTAGGCAGCGGGAGCAGCCGGATCGCCGCCTATGACGCTGGGCTGGACTTCACCGGCTATGAGATCGACGGCGACTATTTTGAAGCGCAGGAACGGCGCTTTGCCGCCTATGTACGAGAACACCCACATTAAGAAACAGGAGGTTTTTCCATGAAGAAACACCACAGGCTGGTTTCTCTGGCCTCCGCGCTCCTGCTGGCCCTCGCCGCCCTGCCCTGCACGGCGATGGCGGCAGAGGCCGGGGACACGGAACCGGCCCAGGGAGCGCCGCCCCCTGCGGCCCTATACCCCGCAGAGGTACGGACGAGCGAGGAAAACGGCATGATCCGGCTGGAAAAGGTTTACTACCTCTCCACCCGTGACGATCCCTCCGCCATCCCCACCGGGGACTTTGACCGGGAGGGCCGTCACTACACACTGCTGGACGTGCTGAAGAACGATCTGAGCGAGACGGATAGCAAGGACTACATCGAGGTTGTCACCTTGGACAGCAGCACCAAGGATATGGCCGAGATTATCAAGACGCTGGAGCCGGAGCGCGAGATCGCCACCGAGGACGGCTACACCGGCATTTTGAAGCCCGACTACACCAAAATCACCGTGGAGGCCGCTGGCTATAAGAATAACAGCTGGACAGTCTCTGCCAAGCGCACTTATCCCAATCTGTCCGACGCAGACGCCTCCCTCATCCCCAAGACCATCACGGACAGCGGACGGACGCTGACACTGGCCAACGTGGACTGGCAGGAGGCTGGGGAGTTTTTCAACGCCATTGCCAGCTACACCGGCACCGCCAGCGGGCGCAGCGTCACCGGGTACACCGTCTCCGTGGAGTACAGCGGCGAAGTCACCAAGACCAGCCGGGACACCGTGATCTATACCGCTGTTTTCTCCGCTGAAAATGCGTCTCACGGTGAGACGCATTTAGGCCCGGAACCCACCGCCACCCCGGAGGGCGGCGAACCCCAGCAGACCCAGCCCCCGGAACCGGCCCAGGAGGGCGGCGGGAGCATCGCCGGGAAAATCGCAGTCACAGCTCTGGCCGGGATCGCCGCCCTCGCCACCATTGGCTATGGCGGCTGGCGGGGCTACAAATTTATCCGAGATAAGAAACGGGGGTATGTCTAAATGAAAAAGTATCTTTCCACCCTGCTGGCCGTCTGCCTTGTGCTGACGGCGCTTTCCATGCCCGCCTCCGCGTTGGAATACACCTTTGACAACCCGCCCACCGGGGATTTTGGCACACCCACCAGTACGGAGGACATCATTCAGACCGGGGCCGAACCCGCCAACAAGGACAGGAGCAAGAGCAGCGCCCTCATTCCTCCCGGTTTTGGTACGCCTACCAGCTACCTGCCCAACTCTGGGGAGTACCTGACCCCGAACCTTGCGGCGGACGGCCCCCTGAGCGGGAACTACACCCTCACCGTGACGGGCGGCACGAACGGCGGCACACCGGCCCTACCCGGCGCGGTTGACACGTCCGCGCCCACCAGTCCGGCCTATCCCACCACCAGCGGCCCTGTCACCGCATTTACCGACGTGACCGCCGACCTCTACTACCGCAACGGCAGTTTGGGCACACTGGAAATCCCGTCCATCGGCTTGAGTGTCAACATCTATCAGGGCACGGACAGCGCCGCTTTGAAAAAGGGGGCGGGCCATTTCACCAACACCAGCATCTGGGGCGGCAATGTGGCCCTGGCTGGGCATAACCGGGGTGTAAATAATCATTTTGGCAAAATCCATACGCTTGACACGGGCAACACCATCACCCTCACCACGGCCCTGGGGACCCGAACCTACACCGTTACCAGTGTGGCAAAGGTTGACGTGATGGACAACACCATGCTGGAGGCCACCAGCGACAACTGCATCACCCTGTTTACCTGTGTTCAGAACCAGCCCAGCTACCGCTGGTGTGTCCGGGCAGTCGAGGCTTGACACGCCATTTTTGGACAATTTCCCCCAAATGTAGTATAATAATGATAGAGAAACCCAACTATAACTACATTACAGGAGGAAAACGACCATGAAAAAAGCAAGATTGACCGTCCGGCTCACCGCCGCCATGCTGACACTCTCCCTGCTCACTATTCCGGCCATAGCCGCAGATCCCCCGGCAAGTGCTGTCCGGGTAAACAGCTACAAGGGCAATACCCTGGCAGTCGGAGAACGGAGCGGCCTCATGATCGGCCCCAGCGGGACGGAGTACACCGTTACCTCCAGCGACCCGGACACAGTAGCGGTGGAGCAGATCACAGGCTTTTGGGTAGCTGTCGCCAAATCGGAGGGAACCGCAAACATCACCGCTGCCAACCGTGCCGGAGAGCGCGGAACCCTGACGCTCACCGTTGGCTCCGGCGCTCCAGCGGCCCCCGCCGTCGTGGACGGCCCCAGCCCCACGGAGGAACCGGATGTACGGCAGGAATTGGTACGGCTTATCAACCAGACCCGCAAGGCCAACGGCGTGGCGGAACTTCCGGTCAGCGAGGCCCTGATGACCGCCGCCCAAACCCTCTCGGATCAGTGGTACACCTGGCATCACACAAAAGAGGAATGTGAGGCCGTGATCGCCAGCGGCTACCCCTACGGTTTCGGCATAAACCTTACGGTATTCACCGGCGTCGCCACGGAGGACGCCGCCCAGCACGCCCACGACAACTGGTTTAATTCTCCCGGCCACTTTGAAACGATGATTAAGCCGGACTGTGACAGTATCGGCGTTGGCGTGACCGAGAGCGGCGGCGTGACCTACTGCTTTATGATTGTCGGCAGGCCAAACACCCACAATCCTTACGAACCTTAAAAGTACAGACGAAAAAGGCCCCCCGGCTGGAGGGCCTTTTTCTGTGCCCGGAAATGCGTCTCACCGTGAGACGCATTTCTCAGTAGCCGCCTTGTTCCGCAGGGCGGTTATTTTATTCCCCTAAAAATAGAGATCGGGAACACCCAAACACACGCATGAAAGGAGGACGGTATTTCCCGATATTTTAGGGGGGTATAGCCTCTTTTCATGCCAACACATGATGAGGAGGCTATATGAAAAAACGAATTACCGCATTGCTTCTGGCAGTCGTCTCCATTCTCAGTATGCTGACGGCTCCCGCCAGCGCCGCCGCGCCGGATACCATCAAAATGGATGACTGCGCTTACAGCGGAACCAAGTACGATTCCCCGGCCCTGGGTGAGTGCTATATGCACCAGATGCACTTTGCCCTCAACGGAAAAAGTACCATGGGCTTCTGTGCCGAGAAGGGCAAGGGCATGGGCTGGTCACTGAAAGGCCACACCTGGGGAAATCCCAAGCCCATCTCCGATCCCACAGTCAAAACGATGATGGCCTATTTCTACGCACATTCTACCGGCGTCTTTACCGATCAGGCCAAGGCCCTCGGCGTGGACGACGTGTGGGACAGCAACTACACCTGGACCATGAACTCCTGGACCCAGGCTGTCGTCTGGCGCTACAAGGCCGGTCTGCTGTCTGACCCCGTGGTGGCCTGCGCCGAGGAACTGCTGTGCGTTTACAACAATCTGGAGCATACCAGCTATACCAGCATTGACGATACCATGGACGGCAGATCGTTCCGCGACCGCGCCCAATATATTCTGGATTTGGGCGCACAGGGCGTATGGGGCGAGTGCAGCGTCTACGAGTATGCCTACACCGGCCCCGGCTCCAACTATCACCCCGCAAATGACGTGCAGGCCGTTATGGTGGGCGAACTGAACATCACCCGCCAAAAATATGAGCTTACCGTCAAAAAGGTGGACAGCACCAACCCCAACAAGGGCCTCGCCGGGGCGCGATTCTTAGTGAGTTCGGAAAATGGCGCCTTCTCCAAAGAGATTGTGACGGGGCAGGACGGGACATATACCCTGACCGCTCTGGATGCGGGCACTTATGCCGTAACCGAGCTGGAGGCCCCGGAGGGCTACGAGATCGACAACGCTGGACCGCAGTATGTTGTCCTGCCCAGCAATGGCAACAACACCGTGACCGTCACCTTTGCGGATACCCCCACCATTACCGGTGAGGGCAGCATCCGCAAGGTGGACGCGGACGATCCCACCAAGGGGCTGGCCGGAGCGGTTATTAAAATTGAGGGCGTGGACAATGATTTTACCGGCACATATGTCACCGGAACCGGCGGCTACCTGACCGACGTACCCTGGAAGGATATGCCCCTCGGCAGCTACACCGCCGAGGAAGTCACGCCCCCGGAGGGCTACACCAAAAGCCCCGATGTGAATAAGACCAAGCAGACCTTCCGCTGGGACGGCAAGACCGACATCGCCCTTGTCTTTGAAAATGACGCCAAAGTGAAAGTCAAGCTGATTAAGCTGGACGACAGCGATAACCCCCTCCCCGGCGCGGTGTTCAACATCATCAAGGACGGCCAGATCATCGGCACGGAGGCCACCAAAGCGGACGGCTCCATCACCGTAACGGACGTGACCGAGGGGATGTACGCCTTTGTGGAGGTGAGCGCCCCGGCCCCCTATGCCACACTGACTGAGCCGGTTATCGCCCATGTGGATCAGGCCACCATCAACGGCGGCGGCACTGTCACCGTGACGGCGGCGGATAAGAAGCTGCCCAGCCTGTCCATTCTCAAGCGGGACGCGCAGACCAAGGAGGTTATTCCCGGAACCGTCTTTGAGATCAAGGGCATCCACTACGGCTATCACAACGATATGACCACTGGGCTGGACGGCAAGGCCGTCCTCTCCAATATCCCCGTGGACAGTTATGAAATCATCGAGAAGTCCGTCCCGGACCCCTATGTGGTGGGGGATGAACCCATGCAGACCATCTACCTCGGCCCCGGCGAGGAACGGGAGCTGATTTTCGATAATTTGAAGCAGCCCCTTTTGACCATCGCCAAACTTGACGCTGACACAAATGATATTATCCCCGGCACTGTGTTCACCATCGAGGCCATTGACGGCGACTACCGTAACGATGTGACCACCGGCGCGGACGGAACGGTTTCCCTGCGGCTGGCCCCCGGCTCCTATAAAATCACGGAGAAGTCTGTGCCCGCGCCCTACTACCTCCCCAGCAGGAACGCCGACCGGGAGCAGACGGTCAGCCTGAACCCCGGCGATGAGAAAACCGTCACCTTTAAGGACCACAAGGCCCCGGAGCTGACGATTTTTAAGGAGGACAGTGTGGCGGGCGCTCCCATCGAGGGGGCCAAGTTCCACGTCACCTACACCAGCAACGGCGAGGCGGCGGACGCTCCCGGCTCCATTGACTACGGGTATATCTTCACCGACGCCAACGGTCAGATCAAGGTGCATGAGCAGGGCAAGAAGATGTACCCCGGCGAGTACACCGTGACCGAAGTGGCCCCCGCCCCCGGCTTTCAGATGAAGGAACCCACCACCCAGCGCGTTATCATCCACGGCGGCGAGAGCAAGACCCTGACTTTCCAGAATGAGCCGCTGAATGGAATTATTGTGGAGAAATACGACAGTGTGACCCATGAGGCCCTGCCGGGATGCACCTTCCAGCTCCGCTACCTGGGCGGGACTTCCGGCACAGGCGGCACCGTGATCGGTCAGAAAGTGACCGGGAAGAACGGCACCGCCATTTGGACAGGGCTGAAAAGCGGAACCTATGTGGTGGAGGAAGTAGACCCGGCTGACGGGTATTCCATCATCAACGCCTCCGAGACGGTGTATCTGGCGGACAGCGGGGAACAGAGTGTCATTACCGTCCGTTTTGACAATTCCCCGGACGGGATTTTGCTTATCAGAAAGGTATGCTCCGTCAACCCCAGCATTACACTCCAGGACGCCGAGTTCAAAATCATGTACGCGGACGGCACCCTGATCGGGGACAGCAACGGCATATACCGCACCGACGAGAACGGCGAAATCCGCATTAGCGGGCTAAAACCCGGCAAGAGCGTGGTAGTAACGGAAACCCGCGCCCCTGCCGGTTTTATCATCGACAGCCAGAGCCAGACCGTGCAGATCAAGGAGGGCCGCACCGTTACCCTCACCTTTAAGAACCAGCCGAAAGGCAGTCTGATTATCCAGAAGCGGGATAGTCTCACCGGCCAGCCCCTCCCCGGCGCGGAGTTCAGAGTGGCTACCGCCGCAGGCTGTGAGGTAGGTCTGGACGGTGTGATCGGCACATCCACATTGACCCAGAACGGCCTGTTCACCACCGACAGCAACGGCGAAATCCGCATTACCAATCTTGCGCCGGGGGCCTATGTACTGACTGAAACAAAAGCCCCGGCAGGCTATGTCATGGACAGCCCCAGCACCAACGTGGTCATTGGGGCCAACGGCGACACACAGACGGTCATTGTCACCAACACCCCCAAGGGCGGGCTGATCGTGGAGAAGTACGACAGTGTGACCAAGCTGCCCCTCTCCGGCGCTCAGTTCAAAATCACTAACGCCAACGGGGAGCTGACCCCGGACAACGAGGGCCTGACCAGCTCCAACGGACTCTACACCACCGACCGCAGCGGCCAGATCGTGCTGTCCAAGCTGCTCCCCGGAACCTATGTGGTGTCCGAGGTCAAGGCCCCGGACAATTATCAGGCGGACCCCACCCCGCAGACGGTTGTGGTCAACGCCGGGGACACGCAGACCCTCCGCTTTTACGACGATCCTCTTTGCACATTGACCATCCTCAAACGGGACGCCGTGACCAAAAAGCCGTTGAAAGGGGCGGAGTTCCTGGTCCGGGACAGCGAGGGCAGGGCTATCGGCCCCAACAATGGCCGGTATATCACCGGGACGGACGGTACTGTGACTGTCTCCGGGCTGGCCCCCAACGCCACTATCGTGGTGTCCGAGAGCAAGGCCCCCACCGGCTATATCAAGGACGAAACCCCGAAAAATATCGTTGTCCGTACCGGCATTGCTAACAGCCTGATTTTTGACAACGAGCCTGCCACCACCCTGATTATCCGAAAGTTCATTGAGGGCACGGAGAACGAGCCTTTGAGCGGCGTGTGCTTTAAGGTGGTAGACGGCTCCGGGGCCGCTGTTGGCCCGGACGACGGCTGCTATTACACCGACAAGGCGGGGGAGATCGTTCTGGACGGTATCGAACCCGGCACAACCGTTATCGCCAGGGAAATCAAGACCGTGGAGGGCTATGTCCTCGACGGCACTCCCCAGGACATTTTGATTAAGGCCGGGGAAGTCCAGCAGTTGACGTTTTGGAATAAAAAGGCCGGTACGCTGGTCATCCAGAAAAAGGACAGTGTTTCTGGCAATCTGATCGCCGGGGCGCAGTTCCAACTCACCTACGCCTCCGGCGGCTATGTGGACAATGACAATGGGCATCTGTCCTCCAATGGCCTCTATACTACCGACGATAAGGGAGAAATCCGCGTTTCCGGCGTGACCGGGACTATTGTTGCCAAGGAGGTCAAGGCGGCTCCCGGCTATGTGATCGACCAGTCCACCCAGACGCAGACCGTCACCGTCAACCCGGAGGACACACAGACCCTTGTGTTTCTCAATGAGCCTCTTTGCAGTTTGACCCTGACCAAGCTGGACTCCGTGACCGGCAAGCCGGTCCCCGGCACGGAATTTACTGTTAAGGATGGCAACGGGACCGTGCTGGGCCGCTACACCACCGGCAAGGACGGTACTGTGACCGTATCCGGCCTCATTCCTGGCAGTACCGTTGTGGTCAGCGAAAGCAAAGTCCCCAGCGGATACGTGCTGAACACCACCCCGCAGACCATCATTGTCCGCAACGGCTCCAACAGTGTCACCAGCGGCACGGGAGGCAGCACGGGCGGCAGCAATACCGGGAACAACGGCGGGACTGATGGCGGCAACGATTTGACGTTTGAGAATGACCCCAAGACAACCCTGGTCATTGAGAAATACGTTACTGGAACCACGGACCCGCTGAAAGGGGTAACTTTCCTGGTAACGGAGTCCAATGGTCAGGTGGTAGGCAGCTCCAACGGCGAGTATATCACCGACGAGAATGGCCGCATTGTGATTGAGGGCCTGGAACCCGGCGTAACCATTACCGCCAAGGAAATCAAGACATTGGAGGGCTACGTCCTCGACACTACGCCCAAGTCCATCAAAATCAAGGTGGGTGAGGCGCAGACCCTCCGCTTTTACAATCAGAAGCAGGGCTGCATCGTGGTGAAGAAGCTGGACAAGCAGACCGGGGAACCGCTGGCCGGGGTGGAGTTCCAGATCACCTACTCGGACGGCTCCTACCTGGACGATGACTACGGCCACCTGTCCAGCAAGGGCCTGTATAAGACCGACGCCAACGGCGAAATCCGCATTTCCGGCGTGGTGGGCACGCTGGTCATCACCGAAACCAAGCCCCTGCCCGGTTACGTCATGGACGAAGGAACCAGGACGCAGACCGTCAAGGTAAACGCCAGCGACACGCAGGCCATCACCGTGTATAACACCAAAATCGGGGGCCTCACCATCATCAAAAAGGACGAGGAAACCGGGGAGCGCATTAAGGGAGTTCAGTTTGAAATCCGCAAGCTCAACGGGGAAATTGTCGGCACCTATACCACCGACCAAAACGGCGTTATTTCCCTGCCCGAAGCGGAAAAGGGATGGTATCAGGTGACGGAGCTGAAAGCGGCCAAGGGCTATCAGTTGGACGATACCCCCCACCAAATCGAAGTAAAGGACGGCGGCACGGCTACACTGGAGATCACCAACCGGCAGACCGGCAGCGCCCTTATTCATAAGGTGGACAGTCTCACTGGCGAAGGCATCTACGGCGTGACATTCCTGCTCTCCGACGCCAAGGGGAACCCCGTGGGCACCTATCAGAGCGACAACGAGGGTTATGTGTATATCGACCAGGGCCTTGCGGACGGCAAGTACACCATCCGGGAAATTGAATGTGCGGACGGGTACATTTTGGACACCCAGCCCAAGACCATTTATGTGCAGTATGGTGGCTGTACTACCATTACCTGGCCCAATACCGCAGTCCGGGGACAAATCCAGATTATCAAGAAGTCTGCGGACTACAACCCCACCAACGGCCTGCCTGCCGGAACACTGCTGGAGGGGGCCACCTTTGAGATTTACAACGAGCGCAACGGGAACAAGGTGGACACCATTGTAACCGGGGCCAACGGCCTCGCGTCCTCCAAGGCCCTCCCCCTGGGCCGCTACACCATCCGGGAGACAAAGGCCCCGGCCAACTACGGCGCGTCCTCGGAAACCTATACCGCCGTGTTGGAGTACAGCGGCCAGATCGTCAAGCTGGAAATTACCAACAAGAGCCTGTCCACCGGCGTTTCCATCGAAAAGACCGGCCCCAAGGAGGCCACCAGCGGCCAGCCTGTCCGCTATGTGTTCTCCCGGATCGGCAACACCAGCAATGTCATGCTCCAGTCCTTCTATTGGCGGGACACCCTGCCCGCCGCCGTCCGGCTGGATAAGGTAGTCACCGGCACCTACAATTTCCCCGGAACCTATAAGATTGTCTATAAGGTGAACAACACCGGGGACTACCGCACCCTGGCCGACAGTCTCAGCACCAGCCGAAACTACACGCTTGCCGCAAGTCCCACGGCCCTGGGCCTTGCGGCCAATGAGCGCGTCACCGAAATCATGTTCGTGTTCGGTCAGGTCCCCGGAGGCTTTAGCCAGGTGGAAGCCCCTATGCTCCACTGCAAGGCCGTGTCCGGCCTGACCGCAGGGAGCAGCTTTGTGAATGTGGCCGACGTGGGCGGAACCCATAACGGCGTATGGGTACAAGCCGTGTCCCGCTGGGTAACGACCGTGTACGGCAAGCCCACGCCCCTGCCCAAGACCGGCTATTAAGAAATCCACCGGGAAATGCGTCTCACCGTGAGACGCATTTCCCCCTTTTGGAAAGGAGACTGCGATGCCTGAAAAAAAGTATATCCGCTTTATCAACAGCGACTATCAAACACTGTTCCATATCCCGGATGGAGGGCGCATCCGAATCACCTACCCCGACCGGGAACCGGCTGAACGGGTGTGCCGCTTTATTGACGAATACCATACAGATATTGGAGGTTATCACTACCATATCTGTGAATTTGCCGAGCGTATGGAGCAGATCGGCGCGAAGTATGTGCCGCTGGATTATGTCAGGGAGCCTGAGTTCTACGAAAAATATTATTTACTGGCAACCGACAAATCCAGCGGCCCGGCCTACTACTACATCGACGAGACAGAAACCCACGCTTTTGCTTTTGCCCCCAGGGGGGCCGAAAAGGGCAAGAAATTCTGTGTCGTTGAACGGAGGCTGATTGGAGACTTTTGCAAATCCAGCATCCCTGTCCAGTGGGGCGGGAGCCTCCAAGATATGCGTCCGCAGGATTGGGGCTTCAATTTGGCAAAGATCAAGGCCGTAACGCAGAAGCCCAAAAAGCGGACTGGCCCCAAGCGGTAAGCCGGGGAGGAAACACTATGGATGACTTTAAGGCGGTACGGAGCAGCCTGGACATCAGCCGAAGCCTGAAATACTACCTCTCCATGTGCGACCACGAAAAATATGGGGATGACGAAAAAATTGTCCCTGCCCTAAACGATACTCTGCAAGGGCGGGGCGGACGCACGGTTGGGGAGCTGTTGGCCGAGGTAGACGCAGTATGCGGAGGCTGGAAAGATTATGACGAGGACAGAGCCATGCTCCGTCAGTATGTTCAGGACTTCCAGCATCAAAAATCACTTTTATCTCATGGATACACCAAAATCAGCGATGCTCAGTACAGCTATAAAATGCACAACGGGAGAAAAGTGATCGACCAGCAGCTTTACGATCAAGCGGCAAAAGACGGCTTTCCGGCGGGATTTTTCCGCGATTCCTTTTTTCACCGGGTAACACTTTACTGCCTCCCGGATGGGCAGTATTGCAGTAACTCCGTATTCGATCTCTGCACCTTTGCAGTATGCCGTATCAATGGGTATGTCGATTTTAGCCACTGTTCCTTTTACGGCGGTGAGTTCCATAGCTGTGCGCTGGACAATGTTAATTTTGGGGAGGCCACTATCGTACACACCCGCTTTTACGACAGTACATTAAAAGATGTCTGTTTTCAGATGGCGCATATGAAGTCCTGCGGCATGAGCGACTGCACATTAGAACACCTCGACTTTTTATGTGCAACATTGGATGACTGCTCTTTTACCCGAACAACCGCCAGTGACATCCGCTATCTACGCTCTGCTGCGATCACCAAAAGGGGGGCCACGCTGGAGGAAGTGTGGCGCAACCGCGAAGCCGCTCTCTCCGTCCTGCAGCCCCGCCTTTTGGAGCAGCTAAAGAGGCCAGCGAAAAAGCAGACTGGCCCCAGGCGGTGAATGGCAGCATACCCGCGCCCCGGTCAAACGCGAGAGCGCCCCCCTGGGCTGGAGCGCGGTTTTCCCAGCACCAATTTTGAGCCGGAAATGCGTCTCACCGTGAGACGCATTTCCGCTTTCTTAAAGGAGGCGAATATGATAGACGAGCATAGAAAAGTGATGGGAAGCCATCAAATCAGCATCCGGGCCGCTGACCTTTTGGAAGATATGAGGCCGCAGCACTACAACGGCATGAATCGCGCCCAAACGGTACGGACGATCAACGACATTTTGCAGGGCCGGACAGAGCGGACAGTGGACGCTTTTTTAATTGGACTGCGGAATACAGGCGGCGAGGACTACGCTCAGAGGGTGGAGGAAATCAGCCGGGAGATACAGGCGTTTTTGACACAAAAGGAGCTTCTGACCCAGCCCTACACCAAGAGCAGCGACAAGCAGTACAAATATCGGACGTTTGACTCACCCATAGGCCGCAAGCTAAAAATCGTCAGCCAGCGGCTTTATGACTGCGCAGCCAAGGCAGGGTTTCCCCCCAACTTTTTCCGCGAAACCTACTTTGACCGGGTAACGTTCTACTGCATACCCGACCACACGGATTTTAATTTCTCCACTTTCAGCGACTGCACCTTTTCCGTGTGCCGGGTCAGGGAGGCCACCTTTGACGGGGTAAGCATTTTTAGCTCCGAATTTCAAAGCTGCGCCATACAGTACGCCACGTTCTTTGATGCATCTATCGCACACACCCATTTCCACGACAGTACCCTGCGAAATGTTTCGTTCCAGAAAGCGCGCCTGACATCCTGCAATACCGTTGACTGCGAATTGGATGGCGTGGGCTTTTTGAACGCGACACTGGACGGCTGTTTTTTTGGACGGGTAGCCGCCCACGGCATCCGTAACCTGCATACCGCCACCATTACCCAGGGCGGCGCGACGGACTACGAGGTGAAGCGTAACCGGGAATCCATCTTTGCCGCGCTCCGGCCTGAGCAGGGACGGCGGCTGGAATTTCCGGCGAAAAGGCGGGGTGGGCGGTGAAAAATCAATCGGACAACAGCTATTCCAAGTGGCTGTTCCTTGCCCTGCCCATGCTGTGGATCGGCGCGGGGCTGGCCTCCGGCTATGAGGACGGCATGACAGCATTTGAAGTGCTGGGTAAGTTTTCCGAGTGGGCCGACCACCCGTTTCTGCTCCGCTGGACGCCCTACACCCTCAAATTCATGCTGGGGGCGCTGGTGGTGTATGCCTTTGCTGTGGTGCTGTACATTTCCGGCAAGCAGAACCGCCGGCCCGGCGAAGAACACGGCAGCGCCCGCTGGGGGAACCCCCGCCAGCTTGACCGCAAGTACCGGGACAAAGACCCCAAGCGCAACGCCATCCTGACGCAGAACCTGCGGATGAGCTTGAACAGCCGCCAGCACTTCCGAAACCTGCTGCAAATCGTGGTGGGCGGCTCCGGCGCGGGCAAGACCCGCTACATCGTGAAGCCAAATCTGTACGAAGCGAACGCCTCATATATAGCGACCGATCCGAAAGGGGAACTCGCCCGCGACTCCATCCCCCTGCTGCTCCGGGAGGGGTACACGATCAAGGTTTTCGACCTGGTTGACCCGGACCGCTCCGACTGCTATAACCCCTTCCACTACATCCGCAACGACGCGGATGTGCTGAAGCTGATCGCCAATTTCATCCGCAACACCACCCCGAAAAACGCCCATTCCAGTGACCCGTTTTGGGAGAAAAGCGAGACGGCCCTGGACAGCGCCCTTATGCTTTACCTGTTGCATGAGGCCCCGCCGGAGGATCAGAACATGGAGATGATGCTGACCATGCTGGAGTACGGCGCGGCAAAGGAGGGGGACGGCGACCATGTTTCAGCCCTTGACCTGCTCTTTCAGGCGTTGGAGGAAGAAAACCCGAATCATATCGCCGTAAGGCAATACAAGGTTTTCAAGCAGGCCCCCAGCGAAACGGCCATGAGCATCTTAATCAGCGCCGCCGTGCGCCTCGCGCCCTTTTCCCTGCCGGAGATACAGCGCATCACCAGCCGGGACGAGATGGAGCTGGGCAAGCTGGGGGAACGGAAACAGGCCATTTTCTGCATTATCCCGGACAGCAACGATGTAAGCCTCAATTTCCTTGTCGGTATGCTCTATTCCCAGGCGTTCCAGGAGCTTTACTTTCAAGCCGACAAGGTACACGGCGGCAGTCTGCCCATTCCCGTCCGGCTCATGTTCGACGAATTTGCCAATGTGTCACTGCCGGACGGCTACGCCCGACTTCAGGCCACCATGCGCTCCCGCAACGTGATGGCCACCATTATACTGCAAAACATTTCCCAGCTCAAGGCCCTTTTCAAAGATGACTGGGAGGGTATCATCGGCAACGCGGATGCCTTTATCTATTTGGGCGGGAACGAGCAGAGTACGCACAAATATGTTTCAGAGCTGCTGGGCAAGGAGACGATCCAGACCCAAACCAGCAGCCAGAGCAAGGGGCGCAACGGATCGTACAGTCAGAATTTTCAACAGGCCGGGCGCGAACTCTTAACGCCAGATGAAGTGCGGATGCTGGACAACAAAAAGGCCATTGTCCTCATTCGCGGCGAAGCGCCGGTCATTGACGACAAATACGACCTAATGAAGCACCCCGCTATCAAATTCACGGCTGACGGGGGCGCAGCCGCTTATATACACAGTCCAGTTTGCCTGTACGACGTGGGCGACCTGGACTTTTCCTTTACGTCGCTGGACGATGTAGAAATCATCGAATGAAAAAAGGAGGAATTTTTACTATGAAAAAGCACAATTCCAACACTTCCCTCACCACCCGGAGCAAGACCCGCCGGTACATGGCCGTCTGGACGGCGCTGGTGCTGTCCCTGTGCCTGTTCACCGTCCCGGCTTCCGCCGCAGGCGGCGACCCGCTGGATATTGTCAACAACCTGTCCGACTTTATCTTCTCCATTATCAAGGCCCTGGGCGTCATTATTCTGGGCTGGGGCATCGTGCAGGTGGGTATGTCCATCCAGTCCCACGACGCCAGCCAGCGCACCCAGGGCTTCCTGTGTCTGTTCGGCGGGCTTATGATTGCCTTTGCTAAGGAGATTTTGACCGCCATTGGCGCGGTATAAGCGGCCCCATCAACCCTAATACCGGGGAAATGCGTCTCACGGTGAGACGCATTTCCCCCAATGAAAGAGGTGATTTTTTGAGTGACAACTGGATTGTCAGCAATCTGGAAAATGCCCTGGCAGACTGGAACGGGAAGCTGGGGGAGATATGGGCGCTGCTGACCCAATCCCCGGAGACGTTCAAGGGCGGCACCATTTGGAGCTTGATCCTCAACGTCCACAATGCCCTTGTGGGGATCGGCTACGGCCTTTTGGTGCTGTTTTTCGCTATGGCTATCTTTCAGAGCGCCGCCAGCTTCCGGGACTTCCAGAGGCCGGAGTATGTTCTGCGCCACCTGATCCGCTTTATCCTCGCCAAAACCGCCGTGGGCCGGTGTATGGAGATTATGACCGCAATTTTCAATATCTGCGGCGGCATCACCCAAACCGTGATGAGCGGGCTGGGCGGCTCCATTACCACGGCGGCATCGCTGCCCGGCGAGATTGTGACCGCGATAGAGGGGGTGGGCCTGTTGGAGAGCATCCCCCTGTGGCTCGTTTCCCTATTGGGCACCCTCTTTATAACCGTCATGTCCTTTATTCTGCTGCTCACCGTCTACGGGCGCTTTTTC
The DNA here is from genome assembly GCA_910575695.1 of Oscillospiraceae bacterium. Lineage (GTDB taxonomy): Bacteria > Bacillota > Clostridia > Oscillospirales > Oscillospiraceae > Enterenecus. The sequence continues at coordinate 52,972 of CAJTGJ010000004.1, read as the reverse complement.
CGGCTGTATATGTTTACCGCCCTGGCCCCCTTGCCGTTAGCCTCCTTTGCCGGTCAAACCACGTCATCCAGCGGCAGAGCGTTCATTAAGAGCTACATCGGCGTGTGCATGGAGGGCGCAGTAATTGTGCTGGCCTGTCTCATTTACTCGGCCTTCCTGTCCAGCAGCGCCCCCGCCGTGGACAGCAGCCTGCCCGCCGTCACAATGGCGTGGCAGTACATCGGACAGCTCATTTTCAATATGCTGATCCTGACCGGCCTTGTCCGGGGGGCCAGCCGGATCGTAAAGGAGATGTTCGGCTTATAGGAAAATACAGTGTGATTTATGCGGACCCGCCCTGGCGTTATCAGAACTGGAAAGGGCAGGGTGTGGCCGAGCGGCACTACCCCACTATGACGTTGGAGGACATCAAGGCCCTGCCCGTAGCGGGGCTGGCCGGAAAAGACTGTGTTTTGTTCCTGTGGGCCACCTGTCCCATGCTCCCGGAGGCGCTGGACGTGATCCGGGCGTGGGGCTTCACCTTTAAGACCGTTGCTTTCACCTGGATCAAGCTGGCCCCCAAAGCGGACAGCATCTATTGGGGCCTGGGCTATTGGACGCGCTCCAATGCCGAGATTTGTCTGCTTGCCACCAGGGGCCAGCCCAGGCGGCAGGCTAAGAATGTCCATCAGGTGATCATTTCCCATGTGGAGGAACACAGCAAAAAGCCGGACGAGGCCCGGCGGCGCATTGTGGCCCTTATGGGCAACGTGCCCCGTGTGGAGCTGTTCGCCCGTTACCCGGCCCCCGGCTGGGACGTGTGGGGGAACGAAGTGCCCAGCAGTATCCAATGGCATAACAACACATAGGGGACGGCGGTTTATGCGCTGTTCCTTTATTTTATCCGCGAAAGGAGAATCCCATGGAAATTAAAATCCCCAAAGAAGTACGCCAGCACAAGGAAACCATCTTTTTCGGCCTGTCAGCGCGGCAGTTTTTCTGCGCCGCTGTCGCCGTGGGGCTGGCCGTGGGCGTGTACCTGGGCCTCGGCCCCGTCATTGGCAAGGAGACGGCAAGTTGGCTGTGCATCCTCGCCGCTGCACCCGTCGCCCTTGCGGGCTTTTTCAACTACAACGGCATGACGCTGGAGCAGTTTGCCTGGGCTTTTATCAAGTCCGAAATCCTCTGCGCCGGGGATCGCCGTTTTATATCCAGAAACTTTCACTATGAGCTTTTGAAGCGGAAAGGAGGGCAGGACTTTGATTAAATCCCTTGTCTTTGCCAACAAGAGCGAGCGCGAGAAATTCACCATCCCCCGGAGCGTACAGGCTACGATCCCCGTCAAGTGCGTGTACCCGGACGGCATCTGGCTGGTGGGGAACCGGCACAGCAAGAGCTGGCGGCTTACCGATGTGAACTACGCCGCCGCCTCCGACGAGGAACGGCGGGGCATCTTCCTGGCCTACGGCGGCGTCCTTAACTCCCTGCCCACCGACGCCGCCACCAAGATCACCATTATCAACCGCCGTCTGAACCCCGTGGACTTTGAGCGCAGTATTTTAATGGAGGAACGCTGGGACGGGCTGGACGAGTACCGGCAGGAGGCCAACGCCATTCTGAAGCGCCGCGCCGCCGAGAGCAACAATCTTGTGCAGGAGAAGTATATCATCCTGTCCATCCCCCAGCGGAAGATCGAGGAAACCCGTTCCTATTTCCGGCGGGTGGACGGCAACCTGACCAAAAGTCTGGGACGGCTGGACAGCACGGCGCGGGAGGTTGCCAACCATGACCGCCTCCGTATCCTCCATGACTTTTTCCGTCCCGGTGAGGAACAGTATTTCACGTTCGACCAAACTGCGGCCATCCGGCATGGGGTAGACTTCAAAGACCTGGTTTGCCCGGACGGTATTTCCTTTAAGGCCGGACACTTTGAGATGGGCGGCAAGTATGGGCGCGTCCTCTTTCTCAAGGAGTACGCCAGCTATATTGAGGACGATATGATCTCCGACCTGTCCGATTTTGACCGCAGCCTCATGCTGTCCATTGACATCCTGCCCATTCCCACGGATGAGGCTGTGAAAGAAATCCAGAGCCGGATTTTAGGAATTGAGAGCGACATCACCCGCTGGCAGCAGCGGCAGAACGACCGGAATAATTTTACCGCCGCCATTCCCTACGAGTTGGAGCAGCTCCGCTCCGAGACAAAGGAATTTTTGTCCGACCTTACCGAGCGCGACCAGCGCATGATTTTTGCCGTGGTGACGCTGGTGCATATCGCGGACACGCTGGAGCAGTTGGACGCGGACACGGAAACCCTGCTGTCCATCGGGCGGGAGCATCTTTGCCAGTTTTCCGTTTTGCGCTATCAGCAGGAGGACGGGCTGAACACCGTCCTGCCCTACGGCCTCCGGCGCGTCAAGGCCCTGCGGACGCTGACCACCGAGAGCGCCGCCGTCCTTATGCCCTACCGGGTGCAGGAGATACAAGACCCCGGCGGGCTGTCCTACGGCATTAACGCCATTTCCCGCAACCTTCTGATTTGTGACCGCAAGCGGCTCATTTCCCCCCACGGCTTTTATTTGGGCGTCTCCGGCTCCGGCAAGAGCATGGGAATGAAGGACGCCATTACCGAGGTTGTGCTGGGCACCGGCGACGATGTGATTATTATTGACGCCGAGCGTGAGTACGGCCCGCTGGCCAAGGCCCTGGGCGGCGAGATTATCGAAATCTCCCCCCACAGCCAGCACCATATTTCCCCCCTTGATCTTGCCAGCGGCTACGCCGACGACGAAAACCCCGTTGCCATGAAGTCTGAGATCATCACCAGCATTTTGGAGCAACAGATGGGCGCAGGGCGCATGAGCGCCAGCCATAAATCCATCATTGACCGTTGCACCTCCAATATCTATCAAAACTACTTCCAGGGAAAGGGCAAGGTGCGGATGCCCCTGCTCACCGACTGGCGGGAGGAAGTGCTGAAGCAGGCCGACCCGGAGGCGCGGGAGATTGCCCTCGCCGCCGAGCTGATCACCGAGGGCAGCTTGAATGTGTTCGCCCACCCCACCAACGTCAACATGGATAACCGGCTGGTTGTCCTTGACCTCTACGAGATGGGGGAGCAGCTGCGGCCCACGGCCCTGGTGGTGACGCTGGAAGCCATCCAGAACCGGGTGATGGAGAACCGCAAGCGGGGCAAGTTTACATGGGTATTTATTGACGAGTGCTATTTGTACTTTAAGTACCACTATTCCGGCGAATTTCTTTACCGGGCGTGGAAACGCTTTCGGAAGTACGCCGGGATCATGACGGCGGCGACGCAGAACGTGGAGGAATGTCTAAAGTCCGAGACGGCGCGGCTTATGCTGGCCAACAGCGAATTTCTGCTGCTGTTCAACCAGTCCGCCACAGACCGGGCGGAGCTGTCCAAGCTCCTGCACATTTCCGACACGCAGATGGGCTATATCACCAACGCCGACCCCGGACACGGCCTACTGCGGTTTGGCGGGGCGCTGGTGCCCTTTGCCAACACCATCCCCCGCGACTCCGGCCTTTACCGCTTGATGTCCACAACGCCCGGAGAAAACTGAACCACTGCCGGGAAATGCGTCTCACGGTGAGACGCATTTCCCGGCTTATCCGGCATCATCCCTATTTCATGTTTGACAGGAGGCGAATACCTTGCCCGAAGTACGGGAGCGAAAAAACAGCGATAAAATCAAGGGGAAAAGTGACAAGAAAAGCGGTTCTGTGAAAAAGGACGTGCGCCGCCAGATGACGGCTAAATATGTGAAAGAGCTGACCCAGCGGCAGCGGAACCGGGACACGAGCGGCAGTACGGATACGGCCCCGGAAGTCCAGGCGGCGGAGCAGGTGGAGGAGATGATCTACACCACCGCCGACAGCCTCCGGGAGCGCACCGCCGACGCTGTTTCAAAATCCATTTCCCGCCATAAGCAGAAACAGCAGAAGAAAAAGGGCCGCACGGAGCAGCCCCCCGGCGAGACGCCCCCCACGGGGACGGAGGCCCCGCCGCCCCCGGCAGGGGAACATTCACGGGAGCAGCCACAAGAGCATCCACGGGAGAAGCCCGCCAGCGATATGCGGACGCGCCCCCCAAAGGACAGCCATCACCCCGCCCCCATGCGGGAGCGCCGGCCTGATACCGTCCGTGAGCGGCCAGCGGCCTCCCGCCCCGGCCCGGATCGTGCCCCGGCAGAGCCAACCCCGAAAGAGCGGATGCGGCATACTGCCATTAAGGAGAAACGGAACCAGCAGATGGACATCAGGCGCAGGCCCGCCGATCCCCCAGGACAGCGGCAGACTAACACGCCGGTACAGAAACCGGCGGCAACCCAGCCAAAACCGCAGGAGCGCATGAGGCAAAAGGCCAAAGCCGATGCACAGGCCCGGCGGGCACAGGCGGGGCGCATTCCCACTCCGCCCCGCCCGGAACGCCAGCCAGCCCCCAGGTACATCGCGGGGAGTACCCCCGTCTCTCCCGGCAATCAATCTATCAATCCAATCAAAGAGCGCCCCCGGCGCTCTTTTGCGCCGAAAGAGAAGCCCACTGGCGGCTCGTTCATTCCCAAGACCCGGCAGAGCGGCGGGGCGGCGTCCAAGTCTACCGCAAAAGCGGCGTCTGCGGCGGCAAAGAAGAAAACGGCAACGCGGCCTATGGAACTGGCAAAGCGGCGTGTTCAACGCAAAGCCCAGCGCAAGCTGCTCCGGCAGTCCACGGCCAAGGCAAAGACCGCGCTGGATCTGTCCCGGAAAGCCGCCGTTATGACGGCCAAGGCCGTGTCCTCCCTGATCAGCGCCATCGCCGGACTTTTGGGCGGCGCGTTTCTGATCCCGATTATCTGCCTGATTGTTTTAGTGGCGGCGATTATTGCCTCGCCGTTCGGCATCCTCTTTGCCAACGAACCCACCCCCGGCGCTATGCCCCTCAATGTGGCCGTGGGGCAGCTCAACATGGAGCTGGCCAACACACTGGAGACGATGCAGACCGGCGACTACGACAGCATTGACATCCAGGGCCAAGGCCCGGACTGGCGGGAGGTTGTCGCCGTGTTCGCCGCGAGGACGGCGGGGGCCGATGACGGCATAGACGTTGCCGCCCTGACCCCCGACCGGGTGGACCGGCTGAAGGCCGTCTTTTGGGATATGTGCGCCATTTCCTCAGAGGTGGAGACAATATCCCACCCGGACAGCGACCCGGACGATGATACGGACGATAGCTGGACGGAGCGTATTCTGCATATCACCATCACGGCCAAAACCGCCGAGGATATGCGGACAGAGTATGCCTTTACCGAGTATCAGAACCAGGCGTTGACGGAACTGCTGGCCGAGCTTTCCACAATGGAGCTGCTGCTCACCGACCTGTCCGCATCCCAGGAGCAGGCCCGGAACATCCTGCGGAACCTCCCCGACGGTCTTTCCCCGGAACGGCGGGCCGTGGTGGAGACAGCCTGTAGGCTGGTGGGCAAAGTCAATTATTTTTGGGGCGGCAAGAGCCGGGTGATCGGCTGGGACAGCCGCTGGGGGACCATTCAAAAGGTATGGGCAGACGGCAGCAGCACAACCGGAACCTACCGGCCCTACGGCCTCGACTGCTCCGGTTTTGTGGATTGGGTATTTTACAATATCTCCGATGGGGCCTACACCATAGGCCACGGCGGGGGCGCTCACGCCCAGCATACTTACTGCACAGCAATTACCTGGACTGAGGCGCAGCCGGGCGATTTGGTTTTCTACCCGGAGGACACCCACGTTGGCATCGTGGGCGGCTGGGACGAGAGCGGCAATATCCTGATTATCCACTGCGCCAGCGGCTATAACAATGTAGTTGTTACAAAGCAGGAGGGCTTTGCCACCATAGGCAGACCGTTGTATTACTCTGAATAAAAGAACGTCTCACGGCGCGGCGCGTTTCCCACGGGAAATGCGTCTCACCGTGAGACGTATTTTTTTGCTGAACGGCTAACGGTAATACCTGCGGCCCCGGTCACTCAGTTCCGCAAGGGCCTCAAAGAGCTGATCCTGCAATTCCTTTTTGGACAGGCTTTTCACATAGGAACGCAGCGCCTCATAGTGATTTTCCATGCGCTGTTCTTCCTCCCGTTCGTATTCCTCTACTTCCTCCATGTACTGCTCCGCTTCCTCCGGGAACGCGGCAAAGAACAGGGCGACCATGTGCTTACAAATCACCCGCCGCCCGTCCGCATGGGGGCAGTTGCATTTGGACTGCCGGGGATGGGCGGTATTGATTTTCACCTGATAGGGGGCGGAGCCGCTTCCGGCCACCTGTCCCGTGTACTCGTCCTCGACCGTTTGGGAAAAGGAAAGCACCTTTTTCCCCTCGTAGTATTCATAGCCCCGCCATGCGGACGCACCGCTGGCTAACGTGCGGATGCTCATAGTAGCCCCCCCTAATAGCCGGTATGTTCATAATACCACAGGGCCGCGCCAAAAACAAGGAATCTGACGAAATGCGTCTCACCGTGAGACGCATTTCTTACGGCCACCATTATTTCATATTGTCGATCATATTCAAAACAAGCTGTTTCTGTTCAGCGGTCAGCAACGCCCATTTATCCAGCAGTACCTGCTGTTCCTTGGTCAGTGGCACAAGCTCCCCCTCCGCAAAAAACTCGCCCAGTGTCATACCAAACGCCTTGCAGATTGTTTCCAGTGTTGAGATCGTTGGCTCCGAATCCTTGCGGAAAACGTGTGACAGTGTAGACTGTGCCAAGCCGGACTCTTTGCATAGGCGATATACGCTCCAACCCCGCTGTTCCATGAGCTGTTCGATCCGTCCAAGTACATCCATAGTCTATCACCTCTTTTGAAACTATTCTACATTCGTTTTAGGCCGTAAAATAGAACGAAAGCAGGCTTTAATTTACTTCGATAATAGGCTATAATAGGATGTGCAATCAGGGATGAAAAATCAGCGGAAAGGGAGCGAAAAATGGAAATAGCAAACAAACGGATGCAGACCTGCTGCTTTACGGGCCACCGGCATCTGCCGCCGGAGGAACAGGCGGAGATTGCCAACAGGCTGGAGCGTGTCATATCGGCCCTATACCAAAAGGGTATCCGATATTACGGGGCCGGGGGCGCCCTGGGTTTTGATGCCCTCGCCGCCCGGACGGTGATCCGTCTGCGGGAGAACTGCCCCGGCATGAAGTTGATCCTTGTCCTACCCTGCCTGACGCAGACAAGGGGGTGGAGGCTGGAGGACATAGCGGAGTATGAGCGGATCAAGTCTCAGGCGGATAAGATTGTCTATACAGCCCAGCAGTACACACCGGGCTGTATGCACAGGCGCAACCGGCATTTGGTAGATCACAGCGGGATATGCGTCTGCTATCTGACAAAGGAAAGCGGAGGGACGGCATATACCGTCAATTATGCAAAGCGGCATGGAGTCGAAATTATCAATATTGCTTGGAGAGACGGCCTTTACTCCATTGAAAAATGCGTCTCACCGTGAAACGCATTTCCAATCCTTCGGATAATAGGCGGCGATGCCCTTTGACGGCAATACCGAAAACTGCTATAATGATACAAACAATTCCGCAGGGAGGTGACTGCCCATGTACCGTATCGCGATATGCGAGGATGAACCGCTGATGGCACAGGAAAACGAGACAATGATTTGCCGTATTCTGGAGGCCCGCCATTTCCGGCGGGATATTGACTTTACCGTTTCCAGCTTTTCCACAGCGGGGCCGCTGCTGACCGCTCTGCGGAACCAGCCTACGTCTTTTCATCTGCTTTTGTTGGATATTAGGCTGGCGCAGGAAAACGGCGTGGAGCTGGCCAGCTATCTGCGGGAATCCGATATTGGCTGTTCCATTATCTACATCACCGCCTATACGGAATATATGGAGGACGCCTTTTCTACCTATACGCTGGGATATTTTTTGAAGCCGGTGGACGAGAAAAAGCTGGCAAAGGCCATCGACTGGGATCTGCGGAAAAACTACCGCCCGGAGCAGATCACACTGCCCGTCAACGGTGGCTTACGCAAGGTAATGGTCCAGGATATTCTCTATGCGGAGGCGGTCAACCACAAAGCCGCCGTGTATCTGCCGGAAGAAGTCATAGCCGTCAATCTGAGTTTTCGGGATTTGCTCTCCCGCCTGCGGGGGGACACGTTCTGCCGCTGCCACAACAGTTTTGTTGTCAATTTGAAACACGTCCATAAGCGAACCGCACGGGGATTGCTTCTGGATACCGGGACAGAACTTCCAATTAGCCGCGCCTATCAGCAGGAGGCTACCAAACAATTTGTTGCTTTTATCCAATAGGAACCGCCCTTTCTGTGGATCGTCACAGAAAGGGCGGCTTTTTAATCTGGCATTTGCAGAGCGGTAGCGGCGGAAAAGGTATGATCCGGGAATTTCAGCAGCAGCTCGCTTTGATACTTCCGCGCCACGGCCTGAACTGCCTTTAGGCCGTAGCCGTGGGCGGACTTGTCCTCTTTCGTTGTGCGGCACAGGTCACGCTCCGCGTCATAGTCCACTGGAGCAAAGCGGGAATTTTCCACCCCGATATACAGATGGACGCCCCGGATATGGAGATCGACCCGAAGCCATTTCCGCGCCCCTTCCGGGGCCAGGGCATTGGCCTCCAGCGCGTTTTGCAGTAAGTTCATCAGCACCATGCAAAGCTCTGTGTCCGGGAACGGCAGAGTTTCCGGCACGTCGATCCGGCGCTCCACCTCGACGCCCTGTTTCTGTGCCCGCGCCAGCATGACCGTCAACACTGCATTGATCGCCGGATGGGGCGCGTAAGTCAGAGCGGGGATAGAGGACACATCGGAAACCAACTCGCTCAGATAGGCGTCCAGCCGCTCCGTCTCTCCCGTGCGGGACAGGTTTTGCAGGACCAAATAATGATTTTTTACCTCATGGCGCAGCTCCCCCAGGGCGGCGGCGCTCTCCAGCACGGTGGCAAGCTGCTCCCGCGTCAGGCTTTCACGGGCGGACAGCACCTGCAATTCCGTTTCCCGTTCGCTCCTGCGCCGGATGTAGGCCGCCGCGCTCTCCAAAAAGCACAGGGCCAGCAGCAGGCTGTTCCAGTAAAACAGCTCTGTGTCAATCCAGAGAATCGGGTCATCCAGGAACGCCCACAGGATGGACGCATGGGGACCCGTCCGCCCCTCCGGGAGCATACTCAGCAGTACGATGGCCACAACGCCCCCTCCCAGCCAGGGCAGGAAGCGGCGGAACACCGGATTGCCGTCCCGGTATTCCAGAACGGAGCAGACCGCCAGGGCGGCGATAGTAAAACAGAACACGAACCCGGTGTGGACGGCAAAATTGGAAAAGAGCGGGATCACCGTCTGAAATCCCGCCACGACCCAATAGACCAGCGCGGGCAGGACGGCGAAAGGCGCAAAGGCTTTTTGCCGTTTTTTCATACCCAGCATCAAATACAAAGCTGGCGCGGTGAACAGGAGCGCACGGGACTGGTACAGCGCCAGCCCGTAGAGCGCGGGCGGCAGGCTGAACAGGGAGAAGTTTTGTAGGTAGAAGTACGCCGTCTGGCCCAGGGCAGCGGCGCAGAGCAGCAGGACCGGCCAAGGCCGGGTCCCCTCCAGCCAGCCATACAGGAACAGGCCCAGTGTCAGCAGAAAGACCACCCCGAACACGGCGGCGGGAAAGGCGCGGAGGCTGGTATCCGCACGGGCCTGTTCGTTGAGCAGAACGCTGTCCATAAGATACAGGGACGGCTCCGGGTCCTCCTCCCCCTTTTCCATAATGAGGGTGAGGGTTTTACCAGCCCATTCCCCAGGCAGGGTCACATACAAATTGCCCGTGCCCGCCGGGAGCTGTTGAAAGGGCGCACCGTCCAGCCGCAGCTCTGCCGCCGCAAACAGTTGCCGAATCTCCAAAATCGGGCGCAGTTTTCCCGCCTGTGCCGGGAGAGTGTATTCCAGCTCCAGCGGCCCCGCGTAGAGGTACAGCCCCTCCAGCCCCGGCGCACCGCTCACGGCCTCCGGCGTCAGGCGCACAGGTTGTTGATTGGGAACCGTCTCCGCCGCCAGCAGCCACACAAGCCCCGCCGCGCACAGCAGGAACAGGCCCATCGCCAGACAACTGGCCCACCGTTTTCCAATCCGCATATTCCGCCCTCCTCAATACTGGTTGTACTTAGCGTAACCGGGAAAATTGCCGCTGTCAAGGGGCGGGGGATGTTAATTGGTAGCGAATCCTGCATTTTGGTCGAGCGGCCTTGTTTTTTTAGAAAGTTTTGTGTATGTTGTGAAATAGAAAATTGCGACGAAAATGGATTAAGAAAGGGGCGCGCCCCTTTCTCATTCCCCCCATGGGGGGAATGAATTTCCTCTGCCGCGAGGGGAACAGCCCCCACGAAACGCGGGAGTGCGGGCGTCATTGCGGCGCGAAGTTTGGGACGTTTATAGACCGTGAAATGCGTCTCACGGTGAGACGCATTTATAAGGAAAAGGAGGATGTTCTATGAAACGCAGAATATTAAGCATCATCACCGCTCTGGCTCTGTGCCTGGGCCTATGCCCTGCCTGGGCGTTTGCGGCGGAAGCGGACCCCGCCCTCTGTAAGCACCACCCGGCGCATACGGAGGAGTGCGTCTACATCGCCCCCACCGATGGCCAGCCCTGCGGCCACCAGCACACAGCGGAGTGCTACACTCTGGGGGTACTCCCCGACGCGGACGGCGGCGACCCCTACGAGATCGGCGCGGATACGGAGAACCTGCTGGACTGCCAGCACACCCATGACGAGGACTGCGGCTATGTCCAGGGCGACCCAGGTGCGCCCTGCGGGTATGAGTGCCGCGTCTGCCCCATTGAGGACTTGATCGCCGCTCTGCCGGATGAAGTGACGCCGGACAACGCGGACAACGTGCGGGCACAGCTTGACCAAATCCTCGCCCTGTTCTCGGAATTGACCGAGGACGAACAGGGACAGATCGACCTGTCCCGCGTCTACGAACTGCAAGAGGCGCTGGACGGAGCCAATGACCCCATGCCAGCGGCGGAATCCGTGGACTGCCGGGAAGCGTCCTGGAATAACGGCGAAGTTATCTATACGGACAGAACCGAAACCTGTACCCTCGTTGAAAACAGCGCCGAGGCGGTCACATGGACTGCGGGCTGGTACGCGGTCAGCGGCACCGTCACCATTGACCAGCCCATCACCGTCAACGGGGAGGTACACCTGATCCTGACGAACGGCTGCACCCTCACAGCGGAAAAGGGCATTGTGGTGACGAGCACCAACAGCCTGACCATCTACGCCCAGTCTGGCGGCACCGGGACGCTGAACGCCACAGGTACAACTGACAGCAGCTACAACGCCAGCGCGGGCATCGGCGGCAGCACCTCCTCCGTTGACAGCGGCAGCATTACCATTCATGGCGGCATAATCAACGCCACCGGCGGCGGTCAGTCCAGATACTACGGCGGCGCGGGCATTGGCGGCGGCACCTCCAAATCTGCGAACGGCGGCAGCAGCGGCGCAATCATCATTTATGACGGAACGGTCACCGCCAACAGCGGCGCGGGCGACGCCACTGGCGCGGGCATCGGTGGCGGTGGCAGTGAACAAGGAAGCGGCGGTTCCGGCAACGATATCACCATCTATGGCGGCAGCGTCACAGCGAGCTCCACTGGCACAGGGACTGGCGGCGCAGGAATCGGCGGCGGTGGCGGTTTGACGGGCGGAGGTGCCGGCAACAATATCCAAATTTATGGCGGCACAATAAACGCCACAGGCAGCAACAGAGGTGCAGGGATTGGCGGCGGTGGTAGCGTCACCATTTATGACTCCAGCTACAAAGCCGGCGATGGCGCCATCACCATCAGCGGCGGCGAAGTGACCGCTGTGGGAGGCGACTATGCCGCAGGGATTGGCGGCGGCGGTGGGTATCAAAACACCTATGGTGGCTGTACCGGCGGCACCGGCAGCGTCACCATTTCCGGCGGCATTGTGGACGCTTCCAGTCCCACAGATGTCGATTGGGAAGGCTATGAGGGTGCTCCCATCGGCAACGGCGGGAACGCCAGCGGCACAGCGACCGTCAACAAAACCACCGGCATCGTGTTTGAGAACGGCGTGGGGACGGTCTGCGGCGATGTGACCTTTGACGGCAGCTATCCCGTCCCCGCGGATTACACGCTGAACATCCCCGCTGGGGCCAGCCTGTCCGGGAGCGGCACTTTGACCGGCGGCGGAACGTTTACCGCCGATTTGTCGGAGGATATGGTTTCTGTCCCCACCGATTTGTATTATAACGGGCAGGACAGGTCAAATGACATAAAAACACGGCTTTCCGACGGACTGACCCAGGGCATTGCAATTTGCGGCCAGACCTTTGCGGTCAGCGGCTGGACGGTGGAGGTCAGCAGGACAGACGATTTGCACTATACTGCTACTTATACGAATACTGACAACTCCACCACTTTCCAGAAAACCATCACGCTCCAGCAGTCCGGCACGACGCTTGACGGCGCTGTGAAAACCTACAATGGCGAAACGGAAACCAAAGACTTCACCGCCAGCGACACCATCACCGTCAAGGCCACGCCCACCGCAACCGGGGAGGCTCCGGCCAACTCCGCTATGTTTGCGGCCAGCTTCACCGGGCCGGGCGCGGGCCAGATGGCGGTGTTTGTGGGTGATACGCAGGTGTCCGCTCCCGCAGACAAAGGTGCGGACGGCGCCTACACCATGACCGTCAGCGCCGCCGATGTGCTGGCTGCGGCAGGAGGCCCAGGTACGGGAATCACCCTCACAGCGAAATTCGTAGGGAATAACAATATGGCGGACGCGGCAGGGACGGTAAATGTCAATATTTCCGCCGTTGCGAAGGTGGAGAAGTACGGCTCTACCACCTATGTGGGCGCTTTGGCCGATGCGTTCACAGAAGGAAACTCCGGCGCGACAGTAACCCTGCTGTCGGAGGTGGATTTAGGCAGCAACTACATTGAAATCAGAGGCAGCAGCACCTTCACGTTGGATTTGAACGGTCAGACTGTCAAAGCAGTTGACTATGGCGCATTTAATATCTTAGGTGGCAGCCTTACCATTCAAGACAGCGGAACCGGTGGAAAGATTGAGAGTTCAAATATTACCATCAAAGTAAATAGCGGGACTCTATCCATCAAAAGCGGGACTGTTTCAGGTTATTGGGGCGTGGAGATCTCAGGTGGAACCGTAGCGATTTCTGGCGATGCAGTTATCTCAGGTGGTGATACCGGTTTACGTGTAACCGGTGCCGGGAAAGCAACTCTCTCCGGTGGAACCTTCAGCGGAACAGCTGCAATAACGGCCAATAATTACGGGTCTGTCACGCTGAAAAATCTACTTGCGGAGGGCTATGCCTATCACAGAAATAACCTACCTGTTACAAAGGCAGAAGGATGGGTGGATAGCAATACTTGGGGGGAAGTATCGCTTGATACAAAAGCCACGCTGACCGGCACAGTGACGGTGAAGAAGTGCAACCATACCGGCGAGGGCGTCTGTGAGTACACGCCGAATGAAGGTGCGGAAACCCACGCCATGACCTGTCTGGCCTGCGGGTATGCGGGAGCTGCGGAGAGCTGCGCATACTCTGATGACTACGGGCACGATGAAACAAACCACTGGCAGACCTGTACCCTGTGCGGCGGGAAGAAGACGGAGGCCCACGGCTGGGTACACCAGTGTACCTCGGCAACAGGTATCATCCGCCGTTCCTGCGACAAATGCGAAATTGAGACAGTCGTGGGGACCGTCTCCATAACGCCCGATTTTTCTGTGACCTACGGGAAGACAGGGAGCGCAACGCTGGTCTGCACGGCGGAGCTGGCGGATGGCTACAGCCTTGAGCCGGCGGATAGTGCGGACAATTGCTGGGTTCTGATGGCACTGTCTGACGGCAAATCCTGGAATCTTGGGCGCGAGCTTGAAGTCAAACTGCCAGCTGATCTGCCAGCTGGAGAATACTGGTATGATGCGTACCCCCGCCTTTCTTATCAGGGAAATAATACCATTGTTAAACGTTTCAATGTAATAGGCAAAGTCACCGTCACCCCGGCCCCGCTGACCGTCACCGGCGCAGCGGCGAAGGATAGGACATATGACGGAACCAATTCGGTGCAGATCACTGGCGTGACTCTGGACGGAGTTTTGAACAGCGACAATGTATCCGTTGACCTCACCGGACTGACCGGAACGCTGAGCGGCTCCGACGCAGGGACTTATACCGGCGTTTCCCTGCCCCGGCTAACCCTCACCGGCGGGGCGGCATCCAACTACACCCTGCCCCAGTCCATGGGCGCGGTCCCGGCCAGCGTGACCATCAGCAAGGCCACCTTGACCGCCACCGGCGCGACAGTGGCATCCAAGACCTACGATGGCAATACTGCCGCTTCTGTGTCCAGCGTGACCTTTACCGGGCTGGTGCCCGGCGAGGCGCTGGCCCTCGGTACAGATTACACCGCTACCGGCACCTTTGCAGACGCGAATGCCGGAACGGGTAAGAGCGTCAGCATCGCTGTGACCCTCAAGGACAGCGCCAAGGCGAACAATTACAATCTCACCAACGGCTCGGTAAATGCCACCGGCACCATCGCCAAGGCCAGCCAGACTGCGCCCAGCATCACCGGCCTGCCCACAGGGACCATCACCTACGGCGATACCTTCACCCTGCACACCGATAGCGGCGTGAACTGGTCCGCCAGCGGCGCCGCCACTGTGGACAGCTCCGGCAAGGTCACTGTTACCGGCGTTGGAAAAGCGGCCATCACCGCCACAAAGCCCGGAAGCGGCAACTATGAAGCGGCGGAAAATCGGATCACCTTTACCGCCGTTCCCAAGGCGCTGGCCGTCACCGGCCTGACCGTAACAGACAGAGCCTATGATGGGACCAGCACAGTGGAGATCACCGGCGTGACGCTGGCCGGGATTTTGAACGGCGATGACGTATCCGTTGCCACCACCGGCCTGACCGGAACGCTGAACGGCTCCGACGTAGGGACCTATACCGCCGTTACCCTGCCCCGGCTGACCCTCACCGGTGGGGCGGCGTCCAACTACACCCTGACCCAGCCTGCGGGTGCGATCACCAGCAGCGTGACCATCCGCAAAGCTGCGCCCCTCACCCCCAAGACCGGCGATCTGGCGGTTGCCAACAAGCAGGAGCATACCTACACCTACGGCCTGGGCGCTCTGCGGCCCGATGTGCCGGAGGGCATAAGCCTGGGCAGCACCGCCGTCACCTACGAGCTGGGTACGGTCAGCCTGGGCAGCTACTACGACAGCGGCGCAATGATTGACGGCCAGACCCTCACCCTGCCCATTAAGGCGGTGGAGAGCGACAGCGAAACTAAAATCGGAACCATCACCGTCACTATCCATACCCAAAACTTCGAGGATATGACCGCCACCATCAACGTGCGGAGCGTCAACAAGATCATCCCCACCGGCGGACCCAACCTGAGCGGGAATACCCTCACCTATGGGCAAGCCCTCAGTGCAATTACCCTGTCCGGCAACATGAAGGACGGTGAAACGCCTGTTCCCGGTAAATTTGAGTGGAGCAACCCGGATAACCGGCCTGCTGTGCAGGAAAACTATGCGGCGTCATGGATCTTCAAGCCGGATGATAACAAAACCTACGCCATTGTCACCGGAACCGCCTTGATCCAGGTCCTCCCTGCCCCCATTACGGGTGTTGTGATCGTGCTGGACCATACGGCGTTCAAGTACGACGGCCAGCCCCACCGCCCCGGCATCACCAGTGTGACGCTGAATGGGACCCCGCTGACGGCGGACGTGGACTACACCGCCGCGATCCCGGAGGGAACGGAAGCGGGTACATATACCGTCACCCTCACCGGCAAAGGCAATTACACAGGAACGGCCACAGCGGTATTTACCATCAATCCTGTGGAGCAGAAACCGCTGGATCAGAAGGACGACGACGGCCACGAGCTGCGGCTGGAGGTGGAAACCGGGCTGTCCACCGTCCCGGAGGCGCTGAAGAACAACAAAGAGTATGATACGCCAGCAAAGATCGAATCTGCCCTGCGGACCAGAGTTGCCGAGGTGCTTTCCAATGTGGGAGAGCAGATCGCGGTGTTCGATGTGACCCTCCAGTACAAGGACGCAAGCGGCGTGTGGCTCAATGTCGATCCCAACCATTTCCCGGCGGAGGGCGTGACGGCGGTCCTGCCCTACCCGGCGGGGACCGGGGCCACCGGCTACACCTTCACCGTCCAGCACCTCATTTCCAGCGGCGCGCAGGCCGGGACGATGGAAACCTTGCCCTATGAGCTGACCGCAGACGGCCTGCGGTGCAAGTTCAGCAGTCTGTCCCCGGTGGCCATCGGCTATCAGACGGCCACAAAGCCCAATCCCCAGCCGAATCCAGGCGGCAACTCCGGCGGTGGGGGCTGGAGTTCCAGCGCCTACGCCATTACTGTGGAGAAGTCGGAGCATGGCAAAGTGACCTCCAACCGCACCAATGCCAGCAATGGCAGTACTGTCACCCTGACTGTCACCCCGGACAGCGGCTATGTGCTGGACGCTCTGACCGTCACCGACAGCCGGGGGAACGAGATCAAGCTGACGGCCCAGGGCGGTAACAAGTACACCTTCACGATGCCCAGCAGGGCCGTAACGGTAAAAGCGTCCTTTGTTCCTCTGCCGGACGATACGCAAAAGCCCTGCGACGGCGGCGCGGACTGCCCCTCCCGCGGCTTTAGCGACCTGGGGAGCGTGGGGACTTGGTATCATGAGGCGGTAGACTACGTGCTGCGAAATGATCTAATGGGCGGCTACGGCAACGGCCTGTTCGGGCCGAACGATAACCTTTCCCGCGCCCAATTCGCACAGATACTCTTTAACAGGGAGGGCAGGCCGGTTGTCAACTACCTGCTGCAATACAGCGATGTGGCGGAGGGCGCGTGGTACACCGAGGCAATCCGCTGGGCCACCAGCCGGGGCATCGTGGGCGGCTACGGAAACGGGACCTTCGGCCCCAACGACAACATCACCCGTGAGCAGCTTGCCGTCATGCTCTGGCGGTACGCCGGAAGCCCCGCCGCTACCGATAAGGAACTGCACTTTACCGATGCGGACAAGGCCAGCGGCTACGCGCTGGAGGCCCTGCGGTGGGCTGTGGAGAACGGCATCATCAACGGCTACGGCGATGGGCGGTTAGGCCCCCAAGGCTTGGCAACTCGCGGGCAGGTAGCGCAGATGCTGAAGAATTTCTTGGGTAAATAGCAGCCATTATAACGGGGCGGCGAGACTTTTGGATCGTCTCGCCGCCCCGCATTCCTTAACGCGGAATACCAAGGGGGTGAGAGCTGATGCAGCATATTCTATTTATTGGCGCAGATTTTGAGCAATACCTCCGACTCAAAACGCTCCTCAGTGATTTTAACTGCGTATATTCCGTCAACCTGCCAGACGGTATCAGGCAGTTCAACCAACAGCGGTTCAGCCTGATCGTTCTGGATCTGTCTCTGGTCTTGTCAGATGCGGACCAGGAAGAAGTCCTGCGCTCGTTTCGCCGCGCGCATCCGGTGCCGATTATTGCGCTGTATGATAATGTGGAGGATTCGAATGTCATCCGTCTGCTGGGAGCGGGGGCGGATCAGGTGCTTGCAATCCAGACAACGGATACTGTGCTGACAGCGTATATGCAGACGCTGGTCAACCGTTATATAAACCTTGACCGCATGGATCGGGAGCAAAACTGCCGCACAGAACTGTGTGTTGGAGATTTTAAGATCGACCTGATGCGCCGTCAGGTCTTCTTAAAAGGGGAAAAAATAGAATTGTCTGGCAAAGAATTCGATCTGCTTCTCTTTTTCGCGCAGAACCCGGAACAGGTACTGACAGAAGCTCAGATTTATGACCGGGTGTGGCATACGGACAAGGATTTTCACAGCAGCATCGCAAAACCCATCAACCGGCTACGGCAGAAAATAGAGCCGGATCAGCGCAATCCTGTGTATATCCGCTCGATTCGTGGCGTGGGCTATCAATTCGTGCCGAATTATGTAATATCCTGCGATATTTGACAGGCAAATGTCATCTAATGTCAGCGCCTTGTCAGATTATGTCAACGATTTGTCAGAATCCATCTGTATAATCCCTTTTATGTAAAGAGGGGAAGGAACTGTTTGCAGCAATGACGGCTGTTTCCCGGATAGGGGAAACAGATGCGAATAATAAAATCTCTACAACCAACTTCTATTTTGCCGGCGGCGGCCTCCGATAAGGGGGCCGCCGCTTTTTGCGTTTCGACTAAATATGACAGTGTTCCCCACCCGTCCGCCGCCCGCTGGCAGCCGTACATAGCTGAGTACCCGTGATCCCCGATCTCAAACCGCGCCCCCACAAAATTTGAGATTGGAGACCACATAAATGAACTATGACATGAAGCGCAGCGGTGCGTACATACAGAACCTTCGCGCCCAAAGGGGATATACCCAAAACGAGCTTGCAAAAGCCATGAATATCAATCAAAGCTCTTTGAGCCGGATCGAATTGGGCGCGAAGGGCTGCTCAGTGGATTTGTTCATACAGCTTTCTGAATTTTTCCATGTGTCGCTGGATGCCCTGATTTTGGGCATGGAGCCGGATATACCGCAGGAGTCCGAGCGCAATGTGCGTCTGAAAGCTGATATTGCTGATTTGATTGACCGACTGGCGCAACTGAAAGAGCAGCTTTGACTGCAATATGTCCAATGGGCATTAGAATATGGCCGCTGGACATTAGTCAACAAGGGCGTCCTCGTTTACAATATAACCAAGGCGAAAGCCACCGCACCTTGACAATCGAATACCAGCAGTACGGATCACCACACGGACAGACGCACAGTGCGCGCCATGACCTGGAGGGAGCGAGAGTTTCCTCCAGGCCGCGATAAAGCCTGTGCGGGGCGGCTCTGGCAAGGCTGCCCGTCATCCCATAGGTTGAAAGCAGTAGAGACCCCTGGAATGTGTCCGTGAGGGTCTGCCAAGCCTTGTCCGTTACTGTTCCCTATATCCCATCGGGGGTCGAGCTGAGAATACGATGGGTGCTTATGAGAAAATGAACCAAACATAAGGGGAATTTCACGGATGAATTACGATAATAACAGGCATAACGCCCATAACGAGATCGATCACATATTCCAAGACCTTTTCCCCGCCCGGAACATGGCGGAGCGCCCCGAACAGGCGGCGCTCTGCCATCGGATGCTGGACGCCATGGTGGAGGGCGGCATCGCCCTGTGTGACGCCGGCACGGGGATCGGCAAGACCTACGCCTATCTGGTGGCCGGGACGGTGTACAGCCGTTTCCGGGCTGCCTGCGGGCTGGGACCGAAGCCCATCCTCGTCTCCACCTCCAGCATTGCTTTGCAAACCGCCGCGCGGGACGAATACCTGCCCCTGCTGTCCGGGCTGCTGACAGAGGACGGCATGATCTCCCAGCCCCTCCAGGCGGTGATCCGCAAAGGGAAGTCCCACTACGTCTGCGATGAGCGGCTGGAACGGCGGCTGGGCCAGTTGGATCTGCAAAGGAAGAACTGGAAAGCCGGCGCGGCCCTGCTCTCCCTGCGGGGACAGCTTGACATGGACGAGACGGCCCATCTCAGCGGCTACGACCGGGAGCGCGTCTGCGTCCCCCGGATCTGCGACTGCGGACGGGAGTCCTGCCGGTATCGCTCTTTTTTAGAAGATTGCGATTCCGGGCACTATCTCTTCCATATCTGCAACCACAACCTGCTGCTGGCGGACGCCATCCACCGGGGCAGCGGACGAGAACCCATCCTGCCAGACGCGTGCGCCCTTGTCGTGGACGAGGCCCACAAGCTGCCGGAGACAGCCCGCCAGATGTTCGGGGTAACTTTGGCGGCAGAGGACATCCGCACCCTGACCTACAGCCTGCGGGGAGAGCGTTTCCTGTTGGCTGCGGACATCCTGAGAGACACCTCCGCATCCCTGATGCGGAAGCTGGCCAGCCCACCGAAGGACAAGCCCTTTGCCTACTATACCAACTCGCTGGCCGCGCCGGAGCGGAGCCTGACAGTGATCAGCAGGCAGCTCCACGGCCTGCTCACGCCCGCCACCCGCAGGCGGCTGAAGAACGTCTCCTCCTCCGTGTCCCTGTTCCACCAGGGCCACCCGGACATGGTCTTCTACACCGAGGAGGACGCCCACGGCGGCACCATGCTGTGCGCCACCATTGCCGACCTGACCGCCCAGCTCCGCCAGACACTCTGGCGGCAGGAGCGGCCCGTTGTCCTCACCTCCGCCACCCTGGCTGTGGGCGAGGACTTCCGGCGCTTCAAGGAGGAAACGGGCCTGCTGACCGACAGCCGGGTCATGGAGTCTGTTGTCCCTTCGCCCTTCAACTACCAGCAGAACTGTCTGCTGTACTTACCGAAGTTTCCGCCCAGGCAGAAGGACACCGGCTATTATGACAAGCTGGCCAAGGAGATCGCTGCCCTGCTGGACGCGGCCCAGGGCCATGCCCTGGCGCTGTTCACCTCCTACGCCGCCATGTCGGCGGTGAAGGAGCGTCTGCCGGGTCACGGCCTGCGCTATCCGCTGTTCACCATGGGCCGCAGCACCATCCATACCACCGAGCAGTTCAAGGCCAGTCCAGGCAGTGTGCTACTGGCGGCAGGGGCCGCCTGGGAGGGGTTTGATTTCCCCGGCGACTGCGTGTCCCTGCTGATCATCCCCCGCCTGCCCTTCGCCGTTCCAGACGCTCTGAAAGAAAAGGAGCGGGAGAATCATCCCACCCTCCGGCTGTTCATCCGGGCGGTAGTGGTGCCGGAGATGCAGATCAAGCTGAAGCAGGGCTTCGGGCGGGCCATCCGCACCGAGACTGACACCTGCGTGGTGGCCATCCTGGATGAACGGGCGGCCAAGGGCAAGCGCTACAGCGAGGATGTGCTGGCTGCCCTGCCGGAAATGCCCGTCACCGGCAGCCTGGAGGATGTGGCGCGGTTTATCCGGCAGGTGAAAGGGCCGGACTATTTCCGGGAGGCATCCGCATGATCGATGTGAAGAACGAGATGCGGTATATCCTGGTGACCCGCTTGCTGGAGCAGGCGGCGGAGGCCGGCCTTCTATCCGCTGAGGAACTGTGGGCCGCCAAGCGGCTGGCGCTGGAACGCTACCGCCCCGCAACTGTGTGGGAATAGTGATAGCTATTCCCGCCGAGGTGTGGTAGTGTTGTCGGTACCCAGAGGAAAGGAGGCCGCGGCATGGAATACCCGTTTTATCTGGAACAGAAATTTTTCGATGTCGGACGCCTGGAGACCCGCACCCTGACCGCCCAAGAGGCGGAGGCCCTCAACTACGAGGACGGCTACAAGGCCCACGGCGAGGGCTACACCCTGTATGTGGACGGCTACAACAGCCTGGATGCCATCCAGAATTATCTGGACGAGTGGGAGGCCACGAAACGGGCCTATGCGGAGCAGTGAGCCGGAAGGGAGTGTGCGCCAGATGAGCAAAAATGTCACCATCATCCCGCCCAGCGAGGGCAAGCCCGCAATCCTGCGGGTGGCGGCATACTGCCGGGTCAGCACAGACTCCGATGATCAGGCCACGTCCTATGCCTCCCAGATCCGCACCTACACTGAACTGATCAGCCAGCATGAGGGCTGGGAGCTGGTGGACATTTACGCCGACGGGCCTGTTAAAATAGGACTAAATCAGAAACACCCTACAGCAAGGGGTGCGCTGGTTTAGTCCTGTTTTTATTCTATGAACATAGAAGGAGGCAAAACATGAGAAAAACGGCTAAAATCACGGCTATATGCAACCAAAAAGGCGGAGTTGGCAAAACCGTAACGGCGGTCAACCTGGGTATCGGTCTGGCGCGGGAGGGCAAAAAAGTTCTTCTGGTGGACATGGATGCTCAGGGGTCCTTGACTGCCAGTCTGGGATACCAGCGGCCCGATCAGATGGAAAATACGCTGGCGACCATTTTGGGCCGCATAATTTTGGACGAGCCAGTGTCCCCCGGCGAGGGCATCCTCCATCAAGCGGAAGCCGTTGACCTTCTTCCGGCCAACATCGAGCTGTCCGGCTTGGAGGTCACGCTGGTAAACACTATGAGCCGCGAGACGATTTTGCGGGACTATCTGAACAGCGTCCGGGACCAATACGATGTGATCCTGTTGGACTGCTGCCCCTCCTTGGGTATGCTGACCATCAATGCCCTGGCCGCTGCGGACGATGTGGTAATCCCCATGATGGCCCATTATCTTTCCCTTCGCGGCATGGAACAGCTTATCCGCACCATTTCAAATGTGAAGCGGAAAATCAATCCCAAGCTGGACATAGCGGGTATCCTTATCACTATGGCAGATATGCGAACGACCTATTCACGGGAGATCATCGAGCTGCTCCGCAATTCCTATGGGGACAAGCTGCGGATTTTCAACAGTATTATCCCCCAGTCAATCCGGGCGGCAGAAACCAGCGCAGAGGGCCGAAGCATTTACCTCCATGACCCTGCAGGTAAAGTCTCCGCCGCCTATGCGTCTCTGACAAGGGAGGTCCTGGTATCATGAAAGGCAGCGCCAGTAAGATACAGTTGGCTGGCTTTGATGACTTGTTTCAAACTGGCGGCAAAGCGGAGGCCAACGGCGAACAGGTGCAGGAGGTTCCACTGACAGAACTGTTTCCTTTCAAAGATCACCCTTTCCAAGTGCGGGATGATGAAGCGATGCAGAAAACGGTGGAGAGTATCGCGCGGAGCGGTGTTCTGTCTCCCGGAATTGTTCGCCCCCGCAAAGAGGGCGGCTATGAGATCATAGCGGGACACCGGCGCAAGCGAGGGAGCGAGTTGGCGGGCAGGGAGACAATGCCAGTCCTCATTCGGACGCTGGATGATGATGAAGCCACCATAATCATGGTCGATTCTAACCTTCAACGCGAGAAAATCCTGCCCAGCGAGAAAGCCTTTGCTTATAAGATGAAACTGGAGGCATTGAAGCATCAGGGACAGCGGCGGGACCTGACTTCTGCACCGGCGGTGCAGAAGTTGACCTCACGAGATAAGATCGCCCAGGATGCTGGGGAAAAATCCGGTATGGCTGTTGCGCGGTATATTGCTCTTACAAAGCTGATCCCTCCATTGCTGGTGTTGGTAGACGAGGACAAGTTGGCGGTCAGTACTGCGGCAGATTATCTCTCCGACCTATCCGAAAAGGAGCAGGCAGACCTTGTATCGGTGATGGACAAGTTGAATGTGATTCCAGGGAGGGGCCAGCTAACAAAAATCAAGCAGCACAGTAAGGATAGCACACTAACCATCACCGTCATTGAAGCCCTTTTGAAAGCGGAACATCCCGCCACTGTGCAGGTGGTTCTCAAACAAACGAGGCTACATCAATATTTCCCACAATCCTACACTGCCCAGCAGATGGAGGAAGTCATAGTATCCCTGCTGGAAACGTGGAGCGTTCAACACAAATAGAAGGGAGCTATTATCATGGCAGATTTACAAGCGGCACTTGCGGAGGCGGTCAAGCTGAACCAGCACATTACGCAATTTCTCAAATTCTCCACCTATCCCGAATACAACGATTTAAGCGGTCTGGATATTGATTTCCATGATGGAGAACAAATCCTCATTTGGGATGAACTGCGGCGTATCACGGAACGGCTGGCGGATGTGCAGGAATACATTTCTTATCTGACCCGGCCTATCGCAGAGGAAAGCCACCTGCGTAAAGGGACTGCCGGGAAGTACCGGACGGCAAAGGGCTACTACTATGATTGTACCAGCGTGATTGAGGCTCTTGTGTCGGATGAGTACCACGATGTTCCTTATTGGACAATCACCAGCGTGGAGCATAACGGCAGGGATTATTACTTGGTTGGACATAAAGACATTCCTATGAAGGGACTGCGCGTCCGTGTGCGGACCCAGCCCTGGCCGTGGCAATAGGCCAGCATCAGCCGCCCCCACAACTGACTAAAATCGGTTGTGGGGGTGGCTTTTTTCGTTTACGGACAAATCAACAGGCGGACAGAGCATAAGCGGGGCGGTGACTACCAACAGTCACCGCCCCGCTTTTTTGTTTCCCCGCGCATTTCAAAGGAGGCAATCACCATGCCGTCAAACTTGAATCTGGACTACTACTACGGCACCGAGGCGGACCAGTACAGCTTTTACCGCATCCCCAAGACCCTGCTGACAGACCCCCGGTATAAGAGCGTTTCCATTGAGGCCAAGGTCCTCTACGGCCTTCTGCTGGACCGAATGGGGCTGTCCGTCAAAAACGGATGGATGGACAGCGACCGGCGCGTCTACATCTACTTCACCCAGGAGGACGCCATGAACCTCATGGGCTGTGGGAAGGACAAGGCCACGAAGCTGTTCCGGGAGCTGGACAAGGACGGTATCGGCCTGATCGAGCGGAAGAAGCAGGGCCAGGGACGGCCCACGCGGATCTACGTCAAAAACTTCATCCTGCCCCCGGAACCGGGCCAGCCCCAGCAGCCGGAGCAGACACCGCCACCTCCGGCTTCTCAGACTGCGGAAAATCAGCAGTCAAGACCACTGGACCGTGCCGCACTCTTGACTGCGGAAAAACCGCAGTCTGCACCGCTGGAAAAGCGCGGTCTTGACAGCGGTTTTTCCGCCCCTAATAAGACTGAAAAGAAAAATACTGAACTGAACGATACTGACCCATCCATCCTTCCCCCTACCCCCGCTCCGTCTGCCCGTGCCAGACCCAAAGGCCGGATGAGGATGGATGAGATGGATGGGTACAGGGAGCGGATCAGAGAAAACATCGGCTATGATTTTCTGCTCCAGGAGCGCCCCCATGACGCAGAGGAGATCGACGGCTATGTGGAGCTGATGGCGGAAACCTGTGCCAGCAGCCGGGAGTGCGTACGGGTAAACGGCGAGGAGGTTCCCACGCCGCTGGTCAAGAGACGGCTGTTAAAGCTGGACGGGGAGCATATCCGCTACGTCATGGAGAGCCTGCGAAGCTGCACCGCCCAGGTCGCCAACATCCGGGCATACACTCTGGCGGCGCTCTACAACGCCCCTACGACCATCAGTCAGTATTACACAGCACAGGTCAGCCATGACATGGCACAGGGCTTTCGGGGCGATTGACTGCCCCTGGCTATAAAAAATTACGTGAAACGGAGGAAATTCAGCATGAATCAAAAAATCGACATCCTGATCGTAGAGCCGGGGAAGGAACCCCGGCTGTCCACTGTAACGAATGACCTGGAAACGCTCCAGCAGATCGTGGGCGGTCCCATTGAGGCCGGATGTTACCTGCCCCAGCGGGTGATGCTTATTTGCAACACCGACGGCAAGAATATGGGCCTGCTGCCCAACCGTCCCAACCCCGCCGACAGCACGGACGCCATTTGCGGGACCTTCCTGCTGTGCAGCTTTGAGGGGGATCGCTTTACATCACTCACTCCCGCCCAGCAGATGGAATTTCAGTCGTATTTCGCCCTGTCCGGTTCGGAAGGGGGCGGCGTCCGGTGACGCCCCGCCACCTGCTCCGCCGTTTGGTGGTTCCGCCTTAGATTGGACCGCTGATAAATCATATGGCCTGTTCAGCCCCGGAAGGACTTGTTCCTTTTGGGGTTTCTTTTTTTTGGTTAAAGGAGGAAGATAGAACGAACAAACAAGAAAAACAGAACAATTTCTGCTCAATCTCACTCTCCGGCGGGAAGGATTCCAGTGCGCTGTTACTGCTCATGCTGGAAAAAGATATGCCCATCGACGCGGTGATCTATGCCGACACTGGCATGGAGTTCCCCGAAATGGAGGCCCATATCGCCAAGCTGGACGATCTGTTGTTCCGGGAGCGGGGCATCCACATCACCACCCTGCGCCATCCCCATGGCTTTGAGTGGCTGATGTTCGATGTTCCACAACAGCAGAAACGAGCTATTGAGCGCCGTATCGCCAAAGGCCAGCCTTTGACCGGTTACGGCTGGCCGGGAATGAAAGTGCGCTGGTGTACCAGACAACTCAAAACCCACCTGATTGCAAAAGAGGTCAACCGGCTCAAAAAGGAAAAGCGCGGTTTGCACTATATCGGTATCGCCGCCGATGAAGCCCACCGCTGCAAGGATGACCCTCAGAACCGCTATCCGCTGGTGGAGTGGGGCATTACCGAGGCCCGGGCCCTGCAAATCTGCTATGACCGGGGCTATGACTTCGGAGGGCTGTATGAAATCTATCATCGCGCATCCTGCTGGTGCTGTCCGCTCCAGCGCATCAGTGAGCTGCGCAAACTGCGCCGCCACCACCCAGAGCTGTGGGCACGGCTTCGGGAAATGGATGATAGAGCGCGGGCCATGTTCGGCCCTGGTCCTCTGGGGCAGTTCAGGCAGAACTGGAGTGTGGCTCGGCTGGAGGAACGCTTTGCCATAGAGGAGGCGCAGAGCGTGTGAGGTTCGATCACCACCGGCTTGCTGGTAAATGTCTGAAAGTCGAAAAACGGTGCCCGCTAAACAAACGAGGAGGAAACAATATGAAAAAAAGGATAGCCATGCTGCTGTGCGCACTGTCCGCCCTGTTGAGTGTGGCCACGCTCCCGGCGCTGGCGGCGGCGGGGCCGCATTACCCGGTGTCGGTGGAGGAGTACACCTACGGCCCGCTGGACGAGCTGCGCATCAACAAGGTGTATCAGCTGGCACTTTCGGACGATCCCAGCGGCATCCCCACCGAGGATTTCGACCGCAATGGACGGCACTACTATCTGCTGGACCTGCTCCGGCAGGATGAGGTGGGGGTGGACACCCAGCCTTACACCGAAACCGTCACCATGGACAGCGATACCGGAAACCTGTCGGCGGTGCTGAAGCAGCTGGACGGTGAAATGGAGGTGACCACGGAGGACGGCTACGTTGGCACCCTGATCCTGGACCACACCTCTGTCAAGGTGGAGGTCAAGGGCTATAAAACCAGCACAAAAAACCTGTCCGCCACCCGTACCTACCCCAGTCTGTCCGACGCCGACCTGTCCTTGATCCCTGCCACCATCACAGACGGCGGCAAAACCCTTACCCTGGCCGATGTCCAATGGGCCACTGACGGCACCTATTATACTGCCACCGCACAATACACCGGCACAACCAGCAGCCGCTACGCCACGGGCTACACGGCCACGGCCAGTTATACCGGGCAGGTATCCAAAACAAACTGTGAGGTGGTTACATATACCGCCATCTTTGGCAGTACAAAACTGGAGGAACCGGAACCGACACCAGCGCCGGAACCTGAGCCTGATTTGGAACAGCCTGTCGATACAGGCGGGAACGGCATGGAATGGCTCCCTCTGCTGGGCTGTGCGGGCGGCGGGGCCGCGCTTGTAACGGCGACATTTTTCATCATCAAAACAATCAAAGAAAGGAGTGTTCGGAAATGAAGCGGCTGCTTCACATTTTTCTGCTGACGGCGGTATGCGCTGTCCTGCTGGTTGCCCCGGCCCATGCGCTGGAATACAGCTTTGGCGGCGCGGACGATTACCTGTTTGGCCGTCCCACCAGCGATGATGCAACCTATACCTGGGAGGATCCCAATGTGGACAGGAGCAAAAATACCGCCCTGATCGCCCCCGGTTTTGGTACGCCCACCAGCTATCTGCCGGGGAGCGGCGAATACCTCACCCCCAATCTGGCCCCCGGCGCACTTGGCGGCGGTCTGGGGAACCAGGCAGGGAGCGTGGGCAGCCCGAACGGCGGCACGTCCACAAACATCTCGGCCCCCGGCACCAGCGCAGATGGCTCAGGCTATCCTGCCGTGGATGTCGGTGTGTCTGGCTCGGACGGGCTGACCGTGGGCTTTACCGAAGTGACCAGCTCCATGTACTTCAGCAACGGCAGCTTGGGCACTTTGAAAATCCCGTCCATCGGCCTGACGGTGGGCGTGTATGAGGGCACGGACAGTGCCGCCCTGCTCAAAGGCGCGGGGCATTTTGAGGGCACCAGCATCTGGTTGGGCAACATTTCCATCGCCGGCCACAACCGGGGGGTGCGCAATGACTTTGGGAAAATCCACACACTGAAATCCGGCGACACCATTACGTTTACCACCGCGCTGGGCACTAAGACCTATGCCGTATCCAGCGTGACAAAGGTATCTGTTAATGATGTCAGCGGGCTTGACCCCACCAGCATCAACATGATTACGCTGTATACGTGCGTGGAGAACCAGCCCGCTTACCGTTGGTGTGTGAAGGGGGTGGAAGTCTAAAATCCGGCGGGAAAGAAGCGGAAAGAAAATTGTCGAAACCCGTTGACAGAGATGGAAATATATGGTAATCTATAATTGCAATACCATACCAAATCACGAGGAGGTCTACATCATGAAGCGTTTCCAGTTTTTAACGGGTTTTCTCTGCGGCGCACTGTTATTCTGCGGGCTTACATCCATTGCAACCGCCGCGTCCGGCATCATGGCAAAACCATCTGCGCAGACGTTCTATCTTAACGGCCAGCGGGTGGAATTTGAGGCATACGCCATCCACGGGAACAATTTTGTGAAGCTGCGGGACATTGGCAAGGCGGTGGACTTCGGCGTTACCTATGACGGCGCCACCAACAGCGTCCACCTTGACCCGGACGCCCACTATCAGGATGAGGCCCCCACCCCGACAACGCCCCCGGCCACCCCTTCCGCTCTGACAGAGGAAAACGTAAAAGCCATCCTTTGGGGATTGATGGACCAATATCCCAGCGGTACGCTTTACGGAGCGCCTTATATTCCCAACAAGCCGTTTGACCGGCCGTTCAGCAACTGCGACGCCTGCGCGGGATGGGCTATGAAGTGCAGCGACGCCGCTTTCGGGGATCTCCCCTATCGGCAGATCGTAAATCCAAGCTGGGATGAAATCCGGGCGGGGGACATCATTGATTGGCGGACTGGCACATCTGGTCATGCGGTGGTGGTGTTGGAAAAGACGGACGAATACATCATTACTACCGAGAGCGGCACCAACAACAAAGCCCGCTGGGGCGGGCAATACTTCAAATGGTGGCTGGAAGAACAGCCTGGATACCGGCTCTTTACGCGCTATCCTCAGTAAACGCATTATTAAAAACATATTCAATAACGGCAGGGCCGGATCGCTTCTACGATCCGGCCCTGCTTCTATTAAGGAGGAAAAGTTTGAGAAATAATTTATTCAAACGTGCTATCGCACTGCTTCTGGCTTTGGTATGTGTCGTGGGCCTGCTGCCTCTGTCAGCTTTTGCCGCAGGGTTGTCCACCGCGCCCAAGAGCATCACCCAGAAAAGCTGCAACTATATGTTTAACGGCGGCAGTCCCGTACGATATAAAGCCGCCAACTCCACCGTCAATTCGTATGGGATTCCCTATGTTTTTGACGTGCAGATGAACGTGCCAGGGTACGGAACCGCCCGCGCCCTGTGCGCTTATCAGGTGGGCACCCTGGGCGGCAGGGCCAACGGCCAGAGGTGGAATTTCCA
The DNA here is from genome assembly GCA_910575695.1 of Oscillospiraceae bacterium. Classification (GTDB taxonomy): domain Bacteria; phylum Bacillota; class Clostridia; order Oscillospirales; family Oscillospiraceae; genus Enterenecus. Next base: position 23,513 of record CAJTGJ010000004.1, on the reverse strand, counting down.
GAAGGAAATCACCCATCCGTCGCTGAAGATGATTCTCACCTACATTTACGGCTATACCTACGGCGAGTTTACAGAAGCTGGCAAAGCCGCCGCAATGGAAACCTGGGGGCCGATGTGGTCCGATGTATGGTTTGTTGTGGCCCAGGCGCTGACGTGGTGCAACGAGCACGGCGTCCTGATCGACTACAGCGCTGACAAAGAGGGCTTCATTCAGCAGGCCGCTAAAGAGATGCTGGCCGCATTCAAGATGTTTGATGCTGTGTGGAACTCCAGCCCGTGGATCAAGGATTGGAGCAAGGTGGACATTTACACGATCATCGACAGCCGTGACGGTGGACTTACCGGGATATCGGCCTATGATTACATCGCCACCGCCGTCAGAATTATGCTGGAGCACCCCGAGTATTTCCACAACTATCACCTGTGGCAGTATCAGTGGGACAAGTCCCAGACATGGAAGCTCACCGGGCAGGAAGGAACGCCTATGCAGCACCTGCTGATTGCCATTCCAGAGGAGGGCACAAAAGAGTTGCCCGTGAGCCTTACTGTGAAAAAACTGGAGGCTGGTACGGATAAGCCTATTCCTGGAGTGACATTCAAGGTGGAGAACGCGACCAATCCGGAGCTCTTCTCCGTAACCAAAACCACCGGCGCGGATGGTACATTCACCCTCACCAGCGAAGCGGACGAACTCATTGCAGGCCAGTACAAAATCACAGAAACGGCTGTGCCGGAGGGCTACAAAATGCTCACGGATTCCCAGATTGTTACGGTTATGCCTAACGGTTCGGCGGACAGCACCTTTATCTTCTACAACGAGGAAGAAATCACCGGCGAGGGTACAATCAGGAAAGTTGATGCGGACAACCCCACTGTTGGCATCCCCGGCGCAGTGATTAAGATCACCAGCGTCAAGCTGGACGACGGCGGCAGCTTTACCGGCACCTACACCACCGGCGAGGGCGGCTACATCTCTAAGGAGGACCTGGATTTTTCCAAGCTCCCGAAAGGAAGCTACACAGCCGAAGAAATCACTCCACCGGAGGGATACATTCTCAGTTCCGACACGTCCAAGGTGAAGCAGACCTTTGTGTGGGACGGCAAAACCGACGTCAGCCTCATCTTCGAGAACAGCTCCAAGGTAAAAGTCCAGTTGAAGAAGGTGGACGAGAGCGGCAACCCCCTGGCTGGCGCTGTTTTCATTGTCCTGCGGGACGGCCAGATCGTCGCCACCGAGGAAACCAAGGCCGACGGCACCATTACCGTTCCCAATGTGTCCGAGGCGTATTATGAGTTTCGGGAAGTTTCCGCCCCCGCTGGTTTCGACTGCGACCGCACCCCTGTGGGCGTCCACGTCAACGCTGAGGATTTGCAGGGCGAACAGACCATCACCGTCACCAAAACCAACTATCACAAGCGCAGTCTGACCATCGAAAAGGTGGACGCTGAGACAGGCGACCCCATCCCCAACACCACGTTCCACGTCCGGGGCATCAACGTGGCCTACGAAAACGACGTCACCACCGGCGCAGACGGCAAAGTTACCCTGCCGGACATGATTTCGGGCTGCTACGAAGTGGAGGAAATCAATGTACCTTCTCCGTGGATTTTGGATACCAACAACCGCAAAACCGTCTGGATCGAGGCCGAACAGGGCAAAGACATTACCGTAACCTTTGCCAACAATAAGAAGCCCGGCCTCCTTCTCCGCAAGATCGACGCCCAGACCGGCGAACCGCTGTCCGGCGTCCTGTTCAAGGTGGAGGAGGTCAACGGCGGCTACAGCGACCAGCACTTTACGGACGCAAACGGCATGATCGTGCTGGACGGTCTGACCCCCGGCGCGTATACCGTGCAGGAGGTCAAGCCCAAGAACGGCTGGGTGGGCGATGATACCGTCCACACGATCTACCTGGAGGAGAACAAAACCACCACCTTGGAGCTGAGCAACCTGCGCAAGCCTGACCTCAAGATCGTCAAGGTGGACAGCGTGACCGGAAGCCCCATTGAGGGCGTGAAGTTCCAGGTGTGGCGCGGCAGCGATGATACCCAGACGGGCGAATACAACGATCTGGGCACCTTTTATACCAACTCGGACGGCGAGATTTTGCTGGAGCGTATCGAAACGGGCTGGTATAAGGCGAAGGAGCTGGAGCCTGCCCCCGGCTTCACCATCAAGCAGCCCGACACCCAGGAAATCTATTGCAAAGCTGGGCAGACCCACACCGTAACCTTTGAAAACACGCCGAAAAACGCGATCATAATTGAGAAGTATGATTCCGTCACCCATCAGGCCCTGCCCGGATGCACGTTCCAACTGCGGTATTTGTCCGGCACCAGCGGCACGGGCGGCACCGTGATCGGGCAGAAGGTGACGGGCAAAAACGGCATCGCCATGTGGACGGGATTGGACGCAGGAACATACGTCATTGAGGAAGTCGAGGCCGCAGACGGGTACAACATCGTCAAGTCCTCTGAGACGGTCTATCTGGCGGACAGCGGTGAACAAAGCGTGATTACGGTGCGCTTCAACAACTCACCGGACGGAAGCCTCCTTCTGAGGAAAGTGTGCGCCACCAACCCCTCCATTACCCTGCAAAACGCCGAGTTCAAAGTCACCTACGCGGACGGCACCCTCATCGGGGATTCAAACGGCATTTTCAGAAGTGACGAGAATGGCGAGGTGCGCATTGACGGCCTGAAGCCCGGTTCCAGCGTGATTGTTACCGAGGTCAAGGCCCCCAAGGGATTTATCATTGACACGCAAAGCCAAACGATTCAAATCAAAGAGGGCCGCACGGTCAGCCTTACGTTTAAGAACCAGCCCAAGGGAAAACTGGTGCTCGTGAAGAAGGACAGCCAAACCGGCGAGCTTTTGAGCGGGGCACAGTTCCGCATTACGACCATGGCTGGCTGCGAAGTGGGGCTGGACGGCGTGATCGGCACAGCTACCGCCACTCAAAATGGGATTTTCACCACCGATTCTCAGGGGCAAATCACCATCACCAACCTTGCTCCGGGCGGCTATATCCTGACGGAAATCAAAGCCCCGGACGGCGGCTATGTCATTGATAACCCTGTCACCACCGTGGTGATCGGGCAGAATGGCGATACTCAGGTCGTGACCGTGACCAACACCAAAAAGGGCAATTTGATCGTCGAGAAATATGATTCCGTCACCAAACAGCCTTTGTCCGGCGCACGGTTCAAGATCACCACCGCCAGCGGCGAGCTGGTGGCGGACAACGAGGGCATGACCAGCTCCAACGGCCTCTACACCACCGATGCCAATGGGCAGATCGTGTTGTCCAAGCTGCTCCCCGGCACCTATATCGTGACTGAGGACAAGGCCCCGGACAACTACCAGATCGACCCCACCCCGCAGACCGTAGTAGTGAACGCCGGGGACACCCAAACGTTACGGTTTTACAATGATCCCCTCTGCACCCTCACCATTTTGAAGCGGGATGCTGTGACCAAGAGGCCCTTGAAGGGCGCTGAATTTTTGGTGACGGACAGCACAGGCCGGGTGATCGGCCCCAACAACGGCCTGTACACCACCGGCACCGACGGCACCGTAACCGTGACCGGGCTGGCCCCCAACTCCACTATCGTGGTGTCCGAGAAACGCGCCCCCTCCGGGTACATCCTGGATGAGACGCCGAAAAATATCGTGGTGCGCTCCGGCGTTGCCAACGGCCTGACGTTTGATAACGAGCCTGGGACCACTCTCATTATCCGGAAGTTCATCGAGGGAACAGAAAACGAACCGTTGAGCGGCGTCTGCTTCAAGGTCGTGGACGGCTCCGGCGCGGCTATCGGCCCGGACGATGGGCTGTATTACACGGACCACGCCGGGGAAATCGTGCTGGAGGGCATCGAACCCGGCACCACCGTCATTGCCCGCGAGGTCAAGACCGTGGAGGGCTATGTCCTCGACGGCACCCCCCAGGACATCAAGATCGTGGGCGGCAGGGTGCAGCAGCTCACATTTTGGAACAAAAAAGCGGGCACTTTGGTAATCCAAAAGAAGGATTCTGTGTCCGGCGCGTTGATCTCCGGCGCACAGTTCCAGCTCACCTATGCCAACGGCGGGTACGTGGATGCGGACAACGGGCACCTGTCCTCCAACGGCCTGTATACCACGGACGATAAGGGAGAAATCCGCATTTCCGGCATCACCGGCACCGTGGTTGCCAAGGAGGTCAAATCGGCCCCCGGCTATGTCATTGATTCCGCCACCCAGACCCAGACCGTCACGGTGAATCCGATGGACACACAAACGCTCACGTTCCTGAACGACCCTCTGTGCTCCCTCACCATCACCAAGCTGGATTCTGTCACGGGCAAGCCTGTGCCCAACACCACATTTGCCGTCAAGGACGGGAATGGGAACGTACTGGCTACCTGCACCACCGGAAAAGACGGCACCGCCACCGTTACCGGGCTCGTCCCCGGCAGCACTGTGGTCGTGGTGGAAACCAAGGTGCCCTCCGGCTATGTGCTGAACCCCACCCCGCAGACCATCATTGTCCGCAACGGCGGCAACACCGTCACCAGCGGCGGCACCGGCACAACAACCACTCCGGGCGGCAGCTCCAGCAATGGGAATGACCTCACCTTTGAAAATGACCCCAAGCAGACCCTGACCATTCATAAGTACATCGAGGGCACAGCCAATGAGCCGCTGGCTGGCGTGGCGTTCAAAGTGGTAGATGGGAGCGGCGCTCCTGTCGGTCCCGGCGACGGCACATTCTACACCAACGCGGCGGGCGAGATCGTGATCGAGGGGCTGGAACCCGGCATCACCATCACCGCCCGCGAGATCAAGACCGTGGACGGCTTCGTGCTGGACGGCACCCCCAAGAGCGTTCAGATCAAGGCAGGCCAAGGCGCTCCCGAGCTGACCTTCTGGAACGCAAGGGCGGGTGAGCTGGTGATCCGCAAGCTGGATTCCGTGACCAAGCAGCCCCTGGCCGGGGTTGAGTTCCAGCTTACCTACGCTGGGGGCGGCTATGTGGACAACGCCAACGGCCATTTGTCCTCCAACGGCCTCTACACCACCGACGCCAACGGCGAAATCCGCATTAGCGGCATCACCGGCACCATCGTGGTCAAGGAAACACGCACCATCGACGGCTACACCATCAACCCGGCCACCTGCACCCAGACTGTCACGGTCAACCCGGCGGACACGCAGACGTTGACGTTTTACAACGCCCCCAAGCAGACCTTGACCATCCAGAAGTATGTGGAGGGTACCACCACTCCCATCCAGGGCGTGAAGTTCCTGGTGACGGACAGCTCCGGCGCGTTTGTTGGGCCGAACAACGGCGAGTATGTTACCGATAAAAATGGCCGTATCGTAATCACCGACCTGACCCCCGGCACCACCATCACCGCCAGGGAAACAAAAACGGTGAGCGGCTATGTGCTGGACACCACGCCGCAGTCCATCCTGATCAAGCAGGGCACGGCCCAGACGCTGACGTTCTTTAACAAGAGCGAGGGCGGGCTGGAGCTGATCAAGGTGAGCGAGGCCGACGCCACCCAGCGCATCGCCAACGTGAAATTTGAGGTCCGGCGCATGGATGGCGGGCTGGTGGAGACTGTCACCACCGGCAAGGATGGCCGCGCCTATGTCAGCCTGAGCGCCGGGGACTACTACGCCGTGGAGGTCGAGTGCCCGAAGGGGTTCAAGCTGGACAATACGCCCCACTATTTCACGGTGAAGGATGGTAAAACCACTACCCTGACGGTGAAAAACAAGCCCCTGTCCGGCATCTTGATCCATAAAACGGACAGCGTGACCGGCAAGGGCATCCAGGGGGTATCGTTCCTGCTCTATGACGCCGCCAATACTCCTATCGGCCAGTACACCTCTGATAATCAGGGGTATGTGTACATTGAGGGGCTGACGGAAGGTGGCCGCTACTACCTGCGGGAGCTGGAGAATCCGGGCTATATCCCCGATACCCAGGTCAAAACCGTCTATGTTACCGCCGGGGAGACGACGCGGATCGAGTGGAAGAACACGCCCATCACCGCGCAGATCCAGATCACCAAGAAATCCGCCGACTACAACCCCACCAACGGCCTCCCCGCCGGGACGCTGCTGGAGGGCGCGGTCTTTGAAATCTACGACAAGGCCGGGAATCTGGTGGACACCATCAAGAGCAACAGCCGGGGCGTGGCTGTGTCCAAGCCCCTGCCCTTGGGCCGCTATACCATCCGGGAGGTAAAGGCCCCGGCGAATTACGGCGTGAGCGGCACCGAGCTGACCGCCTACCTGGAACACGCGGGCGAGATCGTGCGGTTTGAGGTGACGAACAAATCCCTTGTCACCGGGGTATCCATCACCAAAACCGGGCCGAAACAGGTCATGGCGGGCCAGCCGGTGAATTATGTGTTCTCCAACATTGCCAACACCTCTAATGTCCGGCTGGACAGCTTCTATTGGAGGGATACTCTGCCCGCCCAGGTGCGGCTGAACACCATCATCACAGGCACTTATAATTTCGCCGGAACTTATAAGATTGTGTACCGCACCAACACCAGCAACGGCGAGTACCGGGCCATGTACGACAACCTCTCCACACAGAGAAATTATACCCTGGCGGCATCCGGCGCGGCGCTGGGGCTGGCGTCCAACGAGTATATCACCGAGATCATGTTCGTGTTCGGCCAGGTGCCCGGTGGATTCAGCCAGGTGGAGAAGCCCATGATTTACTGCACCGCTCTGTCCTATCTCTCCGTCACCTCCTTCACCAATACCGCCGATGTGGGCGGCGTCTATAACGGCCAGTGGGTACAGGCCGTTTCCCGGTGGGTGACTACGGTTTACAGGAAGCCTGTAGTGCCCAATCTGCCTAAGACGGGGTATTAAGAGCGCTTTTTGTGCCGCGCCGCCTGTACTTTGGTCGGCGCGGCACATAGTATCGCTCAATGAAAGATCGTGAAGGAGGTAAATTCACCATGCAGGATGAAGTGCGGGACAAGTCAGTGGCTTTTGTTATCAACATGGGCAGGACTGGCAGCAGGCTGACCGCTGACCTGCTCAGAGCGGCTATGCGCCGCTATCTGGAGCAGTCCCGGAACCCCAAAGCTCACCATGGAAAACAAACCGTGAAACAGCTTGTGAAGCAGGGCGCTGGGGTGCAGAACATCGAAATTACCGAAAAAAATATCAAATCCTTTGAGCGGGTGGCCCGGAAATACGGTGTGGATTTTGCCTTAAAAAAAGACCCTGCCCATGGGAAATACCTGGTTTTTTTCAAGGCCAAGGACGCGGACGCGCTCAATGCCGCCTTTGCCGAGTACGCCGCCAAAAGCCTCCGCCGGGAGAAAAGGCCCTCCGTTCGGGAACGGCTGAGCCATTTCAAAGAGGTTGTCAAGAACATGGTGCAGGAAACGGCTAAGGATCGCAGCCGAGGGGGGCATGAGCGGTGAAATTCGATGTGAAAAAATTTCTGATCTCCAATTTCCCCTATGTATTCATGCTCTGGTTCTTTGACAAGGCGGGCGAGGCATACCGTCTGGCCGCAGGTGCGGATGTAGTGGAAAAGGGTATGGGGGCGATATCCGCCCTGGGGGACCTCATTTCCCGGAATCCCCTCCCCAGCTTCCATCCCAATGATTTGCTTGTGGGGCTGGTGGGCGCAGTCTGTATTCGAGCGGCGGTTTATATCAAGGCCAAGAATGCTAAAAAATATCGTCATGGAGTGGAATACGGCAGTGCCCGATGGGGAAATGCCAAAGACATTGCTCCTTTTATCGACCCCAAGTTTGACCGGAACATTCTCCTGACACAGACCGAGCGCGTTATGGTGGGCAGGAATAAGAACCCTAAATACAATATCAACAAAAATGTGCTGATTATTGGCGGTTCTGGCTCTGGTAAGACACGATTTCACATCAAACCAAGTGCGTCCGTAAGGGCAGAGTGACGCCTGCCCGCGGGACTGTTGAAATCCCACCTTGAGCAAGTGGTGGACAAGGTATCACGCGGTGGTCAATCCAAAGGGATAAGGAGGCCCGCGCAGACCACACAACGCAACCCATCATCCCCCGTCTAACCCCGAAAGGGAAACCGGAGGGCAACCATAGCATGACGGAGTACACGGGCTGTTCCGAGCTTCACGGACGGTGGCGTGGAGGGATGAAAAGATGTGCATGAGGATGAAAGCTATACTGCCTGCTTGACAGCCAGAGATTGGGCCCAAATCGTGCTCCCGGCGTATGGAAGCTAAACCCGCCGGCGCTCCTGACAAAGTTAGTGTTCGGCTCTATCTTTGCGGATACCCGGAGCGAATCCAGCCACGGGAAAGTGGAAAATGGCGAACGTCACATACCGACAGCACATCATGCTCGTTTCAGCAGTTCTAAACGGAGATTGCTCTAAAGCGGAGCGCCGCAGTTACGCGGCTATGGGAGCTATGAGAAAAGCGGCCCTGAAAATCCGCCAAGGCAACGGAGCTGTCATAGTAGTCTGAGGACCCTGGATTGACAGGGATAGCCGTAAAAACGGAAGCGAATAATGACGCCCACATGGCGAAGGACAGCGGCCAATCATTTTGATACAAGAGAGGACGGTGCGCGAGGCACCATGAGAAATCCGATTGATGTATTGAAGCTCCTCACGGAGAAAGCAGGTGTAAAAGGCTATACTTTCGAGCGGTTATACCGCAATCTGTATAACCCGGACTTCTATCTGCTGGCCTATAAGAATATCGCGGCCTCACCGGGCAGCATGACCACGGGCGCGGATGGACTGTCCATTGACAACATGAGCATGGCTCGTATCAACAAAATCATCAAATCCCTGAAAGACCAGACCTACCAGCCTAACCCGGCCCGGAGGACCTACATCGCGAAAAAGAATAACCCGGCGAAAAAGCGTCCCCTGGGTATCCCCTCCACTAACGATAAGCTGGTGCAGGAAATCATTCGGATGCTGCTGGAGGCCATCTACGAACCCACCTTTTCCAATCAATCCCACGGCTTCCGCCCCAAGCGGAGCTGCCACACGGCGCTGTCCCAAATAAAGGACACTTTCACAGGTGTGCGCTGGATGGTGGAGGGCGACATCAAGGCTTGCTTTGATTGTTTTGACCACCACGTCCTCATCAGCATTTTACGGCGGCGCATCAAAGACGAAGCATTTCTGTCTCTCATGTGGAAGTTCCTAAAAGCCGGATATATGGAGCAGTGGGAGTACCACAAAACCTACTCTGGCACCCCACAGGGCAGCGGTATGAGCCCCATTCTGGCTAACATCTATCTTTCCGAGCTGGACACTTTTATGGAGGAATACAAGGCCCGTTTCGACACGGAACCCTTCAAACGCAACGCCAGCAAGGAATATGAGAAGATTGCCAGACGCTACCGCAAGGCCAAGAAGAAGCTGGATGCAGGAGACCATTCAAAAGAAGCTGTTCAAGAGTTCAAAGCGGCTCAAAAACTGAAGCTGTCCACGCCCTATTCTGATGTGCTGGATTCCAATTTCAAACGGATACAGTACAACCGATACGCGGATGATTTTGTCGTTGGCGTAATCGGTTCAAAGAAGGACGCATTGTCCATTAAAGAGGACTTGCGGCGCTTTCTGGCTGAAAAGCTGCATCTCACGCTGTCCGAGGAAAAGACAAAGGTGACACATTCCAGCGAGGCTGTCCGCTACCTGGGATATGACATTGAGGTTGTCCGCGACAAATCGGCCAAACGGGATAAAAACGGTGCTTTGAAGCGCCCATGGTATGGAAAGGTATTTCTCTATGTTCCCCATGAAAAATGGGAAAACAAATTGCACGAACTCAGGGTAATGAAGGTGAGATGGGATGAAAACCGGGGCCATAATTTCTGGCGACCCATGCACCGAAACGAGCTGCTCAACAGCACGGATATAGAAATCGTCAGGCAGTACAACGCAGAAATTCGCGGCCTGTACAACTTCTATCGTATTGCGGAAAATGTGGGCGTATTGAGCAAATTCTACAATATGATGCGCTACAGTATGTTAAAAACCTATGCCGGGAAATATCGCACCAACGTCAGCAAAATCAAGAAAAGATATATGCACGGTGGTGTGTTCCGGGTGCCCTATCTCACGAAGTCCGGCCCTAAACAATGTGAGCTTTATCACGACGGATTCCGTAAACAGGAGGGCTTTGACAATGTGCAGGACACCCTTCCCCGGTATATTCGCTACGATGGGAGAAATACCCTGGCAAACAGGCTGAAAGCCGGTATTTGTGAACTTTGCGGCAACAAAACGGATGATATTCGTATGCACCACGTCCGTGCCCTGAAAAAGCTCACCGGCAAAACCGAGGCGGAACGTCTGATGCTGCATATGCGCCGGAAGTCACTGGCGCTGTGCCCGTACTGTTATCAGTCTACACTTGCTCAAGAACCGTGACGGTGATTGCGCTTGGAGCCGGATACGCGGAGACGTGTAAGTCCGGTTCTGGAGGTGGCTCCGCCGAGACCGCTGGCGAAAACCAGTATGGCGCGGCGGTGCCTACCTCACACCTCATGCAGATGAACGCCAGCTATATTGTCACAGACCCGAAAGGGTTAATATCGTAAGGGTGGAGAAATCCGCACAACAACAGGAGGTGGCGAACATGGCGCACAGCACTAAGATTACAGCACTTTATGAGCGGTTAAGCCGCGACGATGAGTTACAAGGCCCCAGCAATTCCATTCTGAACCAGCAGGCATTTTTGGAGGACTTCTGCAAACGGAACAGCTTCACCAATGTCCGCCACTTCACGGACGATGGGGTGAGCGGCACGACCTTCGACCGGGACGGTTTCAAGGCCATGATTGCCGAGGTGGAGGCCGGGAACGTGGCAACCATCATCGTCAAGGACATGAGCCGTTTCGGGCGGGACTATCTCAAGGTTGGCTTTTACACCGATGTCATGTTCAGAGACAAGGGCGTTCGGTTTATCGCCGTCAACAATGGTATCGACAGCGACAAGCAGGGAGATAACGATTTTACCCCGTTTTTGAACATTATGAACGAATTTTACGCCCGCGATTCCAGCCGGAAGATACAGGCCATTTTCAAGGCCAGGATGCAGGACGGCAAGCGCGTGTCCCCCAGCGTCCCCTACGGCTACCGGCGCGACCCGCAGGACAAGCAGCACCTTATCGTGGATGAAGAAGCCGCTGCCGTTGTCCGGCGCATCTTCCAGATGGTGATTGACGGCTACGGCGTGAAGGGCATAGCGGACGCTCTGACGGCTGACAAGGTACTGATACCCTCCGCTTATGCCAAGCTGCATAACCCGGAGAACGACCACAGCAAGGGCTTTCACGACCCCTGCCTCTGGTCAAGTACGGCGGTTGGGTATATCCTGGAAAAGCAGGAGTACATGGGACATACCGTGTTGGGCAAGACCATCTGCGAGAACTACAAGACCAAGAAGCGGCGCAAGGCCAAGCCGGAGGAATTGATGATTTTCCGGGACACCCATGAGGCCATCGTGGACGAGGAAACGTGGCAGCTTGCCCACCGTCTGAAGCGGACTATCCGCAAGCCCAGCTATCCAGACCGCCCCGCCAATCCGCTGACCGGGCTTCTCTACTGCGCCGACTGCGGACACAAGCTGACCCATCATCAGCCGTCCCCCACCAAGAAGAAAGTCTATGATGCGGATGATTACTACATCTGCGGAAATTACCGTCAGTTGACCCATGACTGCACCAGCCATTATATCAAAACTTCCACCGTTGAGAAGCTGATACTGACGGCGATCCGCGAGGTCAGCGCATACGTCCGGGAGGACGAAAAAGAATTTATCCGCATCGTGCGGGACGCCGCCAGCGCGGGGCAGGAGCAGACCGCCAGAGAGCAGAAGAAACGGCTTCGCCAGGTGGAGAAGCGGATAGGCGAACTGGACGAGTTAATCAAGAAGCTATACGAGGGGAACGCCACCGGGAAGATACCCGACAAGCATTTCAACCGCCTGTTGGCAGAGTACGACACTGAACAGAGCGCATTGGAGCAGGAGGCGGCGGAACTGAAAGAGGGCATCACCGCCCAGGCCGAGGACGGCATGAGGGCGCAGAGGTTTGTTTCCCTTGTGCGGCGATACACCAGCTTTGACGAACTGACCGCCCCCATGCTCAACGAGTTTATAGAGAAAGTCGTTGTCCATGAAGCGGACAAATCCACCGGGGACAGGCGGCAGAAGGTTGATATATATTTCAACTTTATCGGCTGTTTCGTTCCGCCCAAACCGGAGGTTATTCTGACCGCCGAGGAAGAAGCGAAAGCACAAAAAGCGTTGGCGGCGAGGAACCGGGAACGGGAGCAAAACAAGCTGCGTATGCGCCGAGTGAGGGAGGCACAGCGGGCCGCAAGAATAGCAATTTCAGCGGATAATTCTTGAATGTAGCTAATAGTTGCCGAATAGTTGCTTGACTTTGATTGATATGACAAGTACAATCAAAGTGAAAGGAGGTGGCATCATGGCCCTACATGATAGCCTGAAAGATGCTCGTAATCGCATGGGAATGTCACAGGAACTTGTAGCTGAACAACTGGGGATAAGCCGTCAAGCCGTGACGAAATGGGAATTGGGGCAGTCGAAGCCAAGCGCCAAAAACTTAAAGGCATTAGCAGAACTCTATCAAGTTTCCTCCGAAGAACTATTAGCCGATGCACAGCAGAAAAGTCCTAATCTAATTCTGCGTACGAACCTAACAAAATGGGCAATCATCTTACAAGCAGCTTTCTTATACAGTTGTACCCAAGAAATTTTTCAGCTTCGTCATCCTACTAATTATCCGGACAAGGGCTTTTACCGTGGGGCGCTTATGTTCTCTCTTATACTGCTGGTACTTGCCTCAATATGGATGGCAACAAACCATCGTTATGAGCCTGATAAGAACCAGCGGAGGAAGAATGCAAACATAGAATTGGCCTACTGTTGTGTTCAAACATTGGTCGCATTGCTTACAATCCATTTCGGAATGGGACTGGTGGGCCTTGCCCTCATGCTTCTTGTCCTGCTGGTTTATATTCTGTATGTCAACCCTAAATATATGAACCGGAAGTTTACAAAATAAATCCCGCCGCGAAGCAAGGGCGCACTTCTATACATGGTCTGCGACCATGTATCGTGCGCTCTGCGAGGCTACGGCCCAGACTTCCGAAAGTCCGGGCCGTTTGCGTCGCTTCGCTCCGTACAAGGGGCTACACCCCTTGCGCCGCTTCGCGGCTATCCCTGCACCCTCGCTGGAAAGGTACACCCGCTTCGCGTCTGCACCTTTCCAGCGAGGCTAAAAACGAATACCGTCATCTGTTTCGTTTATGAAAGGAGAGCTTGAGTATGCAACAAGCGGAGCTAAAATCTCCATTCGGCACAGTCAATATGTACAAAAATAGTCAACAAATAAATTTTGAAGTTGAACAATTCAGCTATGGTATTTATCTGAATGATAATACTCTCAAAAAACCACAAGGGTTATACAAACTTTATCCTAACATGGAAGAACTGGAAAGCGGAGACATTATCATTTGTGAATTTGATAGAGGCCATTTGCAGGGAGATGGCGGAGATGAATTCATGATGAATATCGTTGGAACATACCAGGGATATACAATTGGTATGGGCGCACCTGACTCGCAAGACATCGAAGAACATTATACACTAAAAGAACGAGTATTGCCTTACGAAACATGGGGGAGTACAGAAAGAGGATTTGAAATTCATATTATTGATGCCCCCGAAAAGTATTTATGTGAAAAAGAATTTCAAAAGCTATGTTTTGTTGTTGCATGGGAGCCGGGTACTACTGACGAAGCCTGGGAACTTATTTCATTTGTAACGTGCTAAAAAATGTGAAACATTACCCTCGACCGTTTACCGAACAAAGTAGGTAGACGGTCTTTTATTTTGCGAAAAAGGAGGTCAACCACGATGGACAAAACACGCGAGGAATTGCAAAAAGAACTGGACGAGGCCAACGCCCAATTAGAGCAGTATCAACACAGATGCCAGCGGTTGGAAAACCGCCTCCGCTACTACACCGAGGGCGAGAGGAAGAAGCGGAACCACCGACTTATCACTCGTGGGGCCGATGTGGAGAGCGTAGCCCCGGAGGTGCGCGGCATGAGCCAAACCGCCTTTCGTCTGCTGGTGGAGGAAGTCTTTTCCCTGCCGGAAGTCACCGCCCTGGTGAGCCGAGCCACCGACCAGCAGGAGGGCGGATAATTGGCCCTATTCCATTTCCATGTTGGTCAAATCAAGCGGAGCGCGGGACAGTCCATTGTCACGTCTGCCGCCTACCGCGCTGGGGAGAAATTGTATAGCGAGTATTACGGCGAGGTCAGTGACTACACCCACAAGGGCGGCGTGGTCTGCACAGACATTCTCCTGCCGCCCCAGGCCCCCGCCGAGTACCAAGACCGCGCCACCCTCTGGAACGCCGTAGAGAAGGCCGAGCGCGGCGAGAAAGCCCAGCTTGCATATAGCTTTGACATTGCCTTGCAGAACGAATTTTCTTTGGAAGAAAACATCGCTCTTGCAAGGCAATTTGTGTCCGAGCAGCTTGTGGGCCGGGGCATGATTGCCGACTTCGCCATCCACCAGCCGGACAAGGAGGACGGCGGCATCCCTAACCCCCACTTTCATGTCCTCTGCCCTATCCGGCCTATCGAGGAAAGCGGCAAATGGGGCTTTAAGCAGCGGCGTGTCTACCGTCTGGACGAGGACGGAAACCGCATTATGGGCGAGGACGGCAAGCCCCTCTTTGACGCTGTTCCCACCACCGACTGGGGAAGTCCGGAAACGCTGGAACATTGGCGGGAGGCGTGGGCCGCTATGGTCAATGCCAAGTTTGAGGAAAAGGGGCTGACGTGCCGCATCGACCACCGCTCCTATGAGCGGCAGGGGCTTGACCTGCTGCCCACCATCCATGAGGGCGTGGCCGTCCGCCAGATGGAGGCTAAAGGCATCACCACCGACAAGGGCGATTTCAACCGCTGGATAAAAAAGGCCAACAACATCCTGCGGGATATTCGCAAGAAAATCGTTGGCCTGACGGATTGGATAAAGGCGGTAAAGGAAGAATTGAGCCAGCCCCAGGCACCCGACCTTGCCGCCCTTTTGACTGGCTACTATGAGGGCCGGAACGCCGGAGCATGGAGCCGCAATGCCAAGATTGGGAATCTCAAAAACTTTGCCGAGGCCGTCAATTTTCTGACTGAGAAGGGCATCGCCACGCTGGATGATTTGGAGGCCCATATCGCCGCTCAGAGTGAGCAGACGGAGGCCATCAACGCATCCATGAAAGCGAAGCGTGACCGTCTGAACGAATTGAAGGAACTGCTTCGCCTTGTTGACCTCTACCGGGACACCAAACCCGTCTATGACGAGTTGCAGGGTATCAAGTGGAAAGGGAAACGGGAAAAATTCGAGAGGGAGCATGAGGGCGAGTTGAGGACGTTCCACATGGCCCGCCGCAAGCTGGATAAGTGCCGTTCCCCTGCGGGTAAAATCCCCGTCCATGCGTGGGAACAGGAACAGGCGAGACTTCAACAGGAGTACAAGGCCGAGTATGAGCAGTACAAGCCCATCCAGGACGATTTGTGGAGGCTCCAACAGGTGAAGCGGAACGCCGATGCCGCCATACGCCAGCAGGAGCAGACCCGGCAGAAACGCCGGGAGACAGAGCGTTGAAACATAGCCGCAACGTGACCGACAGAATGGCACCGACGTGGCTGCTGCCACGCCAATACCGGATAAACTTTGATGAACGATGAAAGGAGAGCCTATGACCAACGACCCCAGCATGACGATCACCAGCACCGCCCCCGCCCCGGAGGGGAGCGACAGCACCAGCAGAGAGGGCAAGACCATTCCTCTGCCCGTGACAGAGGGCAGCAACGCTCCACCCGCCCAGGACGCACCCACGCCCGCCCTGGTGCAGAAAATCGGCAACACCACCTATGAGGTGTCGTTCCATTTCAGCACCACCAGCAGGGAAACCATGAGCGACAAAATCAACCGCCTTATCCGCCACGAACTGGACGCATCCTGATTTTTTTCGGGTTTTCCGCACTACCTCCTTGACAAACCGAGCGAAAAGGCACCGTCTTAATCGAATGCGGGAAAATGCTCCAGAGGGGCGGATATGAGATCAAAATACTTAACACCATTGACTTTAAACAGTCCATGCGCTACAACCCGTTTAAGTACATTTCCTGCGAAAATGATATCCTAAAGCTGGTAAACTGCATCATGGAGAACACGAAAGGAGAGGATAGCAAGGGCAGTGAGGACTTCTGGGTGAAAGCCGAGGCACTCTACTATCAGGCGTTAATTGCCTACATCTGGTATGAGGCCCCGGAGGAAGAAAAGAACATGACTACACTGCTGGAAATGTTAAACGCCTCAGAAGTTCGTGAGGATGATGAAAATTTCAAAAACGCTGTAGATTTGATGTTTGAACAGTTGGAAAGCCGGGACCCGGAACATTTCGCGGTCCGGCAGTACAAGAAATATAAAATGGCGGCGGGCAAAACGGCGAAAAGCATATTGATTAGCTGCGGCGCAAGAATGGCTCCCTTTGATATTGCGGAGGTCCGCCAGCTCATGGAGGGCGACGACCTGGAGCTGGACAAGATCGGGGACCGCAAAACGGCGCTGTTCTGCATTGTGTCCGATACGGATATGACGTTCAATTTCATCTCGGCCATGGTCTATACACAGATGTTCAACGTACTGTGCAACAAGGCCCTGGAAAACGGCGGCGCATTGAAAACCCACGTCACCTGCCTGCTGGATGAGTTCGCCAACCAGAAAATACCCAATTTCCAGCACCTGATCAGCGTGATCCGCAGCCGGGAGATCTCCGCCCATATTGTGGTGCAGACCCAAAGCCAGCTCAAAGCTGTCTATAAGGATCACGCTGAAACCATTATCGGCAACTGCTCCTGTGTTCTGTTTCTGGGCGGCAAAGAGAAAAGCACACTCAAAGAGATTTCCGAAACCCTGGGCCGGGAAACCATCGACCTCTACAATACCAGCGACACCAGGGGGAGCCAGCGGAGCATGGGCATCAACTATCAGAAGCTGGGAAAGGAATTGATGAGCCAGGATGAGCTGGCCGTCATGGACGGCGGCAAGTGTATTTTGCAGGTGCAGGGCGTCCGGCCCTTTTTCAGTGATAAGTTTGACATTACCAAACACCCGCAGTACAAATACCTCTCTGATTCCGATCCGAAAAACGCTTTTGACATCAAGAAATATCTTGGGCGGAGACTGACCGTCAGGCCGGAGGACACCTTTGAACCCTACGAGTTTGACGCGCCGCCCCCATCTGGGGAGGCTTCTGACTGACCCGTCTGCTTTGCGGCCCTATCCTCTTTTAGCTGACTGGTTCGCTTTAAATCCACAAAATGAGTAGCGTAGCGCCGCTCAATTTCAGGATTGCCGCTTTTGCTGAACCGCAGGGGGATCACCGGCTTACGGCCCTGACCATTCTTCTTTTGGGTTCCCCAACGCTTGTAATAGCAAAAAGAGGGCTTTAAACCCGCTTTTGCGGCGTAAGAGCGCATTTCCCGCATGACCAGGGACAGCTTGGACAGGTTGGCCTTGCAGACGCGTTCCAGATAGTCCACACGCCCGTACCGCCAATTCTCATAGTCCTGCCTGGACAGATACCCCACATCCATCAGCACATCCACTGGGGCTGCAAAGCCCCGGCTTCTGCATTGATGGTATACGGCGGAGTGTACCTTGCCTGCCAATTCCCCGTTGTTCATGCACATCCCTCTAACAGTCAGTTTGCCCCTATTATACGGGATTTCCCGACAGGGCGCAACTGTAAAATGCCCGGAGCATCCGGGCATAGCATTGGCCGTCTGGCAGACAGTGCTTTGAAACGCTGTGTACTTCAAAGCACCGTCCTGCCCGGTAAAGTCTCCGTTTGACCTGTTCAAACGGAGACTTTTTATATAGTTATCAACACAAAACCAAATATTTTGGAGGTATTCAATGGAATTTTTCACATCTGCGATTGACACAATGAAGATCACGGTGACGGCTCTGGGCGGTGGTCTGGGTGCGTGGGGCATCATCAATCTGCTGGAGGGCTACGGCAACGACAACCCCGGCGCAAATGCTCATGTACGGTAAAGTATCACAAGAAAATTATGTCGAATTGACAGCCGCCTCCGCTATACCGAATAAGGAAATAAAGAGTCCTCAAATTTTGCGCTACTAAATGAAGACGAGCGGAAGTAATCTCCCGCTCGTCAGTAAACTTAACTATGCCATATCAATCCCGCTTCTTTCCCGCCACCGGCACTAAGAACAGCGCGGGCAACAGCAGGAAAGCGGTACAGACCAGCCCCCAGGGTATGGACACCTGCTGGGCTACCAGCCCCACAATAGGCCCGCCGATGATCTGCCCGAAAGAGTCCAGCTGTCCGCTGGTGGAAAAGACTGTGGCGCGCATTTTCTCATCCACATGGTCGTTCATCCAGGCGGCCAGCACAGGCTCCTTGATGGTGCGCATAAGCCCCGCCAGCAGGAACACCAACAACATGAACCAAAAGCTCCGCCCCACCGCGAAGAGAACCAGGCACAGGATATACCCGGCGCTGGTGGACATGACCACACTGGTTCGGCTGACAGTCCCTTTTTTCTCCATGCGGGCGATGAGCAACTGAGAAGCCAGAATACCTAAGCCGCTGCCGATAAGACTGATAACACCGAACCAAGTGACGCTGTTCAGCGGCCCGATAACGGGTATTACCGTGTCATCCAGAAAATGAGCGGTGGAGAGCCGGTCAAAGCCTTCACTGGCAAGTCCCCCGCATAGTGTGATTGCTAAGAGCGCCAGCAACACAGGTGCGCCTTTCACAAAGCCCAGGTTGAGCTTGAACAGGCAGACAAAGTCTTTAAGCAAGCCCTGCCGTTCCTCAATAGCAGGGGAGAAGTTGGTTTCTGGCATGATGCGAACCAACACCAGCCCCAACAACAAGCACAAACTGCCCCCCAAGATGACAGGCATTTGCAGGTTTATGTTTCCCAGCAGTGTGCCCAGCACCACGCCCAGAACGCCGCCGATTTGCCCCATTTGACTGCCCCGCAGGAACACCTTGTCTATGGGTTTGTCCTCTTCCTCCGAGGCAATCCACGCCTCCAGAGCGCCGGTGATGAAGGTATCACCGCAACCCCAGACAACCTGGGCCAGCAGAACCGGCGCGAACCACGGTAGCGCACCCTCCATCAGAAAGCCCAGGCCGTAGAGGAACATTCCAATCAGCACCGAGCGCCGACGGCTATACAAATCCGCCACCACACCGGTGGGTATCTCGAACAGAAAGCAGGAGGTCTCCAGAACCGTCCCTACCAGGACAAGCTGGAAAGCATCCAGCTGCACCACCTCCAGGTGGTACACGATGGAAAGCACTGTGGACATAGAAACCGCCAGGGAAAAGACAAATCGGAACAGCAGGTAGACAGAATATGCCTTTGAATTTTTAGCAAACATGAAGTTACATTCTCCTTTACGAATCAGTGGGTTGTTTTGTGAAACAAGCCCGACTGCCGCGCAGGAAGGGCAAACTTCTCAGCCCTTTCTAACAGTGATTTTAGAAAAGGCCTCCTAAAGTGCCCAAAGCGCCGTTAAAAGACTTGTTTCTGTTTTTGCAGTTTGCCATATGAATACCTCCGATACTGAAATTAGAACAACATGGCTGTTCTTCTTCGCGATATTATAGCAAATGGGCTTTGTGTTGTCAATGTAAAGAGAAGCGAGAGCGAGAGCGAGAGCGAGAGCGAGAGCGAGAGCGAGAGCGAGAGCAAGTATCGACCCGTGGCCCAAATTTCGCTCCGCTCATTTGTTCCCCTGGTCTGCTACTTGTTGGGGAGTGCCTTCCCCAAACCCTGCTGACCGGCGCTCCGCGCCGGTGTTGTGGCGCAGCCGCGCCACAAAAATCCGTCAGCCCCGCCTGTTGCGTTCTCGCCTGACCAGGCGGAAATCGGAAGCCGTTTCCGCAATCGCCGCAGAGCGGCGCACCCGCCGGAATAGTACACCCGCTTTGCGTCTGTACTGTTCCATCGGGCCAATTCGACAAAACTAGACCTCAAAACGCATTGACAATACTTTACATTCGCTCTATAATAGTCTTAACGATGAGCGATATAAAAAGTGAATATCAGTAAAATTCTCTGCACCCAGATGGTCTTGACCACCTGGGTGCATTGTGTTTTTCCAAAGCCTGATGTTCCCTTTTCCATCGCGTAACACATCGCCCATGACAACTGAATATGGAAAACTTGAAAGGTGTATAATGGGCGAACTATACCCTAAAGGGAATTTCAAAACAGGAGGTAAAAGTTTATTGTCCAAACGCTACAACACGCCCCACCGCACCCACATCATCAAGACCCGTGTGACCGAAGAAGAACACGCCGACTTCATGGAGCGCCTGACCGCCTACGGCATGAGCCAGTCCGAATTTATCCGGCAGGCGATTACCGGCGCGACGGTCAAGCCCATCATCACCGTGTCCCCCGTCAATGACGAGCTGCTTGCCGCCGTGGGCAGGCTGACCGGGGAGTATGGGAAAATCGGCGGCAACCTCAATCAGATTGCCCGGTATCTGAACGAGTACGGAGCACCGTACAACACCCTCGCCGCCGAGGTTCGGGCGGAGCTGTCCGACCTCGCTGCCCTCAAGTTCCAGGTGCTTCGAGAGGTAGGTGAAGCCATTGGCAACACTGAAACATTTAAGCTCTAAAAATGCCGACTACGGCGCGGCGGAGCAGTACCTCACCTTTGAGCATGACGAGTTCACCGGCAAGCCCATCCTGGACGAGAACGGGCGGCTTGTCCCCCGTCAGGACTACCGCATTTCTTCTTTGAATTGCGGCGAGGAGGACTTCGCCGTAGCCTGTATGCGGGCCAATCTCCGCTATGGAAAAAACCAGCAGAGGGAGGACGTGAAAAGCCATCACTACATCCTGTCCTTTGACCCCAGGGACGGCCCCGACCACGGCCTGACAATGGACAAGGCCCAGGAGCTGGGAGAGCGGTTCTGCAACCAGCAGTTCCCCGGACACCAGGCCCTGGTCTGCACCCACCCGGACGGCCACAACCACAGCGGCAACATCCATGTTCACATCGTCATCAACTCCCTGCGGGTGGCCGAGGTGGAGCGCAAGCCGTACATGGACAGGGCCAGCGATACCCAGGCCGGGGCCAAACACCGCTGCACCGCCGCCGCTATGCGCCACTTCCGGGCTGAAGTCATGGAGCTGTGCCAAGGGGCGGGGCTGTACCAAATTGACCTGCTGGGCGGGAGCAAGAGCCGTGTCACCGAACGGGAGTATTGGGCGCAACGGAAAGGGCAGCTTGCTCTGGACACCGAAGCTGCCGCCCAGGGTAAGCCGCCCACCAAGTTTGAAACGGACAAAGAAAAGCTGCGCAGGGAGATACGGGCCGTTCTCGCCGTGGCGGTCAGCTTTGAGGACTTTGCCCAGCGGTTGTTGCAGCGGGGCATCACCGTCAAGGAGAGCCGGGGCCGGTTGTCCTACCTCACCCCCGACCGGGCCAAGCCCATCACCGCCCGGAAGCTGGGGGATGACTTTGACCGCGCCGCCGTTGGTGCCGCTCTGGAACACAACGCTGCCCGTCCCAGCCGGGGAGCCAAGCCCAGCATCCGGGAACAGCTTCGCCAGCCCCAGGGCGTTCAGCGCATGGTGGACATTGAGGCCAAGAAAGCCCAGGGCAAGGGCATCGGCTACGAACGTTGGGCATCTGTGTTCAATTTGAAACAGATGGCAAACTCGTTCAACATCTACACCGAGTATGGCTTTTCATCGCCGGAGGAACTGGACGCCGCTGTGTCCGCCGCCTATGCCGCTGTGCATGACAGCTCTGCCAAGCTGAAACCCACCGAAGCGGCCTTGAAAGAAAAGAAGGAGCTGCGGCGGCAAATCATCATCTACCGGAACACCAAAGCAGTCCGGGAGGGCCTTGCCGCACAGAAAACGCCCAAGGCCCGCGCCGCCTACCGGCAGGAGCATGAGGCCGACATCCTCATCTCCGAGGCCGCTGTTCGTTTCTTCAAGGCCAACGGCATCACCAAGCTGCCCTCCACCAAGGAGCTGACGGCGGAGATCGAGGCGCTGATGTCCGAGAAGAACGCCGGGTACACCGAGTACCAGGAGCGCAAGCGGGAGGCGGACGAGCTGATGACCGTCAAGCGGAACATCGACCAGGTGCTTCACGGTGCGCCCAGCCAGCGGAGGGACGAGCATGACCGATAACGCCGTCCGGCTGACCTATCCGCAGTACCGGGCCGTCCGGCGGCTGGTGCATGAGTGCTGCAACTATGACGGCGGCAACTGCCTTCTGCTGGACGATGGGGAGGAATGTGTCTGCCCGCAGAGCATTTCCTACTCGCTGATCTGCCGCTGGTTTCGGGCGGCGGTGCTGCCCCTGGACGAAAGCCTGTGCGCCGCCCTGCTCCACCGCCGGGAAAGAAAAAAGTGCGTCCTGTGCGGTGGCTGGTACATCCCAAAATCCAACCGGGCCAAATACTGCCCGGAGTGCGCCAAGGAGGAAGAACGCCGCAAGACCCGTGAGCGGGTGCGCCGCCACCGGGCCGCCATGTAACGGTTTAGGCCCTTGAAAAGCCCGGTATCACGGGGCTTTTGGGCCGTCCTCAATAGGGGAGCTGTGTACTACCATTCCGGGCCTCGAAAATGGCCCTCTAAATGTCCACAACAAAAATTTGAAAGGAGCCGCCTATGACCGACACCCCCAGCAAGACCACCACCCGCCGCCCGGACTGCGTGACTGAAATCCGCATGGGCAACACCGTCCTCACCGTTTCCGGCTACTTCAAGCAGGACACCACCGACACCGCCGCCGACAAAATGGCGAAAGTCCTGGAGGCCGAAAGCCGCTGCCAGATCAGCCCCGGCCCGTGACCTCCTGCCGGTAGTTCCGCGATAATCCTCAGCTTAAAACTTTTTCTTGTAAGGAAGTAAAAAGCACTATACAACCGCCCCGGCCTGTGCTATACTGTTGCCATCGGAATAGCGGGGCCGGGGCTGTCGGATTGGAGGAAACGATGTTAAGACAGCAACCCATGCAAGCCCCCATCACCGCCTTGTACTGCCGCCTCAGCCGCGACGATGAATTGCAGGGCGAGAGCAACTCGATTTCCAATCAAAAGCGCATCCTCGAAAGCTACGCCCGTGAGCATAGCCTGATGCCCTATCAGTTTTTCGTGGATGACGGATGGAGCGGAGCCAACTTCCAGCGGCCCGGCTTCACCGAGATGATGGACGCTGTGGAGAGCGGCGCGGTCAAGACGGTCGTGACGAAAGACCTCTCACGCCTGGGACGGAATTATCTGCAAGTGGGCCTATTTACAGAACTACACTGGACAAGGACATAAAAAGATACTGGCCTGACGGTATGCCCGCCGTCAGATTTTCCACTCAATTTGCAGCTTCTCGCTGGTGGCGCGA
>CAJTGJ010000003.1 GCA_910575695.1 Oscillospiraceae bacterium | reverse complement strand
AGGAGCAGTTGCCCAACATCACCCCGCACTCCCTCCGGCACACGTTCTGTACCCGTATGGCAAACGCCGGTATGAATCCCAAGGCGTTGCAGTACATCATGGGCCATGCCAACATCACCATGACGCTGGACTACTACACCCATGTTGACGCCTGTTCCGTAAAGGCGGAGATGGAGCGGCTGGCTGCGTAGTAAAAAAGGAAGTGAAAGGCCGCTTTTACTACTTCCGTACTACGTTTCAGCGCAAAGCCACGCCGGGATACGCCGAGATATGCGAAGAACTCTCCTAAACGGCAAATGGCGGAAACGCCTGAAAATCAAGGTTTTGCCACCATTTGCCGAGTTACATAAGGTTAGGGCTGAAAATTGCAAAATGTTTTTGAGAATTATTGTTGCCAGCGCTTCCATTTTACATTATACTATGGCCTGTAACATCCTTCCCTGCCTGTGACCGTATGGTACACCCTCCGCCCGCTGGAAGGTCAAGGGGTGTTTTCAAAAAATTTTTTTGGAGCGTTTTATGGATCAGACATTAGACTTTGTGATACCCGCCCTGATGGGGGTGGAGGGCACCGTGGCCTGGGAGCTGAAACGGCTGGGCCTGCCGGACGTGAGGGCGGAAAACGGCCGGGTGCTGTGCCGGGGCGGGGCGGCGGATATCCCCCGGATCAACCTGAACCTGCGCTGCGGGGCCCGGCTCCTGCTGCGCCTGGGCACATTCCCCGCCCGCTCCTTTGAGGAGCTGTTCCAGGGCGTGTCCGCCATCCCCTGGGAGGACTACATCCCCCGGGAGGGCCGCTTCCCGGTGAAGGGGTATTCCATCAATTCAACCTTACACTCGGTGCCAGCCTGCCAGTCCATCGTGAAAAAGGCGCTGTGCAAAAGGCTGGGGTCGGTGTATGGTTTGGAAACCCTGCCGGAAACGGGGAGCTTATACCAGGTGCAGTTCTCCATCCTGAAGGACCAGGCCATGCTGATGCTGGACACCTCGGGGGACAGCCTGTACAAACGGGGCTACCGGGCCCGGAACATGGGCGCGCCCCTGCGGGAGACCCTGGCGGCGGCGCTGGTGCTGCTGTCCCGCTACCGGGGGAAGGACCCCTTCTGCGACCCGTTCTGCGGCTCGGGCACCATCCCCATCGAGGCGGCGCTCATCGCCAGAAACCGCGCCCCGGGGCTGAACCGTTCCTTTGCCGCCCAGCGCTGGCGGTGGCTGGACAGCAAGCTGTGGATGGACGCCGCCGACGAGGCCATGGACCGCGAGTTCCACGGGCGGTACGACATCTGGGGCGGGGACATCGACCCCGCCGCCGTGGCCCTGTCCCGGCACAACGCGGAGCTGGCCGGGGTGGAGGACACGGTTCGATTCGAGGAGGCGGACGCCGCCGGGTTCCGCCGAGAGGAGCCCAGGGGCCGGGTGGTGACCAATCCGCCCTACGGCGAGCGGCTGATGGAGAAAAAGGAGGCGGAGGGGCTGTACCGGGCCTTCGGCAAAGCGGCGGCAAGGCTTCCAAAAGGCTGGGAGGTGGACGTGCTGTCCTCCCACACCGAGTTCGAGCGCACCTTCGGCAGGACGGCGGACAAAAAGCGGAAGCTGTACAACGGCATGATAAAATGCGACCTGTTCCTGTACGGCGTATAGCGCCCCGGGGGCTTACAGAGAGAGCAAGGAGGGACCGGCCATGCACCATTTGTTCATCATCAACCCCACAGCGGGGAAAAAACGTGACACCCGGCAGCTGGAGGAGGAGATCCGAAACCTGGGGCTGTCCCATGAAATCATCCTGACCAAGCGGGCCGGGGACGCCCGCCGCATCGCCCGCACCATGGCGGAGCTGGGCGAGGACCTCCGCATCTACGCCTGCGGCGGGGACGGCACCCTGAACGAGGTGGTCAACGGCGCGGCAGGGTTTAACAACGTGGCCGTCACCAACGTACCCATCGGCACGGGGAACGACTTTCTGAAAATCTTCGGCAAGGATTACAAGGCGCGGTTTTCCGATTTGAACGCCCTGTCCCAGGGCCCCCAGGCCGCCATGGACCTCATCGACTGCAACGGGCATCTGGGCATCGACATCGTGTGTACCGGCCTGGACGCCCGCATCGCCGTGGACAAGGACAAATACAACGGCTTCCCCCTGGTCAGCGGCGTGGGCTCCTACGCCATCTCCGCCGTGGCCAACGTGCTGGTGAAGGGCATCGGCGTGCCCACGGTGGTGGACTGCGGCGACCTCCACTACGAGGGGGAAACCGCCCTGGTGTGCGTGTGCAGCGGGCGGTACTACGGCGGCGGCTTCATGCCCGTGGGGGACAATATGCCCGACGACGGGGTGCTGGAGACCCTGGTGGTGCGCAAGGTGAGCCGGGCCACCTTCTTCCGCCTGCTCCGGGCCTACGGCAGCGGCCGGTACCGGGAGTTCCCCGACCTGATCTGGCACCGCCGGGGGGACGGGGCCGTCGTGCGCGGCGAACAGGAGCTTGTCGCGGTGGTGGACGGCGAGCCGGTGCGGGGAAAGGAGCTGGTGATCCGGCTGTCGGACAAGAAGGTGAATTTCTTCTACCCGGCGGGGTGCGGTTACTCCACGAAGTAAAGGGAGGCAAAGTAAGCGCTGAGGCGCTGGGCCTCCTGCCTGGTGATGTCGTTGGGGATGGTAAAGGTGATCTCGCACCCGGGGCGCAGGGGATAGGACACCTGCGTGGAACCGGAGGCGTCCGCCGCCCCGGCGTCAAAGGAGCCGCCCTGGGCCAGGGCCTCGATCTCCCGGACGTGCTGGGAGAGGTCCGCCGCCGTCCGGGGCGCCCGCAGGGAGATGCGCAGGGCGTCGGACAGATCCCGCCGGGCCGCGGTGGCGGAGAACCAGGCCACGGCCCGCTGGTGGGGGTATCCGTCCTTGTTGTCCACCGACTGGTCGTAGCGGTAGCCGCTGGTGACTTCGGCGAAGTAGATGTCGTCCCCGTCGGGCACCAGCACCAGGTCCCCGGGCCGGATGCGATTGACCATGATGTCCACGGTGGCATAGGCGCTGCCCAGCCGCCGGTCCTCATAGCTGTACGGGGGCTGGGACAGCAGATGCTTCAGCTCCTCCCGGGACTTCCCGGTGAGGTCGCCGATCCCAGGCCAGCCGATGGCCACGACGCCCTTCCGGCGGAACTCCTCCAGCCGGGGAATCTCACAGGGGCAGGGGCGGATCATCCATGCTTGCTTGTGTGTCATCTTCACAACTTCCTTTCTATAAGTATTTGATATCTAATAGTTAACTGCTACATCCCTATACTACCACAGGAACTGCCTGTTGTCAATAAGTTCTCGAGAAGTTTTTCGGAATTTTTGTCGCCTCCGCTCAAAAATTAGCACTCCCAGCCTTTGATTGTGAACGAAAGGTGAATTTTTTGGAATCAACCCCTGTTTTTTTCAAAATAGGGGTTGATTTTTTTGCGCAGACGGGGTATTATCTTAAGCGTGGTTAGCACTCGACGAAAATGAGTGCTAACCCGAACCCAATCGTTTATACGTAAATCAATATATAAGGAGGAACCTGTTATGAATCTCAAACCCCTGTCCGACCGCGTGATCCTGAAGGCCCTGGAGGCCGAGGAAAAGACCAAGGGCGGCATCATCCTCACCGGCGACGCCAAGGAGAAGCCCGAGATGGCCGAGGTGGTGGCTGTCGGCCCCGGCGGCACGGTGGACGGCAAGGAGGTCGTCATGACCGTCAAGGCGGGCGACAAGGTGCTCACCAGCAAGTATTCCGGCACCGAGGTCAAGGTGGACGGCGAGAAGTACACCATCGTCCGCCAGAACGACATCCTGGCGATTGTGGAGTAAATCGCTGTGCAGGGCGCGCATTGCGCGCCCGCAGCAAGTGCCTGTTATGAAGGACATGGGCGCGCGTTGCGCGCCCCTACAACACATCATTTGGAGGTAATGCGATATGTCTAAAATCATCTGCTACGGCGAGGAGGCCCGCCACGCCCTGGAGCGCGGCGTCAACCAGCTGGCCGACACCGTGAAGATCACCATGGGCCCCAAGGGCCGCAACGTGGTGCTGGATAAGAAGTTCGGCACCCCCCTCATCACCAACGACGGCGTGACCATCGCCAAGGAGATCGAGCTGGCCGACCCGTTTGAGAACATGGGCGCCCAGATCGTCAAGGAGGTCTCCACCAAGACCAACGACGTGGCCGGCGACGGCACCACCACCGCCACCCTGCTGGCCCAGGCCATCATCCGGGAGGGCCTCAAGAACCTGGCCGCCGGGGCCAACCCCATGGTCATGAAGAAGGGCATCTCCAAGGCCACCGACGCCGCCGTGGAGGCCATTAAGGGCAGCTCCAAGCCCGTGTCCGGCACCTCCGACATCGCCCGGGTAGGCGCCATCTCCTCCTCCGATGAGGCCATCGGCGCCCTGATCGCCGAGGCCATGGAGAAGGTCTCCCATGACGGCGTCATCACCGTGGAGGAGTCCAAGACCGCCGAGACCTACAGCGAAGTGGTCGAAGGTATGCAGCTGGACCGGGGCTACATCACCCCCTATATGGTCACCGACACCGAGAAGATGGAGGCCGTGCTGGACGACGCCCTCATCCTGCTCACCGACAAGAAGATCTCCTCCATCCAGGACCTGCTGCCCATTCTGGAGCAGGTGGTGCAGACCGGCAAGAAGCTGCTGATCGTGGCTGAGGACGTGGAGGGCGACGCCCTGTCCACCCTGCTGGTGAACAAGCTGCGGGGCACCCTGAACGTGTGCTGCATCAAGGCCCCCGGCTTCGGCGACCGCCGCAAGGAGATGCTGGAGGATATCGCCATTCTCACCGGCGGCACCGTGGTGTCCTCCGACCTGGGCATGGACATCAAGGAGACCGCCATGGATATGCTGGGCACCGCCCGCCAGATCAAGGTGCAGAAGGAAAACACCATCATCGTGGACGGCGCGGGCTCTGCCGAGGCCATTTCCGCCCGGGTGGGCCAGATCCGCAAGGCCATCGAGACCACCACCTCCGACTACGACAAGGAAAAGCTCCAGGAGCGTCTGGCCAAGCTGGCCGGCGGCGTGGCCATCATCCGCGTGGGCGCTGCCACCGAGGCCGAGATGAAGGAGAAGAAGCTCCGCATTGAGGACGCCCTGAACGCCACCCGCGCCGCCGTTGAGGAGGGCATCGTGGCCGGCGGCGGCACCGCTTACGTGGACGCCATCGCCGCCGTGGAGAAGCTGGTGAACACCCTGGAGGGCGACGAGAAGACCGGCGCCAACATCGTGGCCAAGGCCCTGGCCGAGCCCATGAAGCAGATCGCCGCCAACGCGGGCATCGACGGCTCCGTGGTGCTGGAGCGGGTGAAGTCCTCCGGCAAGACCGGCTACGGCTTCGACGCCTACAAGGAGGAGTACTGCGACATGATCTCCTCCGGCATCGTGGACCCCACCAAGGTGACCCGCTCCGCCCTGGAGAACGCCGCTTCTGTGGCCGCCGTCCTGCTGACCACCGAATCCCTGGTGGCCGACAAGCCCGAGCCTCCCGCCCCCGCCGCCCCCGCCGCGCCTGACATGGGGATGTACTGATCAGAAATAAGAAAAGCGCCTTGGGATTTGCTCCCAAGGCGCTTTTTGATTCAGGGGAATAAGTGGGCAAACGGACAGCGCACCGCAGTCCATGGGCTGCGGTGCGTTTGATACGTCCTTTTTCCTGTTAGCCGGGATATTTTCCCGCAATCTTGTGTATCAGGCTTGCTGCAGGGCGGCGTTCGTTTTCCGCCCGGTTTTGGGAATCAGGCCGGGTTTAGTGGGCATACTCTAAAACAGCAGCCCTGGCGGCGGCGTTGTTCTGCTTGTCGCACTCATTCAGGAGCAGGTCGATGTCCTGACGGGGGATCATCCGCTCCTCAAACATAAGCTGAAGCAGCTCCCCGTACTGGACGGCATGGGGATAGAGCAGCTTTTTCTGGCCGCGGATATGCTTGAGGTAGCCCGCCCGGATATCCTCATCCATTTCCGCTTTCTCCAGATACAGCTTGGCAAAGCCGCGGACGGCTCCCAGCTTGTCCACCGGGGCAAAGTCGTTGATGGAAATATGGGGCGCGATCAAAGCGGGACGGCAGTTTTCAAATACTGTCTTGCCGATTTTCCCGACATTCCGGGGAATGACGATGCTGTCCAGGCCTGTGCAGTCCTGAAAAGCCCAGTCGCCAATTTCCGTCACGGCCTCCGGGAGCGTCACGCTGACCAGGCGCGCACAGCCCCAGAAAGCGCAGTCGCCGATCCTTGTCACACCCGCCGGGATGGCGATGCTGGTCAGGCCCGTGCAGTCGGAGAAGGTGTTATCCCTGATTTCCGTCACGCCCTCCGGAATGGTCACGCTGGTCAGGCTCTCACAGCCGGAGAATGCCTCGCTGCCGATCTTTGTCACGCTATTCGGGATGGACACGCCGGACAGGCCCGTGCAGTGCCAGAACGCGTTCTCGCCGATTTCCGTCACGCCCTCCGGGACGGTCACGCTGGTCAGGCCCTCGCAGGCGGAGAACGCCCAGTTGCCGATCTTCGTCATGCCGTCCGGGATTACCACGCTGGTCAGGCCGGTGCAGTTGAAGAACGCGTTCTCGCCGATTTCCGTCACGCCTTCCGGAATAACCGCCCGCGTCAGGCCGGTACAGCCGGAGAACGCGTTGTCGCGGATCTGCGTTGTGCCTTCCAGCAGGGTGGCGTTGATCAGGCCCGTACAATCCATAAACGCCTCGCTGCCGATTTCCGTCGCGCCCTTCAGGATGGTCAGGCTGGTCAGGCCCGTGCAGCCGGAGAACGCGTTTTCCCCGATTTCCGTCGTGCCCTCCAAAATGGTCACGCTGGTCAGGCCCGTGCAGTTCAGGAAGGCCTCATCGCCAATCTTTGTCGTGCCCTTCATGATGGTCACGCTGACCAGGCCCGTACAGCCCCAGAACGCGTTCCCGCCGACTTTTTCCATGCTCCCTGGAATCGTCACGCTGATCAGGTTCAGGCAGCCGGAAAAGGCGCTCTCGCCGATTTCCTCCACGCCCTCCGGGATTGTTACGCCGATCAGGCCCGTGCAGTCCAGGAAAGCCCAGCCGCCGATTTTTGTCACACTGGACGGGATCGTCACGCTGATCAGGTTCACGCAGTCTTCAAAGGCCCAGTCGCCGATGGATGTCACGCCCTTGGGGATGGTCACCCTGGTCAGGCCCGTACAGCCGGAAAAGACGCTCTCGCCGATCTCCGCCACGCCCTCCGGGATAATCACGTTTCCGCCGGAACCGTTGTATTCCGTCAAAACGCCGTCTTCGATCACAAAATCCTGCCCGGCTTCGGCGGAAACGCTCCCGCCGGTTTCCTCCGCGCCGTCCGGAAGGGCCTCCGCCCCGCCGTAGCTGTCGTCCCCGGCAAAAGCGCCGCTCCCGTCCATGGAATCCTGCTCGGCCTCCAGGGGAACGTCTTCCTCGTCCACGGCGTCGTCAGAGCCCGCGTCCTCCGCCAAAGCGCTGTCCCCGCTCACAACGTCCTCCCCGGCTTCCGCCTCGGCCTCCGGGACAGCCTCGGCTTCGCCGGAAGCGCCGGCCTCCGCCGCGGCGGCGTCCCCGCCCGCGGGATCCTGCGCGGCTTCCGAAAAGGCGTCCTCGACGGTTTCTGCCGCGACCTCCGGAATGGCCATGTCCCCGCCAGGACCGGTGTAGCCCTTTAAAACGCCGTCCTCAATGACAAAATCCTGCTCGTTTTCCATGGTTAAGTTCCTCCTAAAAATGAAATACCGTCCCTCTGCGAACCAGCTTGACGGTCCAAGGGCGCATCCGGGGTATGAATCAGCCCTTTACAAGGGCGAACAACCCGTCCCGGGCGCGTTCAGGCCGCCAGTCCTTCCGTCCCCTTCGATTTCCGCGCCGCGCCATGCGCCGGACGCGCGCCGAAATACTGCGGAAGTCAATTCCAGAAAAGAAAATCTCTCTTTACTTTAACACATAACAGGCCTTTTGTACATACTTTTTTGCGGTTTTCCGGCCCGCGTTCGGCAGATGCAGACGCGGGCGTCAAACCGCATGGGACGGAGCATTCATATTTCGGCTACATTATACTACGTTTTTCTCCTTTTGGGAATACAACTTTTTCTGCCGCGTCAATTTTTAGTGAAAATCCTACAATACATATCCGCTGCCCGGGCGCGGATTTCCGCATTTGTGCCAACCACCGGCTCCGGGGCGGAAAAGCGGCCGCCCTCCGCGCCCCGTGGGCATCATCAAAAAAATTGTCGAAGACATATAGACTTTCTGTGTATTTTCCTATAAAATAAGTGGTCGAGAAAGTCCGCACGGAATGACAGGAGGAACGAAGCATGGGCACATCCAGACTTATCATCAACAACAGCGGCGTTCTGGAGGGATGTTCAAGTCCCGACAGAGACCTGCTGATCCCCGAAGGCGTCACCGCCATTGGCGACTGGGCTTTCTATGGCTGCATAGGGCTGACCAGGGTGACGATTCCCAGGAGTGTGAAGAAAATCGGCGGAAGTGCTTTCTATGGCTGTACAGCTTTGACCAGCGTTGCCATCGCGGAGGGTTTGGAGGAAATCGGCGACAGCGCCTTCTGGCACTGTATGAACCTGTCCGGCGTGAACATCCCGGAAAGCGTGACGAGGATCGGCGGCGAGGCCTTTTCCGGCTGCGCGGCTCTGACCAGCGTCGCCATCCCGAAGGGCGTGGCTGAAATCGGTTACCGGACCTTCTCCGGCTGCGCGAGGCTGTCCAGCGTCACCATCTCCGAGGGCGTGCGGGAAATCGGACGGTCCGCCTTTTCCGGCTGCGCGGGCCTGACCAGCGTGACCATTCCAAAGAGTGTAACGGAAATCAGCGGCTGGGCGTTTTATGACTGCGCGAGTCTGGCCAGCGTTGACATATCAGAGGGCGTGGCGGAAATCGGCGAACGGGCCTTCTCCGGCTGCGGGAGGCTGGCCAGCGTCGCCCTTCCGGAGAGCATGGCCTCCATCAGCAATCGGACCTTCTCTGACTGTACAGGCCTGACCAGCGTGACCCTCCCGAAAAACGTGGCGAAAATCGGCGAGGGGGCCTTTTCCGGCTGTGCGCGGTTAGGGGAGCTGCGTCTGCCCGGGAAAAGGGTGGATATGGGCGCGGACTGCATCGAAGACGGCACGGCCATCCTGGCCCCCCAAATCCCCATCACCAGCATCCCCGCGCAGTGGAAGCAAAACGCCATCCTGGGCTTCGCGGGGATGGTCCGGGCGCGGGCGGACATCCCAGGGGACATCCAGGCAAGCTACCTGAAATACATCAGGAGCCAGCGCAAGCGGTTCTACAGCCTGGCCCTGGAAACGCCGGAGCTGATGGCTCTGATGACGGCGGAACGAATGATCCCCCTGGCGGATATTGATATGCTTCTGGAGAAGGCCGAGGGAGGCGGAAACGGGGAGATCAGCGCCCTGCTGCTGGAGTACCGGCAAAGCCTGAAGCCCGCGGCCCCCGCGGCGGATCAGGCTGCGGAGGACGCGCTGGCGGCGGATGATCCGCCGAAAAAGGAGACTGCGGCGGAGCTCAAGAAAAAGTGGGTATATAAAAAGAATCAGACGGGCGGCCTGACCCTGGTGAAATATAAGGGAGACGAGCCCCATGTGGTGCTCCCCGCCCGGATCGGCAAGGGCGTTGTGACCGAGCTGGGAGAAAAAGTCTTCTGGCGGAACAAGGGGCTGCTGGGCGTGACCATCCCGGCGGAGATCACGAAAATCAACAGCGAGGCATTCTCCGGCTGTACCAACCTGAAAAATTGGAGGATCAGCCATAAAAACCGGAATTTCTACAGCGAAAACGGCGCGCTTATCAGAAAGCGGGGCAGAGTGCTGCTCTGCTGGCCCAGCGCCCAGAGCCTGACCAGCGCCGCCATTCCGGAAGGCGTGGCGGAGATCGGCGAGAACGTCTTTTCCGGCTGCACGGGCCTGACCAGCGTGACCATTCCGGAGAACGTCACAAAAATCGGCCGGTGGGCGTTCTATGGCTGCAAGGGCCTGACCAGCATCACCATTCCGGAAGGCGTGACCAAAATCGGCAGCTGGGCGTTCTATGGCTGCGCAGGCCTGACCAGCGTGACCATTCCAAAGAGCGTAGTAAAAATTGGCGAACGGGCCTTTTCCGACTGCGAGGGCCTGACCAGCGTGATCATCCCGGAGAGCGTGAAGTCCATCGACAACTCGGCTTTTTGGGACTGTCCCGGTCTGCGGGATCTGCGCCTGCCGGGAAGGGACACGGCGGAGGAGAAACACCCCGGGGCGCCCGCCGGCGAAGGCTCCACCGGCGGCGCGGGCCTGATCAGCATTACCATACCGGAGGGTGTGACAAAGATCGGGGACCGGGCCTTCAGGGGCTGCGCGGGCCTGTCCAGCATTACCATTCCGGCGGGGGTGACGGCAATCGGCCGTCAGGCCTTCTCCGGCTGCGCGGGGCTGGAGCGGATCATCTTCCCGTCCAGCGTTGAGGAGATCGCCGATGACGCTTTTGAAAACTGCCCCAAGCTCACCCTCCATGTCCCCAACAACTCCGCGGTCATGAAATACGCCCAGGAGAGGAAGCTCCGTTTTCAGGCGCTGTAGCGGACCGCCGCGGGGATCAGACCTTTTTGCCCGCCGGCAATCAGATCAGAGGTCCAATATCCGATTCAATATAACATAAGGAAAATTAACCTGTTCTGAGGATAGTTTGAACAAATATAATAGTGAGGAGTGTAGTTATGGAAAAAATATTGATTGTCGATGACAGCCTCCTGCAAGCGACGCAGCTGAAGACGATCATAGAGGACGAATATGACGTTTCCATTGCGCAGACGGCGGAAGACGGCCTGCACAGGGCGCATGATGAAGATTTTTCCCTCATCCTGCTGGACGTGGTGATGCCGGAGATGGATGGGTTTACGCTGCTGAAAAAACTGCAGGAGGAGCTCATCACCCAAAACGTACCGGTCATCCTGATCACCAGCCTCGCGGACGCGGTGAGCGAGCAGCGCGGGCTTGTTTTAGGGGCCGTGGACTATATCACAAAGCCGTATATCCCCCTGATCGTCAAGGCGAGGGTGAACACACATATCAAACTGTACCGGTACCGCAGGCAGATCGAAGAACAATCCATGACCGACCAGCTGACCGGGGTCGCCAACCGCCGCAGGTATGACCAGTACAGTCTGACAAAATGGCATGAGGCGGCCCGCCTGCGAGTCCCCTTTTCCATCTGTATGTTTGATATTGACCACTTCAAAGTGTATAACGACACCTTTGGACACCCGGCCGGGGACAGGGTGATCGCGTCCACCGCAAAAACAATATCCTCCCATTTGAAACGCAGTACAGACTTTGTGGCCCGCTACGGGGGCGAGGAATTTGTGGCGCTGTCTATGGGCGAGAATTCCAGGAAAATGTTTGAGCATCTGCAAACGATCCGGCAGGCCATAGAGGACCTGCACATCCCCCACAGCCCAGCTGTATCCGAGTGGGTCACAGTCAGCGTGGGAGGCGTGACCGTGATTCCCGAAGCGAGGAGCGACTATAGCGTTTACTTAAAAATTGCCGATACGATGCTGTATGACGCGAAAAAAGGCGGGCGCAACAGGGTCGTCTGGGCCGATGAGCAATTAAAGCAGATATTTGAAAAATAAACAAAACCAGGAGCGGCTGTATGAAATTATTCAAATTGTTTGGAAAGAAAACAGGCGCGCGGCCTCAAGAGGTCGAGAAAGAAAGCGATGAGGACGCGCAGGAGATCTACCCGGGGATGCGGGTAGAGGTGACGGCTATGGATGGCCGTATGCTTTTCGTGGCAAAGCTGATGGGCCCGCACGGGGATCAGGCGGAACTGCACCAGTATTCGGAAGCTGCCATTTCCCTGGAGGAACCGCTTCCTGTCCGGATCCGCGGGTACAATGACCGGAACCGGAAGGCTGTCTACATGGAGGGCGTGATCACGCCCCTGCCGCATAATAAATGTTCCGTCACGGAACTGAAGGTATGCCGGATCGGAAACGACCGCGCTTTTTTCCGTCTCGACACAAACCTTGACGCCACCGCCACCATGTTCAGCGGCTTGTCCATGGGCGAGAAGCCCTGCAAGCTGCTGAATATCAGCATAGGCGGGGCCTGCATCAGTTCGGAATGCAGATACCATGAAGGCGACAAATTCTTGCTGAAGGTCAAGCTGTTGGAGGACAGGCCGGAATCAGCCATGTTCAGCCAGGTCATGCGCATCATTGATAAGGGCGACAACGGGTTTGAATACGGATGCCGGTTCCTGGAACTGACCGACGCCGACCAGGAGCAGATCACACAAAATATTTTCGCGGCGCAAAGGCTGAAAAGGGGGCGGTCTTAATCCTTTGCGGAGGCCAAAGGCGGTACGGGTGATGAGCCGTTTTTAAGACCGTCAAAATTCACCCCCAACGCAGCGAAGCACCAAATGGAAAAGCGCATTCTGCTTGATCGGATGCCGCCCCAAAAATCCGGGCGGCATTTCGCTTTTCCTGACCGAATCTTGACCTTCGCCCAGGCCAGCGGTACGCTGCTTTGGATCAACCGGGCAGCGCCTATACACACGCCGTCTCTGCCAGCGGCGAGGGCAAAGACAGCGTGTACAGCTCGGAGCAGGGAAGCGCGCTTCAAAGCAAGATGAAATGATATCATCGGGCCAAAATTTCTTGAAGGGAATATGTCAATAAAGCAGGACAATCCCGACGCTGCCAAAGCGCCGGGATTGTCAGGAGTCCGTTTCAAGATTAATTTGTAGTCCTGTCCAAATCAGCGCCGGGAAACGGCCCCGGCAGGAAATCTCCGCGGGATTCCTGCCGGGGTGCGTCCCCCAACCGCAGATCCCCCTGTCAGGGCCAGGCCGGGCGGGGATATGCGGCTTCTCAGAGCGCCCCGGCCATAGCCTGGGCCAGTTCCTTCATCTGCGCCCGGTTCTCATCGGTGGCGGCGGAGCGGATGGTGATTTTGGGCTCCAGGATGTTCAGCCCCTTCATGGCTTCCAGCTCGGCGAGCATGGCCTTCATGGCGGTGGGGCCCCAGGAGCCGTTCTCCATCAGGCCCACGGCGCGGTTCCGGAAGCCCTTGGACTTCAGCCGCAGCAGCAGCATGGCCATGGGCGGGAACACGCCGGCGTCGTAGCTGGACGCGGCCAGCACCAGGCCGCTGTACCGGAACGCCCCGGCCACCGCCCTGGCCCAGTCCTCCCGGGCCAGGTCCATGGCCTCCACCGCCAGCCCCTGAGCCCTCAGCAGATCAGCCAGCTCCAGCGCGGCCCGTGCGGTGTTGCCGTGGATGGAGGCGTAGGCCACCAGAACGCCCTTTTCCTCGGGGATGTACCGGCTCCACAGGCTGTACTTTTCCAGCGCCAGCGCCAGGGCGTCCCCGGTGAGCACCGGGCCGTGGAGGGGGCAGACCGCCTTGATATCCAGCCCCGCCGCCTTTTTCAGCAGGGCCTGCACCTGTACGCCGTACTTGCCCACAATGTTGAGGTAGTACCGCCGGGCCTCGTCCGTCCAGGGGGCGTCGGGGTCGGCGGAGCCGAAGCGTCCGAAGCCGTCGGCGGAGAACAGGGTGCCGCTGGCGGCCTCAAAGGACACCATGACCTCCGGCCAGTGGACCATGGGGGCCATATAAAAGGTCAGGGTGTGGGCGCCCAGGGAGAGCTGGTCCCCTTCCTTCACCGTCAGAGTGCGGCCCTCAAAGTCCCGCCCGGTGAAAGCGGACAGCATGGGGAAGGTCTTGGCATTGCCCACCAGGGTCATGCCGGGATATTTTTCCGCCAGGGCGGAAATACTGCCTGCGTGGTCCGGCTCCATGTGGTGCACGACCAGATAGTCCGGCGTCCGGCCCGCCAGGGCCTGGTCCAGATTGGACAGCCATTCCTCCGTTTTGCGGGGGTCGATGGTGTCCAATACGGCCACCTTCTCGTCCAGAATGACATAGGAATTATAGCTTACGCCGCCGGGGACAGCATATTGGCTTTCAAACAGGTCCAAATCGCCGTCAAAGCACCCCACGGACAGGATCGCCGGGTCCAGTTTTGCGCTCATATTGGTTTACAACCTCCTTGGAATATTTCCCCACGATTTTACTATGAATAGCGCCCTGCGTCAAGCGCTAATTTGCCAGGAACCCCCACCGTTTTCTCTTGACTTTCCATACCGCATCTGATATTATGTGATTATTAAAATGACGTTTGGAGTTTTTGTGTATGAGTTTCAAAATCATTGTTGACAGCTGCTGCGACCTCAGCCCGGACGTGCTGTCCTCCGGGGTCTATCAGAGCATCCCCCTGACCATCCACGTGGGGGACAGCGAGTTCCGTGACGATGAGACGCTGCGCACCGAGCAGCTGGTGGACGCCATGGCCATGTGCCAGGAGGCGTCCCACACGGCCTGCCCCGCCCCGGCGGAATATCTGGCGGCGTATGAGGCGGCGGAGGGGGACGTTTACGTGGTCACCCTGTCCGCGCTGTTGTCCGGCTCCCATAACAGCGCATGGCAGGCCGCCCAGATCTTCCGGGAGGAGCATCCGGACCGGAATATCCATGTGTTCAACTCCTGCTCCGCCTCCGCCGGGGAGACCCATATCGCCCTGACGCTGTCCAAGCTGGCGGGGGCGGGGATGCCCTTCGGCGAGGTGGTGGCGGAGATGGAGCGGCGCATTGCCAGGATGAACACTCTGTTCGTGCTGGAAAATCTGGACGTCCTGCGCAAGGCGGGGCGGCTCACCAGGGTGCAGTCCCTGGTCACCGGGGCGCTGCGGGTGAAGCTGGTGATGGGGTCCACCCCCCAGGGGGAGATCATGCGCCATGGACAGGCGCTGTCCATCAGGCAGGCGCTGAACAAGCTGGTGTCCATCATGGCGAACGACGAGCGGCACCACGGGCGCCTGCTGTGCATCTCCCACTGCCTGTGCCGGGAGCGGGCGGAGTATGTGCGGGCGCTGGTGTTCAAGCTGTGCGATTTTTCCGACGTGCGCATCGAGGAGACCCGGGGGATCAGCTCTTTTTACGCCAATTCCGGGGGCATTGTGGCGGCATATTGACCGGTTGATTTCAAAAAGGACGGCTGAATCCGGGTTCAGCCGTCCTTTTTTGATTTCCCTCTGTACAAGGGCGGGAAGCTGTGGTAAAATACCTTCGACCGACCTCCACTTCGGTCCAAACGGCGGGCAGAATGCCGCGGATGGGAAAGCGCGTTCCCGTCCGGAAGGGACGCCCGCCGCTGTGCCAATGCGCTGGCACTCTAAACATAAATTGGAGGTATTTTTTATGCGCAGAATTACTGTTCATGACCTGACCCTTGCCGCCATGGTGGCGGCGCTGTACACCGTGATGGGTTATTTCGCCAACATTTTCGGCCTGGATTTCGGCGTGGTCCAGTTCCGCTTTGCCGAGGCCCTCACGGTACTGCCCTTCCTGTTCCCCGCCGCCGCGCCGGGGCTGGTGGTGGGGTGCTTCCTCACCAACCTGCTCTCCCCCTACGGCCCGCTGGACTGGCTGTTCGGGACGCTGGCCACCGCCATCGCCGCCTATCTCACCATGAAAATGCCCAAGTGGTATCTGGCGGCCCTTCCCCCGGTCATTGTCAACGCCCTCATCCTGTCCCCCATGTGGGCGTGGACGGAAATCGGGGCAATCACCCCCGCTTTTTGGATGACCTGCGGCTGGAACGCCGTTACGTTCATCCCCTCCGAGGCGCTGGTGTGCTATGTGCTGGGGACGCTGCTGCTGAAGCTGCTGCCCAAGGTCGGCGTTTTGCGGCCCGCCATGCGCCAGACTGTGCAGGCCCCCCCGGTTTGACAATAACGTTCGGCCCCCGGACGGTGGAGCGTCCGGGGGTTTTTTATGTCCACGCGTCCTTTAACAGCGCGGCGGCTTCCGCCAGCTCCTGTTCTGTCAGCCCCGCGAAGCCCAGCACCACCGTGGAGGGCCTGGGCGGCACGTTGTGGCAGTAGCGGCTCAGGGGGTGGATGCCCACCGATTTCTCCGCCGCCCGCGCCACCAGCTCCGCCTCGGAAAACCGGGGAAGGGCAGCCAGAAAGTGCAACCCTGCCTCCGCGCCGGAGACGGCGACGCCGGGTATGTCAGACAGCGCCCCGGTGAACAGGGCGCATTTTCTGCGGTACAGGTTGCCCGTCCGCCGCAGGTGCCGCCCGTACAAGCCCTGGACCAGGAAACGGCGCAGGCTTTCCTGCTCGAACCGGGAGACGGTACACGCGCCGTGGGAAAAGGTGCGGTGATAACGCTCCAAAAGCGCCGGGGGCAGGATCATATACGCCACACGGATGGCCGGGGCGATGGAGCGGGAAAAGGTGCCCATATACACCACCCGCCCCGCCCGGTCCAGCCCCTGCAAAGCCGGGATGGGCCGGGAGGAGTAGCGGAACTCGCTGTCGTAGTCGTCCTCAATGAGCCAGCGGTCCGGCGCGGACGCCGCCCAGTGGAGGAGCCTGCTCCTGCGTCCGGCGGGCATGGTCACCCCCAGGGGGAACTGATGGGAGGGGGTGAGGTAGGCCAGCCCCGCGCCGGAGGCGGCAAGGGCCTCCGGGTCCATCCCCTCCCCGTCCACAGGGATGGGGACGGCCTGCCGCCCGTGGAGGGCCGCAGCGGCGTAGGCGGCGGGGTAGCCCGGGTCCTCCAGGGCGATGGATTTCTGCGACCGCAGGAGCTGGAGCAGAAGGGTGAGCAGGTAATCCGCCCCCGCCCCTACCACCACCTGCTCCGGGGAGCAGCGCACCCCCCGGTAATGGGCCAGCAGCTCCGCCAGCGCCGTGCGCAGGGGCAGGTCGCCCTGGGGGTGGCCCCGCTGGAGCAGGCCGGGGTTTTCGTATACCGCCTCCTTGGTGATCCGCGCCCAGGAGGAAAAGGGGAACACCGAGGTGTCCACCCCCGAGGTGGAGCAGTCATAGGCCCACCGGGGGGGCGGCTCCGGGACGGTTTCCGGCACGGACACAGGGGCGGCGGGGGCGGGGGGCAGCAGGTCGGCGCACACATAGCCGCTGCGGGGGCGGGCCAGCACGTAGCCCTCCGCCGCCAGCAGGGAGTAGGCCGCTTCCACTGTGCTCATGCTCACCCCCGCCAGGGCGCACAGCCGCCGCTTGGAGGGCAGCCTGCTCCCCGGGGCCAGCGCGCCGGACTGGATGGCGGCGGCGATGTGGCGGTAGAGCTGGTGGTACAGGGGGGCGTCCCCGCCGAACACGGGGAGGGGAAAGGAGCCGTCCATGGAATATCACCTCAATACTTCAGCCGTCCCGCTTTTCAGCGGGAGGGGCCGATTCATCTGACCACATAAAAAATATGGAAACTGGACATGGAAACCATGCCAGATGAGGCTATAATAACATTATAGTGAGGTGCTGGTCAAGGCCTCGGAAGGAGTGAAAAAGGATGAATCAATCCAAAAACAGGGAAATGGTGCTGCGGCTGTGTGTGGCGGCGATGATGACGGCGCTGGTCTGCGCGGGCAACTTCGCGCGGATCGTGATGCCCCTCTCGGTGGGCGGCGTCACCGCGTTCACCCTGGGCAATATCATGTGTACGCTGTCCGGGCTGCTGCTGGGGCCCTGGTGGGGCTTTGCGGCGGCGGGACTGGGCTCCCTGCTCTACGACCTGACCCAGGGCTACTATGCCCACGAAGCCTTTATCACCTTCTTTGTCAAAGGCGTTTACGGCCTGGTATCGGGGCTGGTTCTGTACTATGTATTTGTCAGGCTGCTGAAAAAAGAACGGGACAACTACCTGGCTATGCTGATATCCGCCCTCTGCGCGGCGCTGGCTTTCCTGGCGGTGTATTCGGTGAAAGTCTATTTTTACAACGGTATGCTCATCGAGGGCTTCACCACGCCGGTCCAGTGTCTGGCGCTGATCGTGGGCAAGCTGCCCGCCACCCTGTTCAACGGTGCGCTTGCCGTGGCCTTTGCCCCGGTCTTGGGTGTGGCGATTCATAAGGCCTTGAAGGAGGCGCACCTGGAGCGGGCCCTGGCCTGACAACCGAATTGAAAACAATGAAAGCCCCCCGGCCTGAGCCGGGGGGCTTTCATTGTTTTTGAGAAAAGAGAGAGGGAGGATAGAGATTGTCTGGCTTTCTTCCTGACAAGATGATAATACCAGACTATAGGGAGGGAATGTTGGACAATTTGAGAACCTTCTGTGAAGAATTTGTGAATGTGCGAATCAGCCGGTTTTCGCCAAAATTCTCCCGGGGACATATCCCGCCGTCAGTACCTTCCGGCGCAGACCCTTTTCGCTTCCGCCGTCCATGCCTCGACAAACGCCGTCTTGGCCTGGGTATAGCCGTCCCGGTCGTGCTCGAACCGCTTCCAAAGGCTCAGCTTCAGCGCCTCGTATTCCCTGGCGGTCTGTGGGTGTTCGTTGAGGTAGTCCCTGAAATACAGCTCGTCATGGTCCCCTGCACAGCGGAGATGGACATGATACACCTTTTCAGCAAAGCCGTCCCGCTCATATCCCCGGTTCAGGGAGATCCGGCCCGGTTCCGACGACATACGGAGGAATCCGTTCCGCTCCAGCACCCTTGCGGCAGCTTCAAGAGCAGAATCCCGGGACAGCTCCACCAGCACATCCACAATATTTTTCGCCCAGATCCCGGCGACTGCGGTGCTCCCAATGTGGCTGATCCGCTCAACCGGGTGCTCGTGCAGGATGGTTTTCAGAAACGCCTCGATTTCCTCATAATAAACGGCCCACTTATCATCGGGCTTCACCAGAAATATGGGAAACAGCTCCCACAATTCCTCCCGGGACAGCCGGGATAATTCCCGCTCCATTGGACGGCCTTACCGCCGTCCCCGGTAGTTGGAGCGCTGCTGGCGGCGCCCGCCGCCGGAATAGCTGTACCGCTTGGCCCGCTTCTGCTTGGGACGGACCACGGCTATGTACAGGACCAGCAGCAGGACCAGCACCACAGCGCCGATCACCGCCGCCTTGACCCACCACTTGGACCAGTAGGATTTCACCTGCTGGACGGTGTACAGGAACTCGGAGCGCTCCACATCGTCGGCGGCCACCATATCCAGAGTGCCGTACTCCACCCCGTCATAGGTGAGCGTGACGGTGCCCAGCTTCTGTCCGGCGGTGATGGGGGCCTCCATCTCTGCGGGGAGCTTGTAATCCAGTTTGGCCTGCTTGGGGTCGTAGTCCGACGGCATGGTGGCCTCGATGGAGCCCTCGGGGCGGGCCAGCACATAGTCGCCCTCGTCGGACAGGGAGACCTTCACCTCCCGCATGACGTCCTCCGTGTCCTGGTCCAGCAGGGTAATGCGGTGGAAATTCTCAAAGGCCCATTCCAGCAGCCTGCGGCTCTCGCTGAAGGACCAGCGGTTCCAGCTCCCGTCCTCGTTCTGGGTGTACTCCGAACCCAGCACCACGCAGTAGAAGGTGCGGCCCAGCTCGTCCACGGCGGCGGAGGCCAGACAGCGGCCCGCCTCGTCGGTGTTGCCCGTCTTGATGCCGATGGCCTTGGAGTAGAGCTGTCCGGTGACAAAAAAGCTGCTCAAAAAGGCGTTGGTGGAGTAGATGGTGCGCTCCTCCTGGAGATTGGTGGCGGCGATGGTGTAGGACGGGGAGCGCACAATAGTGCGGAAGAGCTCATTTTCCATGGCGGCGTGGGCCATGAGGTAGACGTCGTAGGCAGTGGTGTAGTGCTCCGGGTCGTGGAGGCCGTGGGGATTGGTGAAGTGGGTGTCCTCCATGCCCAGCTCCTGGGCCTTGTCGTTCATCCGGGCGGCGAAATTTTCCGCGTTGCCCGCCACGGCCTCGGACAGGACGTTGCACGCGTCGTTGCCGGAGGGCAGCAGGTCGCAGTACAGAAGCTGCTCGATGGTAAGCACCTCCCCCGCCTTCAGATCCGCGTTGGAGCTGCCCAGGGGGAGGTCCACCGCCCAGGCGGAGACGGTGACGGGGGTATTCAGGCTGATCTCCCCGGCGTCCACCGCGTCCAGCACCACCAGGGAGGTCATGATTTTGGTGACGGAGGCGGGGTACATCCTTTCATGGGCGTTGAGATCATAGAGCACCTCGTTGGTGTCGCCGTATACCACGATGGCGGCGCGGGCGTGGGGCTGGGGATCCTCCAGGGCCAGGGCGGGACAGACGAGGGCCAGGGTCATGAGGGCTGCCAGGAGCAGCGAAAGAAAACGATTTTTTTTCATAGGAATCTCCCGTTATCTATGGTATAATAATTCTGTCGTGTCTTGATTGGCCGGCGGCAGGTATATGACAGTGACATTATAGCAGAAAGTTGTCCCCGGCGCAACTGGGGAAAAAACGGCTTTTGCCGGATGGAGGGCAGGAGAATGAGGCTGACAAAAGCGGATGGCCGGGTGCTTGCGGTGTGCATGGCGGCCGGGGCCGCCATGCTGCTGTGCTTCGCCCTGCGAAGCACAGCAATGACGATTCCCGTCAAGCTCCCCTATGACCCGCCCGCCGTGGTCCAGGCGGCGGAGGGGGCGGTGGACATCAACACCGCCGGGCTGGAGGAGCTGATGGCCCTGCCGGGCATCGGCGAGACCAGGGCCCAGGCGATTCTGGACGACCGGGAGGCCAACGGGCCGTTCCGGTACCCGGAGGAGCTGGTCCGGGTGAAGGGGATCGGAGAGGGCGTCCTCGAGGGTTTTTTGGATCAGATCACAACAGGAGGATAGAGCAATGCCGAAGATTTTAGTGGTTGACGACGAGCGGGTGATGGTGAAGGGCATCAAGTTCAATCTGGAGAACGAGGGATATCAGGTGGAGACCGGCTCCGACGGCGAGGAGGCGGTGGACAAGGCCCGCACGGGCCAGTTCGACCTGATTATCCTGG
Source organism: Oscillospiraceae bacterium (assembly GCA_910575695.1). Classification (GTDB taxonomy): domain Bacteria; phylum Bacillota; class Clostridia; order Oscillospirales; family Oscillospiraceae; genus Enterenecus. The sequence continues at coordinate 190,223 of CAJTGJ010000003.1, read as the reverse complement.
ATCTGATGATGCCCAAGATCGACGGCCTCCAGGCGTGCATGAAGATCCGGGAGTTTTCCAACGTGCCTGTGATCATGCTCACCGCGAAGGGGGAGGACGCGGACAAGATCATGGGATTCGAGTGCGGGGCGGACGACTATATCACCAAGCCCTTCAACATCCTGGAGCTGAAGGCCCGGATACGGGCGCTGCTGCGCCGGGCGGCGTCCTCCGCCCAGCAGCAGCGGGAGGCCGACCGCCTCACCCAGGGGAGCATCACCCTGGATCTGGCGGAGCGGGCGGCGTGGCGGGACGGCAGGCCGGTGGACCTGACCGCCAAGGAGTTTGATTTGATGGTACTGCTGATGCAGAACCCCGGGCGGGTGTACAGCCGGGAAAACCTTCTGAATCTGGTGTGGGGATACGAGTATATCGGGGAGTTCCGGACGGTGGACGTGCACATACGCCGCCTGCGGGAGAAACTGGAGCCCGACCCCGCCAACCCGGAGCATATTCTGACCAAATGGGGCGTGGGCTATTACCTGAGCAACCCCCAGAGCTGAGAGGGCCCCGCTGAGCCGCCCTCCGGCTTTGACTTGACGAAGGAGGTGAGCGCGTGGGAGGAACAGAAGCGGCCGCGAAAACGGCAAAGGAACCGGCGGTCCGGGAGGCGCGACTGCCCTTCTGGCGCAGTATCCAGGCGAAATATGCCCTGACCTACCTGCTGGTGGTGGTGACCATCCTTCTGGTGATGAACACATACCCCCTGCTCATGGTGGAAAATATGGTGTTTTCCTCCAAGGAGAGCACCCTGAAGCGGCAGGCGCTGGTGATCGGCTCCGCCCTGGCGGTGTCCGAGACCCTCACCAGGGAGAGTGTGGAGCAGACCATGGCGGTGCTGGAGCAGGTGCAGGGCACACGGGTGCTCATTACCGACGCCTCCGGCCTCATTTTATATGACAGCTCCACCCTGGACAACCGCCTGGGGGATTACGCCCTCATACCCGAGGTGGTGGCGGCGCTCCGGGGGAAGGACGTGGCCCGAAGCGAGTACCGGGAGCGGGCCATCCGGTGCCGGGCGGCGGCCCCGGTGATGTACAACGGCCAGACCCTGGGGGCGGTGTACCTCTACGAGTACGACGGGGAGCAGGCCCAGGTCCTGCTGTCCATCCAGTCCAACCTGCGGTATGTCTCCATGGTGATCTGCGCGGCGGCGCTGGTGCTGGTGTTTCTGCTGTCCAAGGCGCTGACCCGGAGCACGGGGCTGCTGCTGTCCGCCATCCGCCGTGTGCGGAAGGGCGAATACAGCCACCGGGTGGAATCCCGGGGGAGGGACGAGATGGCCCAGCTGGCCGACGAGTTCAACCAGCTCACCGACCGGCTTCAGACCACCGAGGAGGCCCGGCGGCGGTTCGTGTCCGACGCCTCCCATGAGCTGAAGACCCCCCTGGCCTCCATCCGCCTGCTCACCGATTCCATTTTGCAGAATGACCGGGTGGACATGGGCACCGTGCGGGAGTTCGTGTCCGACATCGGCGAGGAGGCCGACCGCCTCACCCGCATCAGCGAACACCTGCTGGCGCTGACCCGGCTGGACGCCGGACCAGTGCGCCAGCGGGAGCCGGTGGAGCTGGGGCAGGTGGTGGAAAAGGTGGCCCATCTGCTCACCCCCGTGGCCCGGGCCAACCAGGTGGAGCTGAAAACCCGCGTCGAGCCCGCCTGCGCCCTGCTGGCCACGGAGGACGATCTGTACCAGGTGGCCTTCAATCTGATCGAGAACGCCATCAAATACAACCAGCCGGGGGGCAGGGTGGACGTGACGGTGCGCCATTTGGGGGGCAAAGCGTCCCTGGTGGTGTGCGACACCGGCGTAGGAATCCCGGCGGAGGATATGCCCAAGATCTTCGACCGGTTTTACCGGGTGGACAAGGCCCGCTCCCGGGCGGCGGGAGGCACCGGGCTGGGGCTGTCCATCGCCCGGGACACCGCCCGCCTCCACGGCGGGGATATCAAGGCGGGGCCGAACCCCGCGGGAAAGGGCGCCCGGTTTGAGGCGGAATTTCCCGCGCTGACAGAGGAGGGCAGGCCGTGAAAAAACATATGGCAGTATGCCTGGTTCTGGCCCTGGCGCTGTGCGCCGCCTGCCGGGCCGGGACGGAGGAGGACGACGGCGCCCTGCGGCTGTGGTTCGCCGTCCCCGAGGAACGGCAGAGCCGGGAGGTGACGGCGCCGCTGGGCTCCATGCCCTACACGGGGGAGGAGACGGTGTCCGCCCTGCTGGCGGCCCTGCTGGCGGGTCCGGCCCAGGACAGCGGCCTGACCGGCCCGATCCCGGCGGGGACGGAGGTGGCGGACTGGCTGGTGGAGGGCCGGACGGCCCGGGTGGAGCTGTCGGAGGAATATGCCCAGCTGTCCGGGGTGGACCAGACCATTGCGGACTGCTGCATCACCATGACCCTGTGCCAGCTGCCCGAGGTGGACCGGGTGGAGCTGTCCTGCGGAACGGGGGACGACTGGCGGGTGCTCCGGCAGGGGAACGTGATTTTCTCCGGCGCGGAGGAGGAGCCGGTGGACGTGCCCGCCTCCCTCTACTTCCGCCGGACGGGGAGCGCCGCGCTGGGCTTTGAGCTCCGGGTGTTCCGGCTCACCGAGGACGAGACCCCCGCCATCGCGGTGCTGGAGGCACTGGCGGCGGGGTCCCGGGACGACGGCCTGGAGGGGCTTCTGCCGCAGGACCTGGCGGTCCGCGCCGCCTGGGTGGACGATGGGGTGTGCTATGCGGATGTGTCCAGCGCCCTGCTGGCCGCCATACCGGACAGCCCGGAGGAACAGGAGCTGGTGATCTCGTCCATCGTGGAGACGCTGTGCAGCCTGGACAAGGTGGAGCAGGTGCAGCTTCTGGTGGAAGGGGAGCCGCTGACGGCCTACGGCGGGCTGGACCTGTCCGGGCCCCTGCTCCCCGCAACGCCAAAGGACGGCTTTGCGGGGACCCCTTCATGATTTTAATGCTCGGGCGGAGTGAATTCGCCGTGCCAAGGTTTGCTGCCGCCGGCAAAAACACTTGTACGCGCCGCCTGGCGGGGACACAATCATCAAGGCGGATTCAGGCCCGCCCCCCCCCCCCCCCCCCCCAGCGCGGGGACGGGCCGTTTTGGGAGAAAATTTTTCAAAACCTCTTGACCTTCCACCAGGTGGAGGGTGTAGCATACAGGCATGGAGGGAGGCAAAGCCATGAAGATCAACCAGGTGGAGCAGCTGGTGGGCATCACCAAGGGGAACATCCGCTTCTATGAAAAGGAAGGGCTGCTCACCCCCGGGCGCAATTCTGACAACGGCTACCGGGACTACAGCGACGCCGATGTGGCGTGGCTGAAAAAAATCAAACTGCTGCGGATGCTGGACGTGCCCATCGAGGAGATATTGCGGCTCAAGTCCGGCCAGCTCACGCTGGAGGACGCCATGGGGCGGCATATGATCCAGCTGGAGCGCAGGCAGGCCAATCTGGCGGCGGCTCAGGGCGTGTGCGCCCAGATCAAGGAAAGCCGCAGCCAGCTGGACGGGCTGGACGCCGACACGGTGCTGGAAAGCATGGAGCGGCAGGAACAGGAGGGGACAAAATTCATGAACGTGGGAAAACGGGATAAACTGACCCGGTACGTCAGCCCCATCGGGGCGGCGGTGCTGATGCTGGCGCTGATGGGGGCCTTGATCGCCCTCATCGTGTGGGGCTTTACCATGGACGCGGCGGACGCGCCCCCCATCGGGGTGGTGATCGCCCTGGCGGCTATTCCGGCGGTGATGATCGTCGGGGTGCTGGCGGCGCTGTACCAGCGCATCAAGCAGATCAAGGGAGGGGAAGAAGATGCTGCTTCTCAATATTGACTATATTCCCGGCCCCAGCCGGGAGCTGGAGGCCCTGGGCATCGTGAAAGGCTCGGTGGTGCAGTGCAAGAGCGTTGGCAAGGATTTTATGGCGGGAATGAAGACCTTCGTGGGCGGAGAGATTGAGAGCTACACCGCCATGCTCACCGAGGCCCGGCAGCTCGCCACCAAGCGGATGGTGGACGAGGCGGAGGCCCTTGGGGCGGACGCGGTGCTGAACATCCGCTACGCCTCGGCCTCCATCATGCAGGGGGCGGCGGAGATCACCGTGTACGGCACGGCGGTGAAGTACAAGGGGTGAGCCTGATGGAGAAAAAGCGTTACTGGCCCTTCCTGCTGGTGATCCCTCTGGCTGCCGCCTCCATCGCGGGCTGGTTCGTCCTGCCGGACGAGCTGGTGATGCAGATCGGCGTGGACGGACAGCCCAGCAATATCATGCCCAAGCTGTTCGGCCTGCTGATCCCCCCGGCGGTGGGGCTGGTCGGGGCGGGCTTCGCCGCCAGCGAGGAGAAGGAAAAGCATCTGGCGGGCTTCATTGGCCTGGCCGTGGCTGCGGTCGTCATCGGATTTGTGTTTTTCATGAACCTTTGACCCGGTGGAGCCTTTGAAACCGAACCATCTGCGTTGTAAAGGAGAGAACATTATGCTTCGTATCGAACACTATTCCAAAACCTACCCCGGCGGGAAAAAGGCGGTGGACGACCTGACCCTCCACGTGCGCCCCGGCGAGATCTACGGCTTCATCGGCCACAACGGGGCGGGCAAGACCACCACCCTCCGGGCGGTGGCGGGGGTGATGGACTTCACCGAGGGAACCATCACCATCGACGGCCGCGACGTGAAAAAGGACCCGGTGGGGGCCAAGCGGGTCACCGCCTTCCTGCCCGACAATCCGGACCTGTACGAGTTCATGAAGGGCATCGACTATCTGAATTTCATCGCCGACCTGTATGACATCCCGGCGGACCAGCGGACAAAGGACATCGCACGGTTTGGGGACGCCTTTGAGCTGACGGGGAATTTAGGCTCCCCCATCGGAAGCTACTCCCACGGGATGCGGCAGAAGCTGGCCCTGATCTCCGCCTTTATCCGCCGGCCCCGGCTGCTGATCCTGGATGAGCCCTTCGTGGGACTGGACCCCTCCGCGTCCCACCTGATGAAAGGGTACTTAGCCGAATTGTGCCAGGGCGGCTCGGCGGTGTTCTTCTCCACCCACGTGCTGGAGGTGGCGGAGAAGCTGTGCCATCAGATTGCCATCATCAAGGACGGGCGGCTGGTCAAATCCGGCCCCACGGAGCAGCTGGTGGGTGACTCCTCCCTGGAGGACGTGTTTTTGGAGCTGGAGGGAGAGAAATGAAAAAGTTTCTCGCCTTGCTGAAGGTCAGCGTCAAATCCATGCTGCTGTCCTCCTCCAACATGGGCCGGAAGAACCGGAAGAAGGCGGCCACCGGGGTGGGGGTCGTCCTGCTGATCGCCGGCCTGGGCCTGTATATGTCCGGGCTGTACAGCTCCATGCTCATGCATGTGCTGGCCCCCCTCCAGATGGAGGTGCTGCTGTTCATCTTTATGGGAATCGCGGCCCTGGTGAGCGGCATGATCTTCACCGCTTTCGCCGCCAAGGGGGTGGTATTCGGCGGGAAGGACAACGATCTGCTGCTGTCCATGCCCGTGTCCACCACCGCGCTGATGGCCAGCCGGGTGACGGCCATCTACCTGGAAAACCTGGTGTTTTCCTTCTTCATCCTGGCCCCCGCCGGGGCGGTGTGCGCCTTTATGACCGAGAGCGGCGTGGGGCGCGGCCCGCTGTTCTGGGTGCGGCTGCTGCTGGCGGTGCTGGCCCTGCCCCTGCTGGACACGGCCCTGTCCGTGCTGATGGGGGCGCTGGTGGCCTTTGTGTCCGCCAAGCTGTCAAAGGGGGGCGTGATCGGGCAGAACATCGTGATGGCACTGTATATGGCGGCGGTGATGTGGTTCGCGTTCAACCTCAACGGCATGATCGAGGGCCTTGCCTCCAACGCCATGGGGGTGAAGGAGTCCCTGAGCTGGGCCGCTCCCATGCTGTGGATGGCGGACGGCATCATGGGGGACTGGATGCTGCTGCTGGCCTTCGCGGCGTGCTGCGCCGTGCCCTTTGCCCTGGTGGTGTTCGGGCTGGGCCGGGTGTACCGTCAGGCGGTCACCGCCTTTGCCGCCCGCTCCGCCCGCAACGACTACAAGCTGTCCGCCCAGTCCGCGGCGGGACAGAAAAAGGCCCTGCTTCGCATGGAGCTGCGGCGGCTGTTCGGCATACCCATGTACTTCTGGAACTCCTGCCTCGGCCTGATGATGCTGGTGGGCATGGGGGCGGCGGCGGTGGTCATGCGGGACGACCTGGGGAAGATGCTGGCCATGATGGGAGACGGGGTGCCTGTGATGCCCCTGGCGGCGCTGGTAATCGGCTTCTGCCTGTCCATGTGCGTCATCGCCGCGCCGTCCATCAGCCTGGAGGGCAAGTACCTGTGGATCCTCCGGGAGGCCCCGGTGGGCGGGCGGGCCCTGCTGGGGCTGAAAACCGGCTTCGAGCTGCTGTTCAGCGTCCCCTGTACTGTGATCGCCGGGGTGTGCCTGATCATCGCCCTGGAGCTGTCCCCCCTGGAGGGGGCGGTGCTGCTGCTGGAGACGCTGCTGTTCTGCACCGCCCACGCCGCCTTTGGTATGTTCATCGGCCTGGCCTTCCCCAAGCTGGACGCGGTGAACGAGACGGTGGTGGTGAAGCAGTCCCTGGCGGTGGTGCTGGGTATGCTTGTGCCCATGACGGCGCTGGGTGTGTGCGCCCTGCTGTACTGGCTGGGGAGTATGGTGAGCCCGGTGCTGGCGATGCTCCTGCCGCCGGCGCTTCTGGCGGTGCTGGCGCTGGTGAGCGTGGTGGTCCTCGCCAAGCGGGGGCCGGCGATGCTCCGGGCGCTGTAAAAGGACATAGCCCCCGGCGCCTGTGCGCCGGGGGCCGCTTCAGCTGCCGGATCGGCCCCGCCGCCTGGAGACGGACGCGGGTTCAAGGCTCTTGCGGTCCGGGAGGATATGGAGTATAATACGGAAAGCAAATCCGAAGGGTGTGATGGGATTGGAGCAAAACGGAGACCGGGTGCTGGTGGCCATGAGCGGCGGGGTGGACTCCAGCGTGGCGGCGTGGCTGCTGAAGCAGAGGGGCTACGAGTGCGTCGGCGTCACCATGAAGCTGTTCGGCAATGAGGCTGTGGGGCTGGACAAGGGCCATCCATGCTGTACGCTGGACGACGTGGAGGACGCCCGGGCGGTGGCCCGGCGGATGGACATCCCCCACTATGTGTTCAACTTCTCGGAGGATTTTGAGGAGAAGGTGATCCGCCGCTTTGTGGACGCCTACGAGCGGGGGGAGACCCCCAACCCCTGCATCGACTGCAACCGGTTTTTGAAATTCGACCGCCTGCGCCGCCGCGCCCGGGAACTGAACTGCGATTACATCGCCACAGGGCACTACGCCCGGATCGTGGACAGCGGAACGGGGGGCTTCGGACTGGCAAAGGCCGCGGATCTGAGCCGGGACCAGAGCTATGTCCTCTACCCTGTCCCCCGGGAGCAGCTCAGCCATACCCTGTTCCCCCTGGGGGGGCTGACCAAGGCGGAGGTGCGGGAGATCGCGGAGCAGGAGGGCTTCGTCAACGCCCGGAAGCATGACAGCCAGGATATCTGCTTTGTGCCCGACGGGGATTACCTGTCCTTCATGGAGCGCTATACCGGAAAGCAGTATCCCCCCGGGGACATTGTGAGCATGGACGGCAGGGTGGTGGGCCGCCACCGGGGCGCGGCGGGGCTGACCATCGGCCAGCGCCGGGGCGTGGGCGTGTCGTCATCCGGGCGGATTTACGTTTGTTCCAAATGCATGGCGGACAACACCGTCACCGTAGGGCCGGAGGCGGCGCTGTACAGCCCGGGCTGTACGGCGGTGGACTGGAACTGGCTCATCGACCCGCCGGAAAAACCCTTTGCGGCGCTGGCCAAGACCCGCTACCGCCAGACAGAGCAGCCGGCCACGGTGTTCCCGGAGGGGGACCGGGTGCGGCTGGAGTTTGCCCAGCCTCAGCGGGCGGTAACGCCGGGGCAGGCGGCGGTGGTGTACGGCGCGGACGGGGCCGTGCTGGGCGGCGGCGCCATTGCCGAGGTGATATAGTCAAAACACTGCCCATAAAATGGGCTGCCGGTTTTCACCGGTTCCCGTGGGCCCTGCTTCACCAATCCTGTATTCCCCCCGCTCTCTCACTGCGGCGGCGGGATATGTCTTCCCTTGATGGCGGTCCTCTGCTTTCGGCCTTGCGGCTTACTCGTTCGCGGTGCTCCAATTCATCGCGCCGGAGGAATTGACGCTGCGGACATTGTACGAATTCGACGCTACCAGGCATAAGAAACGCGCCGCCCCGTTAATAGGGCGGCGCGTTTCTCCGTTGTGTTGCGACCCGCTCCATACTCCGTTGGGTACGGGGCGTAATATTCGGGAATCCCAGGCGGATTCTTCAGCACCCTGTCGGGTGGGTTCGTGTTCTTTCGCATTTAATATTACAACCTGCGGTTGAAATAGCGCCGTATTTTTGTTATAATGAGATATTATGAAAAAAACAGGCCCCGGAACTGACCAGGGCGACGTCCCGGGAGGCGTTGGGAATTTGAGGATAACAGCATGAAATATCATTACTGGAATGTACGCAGGCCGGGTAGCCCGGCCATCCGCCAGCGGCTGGAGCAGGCGGGACTGGCCCCGCTGTGCGCCACGGTGCTGTCCGCCCGGGGCATCGAGGATCCGGAGGAGGCCGCCCGGTTCCTGTCCAGCGGGCCGGAGCGGTTCCACGACCCCTTCCTGCTCCACGACATGGACCGGGCGGTGGAGCGGGTGAACCGTGCCATCAAAAACGGCGAAACCATAGCCGTGTACGGCGACTACGACGTGGACGGCATCACGTCCACCTGTCTGCTCACCGAGGCCCTGACCCTGCTGGGCGGAACGGTGGTCAGCTATATCCCCGACCGCACCGAGGAGGGCTACGGCCTGAACCCCGGCGCCATCCGGTGCCTGACGGAGCAGGGGGTCACCCTGATTATCACCGTGGACTGCGGCATTACCGCTGCGGACGAGGTGGAATACGCCCGCTCCCTGGGGGCGGACGTGGTGGTCACCGACCACCATCACTGCAAACATAAGCTCCCCGCCGCCGCTGCGGTGGTGAACCCCCGCCGCCCGGACTGCACCTACCCCTTCCCGGAGCTGGCCGGGGTGGGGGTGGCGCTGAAGCTGGCCCAGGCCCTGTTCCCCCCGGAGCAGAGGCCGGAGGTGTTCCGCCGGTTCGGGGAGCTGGCCGCCATCGGAACCGTGGCCGACGTGATGCGCCTCACCGACGAAAACCGGGTCCTGGTGCGCCAGGGGCTGGAGTTGCTGGGGCAGACCAGGCGTCCCGGCCTGCGGGCCCTCCTGCGGGAGGCGGGGCTGGAACCGGGAAGCGCCCCCACCGCCGTCACCATCGGCTATGGGCTGGCCCCCCGGCTCAACGCCGCCGGACGGATGGAGCAGGCCATGCTGGCCCTGGAGCTGCTGCTCACCCGGGACCAGGACCGGGGCGAGGAGCTGGCCCAGGCCCTGTGCGCCCTCAACCGGGAGCGGCAGGCCATTGAGCTGGAGATTTTTGAACAGTGTATTCATATGCTGGAGGAGGACCCCGATTTGTCCGCCCCCGCCATTGTGCTGGCCGGAGAGGGCTGGCACCAGGGAGTGGTGGGCATCGTGGCCTCCCGTCTGGCGGAGAAATATTCCTGCCCCGCCTTTATGATCTGCCTGGAGCAGGGCCGGGGCAAGGGCTCGTGCCGCTCCTTCGGCGGGTTCAGCCTGTTCGGGGCGCTGGAGCGGTGCGCCGGACTGCTGGAGGGCTACGGCGGGCATGAGATGGCGGCGGGCTTCACCATTCTGGAGGAAAACATCCCCCAGCTGGCCCAGCGCCTGCGGGAGCTGGTGTCCGCCTACACCGGCGGGCAGCCCATGGAGGCGTCCATCGACGTGGACGCCGAGGTGGAGCACTGCGGCCTGCTCACGACCCCGCAGGTGGACGCCCTGTCCACCCTGGAACCCTTCGGCACGGGCAACCCCAAGCCGGTGCTGCTGCTGCGCTCGGCGGCGGTGGTGTCCTGCTGTGACGTGGGGGGCGGACGGCACCTGAAAATGCGGGTGCGCCGGGACGGGATGATGCTGGACGCCATTTTCTTTTCCGCCAACGCCGCCGCCTGCGGCGTGTCCGCCGGGGACAGGCTGGACCTGGTCTTCCACCCCCAGATCAACGAGTTCCGGGGGAGCCGCACAGTGCAGCTTCAGATCTGCGACCTGCGCCCCGCCCCCACCCGGTCCCAGCTGGAGCGGGAGCTGTTCCGCCGCCTGCGGGAGGGGGAGGAGCTGTCCCGGTGGGAGGCCGGGCTGCTGCTGCCCTCCCGGAAGGACTTTGCCCGCCTGTGGCGCTTTTTGGAGCGCACCTGCGCCGAGGGCCGGACGGACGCGGGCCCGTCCCTGCTGAAGCAGGCCGCCAGACGGCCGGACGGACGTTACGCCTACGGGCGCACCCTGGTCTGCCTCCACGTGATGGAGGACCGGGGGCTGCTGCGCCTGGAGCAGTCCCGGCTGTGCCTGGAGCATCCGGAGCAGAAGGTGGATCTGGAGCAGGCGGAGCTGATGCGCCGGCTGCGGGTGTTCTTAGATGAGGAATAAACGGGCACAATGCCCAATACAGGACGAGAGGCGAGGCGGGGATCCAGCGGCCCCCGCTTCCATGAAGGAGGCGCCATTTATGGATTTGGCCCATGAACGCTATGAGGAATTAGAAAAACATATCCGGCAGACCTGTCCCTCCGCCGACACGGAGAGGATCCGGGCCGCCTTTGAGTACGCCGACCAGCACCACGGCCCCCAGCTGCGCAAGAGCGGGGAGCCCTATATCATCCACCCCATCGCGGTGGCGGAGATCATCGTCGAGCTGGAGCTGGACCAGGATTCCATCATCGCCGCCCTGCTCCACGACTGCATTGAGGACACCGATTCCACCCATGAGGACATCGCCCGGCTGTTTTCCCCGGCGGTGGCCGACCTGGTGGAGGGCGTGACCAAGCTCACCCGGATGCAGTACACCTCCCGGGAGGACGAGCAGATGGAAAACCTGCGCAAAATGTTCATGGCCATGGCCAAGGACGTGCGGGTGATCCTCATCAAGCTGTGCGACCGGCTGCACAATATGCGCACCCTGCAATACCAGTCCACCGCCAAGCAGAAGGAGAAGGCCCTGGAGACCATGGAGGTGTACGCCCCCATCGCCCACCGCCTCGGTATGCAGAAGCTGAAGTGGGAGCTGGAGGACCTGGCCCTGTGCTACCTGGACCCCATCGGCTTCCACGACGTGGAGCAGGCCCTCCGGGACCTGACCACGGAAAACTCCGAGTTTCTGGAGCGGATGCAGGGGCAGATCGAGGAGCGGCTCAACGAGGAGGGGCTGAACTGCAAGGTGTACGGGCGGCTGAAGCACATCTACTCCATCTACCGCAAGATGTACGCCCAGAACAAGACCATCAAGGAGATCTTCGACATATACGCTTTCCGGGTGATGGTGGACGATATCCCCGCCTGCTACAACGTGCTGGGATGCATCCACGATATGTTCAAACCGGTGCTGGGCCGGTTCAAGGACTATATCGGCACGCCCAAGCCCAACGGCTACCAGTCCCTCCACACCACCGTGGTGGGCCGGGAGGCCATCCCCTTCGAGGTGCAGATCCGCACCTGGCAGATGCACCAGACGGCGGAATACGGCGTAGCCGCCCACTGGAAGTACAAGCAGGGCATGGCCAACCAGAAGCTGGGCACCGAGCAGGATTTTGAGTGGGTGCGCAAGCTGCTGGAGAGCCAGCAGGACACCGACCCGGACGAGTTTGTCCACTCGCTCCGGGTGGATATGTTTGCCGACGAGGTGTTTGTGTTCACCCCCAACGGGGACGTGAAAAGCCTGCCCGCCAACGCCACCCCCATCGACTTCGCCTATTCCATCCACTCCGCCGTGGGCAATTCCATGACCGGGGCCAGGGTGAACGGGCGCATCGTCACCTTTGAGACGCCGCTGAAAAACGGCGATATCGTGGAGATCATCACCTCCAAGAACGCCCACGGGCCCAGCCGGGACTGGATGAAAATCTGCAAGTCCAACGAGGCCCGGAACAAGATCCGCCAGTGGTACAAAAAAGAGCGCCGGGAGGAGAACATCGCCACCGGACGGGCCATGTTCGAGACGGAGCTGAAGCATATGGGGCTGTCGCTGTCCTCCATCACCGCCACCTCCGAGCTGCTGGACACCCTGCTGCGGCGGGTGCGGTTCGGCTCGCTGGACGAGCTGTACGCCGCCATCGGCTACGGCGGTATGTCCGCCGTGAAGGCGGTGGGGCGGATAAAGGAGGAGCTCACCCGCCTGGGACGGCTGGAGCGCCAGCGGGCGGAACAGGAGGCCATGCGCACCGCGGCCTCCGCCGGGGAGACCATCTATCCCGCCGCCGGGAAGGGCATCCCCAAAGCCAGGCACTCCGAAAACGGCATCATTGTGGAGGGCATCGACAACTGCATGGTGAAGTTCTCCAAGTGCTGTACGCCGGTGCCCGGGGATCCGGTGGTGGGCTTTATCACCAAGGGCTACGGCGTATCCATCCACCGGCAGGACTGCCCCAACGCGGAGCCCGCCCGCCGCAAGCCGGAGGAACAGGGCCGCTGGGTGAAGGTGGCCTGGGCGGTGTCGGAGGACGCCCATTTCCGCACGTCGCTGGAGATCTCCGCCAAGGACCGGGACGGTCTGGCCCTGGACGTGGCCATGGCGCTGTCCGCCCAGAAGGTGCGGCTGAACAACATCTCCGCCCGGAGCCAGCCGGACGGCTACGCCATAGTGAACCTGGAGCTGGCCGTCAGGGATCAGAAGGAACTGACGGGGGTCATCAACAAATTGTCCCAGATATCAGGGGTGTTCCTGGTGCGCCGGGCGGGCGGGTAAACCGCCTGCCCCCCAGGCCCATACCGCATCCCCAATCAAACGGGAGGGGCAGGCCCCTCCCCCAGGCGCATGGACGGCGTCCATGCCCATACAAAAGGAGGTCCCACCCAATGTTCCAACCCTTATTGTTCGGCGGGGACATCAATGTCTACAGTGTGGCCCGGGCCTTTCACGAGGCTTACGGGGTCAAAAGCATCGCTTTCGGCAAGTTCGCCGCCACATTCCCCTGCTCCCACAGCGCTATCATCGACTACCGCCCCTGCCTGGAAAACGAGGACGAGGCCGTATTTTTGAAAAACGTCCAAAACGTGGCGGCGGAGTGCGCGGACAAGACGGTGCTTGTCATCGGCTGCGGGGACAGCTATGTGAAGCTGGCCGCCCACCTGAAGGACCGGTTCCCCGCCAACGTGAAATGCAATTATATCAGCGGGGAGCTGCTGGACAAGCTCACCGACAAGGAGCAGTTTTACGCCCTGTGCGACCAGTACGGCATCGACCACCCCGCTACCTTTGTCTATGACGGCTCCATGGGCCACGGCTTCGATCTGCCCTGGGGCGCGCCCTACGTGGCCAAGCCCGCCGACGGCGTGGCCTACTGGGCCACCGGGCACAACGAGCTGAAAAAGGTGTACATCTGCCAGAGCCGGGAGGAGCTTCTCGCGGCTCTGGACGAGGTGTATGCCGCGGGCTATCCCGGCAAGATGATTTTGCAGGAGTTTGTCCCCGGGGACGACACCTATATGCGGGTGCTCACCAACTATTCCGACACCCATGGCAAGGTGAAGCTGATGTGCCTGGGCCACGTCCTGCTGGAGGAGCACTCCCCCCACGGCATCGGCAACCACGCCGTCATCATCACCGAGCACGACCAGGGGCTGTGCGACAAGGTGCGGGGGATGCTGGAGGACATCGGCTACGTGGGCTTCTCCAACTTTGACATCAAATACGACAGCCGGGACGGCAAATACAAGGCCTTTGAAATCAACACCCGGCAGGGGCGCAGCAATTTTTACGTCACCGGCTCGGGGCACAACATCGCCCGGTATCTGGTGGACGACCTCATTGAGGGAAAGGACCTGCCCCTGACGGTGGTGCGGAACCGCTCCATCTGGCGGATGATCCCCCGGGGACTGGCCTATCAGTTCATCCCCAAGCGGTTCCACCCGGAGATGAAGGCCCTGATCCGGGCCGGGGCCGACCACCACTCCATGGAGTACCGCCCGGATTATACCCTCAAGCGCATCTGGCGGATCTGGAAAAACCATATCGGGTGCTGGGTGCGCTTCCGGAAATACTGCGAAAGGCCAAAAGAATAATATACGGGGGGCGCTCCCCCCGTTCGGCCAATTTTCTCTCCGTATTGCGGGAGGGCAAGCCCCTCCCCCGCGTTTAAAGGGTGAATCCTATGAAAAAAGAAGCAAAATTGGGCGTTCTGGGCGGCATGGGCCCCCAGGCCACCCAGGTGTTCTACCAGTTCGTGCTGGACCGCACCGACGCCGCCCGGGACCAGGAGCACGTCCCCGCCGTCATCCTGTCCGACACCGGCATCCCCGACCGCACCGCCGCCATCCTCTCCGGGGACACCGGGGCGCTGTACCAGCGGCTGCTGGAGGACGGGAAAACGCTGGAACAGTGCGGCTGTACGGCGCTGGCCATCCCCTGCAACACCTCCCACTATTTCGCGGACAGGCTCCAGGGGGAGCTGAATGTGCCCATCATCCATATGCTCCGGGAGACCGCCGCCGCCCTGGCCCGGCAGGGCAAAAAGCGCCCCGGCATCCTGGGCACCGACGGCACCATTCAGACGGGGCTGTACCAGAAGGAATGCGCCGCCGTGGGGCTGGAGGCCGTCTCCCCCGGCCCGGACACTCAGAAACTGGTCATGTCCATCATCTACGACGAGATCAAGCAGGGCGAGACGGGAAGCCGGGAGAAATTCGCCAAAATCGACAAGGCCATCCGGCGGATGGGCTGCGACTGCGCCATCCTGGCCTGCACCGAGCTGTCCGTGTTCTCCACCTACCACCCCCTGCCCTCCTTCTACCTGGACGCCATGATGGTGCTGGCGGAACGGGCGGTGGAGGCGTGCGGCTATCCCCTGCGCACCATTTGATGATTGGAGGTCAATGCCATGGATCTGACGTTATATCCCCTGGGCGAATACTGCGCCTTGCTGGACGGGCTGGGGGTGCTGGCCGCGCCCCTGCCTGAGAAGCTGGACATGGGGCGCACCGTGGAGCTGGTGTCCTACAATTCCAAGGAAGTGGTCCCCGGCACACTGTTTATCTGCAAGGGCGCCCACTTCAAGCGGGAATTTCTGGCGGACGCCGCCCGCCGGGGGGCCTTTGCCTATATCAGCGAGACGCCCTATCCCCAGTCGGGACTGCCCTGCATCCAGATCAGCGATATGCGCCGCGCTCTGGCCCCGCTGGCGGTGCAGTATTACAACAACCCCTCCCAGCGCCTCAAGGTCATCGGCATCACCGGCACCAAGGGCAAATCGTCCACCGCCTACTATATAAAACATATCCTGGACGAGCTGGGCGCCCCGGCAGGGAAATCCTGCGGCGTGATCTCCTCCATCGACACCTGGGACGGGGTGGAGCGCTTTGAGTCCCACCTCACCACCCCCGAGCCGCTGGAGCTGCAAAAGCACTTTGCCCACGCGGTTTCCTCCGGGCTGGAGTATCTGGTCATGGAGGTGTCCAGCCAGGCGCTGAAATACCACCGCACCCTGGGCACGAAATTTGCCGCCGCCGCGTATTTGAACATCGGCGCCGACCACATCTCCCCCATCGAGCACCCGGACTTCGAGGACTATTTCCATTCCAAGCTGAAGCTCTTTGCCCAGGCGGACTTCTCCTGCGTCAACCTGGACTGCGGCCACGGGGACGAGGCCCTGTCCGCCGCCCGGGCGGACTGCGGGACGGTGTTCACCTTCTCCCGGCGCGACCCCGCCGCCCAGGTGTACGGCCATGACGTGCGCAAGGTGGGGGGCGACATTCTGTTTCAGGTGGACGCGGCCAGGCTGGGCGGGGAGTACCGCCTGACCATGCCGGGCCTGTTCAACGTGGACAACGCCCTGGCGGCCATCGCGGTGTGCCAGGGCCTGGGGATCCCCCAGGAGGCCGTCCGGGAGGGGCTGGCCAAGGCCCGGGTGCCGGGGCGGATGGAGGTGTATTCCAGCCGGAACGGGGACGTGACCGCCATCGTGGACTACGCCCACAACCGCATGAGCTTTGAGACGCTGTTCCGTTCCGCGGTGGAGGAATATCCCGGGCGGCGGATCGTGGCGGTGTTCGGCTGTCCCGGCAAAAAGGCCCTGGACCGCCGCCGGGATCTGGGTGAGGTAGCCGGGGCTTACTCCGGCCTGGTGGTGCTCACCGAGGAGGATTCCGGCGAGGAGGACACCGTGTCCATCTGCCGGGAAATCGCGGGCCACGTGGAGGCCCAGGGCTGTGCCTGCGTCATTCAGCCCAACCGGGGCGAAGCCATCCGGGAGGCCGTGCTGGGCTGTGACAGGCCCTCCGTCATTCTCATCACCGGCAAGGGGGCGGAGACCCGGCAGAAGCGGGGCATCGAATACATTGACACGCCGTCAGATGTGGAGTATGCCCAGACATTTTTGCGGGAGTACGATGCCCGCCAGGGGCGGACATGAAAAAAAGGGGGCGCCGCGACATACGCGGCGCCCCCTTCGCGTGCATTTTTAAGCTGTGATCGTCCCCTCCCGAAGGCGCAGCAGCAGCATTCCGCTGCACCGGGGCACGGTGACGTGGGTTCCGTCCTCCACGGCGGGACGGTGCTGGTCCGCCCACTGGCCGTCTGCCCGGATGATCCAGCGTCCGGCGGGCAGCTCCAGAACATAGTCTTCCCCAGAGGCGTTGTAGGCCACCAGCAGGCGCTCTCCCTCCGGCCCGCCCTGGTTGATTTGAAAGGACACTACCCGGGGGGCATGGACCGTCTGGCTGTCCACACGGCCGGGCCTGTCGGTGGACTTCTCCCGCAGGCCGGGCAGCTCCCGGCGCAGGCGGATCAGCCCCCGGTAGTAGTCCGTCAGAGCGCCGAACTGCCATGCCCGGTCCCAGTCCAGCCGGTTTACCTCCGGCGCGGAGCGGTAGCTGTTGCCGTCCCCCAGCTTGGTGCGGGCAAATTCCTCCCCGGCCTGGAAAAAGGGCGTACCGGGGCAGGTGAAGCAGATAAACGCCGCCAGCCGGTTCTGGGCCAGCAGATCCTCCCGGGGCGGGAGGAAGGCGTCGGGACCGGGGACGCCCTCCCCCGGCGCGGCGCACAGCACCAGCTTGTCCCATAGGGTGAAATTGTCGTGGCAGGACACGTAGGTGATGAGCTGGGAGGCGTCCCAGGGGTTGAACTCCCAGGCCCCCTCCGGCCACCCGGCGGCGGCCTGGAGGATGCTGTGCTCCAGGTCCCTTCCGCCGTTGGCAAAGCCGGGGGAGCGGGCGTCGAAGCAGCCCCCCTTGACGGCGTCCCGGGTGTTGTCGCAGAATACGGCGATGCCGGGGTGGAACAGGGGCAGATTGGCCTTGAGGGCGGGGTGGGTGTCCGCCTCCATGGGGGAATCCCCCGCCCGCCAGGGCTCGCCGTACAGCAGCTTTTCCCCGGGGCCGAACACCAGGTCCAGCTCCCGCCGGATGCGGTTCATCAGCTCCACCGTCATCAGGCCCATCAGGTCGAAGCGGAAGCCGTCCACATGGTACTCCCTGGCCCAGTACAGCACGGAGTTTGCGATATAATTGTCCACCATGGCCCTGCCCGCCGCGATGTCGTTGCCGCACCCCGAGCCGTTGGACAGCGCCCCGTTGGATCGGCGGCGGTAGTAATATCCCGGCGCGGTGCGCTCCAGCCAGGAGTCGGCGGCGTAGGTGTGGTTGTACACCACGTCCATCACCACCCGCAGGCCGTTCTGGTGCAGGGCCTGGATCATCTCCTTGCACTCCAGGACGCGGACGGCCCCGTCGGCGGCGTCGGTGGCGTAGCTCCCCTCGGGCACGTTGTAGTTCACCGGGTCGTAGCCCCAGTTGAACTGGCGGCCGTCCCCGTCCTCGTCCACCGAGCCGTAGTCGAATATGGGCAGGAATTGGACGTGGGTGACCCCCAGCTCCTTCAAATGGGCCATGCAGACCGGGAGCCGCCCGTCCTCATACCGATAGGCAAACGCCTTGAATTTTCCCCGGTATTCCTCCGGGATGCCGCTGGCCGGGTGGTCGGAAAAGTCCTTGACATGAAGCTCATAGATGACCTGCTCCGGCTGAAGGGGAGGCGGGGCGTCCCGCCACCAGTCCTTCGGATTGGTACGGGACAGATCCACCGCCATGCTGCGGATGCCGTTGCGGCCGCAGGCCCGGGCGTAGGGGTCGGCGGTGTGGACGGCCTGCCCGGCCTCCTCCACCGTGTAGTCGTAGTAGGTTCCATGGAGGTCGCCCTCCACGATAACGGCCCACACGCCCCGGTTTTTCTTCCGCATGGGCAGTATTCGGTAGGCCGGGGAGGCGTCGTCCCGGTAGAGGGTCAGATCCACCTTGTCCGCCCCCGGGCACCACACCTTGAACATGGTGCGCACATTGGAGCAGATGGCCCCCAGATCGTTGCCGCTGTAGCTGTATTTCCAGTCAAACCGTTTGCCGTGTCTTGTTTTTGCAGTTGTTTCCACAGGCTTCACCCTTGATCGTAGTATTTGGATGCGAAGAAAGGGCTGAACTTGCGCATTTCCAGTTGGGGTACATTATAGCACAGAAGCGGCAGGAACACAATTATATCATCAAACAACTTCAAAACAGCGGCGTTTTTTCAGGCGGGTGAAACACGCTGTATTTGACCGTGAACTCCAAGCGGGGCCGCGCCGCGCGGCCTTCCCAGGCTGAGAGCCGGGCGCTTGCACCGGATTTTGATCCTGTTCAACTGATTTGATTAAAATCGCTCAGATCGGAGAAAAAAGCGGCAAATTCGCTGGGAGAGAGGTGGTTTTAGGATGATTAAGTGATTCCTGGAAAAATCCGTCGAAGAAAACTTAGCAGAATTTGGAAAAAGTTGCTTGCCATATGGAGGAATCTGTGGTATTTTAGTGATTAGAAAAATATGGAAAGCCTCAAAATCAACAGGTCACCGACCGGAAAGGAATAGGAACATGAGTGAATTGAAGAAGATCGTGCTGGCAGACGCCTCGGAGGAATTTCGCCGGATGCTGGCAGATATGATGGAGAACGAGCCGGATCTGTCCGTCGCCGGTCAGACGGGGAGCGGCGAGGAGCTGCTGGAGCTGATCGCCCGCCACCGCCCGGACGTGGTGGTGATGGATCTGATGCTGTCCGGCATGGACGGCCTGGAGGTGCTGGAACAGCTGGGCCCCGTCCGGCCCCGGGTGCTGGTGATGTCGGCGTTCAGCAATCCTGCCCTGGCCGAGCAGATCTCCCAGAGCGGCGGCGACTATTGTATGCTCAAGCCCTGCCGGGCCCAGTCCGTGATCGAGCGCACCCGGCGGCTCACCTCCGCGCCCAGCCTGGAGGACGTGCGTGAGGAGGCGAAGGCCCGGGACCTGGAGCGGCAGGTCACCTCCATCATCCATGAGATCGGTGTGCCCGCCCACATCAAGGGCTACCAGTACCTCCGGGAGGCCATCACCCTGGCAGTGGCGGACATGGAGGTCATCAACGCCGTGACCAAGGTGCTCTATCCCGCCGTAGCCAAAAAGTTCGGCACCACCGCCAGCCGGGTGGAACGCGCCATCCGCCACGCTATCGAGGTGGCCTGGGACCGGGGCGATCTGGAGACTTTGCAAAAATACTTCGGTTACACCGTGTCCAACGCCAAGGGCAAGCCCACCAACAGTGAGTTCATCGCCATGATTGCTGACCGCATCTCCTTAGACGACGACAGGCGCATCAGCTGAATTCCTTTTTCTCAAGAGAAAAAGGAACCGAAAAAGAGCTTCATGCTCGTTTCGGCCGTGCTGAGCTCGGTTTTTGATGTCGGGCCAGCCACGGGACAGGTTCGTTTTTTGAACATATCAAAAATAAGGGGGCGCTGTGCCGTGCGCAGCGCCCCCTTTGATAGAGGCGGCTGGTTTACGCGTTGGAGCTGTTGATATACGCCTCCTGCTCGGGGGTGAGCCTGTCGATGGACAGCCCCAGCGCCGCCAGCTTGGCCCAGCCGATCTGGTCGTCGATTTCGGCGGGGATGTCGTAGAGCTTCTTTTCCAGCTCCCCCCGGTGTTTGGCCACCCACTCCGCCGCCAGGGCCTGGACGGAGAAGGACATATCCATGATTTCCGCCGGGTGGCCGTTGCCCCCCGCCAGGTTCACCAGACGGCCCTCCGCCAGCACGTTGAGCACCCTGCCGTCCGCCAGACGGCAGCCGGTGATGCCCTCCCGCTGCTCCCACTGCTCCACGGCGTTCTCGTTAAGCCACTTCACGTTTACCTCACAGTCGAAGTGGCCCGCGTTGGACAGCAGGGCGTTGGACTTCATGGCGGCAAAATGCTCCGGGCCGATCACGTCCCTGCATCCGGTGACGGTGACGAACACGTCCCCCAGGGGGGCGGCGTCCGCCATGGTCATGACGCGGAAGCCGTTCATGGTGGCGTCCAGCGCCTTGAAGGGGTCGATCTCGGTGACGATGACGTTGGCGCCCATCCCCGCGGCCCGCAGGGCCACGCCGGAGCCGCACCAGCCGTACCCGGCCACCACCACCGTCTTGCCCGCCACCACCAGGTTGGTCATGTGCATGATGGCGTCCCACACGGACTGGCCGGTGCCGTACTTGTTGTCATAATAGTGCTTGCACTTGGCGTCGTTCACCGCCATCATGGGGCAGGGCAGAGTGCCCTCCCGCTCCCTGGCCTTCAGCCGCAGGATGCCGGTGGTGGTCTCCTCGCAGCCGCCCAGCAGGCAGTCGGCGTACTGGGCGCACTTGCCCGCCAGCAGATTCACCAGATCGCCGCCGTCGTCAATGACGATGTGGGGATGGCATTTCAGGGTCTCCACCAGATGGGCCTCGTATTCCTCCGCGGTGGAGCCGTGCCAGGCGTACACATTGACGCCCCGGTCAGCCACCCCGGCGGCCACGTCGTCCTGGGTGGACAGGGGGTTGGAGCCGGTGAGGTGGACCTCCGCCCCGCCGGCCTTCAGCACCAGAGCCAGGTTGGCGGTTTTGGCCTCCAGGTGGACGGAGACGGCCACCCGCATCCCCTGGAAGGGCTGCTCCTTCACAAAGCGGGCCTCGATCTGGGACAGGGCGGGCATAAAGCTGCGCACCCAGTCGATTTTGCGGTGGCCGGAGGGGGCCAGCGCGGGGTCGCGGATAATGCTCATGGCAGAATACTTCCTTTCTTTTGAGAAATGCCCGCCCCGCAAGGGCGCGCACTTTGAACATAACCGTACAGATTCAGTATATCACAGGCCGCGGGCATTTGCAATCTGTTTTCCCCGCCCTGTCCTCCCACCGCCGAAGATGGCCCCGCTCCAGCTGCCGCCGGATGGAGCCCTTTATTATAGGTTGATTGTAACCGGCACTTTCTCCACAATTGTCTTCCGGACATTCTCCCGCTCTTCCGGGGTTACAACCATATGGCTCCCGGGCTTTCGCCCATATTTCTTCCGTCCCAGGGAGGCCGATCCTTCCCGTTGATACGCTGTCCATATTTCGCTCGCGCGATGCCGTCATAGAAAACCAGCCGGACCGACACAGTCCGATTGCCCAGCTTCAATATTACAACATTACAACCCGGACAATGAAGTCTTAAATAAATTTTCCCTTTTATCCCAGGCAGATGTGTGTTATAATTGGTTCATTATGAAGAAGACTAAAGGACGTGAGCACAAATGAACCACCATGACGCACTGATTATCGGCGCGGGCTACGCCGGGGCGGTGTCCGCCCGGCGGCTGGCGGAGGACGGCGGCAGAAACGTGCTGGTGCTGGAGCGCCGGGGGCACGTGGGCGGCAACGCCTATGACTGCCTCGACGACGCCGGCATCCTCATCCACCAGTACGGCCCCCATATTTTCCACACCAACGACAGGCGGGTGTTTGACTACCTGTCCCGGTTCACCAGGTGGCGGCGCTATCAGCATAAGGTGATTGCGAACCTGCCCCGAGACAACCCCGAGGTGGTCCCGGCCGGAAAAACCACCGACGGACGTATGTTCTTCCCCGTCCCTTTCAACCTGGATTCCATGAAATCCGCCTTTGGCATGAAGGAGGGCGAGCGGCTGGGCCGGAAGCTGCTGGACGCCTGCCCCGCCCAGAGCGAGGTGACCATCCTGGAGCTGCGGCAGAACCCCGACCCGGAGATTGCCGCCATCGCGGACTACGTGTATGAGCACGTATTTGTCCACTACACTATGAAACAGTGGGGACAGACCCCGGAGGAGATTGATCCCAACACCACCGCCCGGGTGCCGGTGCGCCTGTCCCAGGACGACCGGTACTTCCAGGATGCCTATCAGGGGATGCCCCTGGAGGGCTACACCCCCATGTTTGAGAAGATGCTGGACCACCCCAGCATCACGGTGGAGTTGGGGACGGACGCGCTGAAGCGGCTGGAGCTGGCGGACGGCGGCATCAAACTGGACGGCGAAGCGTTTGACGGCCCCGTGATCTACACCGGGCAGGCCGACGAGCTGTTCGGCTTCCGCTTCGGCCCCCTGCCATACCGGACGCTGGACTTCGGGTTTGAGACCCTGCCGCAGGACGCGTTTCAGACCCACGGCACGGTGAACTACACCGTAGACCAGCCCTACACCAGGATCACCGAGTTCAAGCACCTCACCGGGCAGGAGAAACCCGGCGCCACCACCATCATGAAGGAATACTCCAGGGCCTGCACCGGGGCCGAGGGCGAGATTCCCTACTATGCCATCATCAACCCGGAAAACAACGCCCTGTACGCCCAATATGCCGCGCTGGCCGCGCAATACCCCAATCTGCACCTGCTGGGCCGTCTGGCGGAATACAAATACTACAACATGGACGCCATCGCCGGCAAGGCGCTGGCCCTCACCGACGATCTGCTTTGATCTGCCCAAACCGGGCATACTTAGTTCAGGAGAGATATTTATGGATAAACTGATTACCTTCGCCGTCCCCTGCTACAACTCGGCCGAGTACATGGACCACTGTATTGAAACCCTGCTGGCCGCCGGGGAGGAGGCGGAAATCATTCTGGTGGACGACGGCTCCACCAAAGACGATACCCCCGCCAAGTGCGATGAATGGGCGGAAAAGCACCCCAATATCATCCGGGCCATCCATCAGGAGAACGGCGGACACGGCGAGGGCGTCAACCAGGGCATCCGCAACGCCCGAGGGCTGTATTATAAGGTGGTGGACTCCGACGATTGGCTGGACACCGACGCCCTGGCCCAGGTGATGGACAAGCTCAGGGGGTTTTCCGCCATGCCCGCCCCGGTGGACCTGTTCATCGCCAACTACGTGTACGAGCACGTGGAGGACAGCACCCGGAAGGTCATGGGCTACAAAAATGTGTTCCCCATCGGGCAGATCTTCACCTGGGACAGCATCCGCCACTTCCGCACCTCCCAGTACCTGCTGATGCACTCGGTGATCTACCGCACCCAGCTGCTGCGGGACTGCGGGCTGGAGCTGCCCAGGCACACCTTTTACGTGGACAACATTTTCGTCTACCAGCCCCTGCCCTACGTGAAGACCATGTACTACCTGGACCTGGACCTGTACCGCTACTTCATCGGCCGGGCGGACCAGAGCGTCAACGAGGCGGTGATGGCCGGACGCATCGACCAGCAGGTTCGGGTCACCAAGCGGATGATCGACGCCCACGACGTCATCGCCATCAAGGCCACCCAGCCCAGGCTGGGCCGGTATATGCTGAACTACCTTTCCATGATGATGTCCATCTCGTCCATCTTCTCCATCATCGCCGCCACCCCGGAGTCCCTGGGCCTGCGCACCGAGCTTTGGGAATATCTGCGGCAGAAAAACGCCCCCCTTTACCGCCGGTGCCGCCTGCGGGCCACCAACCTGGGCACCAATATTCCCGGATACCAGGGCCGGAAGCTGTCTGTGGGTCTGTACCGCCTGGCCCGGAAAATTTACAAATTTAATTAAAAGGAGCGCTGGATCATGTCTGTACAAACCATTACTATGGAAAACTTTGACAAAATCGTCCTCCAATCCGACAAGCCCGTACTGGTGGATTTCTGGGCGGAGTGGTGCGGTCCCTGCCGTATGGTGTCCCCCATCGTGGACGAAATTGCCGAGGAGCGGGAGGACATCGTGGTGGGCAAGATCAACGTGGACGAGCAGGGCGAGCTGGCTGTGCGCTTCGGCGTGATGAGCATCCCCACTCTGCTGGTGTTCAAGGGCGGCGAGATCGCCCAGACGGCTGTGGGCGCCCGTCCCAAGGCCGATATCCTGGCGCTGTTGGACTGAGAAAACCTTGGGAGGGCCGCCCGCCGGGCGGCCCTTTTCCTGCGCCTGTGCCCCAGAATTGACAATGAAACAGCGGTATGATAAAATACCCCAGACATACAGCCCGCCCCGGAAGGAGGAATCCCCATGCTGAATCTGCTGGAATACCTGGCCCGCTCCGCCCGGCGCACGCCGGACAAGCCCGCGTTCTGTGACCAGGGGCGCTCCTTCACCTTCGGGGCGCTGTGGAGCTTTGCCCTGGGCTGCGGCACAGCCATCGCCCGCCGGGTGGACGGGACCAGCCGTCCCATCGCGGTGCTCACCGGGCGCACCGCCGTCACTGTGGCGGCGTTCCAGGCGGTGCTGGCCAGCGGGAACTATTACGTCCCGGTGGACGAGGCCATGCCCGCCGCCCGGATGGAGGCCATCCTCCGCCAGCTCCAGCCTCCCCTGCTGCTCTACGCCCCCGGCCAGGAGGACGCCGCCTGCCAGTTCGCCCATCTGTGCCCTGTTTTGAATGTGGAGGAGGGCGCGCTGGAACCGCCGGACGCCCCCCTGCTGGAGGCGCGGCGGGCCAGGGTGCTGGACGTGGACCCGGCCTATGCCATCTTCACCTCCGGCTCCACCGGGACGCCCAAGGGCATTGTGGTGTCCCACCGGGCGGTCATCGACTTTATTGAGTGGATGGCGGACGCCTGCCAGTTTTCCGAGAAGGATGTGCTGGCAAACCAGGCCCCCTTCTACTTTGACCTGTCCGTCAAGGACCTTTACCTCACTCTGAAATGCGGAGCCGCCTGCCATATCCTGGAAAAAAAACTGTTTCTGTTTCCCCTGCTGCTGCTGAGGGAAATCGAGCGGGTCAAGGCCACCGCCCTGGTGTGGGCCGCCTCCGCCTTCCACCTGACGGCCAATTCCGGGGCGCTGGAGCGGTGCCGCCCCCAGACGCTGAACAAGGTCATTCTGGGCGGCGAGGCCCTGGGGGCCAAACAGCTGAACCTCTGGCGGGAGGCCCTGCCGGATGTCCAATATATCAACCTCTACGGCCCCACAGAGGTGACGGTGGACTGCACCTGGTATCCCATCCCCAGGGACCGGACCTTCGCCGACGGGGAGGCCGTCCCCATCGGCGCCGCCTGCCGGAACATGGAGGTGCTGCTGCTGGACGGGGAGCTGCGCCCGGTGCCGGACGGGCAGGTGGGCGAGATCTGCGTCCGGGGCATCGGCCTTGCCAACGGCTACTACGGCGACTGGGACAAAACCCGGGACGCTTTCATCCAGAACCCCCTGAACCCCTGGTATCCCGACCGGCTCTACCGCACCGGCGACCTCGCTTACCGGGGACCGGACGGCCTGCTGTACTTTGCCGCCCGGAAGGACAACCAGATCAAGCACATGGGTTACCGCATTGAGCTGGGCGAGGTGGAAACCGCCCTGGGCGGCGTAGACGGCATGGCTGCGGCGGTGTGCTTCTTCGACCCGGGGCGGGACAAGATCGTGTGCGTCTGCCAGACCGCCCTCACCGACAAGGAGATCGTGGGGGCCATCCGGGAAAAGCTGCCCCGGTATATGCAGCCCAATGTCTACCGCCGGGTGGACGCCATGCCCTACAACGCCAACGGAAAAATCGACCGGGTCAAGCTGAAAGAGGCGTATTTTGGTGAAACAGATCCAAAGCTATGAAGAGCTTTCCCCCCTGCTGTCCGCCCAGCTGAAGCGCGGGGTAATGACCAATACGGCCCTCACCCAGGAGGACTGGCGGCGGGAAATCGCCGGCGGGACGCTGTGGGCCGAGGGCTGGGACGGCGGGCTGATCCTCCTGCGCCGGCGGGAGGGGTACGCGCGGCTCAATTTTTACCTGCAGGAGCTGGCCCTGCCCGCCGGACTGAACTGGGAGGGCCCCACTGTGATGGAAATCGCCGCCCGCCCCCGGGACGAGGCGCTGGCGGCGGCGGTGGAGTTCTGGAAGGGGCAGGGGTTTAAGGAGCTGTTCCGCCGGGTGCGGATGACCCTGCCCAAGGGCGTGGCCATCCCCCTGGGCGACTGTCCGCTCACCCCCCGGCCCGCACAGCCCCAGGATCTGGAACGGGTTTGGGCGCTGTATCAGGCCAACTACGACCCCATGACCAGCTGTATGCCCACCAGGGACGAGCTGGCCCGGGATATCCAGGCGGGCAATGTGCTGTGCGCCATCGCGCCGGACGGCACGGTGGCGGGAATGCAGCGCTTCCTCCGGGCCCCGGGGCGGGTCCAGCCCCAGCATCTGGCTTTCGACCCGGCCTACCGCCGCCAGGGCGGGGGCTGGCTTCTGATGGCCTGCTGCGCACGGCAGACAGATTATGTCCGCAACGTGCTGTGGGTGCGGACGGACAACCCCGGTCCGCGGCGGCTTTACGAGCGGATGGGCTACGTCCCCGACGGCTGGGGCTCCACGGCCCTGTACCGCCCCTGACTACAATTTGAAAAGAGGAACTGACCATGGAACAGCTTTTGAAAATTCTGAACGAGACCTGCCCGGGCATCGACTTTGAGAAGGAGACCGCCCTCATTGACGACGGCATCCTGGAATCCCTGGACATTGTGTCCATCGTGGGGGAGATCATGGACGAGTTCGGCGTGGAGCTGAATGTGGACGACCTCCTGCCGGAAAACTTCAACTCGGCCCGGGCCATGATGGACCTCATCGACAGCCGCAGGGACTGATATGTCATTTACATCGGGGGCATTCCCCGTCTTTATGCTGGCGGTGCTGGCGGTCTACTACCTGGCCCCCCGGCGCCTCCAGTGGGTGGTGCTGCTGGCGGCCAGCTACGGGTTTTACCTGACCGGCGGCCTGTGGGCCATAGACTACCTGCTGTTCACCACCCTGACCACCTGGCTGGCGGGCCGGGCGCTGGGGACGCTCAACGACAGACGCAAGGCTCTGCCCAAGGAGGACAAGGCCGGGGCGGAACGGCTCAAACGGCGGAAAAAAGCCGTGACGGCGCTGGCATTACTGGCCAACTTCGGCCTGCTGTACGTGGTGAAATATCTGGACCTCACCGCCGGCCTGCTCCATCTGCCCAAGCCGGATCTGGGGCTGGTGCTCCCTCTGGGGCTGTCCTTCTATATGTTCCAGTCGGTGGGCTATGTCATCGACTGCTACCGGGGGAAATACCCGCCGGAGAAAAGCCTGCCCAGATTCGCCCTGTTCGTGTCCTTCTTTCCCCAGGTGGTCCAGGGACCCATCAGCCGCTTCGGTGATTTGGGCCCCCAGCTCACCGCTGGGCACGCTTTTGACGCGGACAACCTGAAATACGGCCTCCAGCTGGCTATGTGGGGCTATTTCAAAAAGCTGGTCATCTCCGACCGGGCGGGAGTCATCGTGGCTACCGTGTTCGGCAATTACACCCAGTACCGGGGCACCATGCTCTTTGCCGGGGTGCTGTTCTACTGTATTCAGCTCTACTGCGATTTCTCCGGCGGCATCGACATCACCCGGGGCGCGGCCCAGATGTTCGGCATCCGGCTGGCGGAAAATTTCCGCCGCCCCCTGTTCGCCGTCTCCCTGGCGGACTACTGGCGGCGGTGGCATATCACTCTGGGCCAGTGGATGCGGGACTATGTGTTCTACCCCCTTTCCCTGTCCAAGCCGCTGATCCGGCTGGGCCATTGGACCCGGCGGCACATCAGGGGCAAGCTGGGCAAAATCATCCCCACCTCCGCCGCCACCTTTATCGTGTATTTCCTCATCGGCATCTGGCACGGCGTGGAGCTGCACTATATCCTGTTCGGCCTGTGGAACGGGACCATCATCACCGCCTCCCTTCTGCTGGAGGGCCGGTTCCAGCGCTGGCGGGAACGGCTGCATATCCGGACGGACAGCCTGCCCTGGCGTCTGTTCCAGATGGCGCGCACCTCCTTGATTGTGTTCCTGGGCCGCTACCTCTCCCGGGCGGGGAGCGTCAGCGCGGCGCTGTGGATGGTGAAAATGACCGTGCTGGACCCGGAGCTGGCCGCGTTGTGGGACGGGCGGATGCTGGCCCTGGGCCTCACCGGCTGGGATATCCTCATCGTATTTGCGGGGATGGCGGTCATCCTGGCGGTGGAGTGCTTCCAGGAGCGGGGCGGGCACGCCCGTCTGGCGCTGGAGCGGCAGCACTGGCTGGTCCAGTGGGCGGCAATCCTGATTCCGTTGGCGGTGATTCTGCTCCTGGGCGTCATGCGTGGGGATTATATCGCCTCGGAATTTATCTATCAGCAGTATTGACAGGAGAACGCTATGGCATCGAAACACAAATTATCCTCCAGGGGCTGGCTGGCGCTGTTCGCCCTGTCCGTGGTCCTGCTGGGGGCGGGGCTGGGGCTGTTCAATTTCCTCACCGACCCCTTCGGCGTCTTTGGCGACCGGGTGCTGGGCTGGTGGTCCTACAACGAGACCAACAACCCCCGGACGGCCAAATTCTCCTACCTGGAGCAGCACCATGGGGCGTACGACTCCTACATCATCGGCTGTTCCTCCACCAGCTCCTTCCCCAAGGAGCAGCTGGACGAATACTTTGACGCCAGCTTCTACAACCTCATCATGTACGGCGCGGATATGCAGGACGTGGAGCAGTACGCCCGGTATCTGATTGACCACTATACGGTGAAAAATCTGGTGCTCAATGTGTATGAGGGGTACGCCCAGAGCTACGGCTTCCAGAACGATTCCCTCACCGACGCCATGCCCTGGCAGGCGGACGGCAGCTCTCCCATCCCCTTTTATGCCCGCTATCTGTTTGCCAACCCCCGCTACGGCTGGGAAAAGCTGAAAAAGCTGGGCACAGACAGCATGATCCAGGACGTCCATGACGTATTCGACGTGGAGAGCGGCGCTTATGACAAGTCCCGGCGGGATGTGGAGCACATCGGCAGTCTGGATTCCTATCTGGCGGCCTATCCGGAATTTCTGAACTATCCCCGCTTTGATTCCCGGCTCACCCAGATGGACCAGTGCCTGGAAAGCGTCGCGGCCATCCGGGACCTGTGCCGGGAGGCGGGGGTGAACTTCCTGGTGGTCACGCCCCCGCTGTATTACGACTATCTGGCCCAGCTCCCCCGGCAGGAGGTGGAGCGGTTCTACACCTCCCTGGCGGAGATTACCCCCTTCTGGGATTTTTCCTCCAGCTCCGTCAGCCGGGACCCCCGCTATTTCTATGACACCACCCATTTCCGCAACTGCGTGGGCAAAATGGCGCTGGCCCGGGTGTTCGGCGACGAATCGGTATACGTTCCGGCGGATTTCGGCGTCTACGTGACAGCGGACAACGTGGCGGAGCACATGGCGGGCTACTGGGATGTCCCGGACCCGGACGCCGCTGAATACTCCACCCAGGTGCCCATCCTGATGTACCATGACCTGGAGGGCGATTCCCTCCCCGCCGCCCAGATGGAGGAACAGATCGCCGCCCTGGCCCAGGCGGGATACACCTCCGTGACGCTGGCCGACCTGCGGGCCTACGTGGAGCAGGGGGCGGAGCTGCCGGAAAAACCCATCGTCATCACCTTTGACGACGGCTATCTGAGCAATATGACCTACGGCCTGCCCATTTTGGAGAAATACGGGATGAACGCCACCATTTTCGTCATCGGATGCTCGGTGGGCAAGGACACCTACAAGGATACCGGCGTGGCCATGCGGCCCCATTTCTCCCTGGAGCAGGCCAGGGAGATGATGGACACCGGCCTGATTACCATCGGCAGCCACGGCTACGACTTCCACGAGGTGGAGGGCCGGGACCCGGACCCCATCCGGCAGGGCATCCTGCGCCGGGAGGACGAGACAGAGGAGGCGTACGCCGCCTTTCTCCGGGAGGACTGCCGCAGGCAGAACGAGCTGCTCCGCCCCATCCTGGGGGGCGATGTGGACATACTGGCCTACCCCTACGGCGCCCATGAGACCCTCAGCGAGATCCTGCTCCAGGAGGCGGGCATCTATGCCACCGTCACCATCAGCCCGGGAATCAACACCATCGTCAAGGGCATCCCCCAAAGCCTGCTGTGCATGAACCGCTTCAATATCGACGAGAGCATGACCGGCGAGGGCCTGCTGGCCCTGCTGGAAAACAGTCCCCCTTGACACCGCTATAGGAAAGGCAGGTCCTGACCATGGAGGAAACCAAGCGGCTCCGCTGGGCGATCCTGGGCGCGGGCGGCATCGCCCACCAAATGGCCGCGGCATTCCGCGCCGCGGGCCGCACCCCGGACGCGGTGGGAAACCGCACCTATGAAAAGGCGGCGGCCTTTGCCCGGCAGTACGGCATCAAAAAGGTTTACCGCGACTGCCGCCAGATGTTCACCGACCCGGAAATTGACATCATCTACCTGGCCACCCCTCACAACACCCACATCGCCTGTCTGGAGCAGGCTCTGTCCCAGGGCAAGCACGTGCTGTGCGAGAAAGCCATCACCCTCAACAGTGACGAGCTGGAGCGGGCGGTCCGTCTGGCGCGGGCGCACCACGTCGTGCTGGCCGAGGCCATGACCATCTACCATATGCCCCTCTACCGGGTTCTGCGCCAGAAAATGGCCGGGCTGGGCCGGGTGAACCTGATCCAGGTCAGTTTCGGCAGCTTCAAGGAATACGATATGTCCAACCGCTTTTTCAATCCGGCGCTGGCGGGAGGCGCCCTGCTGGACATCGGCGTATACGCCCTGTCCCTGGCCCGCCTGTTTCTCCAGTCCAATCCGAATCAGGTGAGCTCCTTCGTCCAGAAAGCCCCCACCGGCGTGGACGAGAGCGCCGCCGTCGCCATGGTGAACCGGGAGGGCCAAATGGTTTCCGCCACGATCTCCCTCCACTCCAAACAGCCCAAGCGGGCGGTCATTTCCTGCGAGAAGGGGTATATTGAGATCATGGACTACCCCCGGGCGGACCAGGCCGTCATTGTGGACGCCGCCACCGGACAGCGGGAAACCGTGCGGGCCGGACTTACCGCCGACGCCCTGCTGTACGAGCTGAACGACATGGAGGCGGCTGTCCGGGGGGAGGGGGATATGCTGCTCCCCCTCACTGTGGATGTGATGGCGCTGATGTCCAATCTTCGCCGTGAATGGGGCGTGGTCTATCCGGAGGAACGGACCTGACTGCTGGGAACAAATCAGCGAACAAACAGCAGAAAACGGGCGGCGCCAGCAAAGCGCCGCCCGTTTCCGCGCAGTTCAGAGGCCGTACAGCTCTTCCCGCAGCGCCGCCAGCTCCCGCATATCCTCCTCCGGGCGGCGGACCCCGCCCTCCAGCTTATCCAGCCCAAAGCTGGCAAAAATCTCCCTGAGTGAACGCTCGTCCGTCCCTTTGCCGGCCAGGTATTCCACCAGCGTCAGGCTGTCGCCGATGTAATGTTCCCAATACTTTCCTGCGATGTACACGGTTTATCTCCCTTATTTTTTCCCCTGGTCCGCCAGCCCGTCCAGGCTCTGGCCCTTGAGGCACCGCTCCAGCAGCTCCGGCAGACGCTCCGGGGCGCAGGCAAAGCAGGGGATGTCCATAGCGGCGATCCGCCGGGCGGTCTCCGGGTCGTAGAAGGGCTTCCCGCCGTCCGCGATGGCCAGCAGCACCACCACCGTCACCCCGGCGGCTTTCAGCTCCTCCACCCGGCGCAGAAGGGCCGCCCGGTTTCCGCCCTCGCAGAGGTCGGAGATCAGAAAGAACATGGTTTTGGCGGGCGCCTCGATCAATCCCTGGCAGTAGGCGATGGACTTGGCGATATCGGTTCCGCCCCCCATCTGGAAGCCGAACAGCAGGTCCACCGGGTCGGCGCACAGGGGTGTCAGGTCCATGATCTGGGTGTCGAAAGCCACCACGCTGGTTTTCACCGCCGACATGGACGCCAGAACGCAGGACAGCACCGAGGAATAGATGATGGACTGCCCCATGGAACCGCTCTGGTCGATGTCCAGGATAATGTGCCAGCGGTTGATTTTGCTGGAGCGGTCGAAGAAAAACACCCGTTCCGGGATGACGGCCTTCAGCTCCGGGTTATAATTTTGCAGATTCCGCCGGATAGTATATGGAAAATCAATGGCGCTGGCCGACGGCAGAGGCGAGTGGGCCCGGCGGTTCAGCGCCGCCGTCACCGCCCGCCGCACGTCGTTTTCCAGCATCTTATTGATCTCCTCCACAATTTTGCGGATGAACTTCCGGGCGGATTCCTTGGATTTTTTGGGGATCTGGTCCTTGAGCATCAGCAGGGTGGACGCCAGGTTCAAATCCGGCTCCAGCCCCTCCAGCAGTTCCGGCTCCAGCAGGAGCTGCTTCAGCCCCTTGCGCTCGATGGCGTCGTTCTGCACCACCGCCACGATCTCCGGGTCGAACAGGGAGCGCAAATCCCCCAGCCATTTGGAGATTACCGGGGAGGACGGCCCCCGTCCGGCCCCGCCGGCGGCTCTCTGCCCGCCGTCGAATCCCTCGCCGGGTCCGCCGTAGATGGCGGCCAGCGCCCCGTCCATCAAAAGCTCGTCCTGGGACAGCCCGCCGCCGCCCATGTTGGCAAAGGATTCCTCCGTCTCCGAGCCGAGGATCAGCCGCCACCGGGATAGTTGTTCGGATTGCGCCATGACGCGCACCTCCTAAATGTCATCAAAATCGAACTCGTCCAGGCCCTCCAATACCGCCTGCTCCGGCCCGGTCAGGTCGTTCATCAGGACCTCTGCGGCCTGCTGAGGCGTGACGCCCCAGATTTCCCCCAGGTTTTCCGCGATGTCGTTTTTCTCGCCGGGGGAAAAATCCGCGAAGGCCCGCCGCAGGAACACCAGCGCCCGACGGAAGGTCTCGTCGTCCAGGCCGCTGAGGTAGTCGTCCAGCTGCCGCCACAGGGACAAACGGGCAATGAGGGCATAGCGGTTCTTCCCCGCCAGCCCCTCGAACCAGCCTGCGCCCAGGTCCGCGGGCACCCCGGGGGACAGCCGCCGGGCCACCTCCCGGGACAGCAGGGCCTCGTCCGCCTTTCCCCGCTCCAGCAGGATGGCCATGGCGAAGCCCGAGCAGCGGGTGTTCAGGTCGTCCCGGTCGGAGATATCCGCCAGCAGATCCACCCACCGCGTTTCGTCCAGGAAGTCGTGATTGAGCTGGAGGACGTTGAGCAGGTCCATGGCCCGGCACACTTCCGGGGCGGCTTTCAAGTCGCACACGCAGGCCCCGGACAGCGTCAGACAGGCCCGCAGGTAAAGCTGCTGGATCAGCGGGATAACCGGGGCCGGGTCAAACCGCCGCAGATCGCCGTACCGCACCACCAGCGACAGCCGGGAGGCGGTCTCCGCCACCTCCGAAATGGCGGCGGAATCCACCGAAAGGCCCTGGAAAACAGCCA
Source organism: Oscillospiraceae bacterium (assembly GCA_910575695.1). GTDB lineage: Bacteria > Bacillota > Clostridia > Oscillospirales > Oscillospiraceae > Enterenecus. Next base: position 156,565 of record CAJTGJ010000003.1, on the reverse strand, counting down.
GCGCGTGGGCCGCGGCGGCGGGCATACCGCATAAAAACGCGTCCTGGAAGATAGCGGCGGCTTCGGCGATGGACGCGCTGCTGTCCGCCCGCTCCTTCAGGGCGAACGCCGCCGCGCCCTCGATGGTCTCCCCCATCAGGGCGGATTCCACGATCTCGATCTCCGCCTCCGGCGTCCAGCGCAGTTCCCAATATTCGCCCCAGTTGGCCCCGTCCTGCCGGGAGGGCAGAAGGGCGGCGAAATGCACCCCCAGCACCCGCAGGCGGTGGAGGAAGAAGGAGCGCCGCAAATCGCCTGATGCCGCCGCCTCCGACTTCACGTTCAGCTTTTCCCGCAGATCCAGGTCGAGCCGCTGGAGCTCCGCCGTGCGGTACTTCTCCAGCCGCAGGGCCTTGAGCTGGCGGTAAAAATCCTCCTGCACCGACGTGCGGGCCACGCCCTCGGGGAGAAAGCCGATTTTTCTGCCGATTTCCGTGTCCGCCGCCGCGATTGCCAGCTCGGAAAAGCTGCCGTGGCCCATGGTGGTGACGGACGCGTCCCGCAGGTCGGACAGGGCGGGGTATCTGCTCCCCCGCAGGGCGGCCAGGGTATCCGCCAGCCGCACGGCCTCAATGACCTCGGCGGAGGACACCAGGTTCCCCGCCTTCCGGTGGGCGGCGGCGAGACGGGTCAGGTACAGGTATGCCGTCTGGCCCACGCCGTCCCCGTTCAGCGCGTCCCAGAGCAGTTCAAAGTAGGCCGGGGCCCTGTTCCCCGCCCCGTAGCCGGAGCGGGAGGACAGCCGGTAGTACGAATAGGGCATCAGCGTGACGCAGGAATCCGCCCGGGGCAGGGCCGCTTCCTCCTCGTCGGTCATGGGCTGGTTTTCCTCCAGCCCCGCCACATGGAAGGAGCCGCATACACAGAAAATCTTTTCCGGTGGAATGCCATCGGACGCGGCCTGGGCGATCACCCGCTTCATATAGGCCTCCCGCACCACGGTTTCCGCCGTGCGGCGGGCATCGTCCGCCGATGCCGCCCGGAGCTGGCGCCCGAAGGTGTTGTTGGCGGTCTGGAACGCCCCGCTGTCCAGCTGTTCAAAGGTGCGCTCCCAGAAGGTGTCGTGGTCCTCCCCGGTCAGGGTTTCCAGGCGGCGGTAGACGCTCTCCGTGGTCTGGGCGGGTTCCTCGGACCGGGCCGCTTCCCCGGCTCCGCCCTCCCCTTCCTCATTTTCCTCGGGAACGGGCGCAAACCAGGGTTTCATCCCCAGAAATACCGACGAGGGCAGATCCATGAACCGGCACGGTATCCCGTGCTCGTTGGACCACAAAATGGCCTGGATTTCCGGGGAATAGACGGCAAAGGGGTACAAAATCGTTCGCACCGGAGCTTCCCTGGTGTAGGCCATGATGGCCGCGGGGAACTGCGTCTCAGGATGGCAAAGCCATTCCATCTGATCATTGAGATCGCTGGGGCCCTCCACCAGCACCAGGCCGGGCCGGGCCTTGTCCAGCGCCCGGCGCAGGTGGTACGCCGCCGCCGGGGACAGGTGGCGGATGCCAAACAGTGTCGGCGCACCCATTACCCGTTCAGCTCCCGGCAGGCGCGGTACAGGGACAGCCACTCATGCCCCCGCTTCTTCATCACGTTTTCCAGGTATTCCTTCCACGTGACCTTGTCGTTGTCCTCGTCCTTCACCACGGCCCCCTGAAGGGCGGCGGCTAAATCGCCGTCGGACACCCGTCCGTCCCCGAAGCTCCCGGCCAGCGCCATGGAGTTGGCCAGGAGCGAAATGGCCTCGGCGGTGGACAGCACCCCGGAGGTGGTTTTCAGCTTCTGCCTGCCGTCCAGCGTGGCCCCGGCCCGCAGCTCCCGGAAGATGGTGACCACCTTTTCCACCGTACCCTCGTCGGGCTGGCGGGCGTTCAGGTCCAGACCACTGGAGAGCTGGGCCACCCGGGTGCGCACGATGTCCATTTCCGTTTCCATATCGGACGGGGTGGGCAGGACCACGATATTGAACCGCCGCTTCAGCGCCGCCGACATATCGTTGACGCCCTTATCCCGGGTGTTCGCTGTGGCGATGACGGAGAAACCCTTGGCGGCGGGCGCCTCCAGCCCCAGCTCGGGGACGCTGAGCCGCTTCTCCGACAGAATGGAGATGAGCGCGTCCTGCACCTCGCTGGCGCAGCGGGAAATTTCTTCGACACGGGCGATGGAGCCGGTCTCCATGGCCCGGTACACCGGGCTTTTCACCATGGCCTCGGGGCACGGCCCCTTGGCGATGAGCATGGCGTAGTTCCAGGAATAGCGGATGTGCTCCTCGGTGGTGCCCGCCGTGCCCTGCACCACCTTGGTGGAGTCCCCGTTGACGGCGGCGGCCAGATGCTCAGACAGCCAGGACTTTGCCGTTCCAGGCTCCCCGATGAGCAGCAGGGCCCGGTCGGTGACCAGCGTGGCGATGGCGATCTCCACCAGCCGCTTGTTTCCCATGTATTTCGGGGTGATCTCCACCCCTTTGACCTTGGCGTTCCCCGTCAGGTAGGCCAGCACCGACCGGGGGGACATCCGCCAGCCCGTGGGGACAGGCTCCGCCTCCGCCGAAATCAGCGCGTCCAGCTCCCGCTGGTAAAGCTCCTCCGCCGGAAGGCGCTGTACGTTTTTGTCTGCCATTTTCGTTTCCTCCCATTAAGGCCGCATTTTGTTCCACTCGTCCCACTCCGGGAAGGGCTTCCCGGCCTTGAGCTGTTCGATTGTCCAGGGCAGGGCCAGCTCCGCCATGCCCGCTTCCCGGCCCTGGGACCGGATCCATTTGGCGTCCAGCACCTCCCGGCACAGCTCCGCCACCTCCCCGGCGGGCAGGACCTTGGACGCCTCGTTGAGCAGATCCCAGACGTAATAAACGTACACCGGCTTGCCCTTCTTCATGGCTTCGCCCAGCACACCCTTGGGGCTGCCGCCGAATTGCAGCAGATAGCGGCTGAGGCTGTTCCAGCCCCCGGCCTCCGCCATGCGCTTGCGCAGATAGGGGATGATCTGGGCGCACTGCTCCGGGTCGCCGGGGTTGGCCAGCTCCATCAGGGCCTTGTCAAACCTGTTCACCTCGTCCACGCCGCCAAAGGGGCAGTACCGCCCCATATTGGGCTTGCAGGACGCGCGGGTCAGCCGCTTGACCCACCGGGGGTCCAGGGGCTCGGCGACGGCCTGTCCCCGGACGATCACGTGGCGGTTCTGCGCACGGTTCCAATACACCTCGCCCAGGGCCCGCAGAAGGACGTTGTTCAGCGTCTCCTTGCGCTCCCTGTCCAGCAGGGGCCTGATGGTGATGATATAGGGGGAGTACTTCTCATAGACCTCCGCCGCAGGCAGGGAGAGCAGCGCGGCCTGGAAGCTGATATGCAGATACCGGGTCATCTCCGGGCGGCGGTCGAACAGGGTCAGGCAGTAGTCCCGCAGGGGGCCGGGACCGGTGTGGAGCATGACGTCCCGCAGATGGTCGGTGAGCTTTACCCCGAAGAAATACGAGTTGTCCTTTTCGTTCCTGATCTCGTCGATCTCCTCCATACGGCTGTCCGCCCAGCGCCAGAAGTCCAGCATCACGGGGGAATCCTTTTTGCCGATGGCCCAGCACCAGGTCGTGATGTCCGTGCCCTCCTCGTACCTGGGGCACTTCCCGCCGTCCAGAAATTTCTCCAGCCGCTGCCGCAGTCCGCCGGCCACCAGCTCGACGGCCCAGTCCGCGCTGGAGGGCTCCAGGAACTTCACCGACTGGCTGTGCTCCGCCAGCTCCTGTTCCCAGAAGGCCCGGACTTCGGGGCCGTCCTGCTTTGCCAGGGCCTCCAGAGCCGCGTCCCGGTTGGCCCCCCGCTCGGACTTGGCCAGGTCAAGGAGCAGGGCGGTATTCCCCCCGTCCCCGCCCAGAGCGGTGATGACGGCGGCACGCACGTCCTTCTTGGCGGCGGGCAGCACCTCCCGGAGCCAGGGCATGGCCTTTTCCCCCTCCAGGGCGGCAATGACCTCCACCCGGCGGGCCATCTCCTTCTTCCCGGCGGGGTCGAAGCCCTGCTTCAGCGCCGGAAGCACGGACGGCCCCAGCTGCTTCAGCAGCCTGGCGTTCAGCTCGGCAAGCTCGCCGTAGCCGTCCCCCAAACCCGCCACTACGGCGGGCAGCACCCGGTAATCCTCAAAAAATTCGGGATGGCTGTCCCAGGCGGACTGGATGATCTCCATCCGCCCGCCTCCGGTGGTGGTCAGGGCGGTGAGCAGAGGGCTGATCTGCCCATAGGAGATCTGGCGGTATGTCCCGCCGCCCACGGGAAGGGGCTCCAGCTCCCCGTCCACCCCGGTCCGGGCCTGGGTGTAGGCCACCGCGTCCACCAGCGCCAGCACGTCCAGCAGAAGACCGGGGCGCTGCTCCGGGGGCGCGGCCAGCAGCTTGGCAAGCCCGCCATTGATCTTGCCCAATACCGGGCTTGCCGCCGCCAGGGGCTTCATGGCCTCCAGCCCCCGCTGGAGCCGGAAATCCTCCCCCAGCAGGGACACCCCCGCGATGGCGGCGTATTCCAGCCGGGTTTTTACATCATAAAGAGGCTGTAAATTCATGACCCCCACCTCCTCAATATTGTAGCCGGAGGATCTCATCCGGCGTTATGACGCTGTAGGGATGCAGGCACAGGGCCTTGTCCCGCCCGTCGTAGAACATCAGCCCGAACAGGGCGCTTCCCGCCGGGATTTCCCGGGGCAGCATCCCCAGCCGCTCCACACAGGCGTGGCCGGGGCCGTCCTCGGGGCGGTCGCGCAGGGCGATGCGGCCTCCCTGGGGATCCTCCAGTGTGTACTCGTCCCCGACCCTGCCGATTCTCCCCACAGGGAGAAGCACCGCCAGGAACTTGGGGGCCAGGGTATTCTTGATCTTCCCCTTCACCAGCTTCACCGCCGCCGTCAAATCCGGTTGGGCCAGCCTGGGCAGGCCCGCGTGCTCCGGGGCCGTCAGGGGCCGGGTGGAGGCGCTGTCCCACCGCACCCGGCGGTCGCCCTCCCCAGGGTATATGTACAGCGCCGGAATCTCCAGCAGGCCGAACCGGCTGTCGTCCCCCTTCACGTGCTTCAGCGCCTTCAGGGGCCGCAGGTTCAGCGTCTGCCAGAGCTCCCCGCTGTCGATGTCAATCCACCAGCCCCGCTCCACGTACTCCCTCCTGGCGTCGTCCAGGGACACGTCGAAGGAGAGCTGGGCCAGCCGGGCGTTTTCTTTGACCGCGCCGACGGCCTGCAATTCCTCCAGCTTCCAAACACCGCCCAGGGCCTCGAACAGGGCGGAATCCTCGGCGGAATAGTCCCCGGCCTCCAGCTTGCCCTCCAAAAACACCCGGCCTTTTTTAATGGTGGAGCGCAGGGCCACCAGCAGGCGCAGGGCCTCGGCATAGGCCGCGTCCGCCTGCTCCGGGTTCTTCTGCACCGTGCGCACCGTCAGGGCGATGCGGGTGAACGCGGTCTGGGGCCCGGTGAGGTAGCAGCTCCCCAGATCCTTCGCCAGCTTGTCGAAGGTCTGGGCCGAGCTGCCCGCCAGGGTGCCCAGGCCGGAGGTAAGCAGGTCGTTGACCATCCGCTCCGCCATGTCCAGGCCCTCCAGCTGTTTCGCCAGCTTTTTCTTCCGGGCGGCAGCGTTGGGCTTTTTGGGCTTGGCGGGCTTGTCCCCGCCGTCTCCAGCCGCTTTCTTTGCCGCCCGAGCGGCCTGCCTGGCCCGCTTCTCCGCGATGTCCTGGGGCATCTCCGCCGTCTCAAAGGGCTTTGCCGCCAGCATCTCGAACATCAGCCCCAGGGCGTGCTTGCAGGGGAACTGCCTGCTGGGGCAGGAGCACCGGCAGGTGGGCGCGTCCTGGTTGGTGAAGTCGATGGACACCCGGTAAGGGTTCTTGCCGCTGCCCGCGCACTCCGCCCAGTACAGAGCGCCGTCCTCCGTCCGCTTGTGGGCGGAAAAGCTGCCTTTTTTCGACAGCTTCCGTCCGTTTTCCGCCGCGGCGGGGTTGGGCGCCTGGAGGAGAATGAATTGTTCCGTCAAATTCATGCAGACTACTCCTTTTTGAGGAAAATAAATCAGGCATATTGTACTACTTTCTCCCGCCGGGCGCAAGAGGCTGGCGCCCCGGCATTTGCCATGTTAAAATATTTTTAAATTTCCGCGGACAAGAGAGCATATCCCCGCCCCGTCTGCGTTATTAAGGGTGAAGGGAGGCGAGGAGATGGAAGACAGCGCCATCATTGCCCTGTATTGGAGCCGGGACGAAGCCGCCATCACGGAGACCGACAAAAAGTACGGGCCCTACTGCCGCGCCATTGCCCAGAACATCCTGTCCGTCCGGGAGGACGCGGAGGAATGCGTCAACGACAGCTACCACAACGCCTGGAACGCCATGCCGCCCCAGCGGCCCGACTGTCTGCCGCCGTTTTTGGGACGCATCGTGCGCAACCTGTCCATCAGCCGCTGGCGGCGGGAGCACGCCCAGAAGCGTTACGCGGGCATGGAAAGCCTGCTGTCCGGGCTGGAGGAGTGCCTGCCCGGGCCAGGGAGCGTGGAGGAGGCTGTGGAGGTCCGCGCCCTCACCCGCCGGATTGAGGGCTGGCTGGAGGGCCTGAGCCGGGACGACCGGGCGCTGTTCCTGCGGCGGTACTGGTACGGCCAGGCGGTGCAGGCTCTGGCAAAAAGCTGGGGCGTGAGCCCCAACCAGATGGCCAAGCGGCTCCAGCGGCTGCGGAAAAGCCTGAGACAGGACCTGGAACAGGAGGGGATCACAGTATGATGACCAGAGAGACGCTTTATGACGCCATCACAGAGGTCAAGGACGAATTGATTATCGAGGCCAGGGAGACGAAGCCCGCCAAAAGCCGGGTGCGCTGGCTGAAATTCGGCTCCATCGCGGCGGCGGCAGCACTGGTGGTTGGACTGGGCGCGGGGGTGTTCAGCGGGAAGATCCCCTGGCTGCCCATCGGCGGCAGTGCGGGGGGCAGCGGACACAACGAAGGCTCCACGTTCATGTCCTACGCCGGGCCGGTGTTCCCCCTGACCACGGTGGAGGGCGGCGAGGGCCTGACGGCGGAACGGGAGATCACCTACGATTTTCAGGGCTGGATGGCCGGGGACCCTGACCATCCGTACTACGGCCTGCCGGTGACGGATTCCTACACCCTCACCAACCCCACAGGGGAGGACCGGGACGTTACCCTGCTCTATCCCTTTGTGGGCGGCTTCTATATGCGCGAGGGGTACGACCGCTATCCCGTCCTCACCGTGGACGGCGAGGAGGTGGACGCCGGCTTGCTCACAGGAAAATATTCTCATCTGAACGTTGGAAGGTCCGGCGGTCTGCCCAGTATGAACAACCCGGAGAGCTGGACGGAATACCGGACGCTGCTGTCCGACGGGCGCTACCAGGCATCGGCGCTGGAGGATTGGCCCGACCTGTCCGATATCCCGGCGACGGTGTACGAGATCACCAACCCCTGGGTGGCGGAGGACGCCGAAGCGGAGCACCCCAACATCCACGCCGCCTTTTCCTTTGATTCCCGCAAAACCCGGATTCTTTCCTACAATTTCAACGGCGGCAGCTTCGACCCGGAGAACGGGACGAGACGGAATAGCTTTGACGTCCCCCAGCCCCCCGCCGCCGGTTCATCCGTTGACCCGGATTTCTATGAAAAGGAACGGGCTGAGCGCCACTATATCATCACCATCGGGGAGCCGGTGGACAGCTTCCAGACGCTGGGCGTCTCCGACGGCAACCCGGCAAGCACGAACTATCTGGAATGGGGCGTGGAGATCGGCGCCGATGTGCGGCAGTATGAGACGGACCTGGACAGCGCCCTGCGCACCGTGTTTGACATACACTACGCGGGCTACAGCACCATAGCCGGCGCCGATATGCTGTTCGGGGCCATGAAGGACGCCCTGCTGGACACCGGCATATTGCTGGACGACCCGGGGGAGCGGTATGACCTCGCCTTTCTGGAGGACCTGGATTTTCCGGTGTTTAACCGGGTGTTCTATTTGAAGGCCCAGGTCACCATCCCCGCCGGGGAGAGCGTCGCCGTGGAGGCCAGTTACCTCAAGGAGGGCAGCTACGATTTTGCCTGCACCGGAAGCGAAAACAAGAGCGTGTACGGCTATGATCTGGTGACGAAGCTGGGCGCCAACCTGGACTTTACCGCCCAGACCGCGAGGACCGTCAACACGGACGGCGTGGAAATCGTCCGGCAGAATTTCGGCTTTGACTGGGAAAACGGGGTGGATACCGTCACCCTGGACCAAAATGAGGAGCATTACTATCTGGAAGTGCGCAAAGCCACAAAAAAATGACCTCTGACGGCAAAAAAGCGCCGGGGCCTGCGGTTGGAGCGGGCCCCGGCGCTTTTAGGGAACAGCTTTGGTATTTTACGTCAGGCTTTGTCCACCGGTACGCCGCTGAGCCTGCGAAATTCATAGGGCGGTATATGAAACCGCTGCTTGAACAGGAGGCAGAAACAGTCCGGACTCAGCTCTACATGGGAGGCCGCCTCCGGACGGGAAAAATACCTGTCAAACAGTAAAAATAAAACGGCCCTCGGATGTTCCTGTCCAGGGGGCGTTGATTTGTTGAGGCACACTGGCGTTACGGCCAGCCTGAAGCGGTCTGGCCCTGCCTCAAGTGCTTTTTTTATAAAAAAGACAGCAAGAACACAGATTGACAACCTCTCCAAAATATGATAACTTTAAACCGAAGTTACATCTGGTTTGCGGTGATTTTTTGGGACAATTGACGGATTTTCCTGAAAATGGAAGCAGATGTAAAAATATGTGAAAGATGGAAAGGAAGAAGAAAACATGAGGAGAACCATAAATCGATGGACAGCAATGCTCCTGAGCCTTATGATGGTCCTGACGCTGCTGCCATTGACGGCTTTCGCGGCCGCTGACGGCTCCGGGGGCAGCCCCCGTGCCGATTTCAGCACCGAAGGGCTGGCAGAGCTTTCCACCGGCGCCATGAAGGCGTATGTGGACCAGAAGTTTCCCCGCGTAGTGCGGTATGTCCTGCATCCCGGTGCATCTGACGAGATCATCGTGGACGGACAGGCCGAGGTCCTGGACACCGTCAGGCTCAACGGCGTGGACGTGAAGCCGGTGGTGACCGGCCAAAAGTCCACCGACGGCAAGACCATGACCTATACCCTGACTGTGGACGAGAAGTCCGGGAACACGGCGGGCAATGCCCATGTCATCAAGATGGGCAGTGACGGCAAGGCCGTTCGGGATGAGGACGATAAGCTTGTTTACGAGGACAAGACCGTCGATACCGAGCTGAACGTGAAGATCACCGCCCGTATCGTAGTGGGCGATGACGGGGACAACACTTTGGCGTTCTACATCGACAAGGTGGAGTATCTGAAGGATGACCGGATGGAGCATCCCCTGGAGACCATCGAGATCCCCAACCACAGCCTGGTCTCTCTGAGCACCGACGGCACGGATCAGTCCGTGGCGGTTACCGGCGGTGTGGCCCGGAATACTTCCGTGGCCACCAGCGACAAGACCGTTTTCGCCCATGATATGATGGGCAAGAGCGAGACGATGGATTTCTTCGCCGGCTTCCTGCACAACAGCAAGGTCAGTGCCAGCCTGGCCAGCAACTCCGAGTATACCTCCAATAACCGGCTGGCCGGCTGCGACAACAATCCGGTGCGGGCTGTGTTCTCCCCCAGTGAGGACGGCAAGGCCGAGTCCATCGGCCTGGGCAGCACCCTGTGGTACTATGACCGCAAAGTCAGCAGCCTTACCATGTACGACGCCGACGTGCTGAAAGATACCGGCTCGTACCCCACCCTGGGCGAGTGGGAGCTCCACGCCATTCCCGAGGAGGACATGGTCAAGGAGCCCACTGAGCTGCCCCTGTTCGCCAAGGTGGTCATCACCGACAAGGACGAGAACGGCGACGGCGTGATGGACTGGCAGGACGGCGCCATTGCCTACCGCGGCACCATCATGCATATCCCCATCAACAGCGAGCTGGTGCGTGAGGCTGTCAATATGCGTATCAGCATGAACTTCGGCGGCCAGGCCCAGCACCCCTTCCTGATGGCCCTGGACAACGTCAAGCGCGTGGCGCTGCACACCGACGGCCTGGGCCAGCTGGTCCTGCTCAAGGGCTACGCCAGCGAGGGTCATGACTCCGGCCACCCCGATTACTGGAACATCGGCGAGCGCATGGGCGGCGTGGAAGACATGATCACCATGATGGAGGAGGGCGGCACACTGGGCGCCCAGTTCGGCATCCATGTGAACTGCTCCGAGTTCTACCCCGAGGCGGAAGCCTTTGACGAGAACCGCGTGGGCCGGGACAGCGAAGGCAATTTGCGTTACGGCTGGAACTGGATCGACCAGGGCGTGAACATGAACGTTGCCTATGATTTCGCCACCGGCGACCGGGCCGAGCGCTTCCAGAAGCTGTACGACCTGATCGGCGACCGTCTGTCCTTCGTCTATGTGGACGTGTGGGGCAACGGGCAGCACAAGATCAACGAGGACGCCTGGATGACCCGCCAGCTCACCAAGGAGATCACCGAGGGCCGGGAGTGGCGCATGACCCAGGAGTGGTCCTTCGCCAACCCCTATGACTCCACCTTCCAGCACTGGACCTCCGACTACACCTACGGCGATTACAGCTACAAGGGCTGGCTGAACAGCGCCGTGCTGCGCTTCCTGCTCAACGGCTACAAGGATTCCTTCCCCGCCGACTTCCCCACCTACGGCGGCGCGTGCAACGCCCCGCTGCTGGGCGGCCCGGCCATGCAGGGCTTCGAGGGCTGGCAGAAGGACGACGAGTACGATCTGTCTATTTACAACACCTACAACCAGATGGTGCCCACCAAGTTCCTCCAGCACTATGACATCATGCAGTGGACCAACGCGGACAACGCGGTGACCATGCCCTACAGCAAGGGCGCCAACGGCGAGCGCGTCGAGAGCGCCGAGTGGACCCCCGAGATGCAGATCGTCCTCCAGAGCGGCGAGGACAAGGTGGTTGTCACCCGCGGCCTGGACGCCGAGCTGGATGCCAAGGCCGTCTACTCTGCGGACGATGAAACCGAGTACCGCTCCCGCGTTATCACCCTGAACGGCAAGGTCATCCTCACCGGTGCGCCCGCTTCCGCTGGCGAGGACCCCGTGTTCCCGAAGGATAAGGCCACTCTGAAGTACCTGATCCCCTGGTACTGGGATTCCGAGACCGGCGAGCGCTTCTCTGCTGACAATGAGAAGCTGTACCACTGGAACGCCCAGGGCGGCGCTTCCACCTGGGATCTGCCCAACGGCTGGGAGAACCTGAAGAACGTGATCGCCTATGAGATGTCCGACCAGGGCCGCGGTGAGGCCCAGACCCTGACCGTCACCGACGGCAAGGTTTCCTTCCCCGCCTCCACCAAGGCCAACACCGCTTATGTGGTGGTGAAGGGCGAGGCCAATCAGGGCCCCGAGATTACCTACAGCACCGGTATGCACGTGGAGGACGCCTACTTTAACGTAGACATGGCCAACAGCCCCTGGACCTCCACCGGCAGCACCAGCCGCGAGACCAATCCCGGCGGCATCTCCGCCCTGAAGCTGGACGGCGCCGCCTCCGTGAGCCAGGTTATGACCGACCTGAAGGCCGGCCAGAAGTACGTGACCTACGTGGGCGTTGACAACATGAGCGATGGCAAGGCTTCCGTCACCATCACCGATGAGGACGGCGAGGTGCTGGCCAGCAATTATACCATGCGCTCCATCGCCCAGAACTATATCAGCGCTTACCCCCTGCACACCCTCTACAACAAAACCACCGGCGGCTTCTACGCCGACCGCACCAGCCGGTTCCAGAATATGTACATCTTCTTCACCCCCGAGGAGGGCAAGACCTACACCATCACCCTCAGCCATGAGGGCGAGGGCCAGGCCTATTTCGCCGGTGTGCGCACTCTGGAGACCGAGGCTGACAACTTCACCTATGACGAGGACGGCAATGCCACCGGCTTCTTCCAGGACTTCGAGAACGTGGCCCAGGGCATTTACCCCTTCGTGGTCAGCGGCTACGAGGGTGTGGAGGACAACCGCATCCACCTGTCTGAGCTCCACGCCCCCTACACCCAGGCCGGCTGGGACGTGAGGAAGCTGGACGACGTGATCGGCGGCGAGTGGTCCATTAAGATCAACGGCCTGACCAGCGGTGTGGGCCAGATCCTCATCCAGACCATTCCCCAGAACTTCCGCTTTGAGCCGGGCAAGACCTATACGGTTGAGTTCGACTATGAGCTGGGTACCCAGGGCAGCTACTATGTGGCCATCGGCGAGGGCGAGTGCGATTACGACGCCTACGGCTATCCCACCAGCGTGGGCTGCATGACGGTGGACCTGCCCCAGACCCTGAACAAGGACCATAACTTCAAGTCCTCCACCGGCACGGCCAAGGCTCCTGTGGGCCACGCCAAGTTCACCGTGGTGGGCGCGCAGTCCGGCCAGACCTGGATTGCCATCATCTCCGACAAGGATGCCGACACCCAGGGCACCAGCGGCAACGCTGCCAACTTCGGCGGCTATCAGGACTTCGTCCTGGATAACCTGAGGATCACCCTCAACGAGGCTGACAAGAGCGAGCTGTACAACAAGGTAGAGCTGGCCAGCCGGGTGGACGTGAACAGCTGCGCCAAGGCCGACGGCTATACCGGCACTGCCGAGGAAGCCAAAGGCGCGTTTACGAAGGCTCTGGCCGAGGCCAAGGCCATGCTGAACGACCCGAACGCCACGGATGTCCAGGCTATGAAGGACGCCTGCGGCAAGCTGGCTGAGGCCATGGCCAACATCAAGCCCCTGCCCCTGGTGGATGTCGCTGTCAACCGCGCCGAGAATGCGGACGGCGTCAACATTCAGGTGGTGGCTTCCCAGGGCGAGACCCTGGTGAACGCGAAGATCCCCACAAATATTCCCTCCCAGGGCAAGACGTGGAGTGACCTGCCCGCCAGCCACTGGGCTGCGGAAGCCGTTGATATGATGTCCAGCCTTAACATCCTGAACGGCGTGGGCGGCGACCGGTTCGCCCCCAACGGCAAGCTGAACCGCGCCATGCTGGCTACCGCCCTGTTCCGCCTGTCCAACGGCAGCAAGGGCTTCAACGCCAGCTTCACCGATGTAGCCAATGGCCAGTGGTACACCGACGCCGTGGCCTGGGCCAACAAGGTTGGCGTGGTGCAGGGCTATGACAACGGTACGTTCCAGCCCGCTAAGAACGTTACTCGTCAGGAAATCGCCGCCATGCTGTACCGTTACGGCCAGCTGGTTGACGTGGGCGCCGTCGGCTTCGTCAATGAGGCGGATAAGTTTGAGGACGCCGAAAACATCGGCAGCTGGGCCCACGAGGCTATGTGCTGGTGTGTGGTCAACGGCATCCTGACGGGCAAGGGCGACGGGACCGTTCTGGATCCCACCGCGCCTGCTACCCGTGCTGAGGTTGCTGTGATGCTCCAGCGCTTCGTGGAGCTGATGCGGTAATCCCCCCGCAAATCGGAAACGCTCCCCCTCCTTGAAAAGAGGGGGAGCGTTTTGCTGATTTTCGGACAGGGCCGGAAACGCGGGTGCGGCTTCGGTGGCGGACGCGGCGGAAATTCTGCCTTGATCGTCCATTGATATCCTCCTCGTAACATGACTGGGGGCAGGTCCGCGGGCACAACGGCCTTGCGGACCCGGACCAAAGATGGTACAATCGAGTCGGATATTCATCTCTTTGGAGAAAGGACGCGGGATCATGGACATTTTAAAAATCGCTCTGCTGCAAATCGCGCCCTGCGGCACGCTGGAGGGAAACCTGGAAAAAGGGACGGCCTTCTGCCGGAGGGCAAAGGAAATGGGCGCCGATATCGCGCTGTTCCCCGAGATGTGGAGCAATGGCTACCGCATTTACGACCGCCCCGCGGAGCAGTGGCAGGCGGAGGCGGTTTCCGCCGAAAGCGATTTTGTCAACGCCTTCGGCGCGCTTGCCCAGGAGCTTGATATGGCGGTGGGCGTCACCTTTCTGGAGGCATACCAGGGCGGGCCCCGGAACTCCATGGTCCTGTTTGACCGGTTTGGAAAGCGGAAAATCACTTATGCCAAGGTCCACACCTGCGATTTCGACGCGGAGCGGAATCTGACCCCGGGCGAGGGCTTCCATACCGCCGTGCTGGACACCGCCTGCGGGGAGGTAAAGGTTGGGGCCATGATCTGTTACGACCGGGAATTTCCCGAGAGCGCCAGGATCTTGATGCTCCAGGGCGCGGAACTGATTTTAGTCCCCAACGCCTGCCCCATGGAGATCAACCGCCTCTCCCAGCTGCGGGCCAGGGCCTATGAAAATATGCTGGCCATTGCCACCTGCAGCTATCCGGATCTGGCGCCTGACTGCAATGGCGGCTCCAGCGTCTTTGACGGCGCGGCCTATCTTCCGGAGCTGGACGGCTCCCGGGACACCTGTGTTTTGCAGGCGGGGGAAGATGAGGGAATCTACCTGGCTGAGCTGGATTTGGGACAGCTTCGCCGCTACCGGGAAAGCGAGGTCCATGGCAACGCGTTCCGCAGGCCGCGAAAATACGGGCTTTTGCTGGACGAAGCGGTAAAACCGCCCTTTGTCAGGGAGGGCAGAACATACCGGGAAAAAAATTCCGCCCCGGCGGCGGCGTGTCACAGCCCCCAGGCGGAGCGGGGCAGCATGGGCGGACATACCGCCAGGGAGCTGTCCGAGGCCCGGCGCGCCATTGATTCAACGCTGCGCAAATGCGAAAAAGCCCTGGTGAAGCTGACGCCGGGCAAATCCCAGCACACCCTCACCGCCCGTCGCATCCAGGCGTTTCAAATCGCCCTGGAGCTCATCGACCGGGAACTGGAGGCGGCGGGCGATATGCAGGGCCCCAAGCCCCCGGAGGGCACACAGCTGCCGTGAGACGGTACCACCATCGACCCTGGGCCGGTGGTGAGTAAGTGCGCTCTTAGGAGGGCGGCCTATCAAGAAGAAGGAGCGCCCAGGTCATTCCCGGACACTCCCGCTTCGGTTCCCTTCTGCTGGTCCATCACCGCCTTTGACGAAATGGATAGCTTTTTGGTATATACCGGCGCATTGCTTGCCACTGCTATCAACGCCTATAAACGAGGGTTGAAGGTGGTTTGCAGTCGTGGTATACTCTGTTCAAAAAATCGGCATTTGAAAGGAGAATACTTATGCCTGATTTCAGTATAAATGAAATGTTAGATATGCAAAAAAGGCTTCAGGATCAATACAAAGATAAATGGGAACAGATTTCTCCTGAAGCAGGTAAGCACAAGCTGCTTTGGATGATAGGCGAAATTGGAGAAGTGATTGATATTGTCAAAAAACATGGAGATAGAAAGGCGGCGGATGATGTTGAATTAAGAAAAGACCTTGTTGAAGAAATGGCTGATGTTCTGATGTATTATAATGATGTTATGCTATGTTTTGGAATATCTGCCGATGAATTAAAACAGGCATACACTGCAAAGTTTGAAAAGAATATAACACGTTGGTAAATTTCAGTTTGTGTGGGGGGCATCTTTTGGGTGAAATCCCCCAGGAATGGCAGGCTCTATCGAAACAATGGGCGGTTCTGAAAGAGCGGGATCATCTGGCCCCACATTTCCATCCGGCAATTTGCTGTCAGGAGCAGGAGCCAGATGCTCCCTGATATAAAGCACCCCGCATACCATAAGGACAATCCTCAGAGCCTGCAGAAGGAGGATCACACCGCGCAAAGCATAGGCGATCATCAAACTTCTGCCGCGCTTTTTTCGCCTTGCTCTGACGGATGCTCGGCGCCCCCGTGCCGTCACGGCTCGAAAACCACCTCCTTCCCGTCCGATTTCAGAATCATGGTAACTTTCTCACCGTTATAATTAACAGACAGGGCCGGGTCATTTGAAACCTTCAGACTGCCAACGCCATCCCTGCCGCACAGATAAACGCAGTCAGAATCCATGCGGTTGATAAAATACAGCCCCTGGTCGGTCAGGCAGAAGTCGTAAGCAACCGCATTCCGAAACGATCTTTCCTTGTGGGTCCTGGTGTCATACGCTGTCAGCAAAGAATTTTCGTTGATGAAGTAGATCGTCCGCCCATCAAACGCGATATTTCCTTTCGTGGGGATGTCCAGCACCTGCGTTCGCTGAATCGTCCTGCTTACTTCCGTAATCCCATCATTCGTAATGAAAAAGAGGCTGTCATCGTTCAGGAAAAAGCCGTAGCAGTATTGCAGAAACATCCAGGTATCCCCCACCGTGTAGTCAATTCCCAGCAGAGACCGCCCGCTGTCCGTTATTTTCTCGAAAATAACCTGTTCCTCAAAGGTTTCTGTATCAAGCCGGACGATGGACACCTGCGTAGCTGTGCTGTTGTAGCTGCCGACCCGATCCACATACTGTTCTGTGCGGGAGGCCATATAATAAATGTACGGGGCATCCATATAGACGGCTTTGACGGATTCCCCATCCGAAAAGGCCCCAAACAGCGGAGAGAGGGGCAAATCCGTCAAAGCGCCGGCTGCCCGGTTTTCCAGAGCGTATGTCCGCGTCTGGTCATCGTAGATCACGCTGTAAGTTTCCGACACACTTTGCGAAGATGAATTGAATATCCCGTTTGCGGATTCTGTGACAGAGCAGCCGGACATCGAGAGCAGCGCCAGCAGGCAGAGCGCGGCAGCCCTGCGGCCTCTGACGGGTTTTCTTCCAGACTGCCAGCAATTTGTGTTTTGCCGCAGCACCCACCATACCATGAGGGCGCAGCACACAGCGGACAGGCCGAGCAGGGCCAGCAGCTCCTGGGGGGAACGCTCCGAAAAAGTTACGATTGGTTTGCCGGTCTGCGGATCCTCCACAGAGGAAGTCCCTTCCAGGAATCCGGTTGCCAGCAGGAACGGCAGGGGCAGCGGCAAGCGGCAGCAGATCTGCCTGGACAGTCCGATGTACGGTATCAAGGTGGATGCCACCCCAATCACCACTGTCAAAGCGTATTTCTTCACCAAAACGGAGGTAAAGAGCAGCAAAGCGGCGAGATACACCGAACCAAAACAGCGCAGGATGGTCAGAAGCAGATACGCGGCCAGCAGGGAGATGTTTTTTGTACTGCCCCCGAAGCTGGCGATACTCTGAACAGGGTACTCCCCGTGGGGCAGGCCGTATTTTATCCCGAAAAATACAAAGCGAATCAGGGCCAGCCCTCCGCAGAGAGCGAACACGGCGCAGAGGGTCATCACGGCTTTGCTTCTGGCGCTCTTGCGGCTCTGGGGCGCCGTCCGCAAAAGCGCGTCCATCTGGCAGCTATACTCCGAGCAAAAAACCGCAGCTGCCAAAATCAAAATCACAAGGAACAGCGGGAAATCCAGCGTTTGGGCGGAAAACAGCCCCGCCCAGCCGTTTGTGTTCAGAAAGTAACGATTGCCGGTGTTCTCGCAGATATATAAATATTGCTGGTACACAGCTTCAAAGCCATGCTCATGGGCCAATACAGCGTTGACCTCCGCAGTCTGCCGCTCATACTGGTCCGCTGTGATCTGGCCATTGTAATAGCTTTCCTGGGATTGAGAGCGGGCATAGCGGGCCTCCGTGATGGCCTGGGCCTCCTGCTCCAGCCAAGCGGCCTTTTCCCCTGTGTACGCCCCGTCCAGCCGTTCCAGATACCACTCGTATTCCCCACGGTAGTCTTCCATCGCGCTGTTCTGCGGCCTGTCGGTTACAGCCAGCCAGACCGTACTGACCAGGAGCGCGGCCAGGATATAGAGCAGGCCCCGCTGGAAAATCATCAGTTTTTTCCATTCATAAGAGAAAACACTCATTTTGCCCTCCGAACACAGCGGTGACAGTTTTCCGCTGACAGAAAATAAATCATAGCAGCCGCCGCGAGGCCCGCGATCAGAGCAAACCATATTGCGGCCTGCCAGGTCAGGACGGGGAATCCGCCCAGGTTTACAAACTCCGTTTTGCCCAGGAGAACACGGCTTGTCAGCAGGGAATAAGGGTTCAGCACCTTTGTCCAGAAGAAATTGGAGTAGGCGCAGGCGGCTCCGCTGACGGTCAGCGCCATACAGAGGGCAAAATTGATGACAAAGGGGAGCAGGGCATTTTTCCAGAACATCGATACCAACAGCCAGAGCATCCCGATCACCCATGCGCCAGCGCATTTGAGCGCCGCAGCCAGGAGGGCATACTGGAAAATGCTGAGATTGACGGATGCCTCCGCAAAGTTCGGAATTGCGAACACCGGCAGGGCCAGCCCCTCAAAGGTCTGAAAAGACGCCGCAAAGCCAACCAGGTCAAGGAGAGAAAACCACAGCGATGTCACGAGCAGAAACAGGGTGGCCGCGAGGATTTTTGCCAGGGCTGTTTTTCTGCCGCCGTTGGGACTTACCAGCAGCAGCATATCCATCTGCGTTTCCCGTTCGCTCACAAAGGTTCCGATGATCCCATAGAGGCAAAGCAGAAGGGTCAGGACAATGGAAAAATCATAGTTCAGATAGTAATTGCACATTTCCCGGTAGGCAAAGGCGGGGATGGCGCGGCCAGCGTAAAGGTTATAGATCGCGCCGCTCTCCCTCTGCTGATAGACCGCTCCCTGCTCCCCATAGAGCGCGGCGTTTTGCCGCGCTCTGTTTGCCACCTGCTCTGACCGGCCGCTGTACTCATAGGAATACTGCATAGGCTGCACAAAATACTTGTCCAGCAGGTTCCTGTCGCTATACAGGTTCCCGGTCATCGTGTTGGGGTCATCGGTGGCTGTGCTTGCGGTCATATCCGACGTAGCCTCCACAAGAGGCGAATATACGGCAAGCAGGCGTTCCACCTTCTCCGGGGTGATTTCCCCCCGGTACTCCTCATAGAGCTGCCAATGGTTCGTGTGCCAGCTCCGCGCTCCGTTCCCGTCCGCCAAAAAGGAGTAGGATTTGTATTCACCATAGATTTTGAACAGATCGGCGAGGCTGAACACCACAAAGAGCGCCAGAATGGAGCATTTACAGAACTGCTTGATAAATTCATACCGTATCAGACGTATCATGGCGCTCCCCCCTGCAATAGTACAAGAACACATCCTCCAGGTTGGGCTGGACAGGCTGTGCGGCCCTGATCGGGCCTCCATCCTCAATAATGCGGAGGGTAAACTGTCCGCCCTCCTGTTTCATGTTGCTGACGCAGTACATATCGGTCAGCAGCGCGGCACTTTCGGCCCCGGCGGTCACATTCCACACCTTGCCCTCAATGTTCTGCTCCAGCGCGGCGGGCGTCCCCTGCATGAGCAGCGTCCCCTGTTTCAGCAGCAGGATTTCCCGCGCGATGCACTCAACATCGGAAACGATATGGGTTGCCAGCAGAATCGTCCGGCCCTGGGCGAACCGGGAGATCAGATTCCGAAACCGTATCCGCTCGCTGGGGTCAAGACCGGCGGTTGGCTCGTCCAGAATCAAAATCTTCGGGTCGGACAGCATGGCCTGCACAATGCCGACGCGCTGGCGCATACCGCCGGAGAGCGCGCCGATTTTCTTGTCCTGCGCGTCCGTCAGGTTCACCGTAGCCAGCAGCTCCGAAACCCGGCCTTGCGCTTTGTGGGTGGAAATGTCTTTCAGCGCGCACATATAGAGCAGAAAATCCCTGACGGTAAAATCCCGGTAGAAGATAGGATACTGCGGCATATAGCCGATTTGGGACAGGAACGTTTTCCCCAGCGTCCTCACATCCTGGCCGTCCACCCGGATCGTGCCGCTGTCCCCCCGCAGGATGCCCACAAAGGTATTGATAAGCGTGGTTTTCCCGGCCCCGTTTTCACCCAGCAGACCGTACACGCCCTCGCTCAATGTGGCGGTAAAGTTTTTCAGCGCATACTTTTTCTTGTATTGCTTCGATACGCGTTCAAATGTGATTTCCATGTTACGCTCCAAACTCAAATGTGGATACCAGCGTATCAAGTTCGTCGATACTGCCTCCGAGAACGACTACGGCGGTTTTGGATCCGTCTAAAAGGTAAATCCTGGGGATGCGGCTGAAATATGTGGAATCGGAGTTTTCAATCACTTCGGTGGCGGCCAATTCCCCGGTGGCCACATCATAGACGCGAACGGTCAGACTGCCGTCCAAAACGGCGGTGGCGACATAGTTCCCCTGCTCCGAGCCGTACACGCCGTCTTTTCCCTCACCGCTGGCGGAGAAGGAAAGCGTATTGGCGCCGCCCGCTGCCCGGTCGATCCAAAGCAGCGTACCGTTGGCCTGGGTAAAGGTCTGCGGGAAAAACAACCGGCTGACGCTGCTCTGGATTTCTTCCATTTCATAGTCGGACGGTTTTGTGAGCTTCAGACCGCTGCCATCCACGGCGATGCTCCCATAGATGGAAAAGTCTTCCTCGCCATCTGCCGCGGGAATTGAGCTGCCGCTGCCAAAGAACACGATCTGGCTGTTATCCTGGGCAAAGGCAGCGCCGTTCAGCATGGAAATACTGATGCTGGCTGTCCCGGCGTTTTGAGCCAGGTCCAGGAGGGTAGTCAGTTTCCCGCTTTCCAGGTCATACAGATACAGCCCGCCCATGGCGGCGAACGCCAGCTTCTTTCCGTCTGTGGAGGCCGCTACGCCCCCGGTTTCGCCGACAACAAAATCCCCCTGCAAAAGCTCATTCACCGCGATCTCCGTGTTCAGAGAAAGTGAGCTGTCGTAGATGTACGCCATCATGCCGCTGTCGTCCATACCGGACAGGACATAGCCCCCGTCAATGGCCTGGGCTTCAAAGTCGCGCAGGGGCGCTTCCGCAGTGGCCAGCACCGAGGAAGTCCCGGTGTCGTAGAGGTACAGCTTGTCTGCCAGCACAAAAAGCGTTCCGTTCCCGGCATAGGCGCAGCTCTGGAGCTTGCCGCCAAACAGGGCAGGGTCGAAGGTGCAGGAAGAAGGGGACGGTCCCGGCTGTCCGCCAGAGGACGGAACAGAAACCACAGGGGTGCCGGAGGGGTCATTTCCCGAAACCACAGGAGTGTCGAAGGAGGCGCCGCCCGAAACCGAAGGAGCCGGGGAATCCGCCTTGCCGCAGGCGGACAACGCCAGGGTAAAAAGCAGCGCCAATGTGATGCAGAATGTCTTTTTCATGCTCAGTTCTCCTTATACAATAGAATGGAATTGGTCTTAAAGAACGGGCCGGAGGCTCCGTCCTGGGGGACGGCCACACAGTAGAAGGTGTGAAACTGCCCCAGCTTGTCCGGGTCGATCACAGCTTCAAGCTCCATGACGCCGCCTTTGCTCAATGTAACGGAGTGGAAGGTGCTTTCGTCAAGCTTCACCGGCTGATGATCCAGGAAAAAAACGATGCTGTAACGTGTTCCGGCTGTGCCGCACATGGTAAATTGCAGGGGAATGGGAGCGGAAACCCGCAGATTGTCATAGGTGATGCCGCCGTCACAGGAGAACGTATAATAGATTCCACTGTCCAGCGTGTCTATGGTCACACCGTCCCAGCCGTATTTGGGAAGCTCGTTTTCCATATACTGCGCTGTGACCTTTTCCTCCCGCGCTTCGCTTTGCGAAAAGATTTCCCGGGCAGGCGGAAGGTCTGAATGGGCGGCGGGGGCGTCCACGTTGAACTGCATTTCAACATAGGAATCCAGCGTCTTGTGATACCAGCCATAGCTGGAGGTGGATTCCATATCCGGCTGGAAGTCCGGGTTGGTGATGCTCACCACAGTCAGGGCCAGCGTGTCGCCGGCGCTGCCGGTCACAGGCTCAAAGAGGAAGGTAAAGCTCTGGTCCTCCTCCGCAGGGAAGCTGTGGCAATACTCGTACTCCGCTGTGGTATCGTTCACCTTGTAGGGCTGGGGCTGGCCGTCCAGAAACAGGAGAAATCCAACGGTATCCATTTTGCCGGTGAGAGAAAACTCGTACTCCAGCCGAAACTCGCCGCCGTCATAGGGGAATGGCAGACGCTCCCCGCTCTCGGAAAAATCAGCCGAAGCAGCTCCGTGGGTGAGCACTGCCAGCAATCCGGCATCCTCCTCTGCCGCCTCAAACGGGTTTGCGGCAGCAGCCTGTGACGGCAGGGGCGAACTGTCTGGAACGGAGTAGTTCCCGCAGGCGGCGAGGGATAAAAGAGCGCCGCAGATAAGGGGAACAGCAATCAATCGTTTTCGCATAAATGGCCTCCTTTGCTTTGATGGACTAAGCCTAACAGGCAAAAGTCAAAATCCGGTCAAGAAAAGCGAAATGCCGCCCAAGTTTTTTGGGCGGCATCCGGGGGATGGTTTTCAAAGGGAAACGGGATATTGTAGCATCACAAGCGGCATAGCATGATATATTCTCCCTCGTTTTCATCTACAATCTCAAATCCCGTTTTTCGATACATCCTCACAGCATAGTTTGTTTTTTGTACGGCAAGCGATGCTTGTTTATACCCTCTGTCTTTGAGAATACGGAGCATTTCTTTCATCAACGCAGTACCTATTCCCAAGCCCCGATAATCTTTGTGCAGGGATATTGCAAAGGATGGAGTATCATTGTCTATATGTCCATAATCATTCATAATGCGTACCCAAACAGCTCCAATAGGCTTATTATCAATTTCCGCAACCAAACCAATGTCGTCTTTTTTCGTCCCGAAGCCGGTTATATACACCTGCAATTCAGGCTGATTGATAATTGATTTTGGAGGTGCAGGCAATCCCTCCGGCACAAAGATCGCTTCATATAAAAAATCTTGAAGTAATCTTACTTCTCCCGCTGATATTGGCCTAATCTTGTAGTCCATAATTACCTCTCATTCTTGCATGACCGCGATAGAGGCTTTCACACAGGCCCCATGGGGCGGTTGGTTTGAAAGCTCTATGGTTCCCCCATGCTTCTGGCACAGCACCCGGCTCACCGCAAGCCCCAGGCCCAAGTGCTGGCCGGAGGCATCTTCGGAGTAAAACAGGGCGGTTTTCTTTTTCAGCAGCTCGTCCGAAAAGCCCGGCCCGTCGTCGGTCACGGTGGCCGACAGGATTCCATGCTCCAGACAAAAAGCCAGCTCAATTTCCCGCTTCGCAAAACGGAGGGCATTGGAGATCAGATTTTCCAGAACACGGTACAGCAGTTCCCCGTCAAGGACGGCCCTCCCCTTCGGCACATGGAGGTCACAGAAAAAACGCACCTGGGTATTCTGAAACAGGATGGATAAGGAATCCGCCATGTGCTGTAAAAAATCGGGGAGCTCCACCTCTTTGCGGTGAACTTCTGTTTCTTCGATCGCGCCCAGGTCGCGCATGGTATCGGTATAGCGGCCCATGCGCTCCGCGGTAATGCCGAGATTGGAGAGCGCCTTTTCCAGTTTTTCCTCCGTCAAGGTTCCGCCCCGGCAGTTCTCCTGCAAATATTCCACATAGCCGGTCATGATGGCGATGGGGTTGCGCAGATCGTGGGCCACGGATGCCTGCGATACACGGCGTTCCTCCAGCATACTCCACATCTGACGGTTGTTCTCATATAGGGCCTGCCGCATTTTCTCAAAGGCGGTACACAGCCGGCCCAATTCATCCTGTCCGTCAAAGCTGATCTGAAAGTTCAAATCCCGGTCTTGAATGTGGGTGGTGGCCTCCATCAGGACAGTGATCGGCGGCTCCAGCACCTTGTGGTAAAACCACCACGCACACAAAGTAATTCCAATCACGGTAAGCAGGAACGGCAGCAGCACCATACAAATTTGCGAAACGTGATAGGCCATTCTCGCTTTCGGCGAAAGCATGGAGTAGCTGGTTTCAATACGCTCTATCCTGTAGCTCGTCTGTCCCTGACTCTCGTTGGGTTCCTGACCGTCCGGTATCAGTTGACCGAATGGCGCCGGTGAGCCGTCAAGGACGTACCTCATCTTTGCCTCTGTGACCGTACCATCCGGGGCGGTTGTCTGCTGCGTCAGCCAGACCTCATTGGAATCGGGGAGAATATGTTTTTGGAGACGATAACAGCCGAAAATCGCAAAGCCGCCGCACAGGAACACGATCAGCATTGTCATTGCCACAGCTTCCATAAAGGAGCGTTTCAGCGACTGCCTTTTTATTTTTTCCATCGGTAGCCCATCCCCCAAACTGTTTCGATGTACTCACTTCCGCTGGCCTGCGCGAGCTTTGCGCGGATTTTGCGGATATGCTCTTTAATCACGCTGCTGTCGCCCTCCGCGTCATAGCCCCATACCGCCTCATAGATGCGCTCCTTGTCAAAGACCTGATTGGGGTTGGAGGACAGAAATTCGACGATGTCAAATTCCCTCTTGGAAAAGGAAAGCTCCCGCTCGTTCCAAAATACTTTTCGATCAGAGAGGTTGATAATCAGCCCCTGGGAGGTCACGATCTCCGGCGGGCGGTTATTCCGCTCGTCCCGGCGCAGATGGGCCTCAATGCGGGCAAGCAATTCCTGCAAGCTGAAGGGCTTGGTGATATAGTCGTCCCCTCCCGCCCGCAGGCCGTTGACCTTATCCTGCTCGGTGATCCGCGCCGTCAGGAACAGGATAGGGCAGACGATATGATTCCGAATGACCTTGCACAGCTCCAGACCATCCATCCCCGGCATATTGATGTCCAGCAGGATGAGATTTGGCTTTGTTGTCAGCTTCGCCAGGGCTTCGTCGCTGCTGTTGGCAACGGAAACCGTATAGCCGTGATCCTGCAAATGGGTGGAGAGCAGCTCGGTCAGGATAGGTTCATCATCCACGATTAAAATTCTGTATGCCATGGGAACACCTCCGGTCTTTTTCATCATACGGCGAAGCTTCTCCATCAGCCACCCGTACTGCCAAAAATACGATGGCAGCTTACACCGTCTTGCGATCAACTGACCACAGGAGGATCAGGGCGATAACTAATAGAATTCCATTGGACATGGGCAGGACAAAGGAGGGCCAGATTTCAGACATTGCCCCCGCAATGACCAATGACAGCGGAATCAATATATATGATATTGACGTGGACATCCCCAATACCTTGCCAAGGTAGTCAGAATCGACAAAAAGCTGTATTGTTGTCTTTGCTTTGATATTGATGTCCACCGACAGCCAGCCCACAGTGAACATGACAACACAAAGCACCGCTATGACCCACGTGCCCTGATCGGGCAGGCAGGCCGTCAGGGCCAGGATCAGCATACAGCCTCCAATCAACCCCAACTGCAAAAAGGGATATTGGAGCCGGCTGTCACCGGGAGCCTTGGTCCGCCACATTGCACACAGAACCGACCCAATCGCGATACTGCTTGAAATCAGGCCATAGCCGCTGGAGGAAATTCCCAGCGTTGTGGTGACGATGAGCGGCAAAGCCACGTTGACACCGGCGCTGAAACAAAAGTTGCCCAGGCTGTCGGCAATGAAGAATGTCCGCAGCTTTTTCTGTCCGAACATATAAGAGAGAACAGCCCTTCCATTCCGCTGCCTCGTTCCGGCATTCCGGGCATCGTTCCCCGTCCGGCGCGGCCTGTAGGTAAGCCAGATTTCCCCAAAGGCGGACAGCAGGAACGAGCAAATATTAATGACGGCAAACATCTGGATGGGCAGCAGACGGATCAGAAAACCGCCGATAGACGGGGCGGCAATATTGACCGCAGATGTGATAAATTGTGCGGACGAGGTCAGCTTTTTCAGCATTTCCGCATTGTCTACCCCATCCAGATTGATGAGATGCGTGTCAATGACGTTATTGAAAACAGCCGAGATAGCAGACAGCAAAAAGATCGTACAGTATATGGACGCAAGACCAGGGTGGAAAAGAGGCAGGCAGCAGACAATGGCGCTTGCCGCATCGCACAAAACCAGGAGGCGGTTGGGGCGGGATGTTTTGTCGCTGAGGTTCCCTGCAAATAATGACAACGCGATTTGCGGCAGGTAATTGACAAGCAGCGATATGCTGAAACTCAACCCGGAGCCTGTTTGAGACAGGATGTACCAGCTCAGGGCGAATGTAAACAGTCTTGTGCCAATATGTGAAACACCTTTGCTGAATAAGAACAAAACTCTGTTACGCATGGATAATCTGCTCTCCTTATCAAAAACAGAGGAACAGAACATATACCCTCTATTATGCCTAACGCTGAGAGAGGCCCCATTCCTACAGGATTTTAAAAAATTTTTTGCCCTGATTGTTCTATGGCTGTCCGGCTGCATGAAAAAGGACCAAACGCAGCAATCCGCTTCCGCATCCGGCTGGTCAGTCTCCCGCACAGCCGGCAGCGCGCCCTCGGGGGACTGTCAGCGCCAATGATAAAACACATCGTACAAATCCTGTTTTCCCGGCCGCGTCCCCTCATCCCCCGCCGTGCAGCTCGTCCAGCGCCAGCTGCACGGCGCATTTCTGGGCGCTGGCGGAGCCGAAATAACGCACGGGGATGTCATTCTTCCGGGCGGTATCGATGATGCGGTAATAATACTTATGGGACAGGGCGTTGGCCTGAAGCCAGACCACGTCCGCGCCCCGAATGGCATTGAGGTCCGGCAGGACCTCCCGATCATAGAACCGCGCCCCCGGCAGCAGGGGCTTCACCGCCTTGCGCCAGCTGTCGTGGCCGCCAAACACCACCACCCGCCGCTTCACCTGCCACGGCAGCTCCACCAGCGGCCCGCTGTCCCCGGTCTCAGGGGCTTCGCCGCCCCTTAAATTGTAAAGCGTTTCCCGGAGCTGGGCCAGCTCCGCCCGGTCTGCCCCGCCCTTCTGCTCCGCCATCTGGAGCTGCTCCTTCAAACGCCCCGCCGTCCGTTCCGCGTCGTGCAGGGCGCTTTGCAGCTCCTTCACCTGCCGGATCAGCGCTTCGGTCTGGATGGGCGGCTCCCCGGACGGCGGGCTGGCAGGGGTGTCCGCGCCCTCCTCCGGGCGTTCGGCTTCATCCTCCTCTTTCCCCAAGGGCCAGTCGAACTCCTCCCACTCATACTCCCCGTCATCACTGTAATAGGCGAACATGGCGCCAAATGCCAGCTCACGGGCCCTCGGTTCCGGGATCCCCTGGGATATGAACCAGTGGATCAGCTCCCCCGACGGCTGATGGTTTCTGGGCGGTACAATGCCCGTGGCAATGTAGAACAGCTGGGCTTCGGATACGAGACAGTCTGGGGGATCATCCGTGTGGATTTCGCCGTCCTCATCGGCCTCGCGATATTCATACCGCAGCCGATAATCCGGCCTGCCCCGCTCAAACAGTCCGGCCCGGGCCCCAAAATCGTCCTGCGACCAGGGCAGATGCCGTGCGGCGCAGATCATCACGATGGCGGTAAGCGCGTTCAGGTTGGCCAGAGCATCCTTCTCTTGCTCCAAAAGCAGATAGGCGGCGCACAGCGCATAGGGCTCGTCCGTGCCATAGCCGGAGAGCAGCTCCGCCGCTTTCCGGGAACCGAGCTCCTCCTGGATCTCCGGCGCCGGGCGGCAGATCAGCTCCGGCGCTGCAAGCGCAGCGATGAACGCAGGGTCTTCGGGAGGAGGCGGAGGCGGCCCCTCCCAAAACCGGTCTGAACCAGAAAGGTCCGCGGGAAAGGCCGGTATTTCCTGTTCCACCGGCTGGAGACGGCTGTGGATCTCCATGGCGCGGTCCATGTAATCCAGGAATGTATCCTTGAACAGACACCGAAGCTCCGCCGCCGCGTCGGCGTCGACCAGATCCAGCAGGGCGCGGAACTCCTTCCGGTACGCCTTATCCCGGCCATGCAGGGCGGTAAGCAGACAGAGGATCTTCTCACGGGAGTGAGACAGGTCCTCCGAGAAGGGCAGGCTGTATTCCAGGGCCCCGTCCGGCTCCAGGGGCAGCAGGGACAGGTATTCGTCCTCATCCCCGCAATGCTCCTCCCAGTAGTCCAGAAGCCAGAGAGCGCCCCCCAGCAGGAAGTCCGTGCGGTCAGCCATACGGGCCGACACCGAGGCTGGGATGGCCGCTGTGGCGGCTGTAACCTTGACCACGGCCTCCCGGCTGTACCGGCCCGCGTACCTGCCGCACAGAAACGCCGCCACGGACTGGGCGGCGCTCTGATGGAGCCTTGCGGCGGCGGGCGTTACCCAGTCCAGCCCGTTCCTCGAACTGCCCCGAATCTCTCGGTAGATAGAGAATTCTTCGGCAAACTGCTCCTGCTCCGCAGCGCTGAGCGGCTGGGAGCGCAGGGGTTCTCCGGCCAGCTTCCATATTTTATTGGGGATAGTCTTTTTCTTTGCGCACATGGCTGTCACCGCCTCATTTTCTTTGAGGACAGTATACCATAGAACGACAGGATATGCCAATGGGATTATGGCGATTGAAGCTGCATACCCAGAATCCCCGCTGAAAAAAGAACCTTGGCAGACTTACGCCGCAGGCTGTGGTATGACAAATCCATCTCAAAAGGGCGGTGACCCCGTGACGATCTGGCTGAGGCTGGATCAACTGAATATGTCCCGATATAACCAAAGCACTTGAAAATCGGGTACCGATTTTCAAGTGCTTTGCTCTATCAGCTTTTCCGCTTTCAGGTTATTGAACTTATATCAGACCGCTCCCTCCGGCTTGGCCGCCACGATGCGGATCACCGGGGGATCGTCATTGCCATAGGGCGCAAACCCCGTGCGCTCCTGGGCATACTCCACCAGAAAGCCCCGCTGCTCAAGGGAGGCCGCAAGCTCATCCAGCACAATGAACCGGCGGTAGTGGTTGTCGTAAAAATAGGCGTTGCGCTCTACCTGCCGCCCCTTTCCGAACAGGGGGTCGTTCACACCGCGCACCTCAATAAACAGCTTCCCCTTCGGACGCAGACCCCGGAACAGATTGCCCAGCAGCACCTGCTCCTGATTGCGGTTGATGGAGTGGATGGTGAAGCGGCTGTAGGCATAATCATAGCTGTCCGGCTGATGGACATCGGAATTGACGAAGTCGCCGCAGAGGAACTCCGCGCTGTCAAGGTTCCGGCTTTGCAGCTGGGCAATGGCCTCCTGAGACATATCCAGAGCCGTGACCCGAAGCCCCTGGCCGGCGAAAAAAACCGCGTCCCGCCCGTTGCCGCAGCCCAGCTCCACCATCCGCTTCCCCGGCTCTACCAGGGTGGATACATATTGCGCAAACGGCGAAGGCTCCTCCGAACAGACCCGGTTTTTGTAATACTGGTTCCAATAGGCGGAGTTGTCCACCGTATCCTCCACAATGTTCGGATACAGCACCCGCTCCAGCCGCTCTACCAGCTCCAGCGGCGTGCGCTCTCCGTCATTGGGCAGCACGATGTCGGGGGAGCGGGGCTCATCAAAAGGCAGGTCGATGCCCACCACGTTTTTCCCCTCGGAATACAGCCCCTTCTGGTTGCGCCGCGTCAGAGTATCCTTGCTGGCCTTTATGTAGATCTCCTTGTAATTCGGGATGTTCTCCCGGTTCCACTGCCGCACGCTCTCGTACATGGCGATGGAGCAAACCACCACGTCGATCCCCTGTCCGGCCAGCAGCCGGGCCACCCGGAAGATCCGCCCCGCCCAGCGCAGCCGCTCGGAATGGGTATAGCCCACATCCTCGCCAAACGCCAAACGGATCTCATCCCCGTCCAGCACCACCACGTTGGGCTTGGCGGCCTTCAGCCGCTGGTGGAACAGCCCGCCGATGGTGGTCTTGCCCGCCCCGGACAGGCCGGTGAAAAAATAAACCGTTCCCTTGCTTTCCATAGGCTCCTCCTCAGTGGTACAGCGGCTGCTCCAGCAGCGCCGGGTCAAGCTCCAGCCTGGGCATCATGCGCAGGGGCTGGCCATGGCGGTTCACGAAGCGCAGGCCCCGCATCAGAATTTCCGAATTGCGCTCCCGGTTCTGGCGGAACGCCTGGAGCTGCTGCTCCAGAAGCTGGTCCTGGACCTGCTGCGCCGCCTGCCCCTCCAGGCGTTTTTCCCCTATGGAGACAGAGGCGTTTTCGTAAATATACCGCCAGGTCTCCCGGATATAGTGGTCGATGGTGGAAAAACCATCTGTCCACTCTTTGGCCCGCTCCAGCGTCACCGGCTGGCCGTCATAATATTGAAAGCCGTACCCGTAATACTCATAGGCGTCCCGGAGGAAATACTCGATGTACGTCCGCTCCGCGTCATTGGTGTAATCGTCATAGGTGCGGTAAAGCGCGGCGGTGGAAAAGCCCAGGTCGTTGCCCGCCAGCGACTCCGGGTCGATCTCCCCGTTCAGCGAGCAGTAAGTCATGCTCTCGGTATAGGGCAGATCCAGAAATGCCGCCAGGGCCGTAAATGTGGCCCTGGGGTTCAGCTTGCCGTCCTCAAAGCGCACCAGCACGCTGTCCGTGTACAGCCGGTCCTGCCAGTCGATCATGAAGCTGCGGTTCAGCACGCGCTGGGTCACCGCGTCGGGCACTACGGCTACCGCCTTACCCTTTTCCTCGCCCTTCTTCCGCTTCTCCGCCCCCTCCAGGGCGCTGTTGTACATGAATTTCACCGTGGCCCCATGGCTGGTGGTAAAGCGGCGCATGGGGGTGAAGGTCTTGATGTACTTGAAGCCCCGGAAAATGGGGGAGGACACCGTTTTGTCGTATACCTCCGAGTGGAGCGCCGTACGGTCCTTCCGGTCCACATTCAGATCGTATACGATGTTGGGAAAGTGGGGCTGGAAGAACACGGCGGGGGCAATCCGCGCGGTAGGGTCCAGAAATTTCGTGATGGTCTTATTGCTCAGGTAGATGGCCGCGAAAATATCCTTGTCTGACGGATCCTGGATGCCGCACAGCTCCTGGATCACCCAGGTGTTGGCCCCCTTCTGGCGCAGGAACTCCTGCTTGGCCTCCTTGGAGCCCTTGGCGCTGTTCAGCGCCTCCTTCCAGTTTTTCACGCTCTCCTCCACGTTGTCCATCATGATGGACGGCAGGGGCAGCAGGTTGGGGTGGGCGTCAAAAATTTCGTTGAAAAAGTCGCCGCCGTTGTGGGTGGACAGCTGGGTGTGCCAGATGATCTTGTTGATCTCCCCCAGCCCCACGGGCTTCACCGGGTTCTGGCTGTAGTCGATCCCGAAGCGGGCCTTGAAATCGATGGGGTACTGCCCGATCTCGTCCCCGATGAGGAACACGATCTTCCCGCTCTCCAGCAGGGGGCGCATATTCAGGCACTGTAAATAGGCGCAGAATGCGGGCCAGTCCGGGTAATGGAGGTAGATGTGGTTCTCCCTCCCGATGTACTCGCTTTTGCGCACGTTGTCGTTGAGATATTCCAGCTCATACTGGGAAAAGACGTTTTCCGCCAGGATGGGCTGTTCCAGATCCTTGAAAAAGTTCCGGGTCACCCGGGGCAGCTTGAAATCTATGTACTCCCCGAAGCGCCCCTCCCCCACATGGAACGGCACAAAGCGGTTGTCGTCATAGGGGTAGAAGCGCAGGGGCAAAAATTCAAAGTCAAGAAAATCCTTGCGGAACAGATAGGGATACTTCGCAAGCAGCTTGCAGTTGTTCTCGTACCGGGTTTTCAGCAGCTTTACATTGGGCTCGTAAAAGGCCTGGGTCATGATGGACAGGCAGTCCTCCTGGAATTGGCCCTGCCGGTGCAGGTCCACGAATGTGCTGTATGACACTTTGTAGTCCCCGCCGTTTTGCAGGATGTACAGCGCGGCCTCCAGCTGTTCGGCGGGGTCCTGGGCCTGATGGATGGCAAGCCCGTAGGCCTTGATGGCCCCCTCTGCCTGGCCCAGGGCGGCGAGCTGGCGGGCGATCTCGATTGCGGTCATGGCTTCAAATCCTTTCGGTGGTGTAGGGGAGGGGGCTGCCCCTCCCGCCCGGTGCGGGTACGGTACCCGGGAGGGGCAAGCCCCTCCCCTACAGAAGCGGGGGCGGGCTTGCGCCCGCCCCCCGTTGGTCTGTGCGGTTGTTCCAAGAACGTGCCCTTATGCCTTCCCCCTTCCAGGGGGAAGGTGGCACGGCGAAGCCGTGACGGATGAGGGTGCGGCTGTACGTGCGCCCCCTCACCCGCCCCCTTCGGGGGCACCCTCCCCCCTGTGGGGGGAGGGCTTGGGTGCGTCCAATTACTGGAGGAGCTGGAGCACGCCCTGGGGCACCTGATTGGCCTGGGCCAGCATGGCCTGGGCGGACTGGATCAGGATGTTGTTCTTGGTGTAAGCCATCATTTCCTCGGCCACGTCCACGTCGCGGATGGTGCTCTCGGCGTCCTGGATGTTCTCGGTCATGACGGACAGGTTGTTGATGGTGTGGTCCAGACGGTTCTGGGTAGCGCCCAGGGTGCCGCGGACATCGGACACGGTGTTGATGGCGTCCTTGATCTTCTTGATCGCGGCCTGGGCGGCTTCCTCGGTGGAAATGTCCAGGTTGCCGATGCCCAGGTTTTCGGCGTGCATATCCTGCACGGCCACGTTCAGCTGGTTGAAATCGTCGCTGGTGTCGCCGATCTGGAGGGTCAGGCCCTTGCCCAGGATCTGGGGACCCTTGGTGGCGGTGAGGTCGTTGGAGCGGATGATGAACCGGGTAGCGCCGGAGGCAACACCACTGGCGGCAGTACCGGTAGCAATGTCCACAGTGAATCCGGCGGCCTCAATCTTGGCCTTGATAGCGGTGGCGGTGGTGTCGCTCGCGCCAAACTTGATCTCGACAGCGTTGCTGCCATCGCCGATCTTCAGCACGTTGCCCGCCTTGACGTTGGCGGCGGTGACGTCCAGAATGGTGCCCGCGCCCTTGGCGGGAGTGCCGCCGCCCGTGACAGAAACCAGCTTGCTCAGCTCATCGTAGCCATACAGCTTGCCATTGCCGCCATTGAAACTCTCCGCAGTCTGCTCCAGGTGGATTTTGCCGCCGTCCGCACTGGCAGTGTGGATGGTGAAGTTGTCGGTGGTCTTGTTGGACAGCTGGAGGACGGTCTGGCGCAGCAACTCGTCGGAGGCAACGCCGCGCAGGTCGATGACATCGCTGCCAAACGTGCCGGTGCCGGTGGTCCTGATGGTGAACTCCTTGCCATCAATGGTGATTTTGTTGCCATCGGCAATCGCACTGCTTGCCAGGGTAAAGGAGATGCCGCCGCGCTGAGTGTCGCCCGCAGCAACAGCTTCCTTGGCGTTCAGGATGTCACAGTTGACACGACCAGAGGTGATCTCCAGCTTACCGGTCACAGAAGCGGCAGCTGAGAAACCGCCGCCGTAGAGGGCATTGAAAGCACTGGCCGCTGTGCTACCCAGCGTGGCGCTCCCATCCACTGCGGTACCACCTGCGTTGGCCACGCCCTCATAGGTAAAGTTGATGGTATGGCCATCGCTGCCCACTGCTGCGCTGAACATCAGTCCCTTGACAGCGCCGGCAGAGTTCGCGGTTCCGGCGGCGTTCGTGCCGCTGTTGAAGGCCGCAACGATCTTATCGGCAATGTCGCTGGCGGTGTACTTTGTCACAGAGGTAGCCTTCGTGCCGCCCGCCAGCGAAACCTGGACCGTCTTGGTGCCAATCGTAAAGGTTGCATTCTGAGCCGTGGAGCCGGTGACAGTGATTTCCAGGTCGGCTACGTCCACGGAGAAGGAGGGGTTCTGACCAGCGGCAGTTGCGCTAACGTGGGTATCGGCGTCGGTCGAAGCACCTGCCGAAGCAGCGCCAGTAATGGGCGTGCCCGGCACAGCGGCCACGCCTGCCGCAACGCCGCCCACCTCGAACGCGTCGGTATTCAGGCCCAGAGAGCCGTCCAGCAGATTGATGCCGTTGAAGTTGGAGGAGTCGGCGATGCGGTCGATTTCCTCCAGCAGCTGGTTGACCTCCTTCTGCATCTGAGCGCGGTCGGTGGTGTTGTCGTAGGTGCCGTTGGCGGACTGGGTGGCCAGCTCCACCATACGGTTGAGCATATCGTGGACCTCGGTCAGAGCGCCCTCGGCGGTCTGCACCAGGCTGATGCCGTCCTTGGCGTTCTTCTGGGCGGTCTCCAGGCCGGTGATCTGGGCGCGCATCTTCTCAGAAATCGCCAGACCGGCGGCGTCGTCGCCCGCGCGGTTGATCTTGTAGCCGCTGGAGAGCTTCTCCAGGTTCTTCTTCATCGCAGACACATTGTTGGTGTAGTTGCGATACGCGGACATGGCCATGATGTTGTGTTGGATCCTCATTTTATAAATCTTCCTCTCAAATAAAATGATTTTGGGGTTTCGCGGTTCCGGCGCGGAGGGACGTCCGTGTCCCGCCGCTGGGTGGAGTACCGTTCAGCGATCCGCTGTGCGCGCCAGCGGCCCTGCCTGTCGGTACGGGGCTGTATTCCAACCGGCTCGTCAGCCGTTTGAAACCGGATTCTGGTTGGTTTTCTGACGTTTTTGCTCTTTTTTCACCTGTTCCGGGCTTTTGCCGAACACCGCCCGGGGCCGCTGGCTTCCATTGCGCTCCAGCACCTCGCCCCGGAGGACCGCCAGCTCCCTGGGGGCCTGGACCGATACCCGGATGGTGGAATTGGTGAATACCTGGATAACGATGTCGTCGCCGATGGTCAGGTATTCCTTGTCTTTCAACTGCAAAAACAGCATGGGCAAACTCCTTTCGCCTGCGGCCCAATCCTTTGGGCCATGTTTCATCGTCATAATATTGTGGACGCCCCGGAGGGCTTCAGGCACGATTTCCGAAGAAAAGATACCCTCTCGTTTCCCACTTAACGGCCTGGAAAACCCTGAGTGAAACGGGATTGCGGGGCAATTTCGCTTCACTCAACGCTCCCAGCCGGAACCATGGGCGTTCACCGCTGTCCCGGGCGGTATAGCTGGGGTTGTATTCAGGCGCTTTCGCGCAATTCCTGACGGTTGAAATATTGGGCAAGGCCCTGGGCCTTGATGTTTTTCGCGGCGTTGGCCTCGCGCTGGTGTTTCGCGCCGCATTTGGCGCAGACCCAGACGGCCCGCCGGTGCAGGCCGCAGCCCCGCAGCTCCCCGCAGGCGGAACAGATGCGGGTGGTGGGGGTGAAGCGGTCCACCAGAATCAACGGCTTGCCCTGCCGCTCCAGCTTGTAGCGCAGGCACTCCCGGAACATCCCGAACCCGGAATCCAGCGCGTTTCCAGGCAGGACTTTCTTTTTCGACACTTCCTGCATGGAATCGCCTCTCATGCACACAGCGTTCCAGCCGTTGGCTATCCGGCTGGATTCCTTGTGGATGAAGTCGCGGCGCTGGTTGGCGATGTGCTCGTGGAGCAAGCGGTATTTTTGGACGGCTTCCCGGTAGTTTCTGGAACCGGGTTCCATCCGGCTCAGCCGGCGCTGGAGCTTTGCCAGCTTTTCCTGGGACTGCCTGAGCCAGTGGGGGGCGTCGGCGGCAGAGCCGTCGTCCGCCGCGTAGAAGCGGGCCATGGAGTATTTCAGGCCCAGCGTGGTTTCCGGCGTGGGGACAACGGGTTCCGGCGCCTTGACGGCGTACTCATAAAGGATGCAGGCGTAAAATTTGCCCGTTTTTGTTTTTTCCACCGTGACACGCTTCAGCTTCCAGCCGTTCCGGGGACGGCGGGGGAATTTTGCCCGGACAATTCCGGCTTTGGTCAGGCGCAGGCCGTTTTTCGTGATGTAGATGGTGGGACCGGATTCAAATTCATGGCTGCAGGCGGTGAAGGAATCCCGGTCGGTTTTTTTCTTTTTGAATTTGGGGCGGCCGAAGGATTCCGGATTTTTGAAAAACACGCGGAATGCCTGAGAGAGCTTGTTGTGCTCCTGGATCAGCGCCTGATTGTCCACTTCTTTCAGAAACGGCGCTTCTTTTTTGTACTTGGCCGGGGTGGGAATGAAGTGCTGGTCGGTTTCCAGGTAGAACCTCTGCTGGTCCGCCAGCATCCGGTTCCAGATGTACCGGCAGCAGCCGAAGGTGTTCTCGAACAGCTCCGCCTGGGCTTCATCGGGATAAAGACGCGCTTTGATGGTGGTGTACTGGACCGCTTCTCCATCCGCGACGCCGCGCTTTTTCCACGCCATGTCCGTACCCCCCCTCGTGCCTGTTCGGCCAGGCCATGCCTCAAAATTTTGGACGGTATTGTATACAATACCGTCCAAAAAAATTTTTTCGGAAAAGTCTTAATTCTTCCGAAAGAGTGCCGACAAATAGAACAGAACGAGGAAGTTAAAAGTTCAAAAAACCTTGGACGGAGTAGTATACTACTCCGTCCAAGGTTTTTTCTTGCCGCCACCCGCAGAATGACGCTGATCGGTACGTCTCCAATGCAATCACATCGGACTTTTCCCCCAGCCCACACTGTGCGGGTCCTTTCGACGCATTCCGGCTATTTCCTCACAAAAACACAAAAAGAGACCAAGGTTAGTATGATACCCCTTATGGGTGTACTTCCTAACCTCGATCTCTATCAGAATAGTCTTGTACAGCCGCCGAAAGACGCATCACATCAGCCCCCATGTACAGCACAACAGCAGGTCTGATGCATCGCGTCGCTCACCGGATTTTTTGCTTTATCTGGTTAAACCAGCCATCAAAATAAGTCGCAAAATTTTCAAAAAGCCAAGTTAAAACAGGGACTTTTGAATCGAATTACTCCTGTTCCCAGTTATGCCAGACGTTCTGCACGTCGTCGTTGTCCTCCATGGTGTCGATGAGCTTTTCCATGTTCTTGATGTCCTTTTCGCCGGACAGCGTGACATAGTTCTGGGGCACCATCTCCACCCGGGCGGAGGCAAAAACGTAGCCCTTTTCCTCCATGGCGGACACCACGGCGGCGAAATCGTCCGGGGCGGTGTAGACGGTGAAGCAGTCCTCATCCGCCTCAAAGTCCAACCCGCCGCAGTCCAGGGCGTCCATCATGACAGTCTCCTCATCCAGGTCCTCCCGCTCAATGACCAGTACGCCCTTCTGGTCGAAGGACCAGGACACACAGCCGGTGGCGCCCAGGTTGCCGCCAAACTTGTCAAAGCAGTGGCGCACGTCGGAGGCGGTGCGGTTGCGGTTGTCGGTGAGGGTCTCCACAATGACGGCCACGCCGCCGGGGCCGTAGCCCTCGTAGGTAATGGACTCGTAGTCGTTGGCGTTGCCGGAGCCCACGGCCTTGTCGATGGTGCGCTTGATGTTGTCGTTGGGCATATTGGCGGCCCGGGCCTTGGCGATGACGGTTGCCAGACGGGAGTTATTGTTGGGGTCGCCGGAGCCGCCGGTCTTGACGGCCACGATGATCTCACGGGCGATTTTGGTGAAGGTCTGGGACCGCTTGGCGTCCGCCGCGCCCTTGGTCTTTTGAATATTATGCCACTTGGAATGTCCTGACATGGTAGTATCGTTCCCTTCGT
The DNA here is from genome assembly GCA_910575695.1 of Oscillospiraceae bacterium. Classification (GTDB taxonomy): domain Bacteria; phylum Bacillota; class Clostridia; order Oscillospirales; family Oscillospiraceae; genus Enterenecus. The sequence goes on along the minus strand of CAJTGJ010000003.1, from coordinate 119,371 downwards.
TGTAAGGTTAAGCCCTGGTTGGGCAGAAAATTTATTTAACAATATAGCACACTTCGCCGCATATTGCAAGTGCTGGAACGAAATCTGATTCAGCCTGTTTACGGGCTGCTTCTGCCGGCCCTGCGTCCGCCTGCCAGATGCCCGCGCCGCCGGCGCGGGCATCTCCCGGGAGCGTTCTGCTTACTCCCGCAGCGTTACCACAAATTGAATCACGCCCTCCTCCGGACACTCCGCCCGGATGGAGCCCTTATGGGCCTCCACAATGCCCCGGGCAATGGACAGACCCACTCCAAAGCCCCCCGTCTGCTTGGACCGGGAGCGGTCCGGCCGGTAAAACCGGTCAAAAAGCTTGTCCAGCTCCGCTCCGTCCAGTCCGGCGCAGAAATTGGACGTCCGCAGCTCCGCCCCCTTTTTGGACTTCTCCAGCCCAAGGCGGATTGTACTGCCGTCGTCCGCGTATTTGACGGCGTTATCCAGCAGAATGGACACCAGCTGACGCACCGCGTATTCGTCCCCGAAGCAGAACAGGCCGGGCGGGGCCTCCACCTCCAGCACGTGCCCCCTGGCGGCGGCGAAGTCCCGGAAGGATTCCGCTGTCTCCAACGCCACGGCGCTGATGTCGAATCTGGCAAACCGCAGCGGCGGCTTTTCCTCGTCCAGCCGGGCCAGCAAGACCAGATCGTTCACCAGCTCCGACAGCTTTTCTGTCTGCGCCTGGGCCTTGTCGATCCACTTCTGCCGGCCCACTTCCAGCTCCAGCACCTTCAGGCTGGTGGCGATCACCGTCAGCGGCGTTTTCAGCTCATGGCTGGCGTCGGTGATGAACTGCTTCTGCTTTTCCACGCTTTTTATCGTGGGCTCGATGGCCTTTTTGGAGAAAAACCAGATCAGCAGATAGACCAGGGCCGCGCAGGCCGCCGCCACCAGAAGGGAAATGACCGCAAAGGTCCGCACGGAGTACAGCTCCCGCTGGCAGTCCAGGAAGATGGCCATATACCGGTCCTGGCCAACGCGGACCACATAGTATTTATACTGCCCTGTGTAGCCCATGCCCTCCCCCCGGTCTATGGCGGTGGACAGAAAGCGGTCCGCGTCCTCCTCTGTCACAGCGGCGATGTGCTTCAAATCGGCCATGTCCAGCGTGCCGTCCCCGCTGTAATACAGCACAAAGTACCGGGTGGAGTAGGGAGTCTCCGGGGTGAACTGCCCTCCGGGCGGCTTTTCCGGCCTGCCGCCGGGGAACTGGGGGATCATCCCCTGGTTTTCATAGATCATCCGCAGGGTATCGCCCAGCGCCCCGTCCGTGGACAGGAAATTGAACACATTGATGGCCGCCGCCATCAGAAGCAGTACCAGGGTGACGGAGGTCATGGCGATGGCGATGAACTGACGGCGCAGTCTGTTGATCATCCCCTGTCCTCCAGGGAATACCCCAGCCCCCGGCTGGCGCGGATGGTGACGGAGGACCCCACGCCCGCCAGCTTTTTCCGCAGGTTGGATATGTGGACCCAGACCACGTTGATCTCCGCCTCCGCGTCCCAGCCCCACACCCGCTCCATGATCCGCTCCGCCGGCAGGATCACCCGGGGGGAGCGCATAAACAGCTCCATCACCTGGAACTCCCGGCCGCTGAGCCGCTCCGACCGCCCGCCGCGCCGGATGGCGCCGCTTCCGCAGTCCAGCTCCAGGTCCCCGAAGCGCAGAACGGCGGGCTTGTAGTCCCCCGCCCGCCGCAGCATGGCCCGCACCCGGGCCAGCAGCTCGTCCGGGGCAAAGGGCTTGGGCAGATAGTCGTCCGCGCCGGAGTTGAAGCCCGCCACCCTGTCGTCCTTCTCCCCCTTGGCGGTGAGCAGCATGACGGGGGTGGAGACGCCGCTGTCCCGCAGGCGGGCCAGCACCTGAAGCCCGTCCAGCTTGGGCATCATGATGTCCAGGATAACGGCGTCATAGTCCCCCGTCCCGGCGTAATCCAGGGCGGCGCTTCCATCGTGGACCGCGTCCACGGTGTATTGGTGCTTCTCCAAAAAGACGGCCAGCGCTTCCGCCAGATCCAGGTCGTCCTCCGCGATCAAAAGACGCAACGTGATCCCCTCCGTTTCCTGTTCCTATGGGTAGTATAGTCACCGCTCTCAAAAGAAGTCAATCCCATCTTTTGCAGTCCGCGAAGCGGCCTGCGGTGGGCTTGATGGTAAAACACCTGAAACCCGGCTGCCGAGCTTCAAGTGTTTTGGCCCTATAAGGCAGACGGCGGAGAACCGCAGCTGTTTCCCGCCGTCTGCCATGTGCGCTACAGCGCCTCCCGGGAGGCCGTCCTGCCGCAGATGATGTTCAGATTCCCGTTCCTGCACCGCAGCTCGTCCAGAAACGCCTTGGGGGCTTCCGCGTCCTTCAGCACCACCCGGTATTCCAGCTCATACAGGGTGCCCATGCTGCTGGTCCTGACCCGGTCCAGCCGCGCTGAGCGGGTGTACCGCTGGAACAGGTCGTCGAACAGGCCGTCGTAGTCCAGGTTTTCCGGGATGGTGATCTTCAGCTCCCGCTGGTTCATGTCGCCGCCGCCGAAGCGCAGCCGGGAGAGCGCCAGCACAAACAGGGCCATCACCACGAAGAACAGGCCCGCCAGCAGTACATAGCCCATGCCCGTGGCCAGACCGATGGTCATGCACAGAAAGATCATGCCGATCTCCTTGGCGGTGCCGGGGGCGGAGCGGAACCGGACCAGCCCGAAGGCGCCCGCCACGGCCACGCCGGTGCCGATATTGCCGTTGACCAGCATGATGATGGCCTGCACCACAGCGGGAAGCATGGCCAGCGTGATGACAAAGCTCTGGGTATAGCTGCTCTTGTACATACAAAGCCAGGCGATCCCCAGCCCCAGCAGCAGGGAGGCCCCGGTGCAGATCAGGAACACGCTCAGGGTAATTTCACTCCCCGGGATAATGGAATCAAGCACAGGTGCGCACCCCCTTTCCTGCGGCCTCGGAGCGCTTGGCGGGTTCGGGCAGGCGGCGGCCCAGGATGTTCCGGGTGTACCAGGCGCCGTATTTGGAAAAGGATGTATGGAACGCGCCGGTCTCGCTAAGCAGATGGGCCAGCCAGACGGGGGCGGCGCCGGGGATCTTGACCTCCATCAAAATATGTCCCGGGGAGAGGAGCGCCTCCCCATAGTCCCCGGCCCGCAGGTCCAGCTCCCTGTCCCGCCACCGCAGGCTGGTGTCAAAGGTGATCCGCAGGTCCGGGTCCTCCACCCCCGCGAAGGCCGTCCGGTCATAGGCGATGAACACCCTGGGCGCGGGGCGGCAGCTCCGCATGAACCAGTCGATCTCACGGCAGACCTGGTTTTTCTCCGCCGGCCCGGCCCCGTGGTGGAGGTACGACACCGCGTCCGCGGCAGTCATGACGGTGCGGCGCTTGTAGACCACGCCGTCATATTTCTTCTTCAGTTCCACAAACACCTTGTCCCCGTCCCCGGGAACGCCGTAGCTGCGCATCCGCAGCTTTTCCTTATAGACAGGCTTCTCCAGCGACGCCCGGATCAGCCGGAAATCATCGGTGTCATAATAGATGCTGCAGATGGCGCAGCGTCCGAACCCGTCGGCGCGCACATGGTTTTCCATGCCCGCCAGCACCCGGGCCAGCTGGTCCGGCGCCAGCATATACTTTTTTTCATACCGCTTGAAGTTGAACTGTATTGTTCCAGCCATGAATATGCCTCCTTGCTGTGTTCTGGGGACAGCATAACGGCTTTTCCTAAAGTGAAGCTAAAGAACCGGCGCGGGAGGCGTAACTATTTTGCAAACTCCCTCAGGCCCGCCCGAAGCTTTAAGTTCCCTTTAGGTTTGCCGGATATAACTGTTCCAGACTTCGATAGAACTGGAGGCATCTACTATGAAATATCCATTCAAATTGACCGCGCTGTTTCTCAGCGCCGCCGTTTTGCTTGGCGCGCTCACCGCCTGCCAGCCGGACAGCGGCCAGGTACAATCGTCCGCAGAGCCCGGCGCGGCAGAATCCGGGGCCCCCGCCGGCCTGGACCTGGCGGACGCCACCACCATCACCCTCTCCGGCGGCGCTGCCGTGGACGGGGCAGGCGCCGGGGAGAAGGATGGCGTGGTCACCATTACCGCCGCCGGGGTTTATGCGGTCAGCGGCTCCCTGGAGGAGGGCCGCGTCGTCGTCAACGCCCCCAGGGAGGACGTGACAGTGGCCCTGAACGGCGCGGACATCACCTGCTCCTACGGCAGCCCCCTGTACATCTATCAGGCTGGTACCGCCGCCGTACATCTTGTGGAGGGGACGGAAAACACCCTGACGGACGGGGCCGTCTATACTTATGACGACGAATACTCCTCAGCGGCGGACGGGGAGCCCAACGCCTGCCTGTACAGCAAGGCGGATATGGTGATCCAGGGCGGGGGAACGCTGACGGTGACGGCCAGCTGCGGCAACGGCATCACCAGTAAGGACACCCTGCAAATTTACAACAGCGGCATCGTGGTCAACGCGGTTGGCCACGGCATCAACGGCAAGGATTCCAACACCATCGCCGGCGCGGACATCACCGTGGCCTGCGGCGGCGACGCCATCCGCTCCACCAACGACGCCGACGGGACGCTGGGCTGGGTCAGCGTGTCCAACGCCGCCCTGGACCTGACCGCCGGGGAGGACGGCATCCAGGCGGAGACGTCCCTCACCATGTCCGGCGGCAGCTGTACGGTCACCTCCGGAGGCGGCAGCGGCGTACAGCCCGCCGATGACGCCAGCGCCAAGGGCCTCAAGGCCGGGACGGAGCTGTCCATATCCAGCGGGGCCTATCACCTGGACTGCTCCGACGACGCCATCCACTCCAACGGGAACGTGGTGATTTCCGGCGGGGAATACACCATCTCCACCGGCGACGACGCCGTCCACGCCGGCGAAACGCTGACGGTATCCGGCGGGGACATCAATGTGCTGGACTCCTACGAGGGCCTGGAGGGCGTCTCCGTTACCATGACCGGCGGGACAGTCCGCATCACGTCCTCCGACGACGGGGTGAACGCCGCGGGGGGCGTGGACGCCAGCGGCTTTGGCGGCTTCGACGGCGGGAATCCCTTCGGCGGCAGTTCAGACCATTACATTGACATATCCGGCGGGTATCTGGTGGTGGCGGCGGGCGGCGACGGGCTGGACTCCAATGGGAACGCCGTCCTGTCCGGCGGCACGGTAATCGTGTTCAGCTCCGGCATGGGCGACGGCGCGCTGGATTACGACGGCTCCTTCACCCTGTCCGGCGGGACCCTTCTTGCCGTGGGCAGCGGGGGTATGTCCCAGATCCCAAGCCAGGCCAGCCAGTATGTCGTTTCCCTCGGCCTTGGCAGCGCCCTTCCCGCTGGCGCCTGTGTCAGCCTTGCGGGGGAAAATCAGAGCTTTGTGTGGGAACTGCCCATTGACGCCGGCAGCATCGTGTTTTCCTCTCCCGAGCTGGAGGGCGGCGCGGCCTATACGCTCTCCTGGGGCGGCGATTACAGCGGTCAGTCAGAGGATGGCATCTGCTCCGGCGGGACCTATTCCGGCGGCACTGACCTGACGGAGCTGACCCTTTCGGACTATATCACCACCTACGGGACCCCCGGCATGATGGGGGCTATGGGCGGCGGGAATATGGGAGGCAGGCCGGACGGAACCATGGGCGGCGGCCCCCAGGGAGGCGGATTCCCGGCGGACGGCGAACCGCCTGAAAACGGCGGCATGACGGACGGCGCGTGGGACCGGAGCAGGCCGGACGATATGCCCCTGGAAAAGGACGCGGACCGGGAGCCGCCCGAAGGCGGTTTTTCCAGCCGCGCGGCGGAGGAATGAACCTCAGCCGCAGCGCTCCCGCCGCCGCCCCCATAGCCCCGGGCGGCGGTCTGGGGGATGGCCCGCCCGGGAGAAGGCTTCAATGTCCCGGCTGATGGTGCGCCGGGACATCCCGAAGCATTCCGCCAGCTCGGGCGCGGTGGATTTTCATAGCGGCCCCGCCATTGCTTTTTGAATGGATTCCTCAATATGAAAATCCTCATCCAGCTGCTTATAGATCAGCAGCTGGGACAGGAACACCACATACCAGATGCCGGTGACAGGCAGCAGCAGAAGCGTCCACGGCGCGAACAGCACCATAATCGTGAGATAGGCCAGCTGAGCCAGCCCCGCGCCCATCACCCGCCAAAACCGTTTGAGGAGAAACAGCGCCGCGTTGCGCAGGCGGGCCAGCGGCTTCTGCTCAAACAGCACCACCTGGGGCCAGAGCAGGGTCCCTGCCGCCAGCACCAGCAGCAGGCTGAACAGATACAGCGCGGCTGTCCCAGGCGTGGGCGGCGCCTCCGCCCACCAGAACAGCATGGCCATAAAGGCGTACAGTCCCGCCATCAGCCCCATCACCGCCCCGGGCAGCAGGCTGTCCCGCCAGTTCTGCTTCCAGGCCCGGGCCCAGGCATCCTTCCACGGGAGCGGGTCGTCCCGCAGGCCCCGGAGGACGGCGTCGTACAGCCCCGCCAGGAACGGCCCCGCGATCATGCCGCCCAGGATGGAGCAGGGGATCAGCACCAGCACGCTGGACATCTGGATGGCGCAGACGATCCCGGCGGCCAGGGGGACAAAGCCCGCCAGCGTGATCATGCCCGCCTTCCACCACTGCCCAAAGCGGATGGACAGCAGCTGTTTATAACGGTTGAAGCCGGTCTGACGGATGTTTTCCTGATAGCCGGGGTCCTCCCGCACGAACAGTCCCATGACAATTTCCTCCTTCACGCGGCGTAGTGGCAGCTGTCCAGAAATTCAGCCAGGAGCCGGGCGGCGTCGCCGTCAAACTCCTCCCGGCAGGCGGCCTCCACACTGACGGCGCAGTTCCCGAACCGGCCGTAGGCGGAAGCGCCCCGGGCGTAGGGGTTGGCCTGGGAATCAAAGGAATAGGTGATGACGGTGAAGTCCACGCCGTTGTGGACTTCCTCCACAACGGACACGTCCGCGTACTGCTCCAGGGCCATATCCTTCCACTGGTTCAGCGCGTCTTCCGCCTCCCCGCCGGACCGGTAACTGCCCAGCAGGAGATAGACCTGGGCGTCGTACAGCTCCGCGTCCTCTCCGTCCTCGTTGGTGTAGGGACGGCCCTCGCCCTTGGACCATGTGGCGTAGTACAGCCCATTGACCGCCAGGGCCTCGTTGTTTTCCCTCGGGTCCATCCCCTCCGGGGTGTCCACCCCGACCTTGCCGCCCACGGTGACCCAGCTTTCGTCCCAGTCCAGGCCGTCCGCCGCCCGCTCGGGGGGCGGGGCGGAGGCACAGCCCGTCAGGCACAGGCAAAGCGCCGCCGCCAGACACCAAATCACAGGCCGTTTCATTCCGCCGCCCCCTTCACCAGTTCGTTCCACAGCGCCTCGCACCCCTCCGGGTACGGGGCGTTTTTCTCTGTCCAGAATCCCCGGCGGGCCAGGTACAGCCCGGATACCAGCTCGCCGCTGCTGCCCGAGACCGTTTCGCCCATCAGGCTGTAGGAATAATCCCCCAGCGCCATCCCCGCCAGTACGGGGCACTGTCCCCACGGCAGGCAAACGCCCTCAACAGAGCTGCCGCCGTCCTCCGGCAGGGAGCCGTCCAGCCGGCACAGGATGTGGAAATCCTGCTGAAACCGTTCCGGGTCCTCCAGCAAAAAGAAGGTGCTGTCGCACTGGTTCAGGTCTGCCATCAGCTGGATCTGGGCGGCGGCGGCCGCCTGGGCGTCCGGGTTGTAAAGGGGGTACTGGCGGATGGACACCGCCGTCTGCCCGTCGCCGTTCTGGTCTGCGCCGAGGGCGGAAAGGTTTTCCTCCAGCGCGGCGATGGTGTCGTCCGGCAGGGTGTATGCGCCCACATAGGCAAACTGGAAATCCGGCTCCACCCGGCCCACCCCCAGCACCTGGCGGAGGATGCCCGCCCCGGCCAGCACCAGCACGATGCCGGCGGCAAGGCGCCATTTGTGGTAATACCACCAGGTTTTCCGCTTTTCCGCCGGTGTGAGCTCCTTTTTCTCCCGGGGCTTTACGTCCCGGTACTTCCATTTTAAATATTCGCTGGCCATAGCCGCTCCTCCTTATTCCCGGGTGGTGCCGCCGGGCGCGTACTGCACCGGGAGGCACACCAGACTGGGCAGGCTGCTCCGGTCCTCCTGGAGCAGGAGATCAACGCTGGTTTCCGCCAGCCGGGTGATGGGCTGGACGATGGTGGAGCAGTAAAAGCCCTCCCCGGCGAAGCGGCGGGTGCCGTCGAAGCCGATGAGCTGGACGTCCTCCGGCACACGAGGCCCCAGCTCCTCCAGCATGGCCCGGATGCGGACGGCCAGGGCGTCGGTGACGCAGAAAATGCCGTCGAAGGCCAGCCGCCCCCCGTCCATATGGCTGGACAGAAAGTCCCGGAAGGGCGCGAGGCCCTCCGCGTCATTCAGTTGCAGGCAGGCGCAGTCGATCCCCCTCTGCCGCCAGACGGAGGCGAAGCCGTCCCAGCGTTTGTCCGTCTCCCCCGGCACCTCGGCCCAGCTGCGCAGGAACAGGGGCCGGGTACAGCCCAGCTCCAGCAGTTTTTCCGCGGCAAGCTGTCCGCCGCCGAAGTTGTCCGAGGCCACGCAGGGGACGTCCCGGCTGAAATGGCGGTCGATGCTCACATAGGGCAGGTTGGGGTCTACCTTCAGTTCCGGGTTGTAAGTCAGGCCGATGATGCCGTCCACCTTGTTCTGCTGAACCATCTGGATGCACCGCTGCTCCGCCTGGGGGTCGAAGGCGGTCAGGGACAGGATGGTTTTGTACCGCCGGGCCGACAGCTCCTGGCAGACGGCCTGGGCCAGCGCGGAGAAGAACGGGGTGGTGATGTCGGGCAGGATCAGGGCGGCGGAACAGGTCTTGTTGGTTTTCAGCCCCCGGGCGTAGCTGTTCACCTGGTAGCCCAGCTTCCGGGCGGCTTCCTCCACCCGCCTGCGGTAGTCCTCGCCCACGGGGATGCTGTTGAACACCTTGGACACCGTGCCCAGCGCCACCCCCGCCTCCCGGGCCACATCCTTCATGGTGGGGGCGTTTTCTTTTCGCTTCATGGGGTTCACCTCTCGATTCGTGAAATGTTTCACCGTTAATTTCATTATATTCATGAAACGTTATTTTGCAATAGTTTTTTTGAAATCAAGAACAAATCGGCCAACTGCACAAATTGGAGCGGCCCTTTTTGTGGAAAAGCGAAAAATGCCATTTGGGAGAAAGAAATGCCTTGACAGCCTGTAATTTCCTGTATTATCATAAAAGCACAGCATATGTAACGTTTCATATCGCAAGCAAGCCGCATAACGAAATAGGGAGTGAGTTAAATGGCAAACCGAACCTCCAAAACGGCGGTCCCCGCCGTTTCTGCCCGGCCGGGCAGAAGCCTGGGCCGGCGCATTTTGGAAAACTGGCAGCTCTACGCGCTGCTGCTGGTCCCTGTGGTGCTGACGGTGGTGTACAAGTACATCCCCATGTACGGCATCCAGATCGCCTTCCGGGACTTCAAGGCCAGCCAGGGCTACATGGGAAGCGAATGGGTGGGGCTGTACTGGTTCCAGCGCTTCTTCAGCGCCCCCACCTTCAGCCGGATGATCGTCAATACGGTGCTCATCAGCCTGTACAGCCTGCTGTGGAGCTTCCCCGTCCCCATTATCCTGTCCCTGATGATCAACCAGCTGCGCAGCGCCCGGTTCAAGCGGGTGGTGCAGACCGTCCTCTACGCCCCCCACTTTATCTCCGTCATGGTCATCTGCGGTATGATCCGCATCTTCCTCAGCCCCTCCGGCGGGCTGATCAACCTGATCCTGGGCACCAGCGTGGACTTCCTGACCCAGTCCTCCGCCTTCCGCACCATCTATGTGGCCTCCGGCATCTGGCAGGACGCCGGGTGGGGGTGCATCATCTATCTGGCCACCCTGGCCAACGTGGACCCCGTCCTGTATGAGGCGGCCAAGGTGGACGGCGCCTCCGTGTTCCAGCGCATCCGCAACATCGACCTGCCCGCCCTGCTGCCCATGGCCATCCTCAACCTGATTATGGCCGCGGGCAACCTGATGAACGTGGGCTTTGAAAAGGTGTGGCTGCTCCAGACCGATCTGAACAAGGCCACCAGCGACGTGATCGCCGTGTATGTCTACGAGCAGGGCATCCAGAACGCCAAATACAGCTACTCCACCGCCGTGGGCCTGTTCAATACGGTGGTCAACATCGCCCTGCTGCTCATCGTCAATAAGATCGCGTCCAAGGCCTCGGACGTGGAATTTGTGTAAAGGGGGGAGCGGAAATGAAAAAAGCCTCCGGTATGTCCGACCGCACCAGCAATATCATCCTGACCGTCGTCTGCGCCATCGTGCTGTTTATCGTGGCCTACCCTCTGTATTATGTGGTGGTGGCCTCCTTCTCCGACCCCTATGAGGTCTACGCGGGCAAAACCTTCCTGTTCCCCAGCGGCTTCACGCTGGACGGATACAAAGGGGTGTTCCTCAACGAGGGCATCGTCTCCGGCTTCCTCAACTCGGTGAAGTACACCGTGATCGGCACCATCTTCTCCGTGGTCATGCTGTACATCACCGCCTACCCCCTGGCCCAGAAGGGCCTGCCCGGGCGGAAGGCCCTGAGCATCTTCTTCCTGTTCACCATGTATTTCGCGGGCGGGCTGGTGCCCACCTACCTGGTGGTGAAGCAGACCGGCCTGGTGGGCAGTATGTGGTCCCTGTTCCTCCCCGGCGGCGTGGGCGTGGGGAATATGATCATCGTCCGCAACTACTTCCAGAACTCCATCCCCCGGGATCTGATCGAGGCGTCGGAGATCGACGGCTGTTCCAAGCTGCGCACCTTCTTCAGCGTGGTGATCCCCCTGTCCATGCCCATCCTGGCCGTTATGGTGGTGTTCTCCATGGTGGCCTACTGGAACGACTGGTTCACCGCCCTGATCTACCTGGGCGGCAAGGGCTCCCCCCTCCCCCTGGTCATGCGGAACATCCTCATCAAGAGCTCCGCCACCGCCAGCCAGGCCGCTACCATCTCCGGCGGCTACGCCGAGCTGAACAAGCTCACCGAGCTGCTGAAATTCTGCTCCATGATCGTGGCGGCGCTGCCCATGCTGGTGATTTACCCCTTCGTGCAGAAGTATTTCGAGAAGGGCTTCATGGCCGGGGCCGTGAAGGGCTGAGAAAGGAGCGCGTGAAAATGAACGTCAAAAAGATTGTTTCCGGCGCTCTGTGCGCCGCTATGCTGGCGGGCGTGCTGTCCGGCTGTTCCAACGGGCTGGTGAACGACGTCAACGACGGCACCGTCAACGAGAACGTGAGCCAGACCGAGTTCAAGATCATGGGCGGCATCTCCGCCCTGTCCAGCGGCTATGAAAACAATGAGGTCATCACCGCCCTCCAGGAGAGCGCGGGCATTACCATCAGCTGGGAGACCATGAGCGACTCCCTGGCGGAGCAGGTGAACATCCGCATCACCGGCGGACAGCTCCCCGACGCCTTTATGGGGGTGGGCTTCTCCAACTACGATCTGGCCCGGTACGGCGACGACGGCACCTTCCTGGACCTGGTCCCCTACCTGACCCCGGACATCATGCCCAATCTGTGCGCCATTTTGGAAGACCACCCGGAGATCCGGGCGGCGATTACCATGGAGGACGGCGGCATTTACGGCCTGCCCTCCGGCGAGCAGATGACCACCGCGGGCATCGGCGTACCCATGGACGAGGCATTCTCCATCTTCTCCGTCCCCCAGTACAGCATGATCAACAAGGCGTGGCTGGACGATCTGGGGCTTGAGGTGCCCACCTCCCTGGATGAGCTTCACGACGCGCTGAAAGCCTTCAAGGACAACGATATGTCCGCGAAATACTACGGCAACGCACCCGGCTCCACCCTGCCCATGACCACCGGCTTTGACGAGTGGTGCTGGGGCCAGAACATTTTCTATGCCGGGTTCGGTTTCACAAACTGGCCCAACGATGTCATCAACGACATCCACCTGAAAAGCGACGGCGCCGTGGAGTTTGTCTGCGCCAGCGACGCCTACCGGGACTGCCTGACCTACTTCCACGACTGGTACGCCGAGGGGCTGATGGACGTGGAGATGTTCTCCCAGAGCGACAGCCAGCTCATCGCCAAGTGCCAGCAGGGCTATGTGGGCGTGTCCACCTGGTGGTACATCGAGGAGCTGATGGGGGAGTACGCCGAGGATTATGTGTTCCTGCCGCCCCTCACCGGGCCGAAAGGCACCCCCTACGAGGACACCTGCGGCGTCACCATCCGCCCCGGCTCCCCCATTACCTCCGGGCATCTTAATATCACCAACAAGTGCCAGAGCCCCATCAATCTGCTGAAATTCTTCGACCAGTGGTATGTGGGCGAGACCGCCATGCAGCTGCAATACGGCCCCATCGGCGTGTTCTTCACCGGACAGGACGAGAAGGGGATGTGGCTGTCCATCACCGAGGAGGAGGCCCAGTCCAAGTACGGCAAGAGTGCCGGCGAAGTCCGCAACGCCTACGAAACCATGGGCCCCAAGCTGCTCCTGGCCGAGTATTACAACGAGGTCTTCTATATGGAGGACCGGGCCATCGAGCGCCTCACCGACCTGGATGAATTCTGGATGCCCTATGTGAAGGACACCACCTTCTACCCCGTGGACTGCGTGTTCACCGGGATGGAGATGGAGACCATCGACTGGCACAAGTCGGACTTTGAAGCGGCCGTCAAGGAGCAGGAGGGCCTGTGGCTCCGGGACGGCGGGCCCACTGACGCCGAGTGGGAGAAATACAAGGAATACCTGTCCGTCAAGTGCGGCATGGACGACCTGCTCCAGGTCTATCAGGACGCCTATGAGCGCTACGCGGCGGCGGAATAAACGCTGAGCCCGACCGCGAAAAGGGGCGGCTGTACGCCGCCCCTTTTTGAAAACGGATGCCGCCATTCCGGCTGGCACAAAATTATCCGCATGGAACACCCAAGGAGGATGCCGCTATGACCAGTGAAACCCTGCAAAAGGCCCGGGACTTTGAAGCCCAGTACGGCCCCCACATACCCGGCGCCGAACGCCCCGCCTTCCACGTCACCCCCACCATCGGCTGGATGAACGACCCTAACGGCTTCTCCGTGTACCAGGGGGAATACCACCTGTTTTACCAGTACCACCCCTATTCCAACGAGTGGGGCCCCATGCACTGGGGGCACCTCAAAACCAGGGATTTCATCCGCTGGGAGCGCCTGCCCTGCGCCCTGGCCCCGGACGAGGAATACGATGCCGCCGGGTGCTTCTCCGGCGGAGCGGTGGAGCTGCCCGACGGGCGGCAGCTGCTGATGTACACCGGCGTCCGGCGGGCCCGCAATGAGGACGGCTTCCTCCAGGATGTCCAGACCCAATGCGTCGCCGTTGGGGACGGGATGGATTATGAAAAATACGGGCTCAACCCGATATTGGACGCGAGAGACCTGCCCGAGGGAGGCAGCGCCGTCGATTTCCGCGACCCCAAGGTCTGGCGCGGGGCGGACGGGAATTTTTACGCCGTCATCGGCAACCGGACGGAGGATGGCAGCGGCGCGGTCCTGCTCTACCGGGGGGTTGAGAACTGGAGGGGCGAATTTGTCCGTACGCTGGACCGCAGCCATAACCAGTATGGCCGGATGTGGGAGTGCCCTGACTTTTTCTTCTTGGACGGGAAGCAGGTGCTGTTCACCAGCCCCCAGGACATGAAGCCCATCGGCCTGGAGTTCCACGCGGGCAACGGAACCCTGTGCCTCATGGGCAGTTACGACCCGGAAACGGGCTTTGCCCGGGAGCGGGTGCAGGCCATCGACTACGGCCTGGATTTCTACGCCCCCCAGACGCTGGAGGCCCCGGACGGGCGGCGGATCATGATCGCCTGGATGCAGAACTGGGACACCGTGGGGGGCAAGCCCTCCCACTGCCGCTGGTTCGGCCAGATGACCCTGCCCCGGGAGCTGTCCATTGAGGATGGGCGGCTGTACCAGCGCCCCGTGCGGGAGCTGGAGGCATACCGGCGCGATCCGGTGGTCCACCGCCAGATCCTGGTCAGCGGCGAGGCCAACCTGCCTGGCGTCCAGGGCCGGATGCTGGACATGACCGTCACGGTCCGCCCCGTGGGCCATGGCTCCTACCGCTGGTTCCGGCTCCACCTGGCCAAGGACGGACAGCACGACACGATCCTCCGCTACAAGCCGGAGGAGGGCATCCTGAAGCTGGACCGCTGCCGCAGCGGCCTGCCCCGGGACATCGTCCACACCCGCAGCTTCCTGGTGAAGCCCCGGGACGGGGAAATCAGGCTCCGGGTCATTCTGGACCGGTTCAGCGTGGAGGTGTTTGTCAACGACGGCGAGGCGGCGGCCAGCGCGGTGATCTATACCCGGCAGGAGGCGGACGCCATCACCTTTGAGGCGGACGGGCAGGTTTTGATCGACGTGGAGAAATATGACCTGAATTTTGACAGCGGCAGGGAGGGCTGAGCCGTCCGGTTCCCGAACCATCCAGCTGGGATATCGATGCCCTTTTGCGGGGCTGAATCAAGCCTCCTCTGTACACGGAACGCCTTTTGTCCGGCGCCGGCACAGAGGAGGCCGCAAAAAAGGGAGCGGAACATCCTTCCGCTCCCTTTTTCTGTTTCAGACTTTTGCTGCTTTTGCACAGCCAGACGGGAAAAATCCCTGTCTTCCCCATTTTTGCTCCCATTCATTTCATGGGCGTGACGACGGGCTTGCCGTCCGCGCCCACCAGCACGGTCATCCCGGTGCCACTTGCCTTGTTATGAGAGCCCAGCACGTAATTCACGCCGGTCTCTGTATCCACGAGAATCCTCACCACATTCAAAAGGCCCTGGTTATAGACTTCCACAAAGCGATCCTTTGCCATTTCGTTTCCCTCCTTTCCGATCCGCCTGTCTGCGAAAAGGAGAATACCACAATCCCGGCCCGTTCTGGGGCGGATTTCCCAAACGGCGCGAATCGTTCCTGAACGGCAAACGGGCGGGGCCTCACGGCTTCCCGCCCGTTTTTTTGCGCAGCGCCGCCTTCCCGGCCCGGGACAGCAGGCATTCCCGGCCTCCCACCCGGACCCTGCTGCCCTTCCAGTCCACCGCCTCGATCTTGTCCGCCGCCGCCAGATAGGCCCGGTGGACCCGGATGAACCGCCCGCCCAGCTCCCGCTCCAGCTCGTTCAGACTGCCCACGAAATCCAGCCGGCTGTCCGCCGTGTGGAGAAATACATGGTGGGCCTTGGGGGCGGTCTCAAAAAACAGGATGTCCCCCAGCGGCACGTGCCGCGTCTCATCCCCCGTCCGCAGGGAGAACACCTCCGCCGGGTCCCGCCGCTCGTCCAGCAAACGGGCGTGGACGGCCTCCAGGCACCGGGCGGCGGACGGCCCGGTGTGCTCCGGCTCCTTCACGATGTAGTCAAAGGCCTCCAGGTGATACTGGAAGGTTTTCCAGGCCAGATCGCCGTAGCTGGTGATGTAGACCAGGGTGCCGTGGGGGTCCCGCCGCCGCAGTTCCCGGCCCAGCTTGAAGCCGTCCCACGCCCTGTCCTTCAGATCCACGTCCAGAAAGTAGACGCTCCGGCTCCCGTCCCGCACCGCTTCCAGCAGCTCCCGGGCTGTGGCGGCGGCACAGGCCACCTCCATGTCGTAGTCCTCTATGAAAATCTTCCACTCCAGGGCGGTCTTGATCTGGTGGAGGACGGCCTCCTCATCATCGCACAAGTAAAGCTGAATCATGCCGTTCCCTCCACTGTCAGCTCCTGGACAAACACGCCTCCCGCCCAGCTGGTGGAACTGGCGGCGTTGGGATGCTCCGCCACAATCCGCTGATACCCCGGCAGGCCAAGCCCCCGGCCTTCTCCCTTGGTGGAAACGCCCTCCGCCCAGATTTTATCCGGGTCCACTGTTCCGGCGTAGGGGTTGGACACCCGCAGGGACACCCCCTCCCCCTGGGCCAGCAGAACCACCTCCACCCAGGGCGTTTCCGTCTCCACAGCGGCCTCGGCGGCGTTGTCCAGCAAAATCCCCAGACAGCGGACAAAGTCCCACACGTCCATCCCCACCCCCTCCACGGGGTAAAGCACCTCCAGGCGGCAGTCGATGCCCCGCTCCCCCATCGCCGCCAGCTTGGACAGCAGCAGGCTGCGCACCTGGGGCGCCCGCACATTGCCCAGCTGGGTGGACGCCCGGATCTTTTCCCCGATGCGCCGGTCAAAGCCCGCGTCCAGCTCCGACAGGGTGGCCCGCAGGGCGTCCATCTCTCCCTGACCCGCCTGCTCCGACAGACCGGCCAGCAGGTTTTTATAGTCGTGCCGGAAGGAACGCACCTCCCGGCGGATGGCCTCCAGATCCCGCTCATAGAGCTGCTGCTGGGCGATGACGTTCCGCTGGGCCTCCAGCTTCCGGGCGGAGTCGAACCGCTGGGCCAGGTAGACCACCAGTCCCGCGATCAGCGCCGCCGTGGTGGTCACCAGAAGATAATAGGCAATCAGATAGTCCGGCTGGAGGCCGCTCTGCATCATCAGCAGCAGCTCCATGGAGCACTCCAGCGCAAGCAGGAGCAGGGCCGTCCGCCGCCGGCCTGGTCCGTCCTCCATCAGCAGGCGGAACCAGCGTCCGAAGCGCAGGCGGTACAGCAGGAACACGATGGCCAGCACTACCGCCCCAAAGACGGCCTCAGCCACCAGGAACCGGGAGACCTGTTCCAACGGGATGGTTTGGAGCAGCATCCAGGACAAGGTGGATATGGCCACCTGAAACACCCCCGCCATACACGTGGCGGCAAGGGCCTGCCAGAACCCGGTCCGCCACGCTTGTTTGACCCAGAGGGTGCAGGCCAGCAGATTGAAGCAGGAGCATACGCAGTAGCGGACCGTGTCGGGCCACGGGATGAACGTATACAGGCAAACGGACAGGGCCGTGGCCGCCAGGGGCGCCAGCACCAGGACGGGCAGCTTTTTCAGCCGCCGCAGGTTCCGCTCGTCCATAATGGCGAACAGGCAGGCCGCCAAGGCGGCGAAGCCGGTGAGCGTGTCCGTAAATACGAATAAAATATCCTCCAGCGTAAACATCATTGCAACTCCTTCAAAAAGAGCCGGGCGGCGCCGCTTGCGCGCGCCACCCGGCTCCACATTCTGTATCTGATCTTTCAGCGGCGTACTGCCTGCTGGCTTTCCTTCAGCTTGAACCGCTTCGTCTCATCCTCCAGCAGATGCACCTGCTCGAACAGCTCGGAGCTGACGGCGGCGGATTCCTCGCTGCTGGCGGAGTTGGTCTGCACCACGGAGGAGATCTGCCCGATGCCCTCGGACACCTGGGACAGGGATTCCGCCTCCTGGTGGACCGCCTCGGTAATGGAGCGGATGGCGTCGTCCGACTGCACCACCAGCTCCAGCGCCCGGCCCAGGGAATCGGACACCTCGGACACGATGCGGCTGCCCCGGCCGGTGGCCTGGACGGAGTTCTCGATGAGGTCCTTGGTGGCCTTCGCCGCCTCGTCGGACTTGGAGGCCAGACTGCGCACCTCGTCCGCCACCACGGCGAAGCCCTTGCCCGCCGAACCGGCCCGGGCGGCCTCCACGGCGGCGTTCAGCGCCAGGATGTTGGTCTGGAACGCGATGTCCTCGATGGTGGCAATGATCTTGCTGATCTGCTCGGAGGCGTCGGCGATGTCCTTCATGGCGGCCACCATTTCCTCCATCTGCTGGCTGCTCAGCGACACCTGCTCGCTGGTGAGCTTGGCGTTGCGCTGGGCGTTGGCCGCGGCCTCCACGTTCCGGGAGGCGCTCTTGGACAGGTCGTCCACCGTGGCATACAGCTCCTCCACCGCGCTGGCCTGCTCCGTGGCCCCCTGGGCCAGGGCCTGGGCGCCGCTGGACAGCTGCTCGGCGTGGTCGCTCACCCGGTGCTCGGCCTGGACGATGTTGCCCATGGCGTCGGACACCGCGTTGGTAAACACATCCAGCGCCGTCTCAATGGACTGGAAGTCGCCGATATACTGGGTGGAGGTATGCACGTCGAAATTGCCCTGGGCCAGCTCGCCCATCACCCGGCTGATGTCGCCCACGTACTCCTCCACCCGGCCCATGGACTGCTTGATGGTCTCGGCCAGCCGGCCCAGCTCGTTTTTGGAGCTGATGTTGATCTCCAGGTCCAGGCGCCCCTCCTGGAGGGGCTTCACCTGCCTGGTGATGTACAGCAGCGGCTTGATGACGGACCGGAGCACATACACCACCAGGCTGACCAGCGCCACCAGATTCAGCACCAGGCACGCGGTGGTGGTGATGTGCATGATGGTGATGGTGGACCTCATGCTGTTGGAGCACTCGGTGCTCAGCACCTCGCCCCGGTCCACCACCTGGTCCAGCAGGCTCACCAGATTGGCCAGCGTACTCAGGATCGTATCCTGATAATACTGCTGCGCCCTGGTATGGCTGTTCTGATACTGCTCCAGGGCCACGCCTGCGGAGGCGTGAAGCTCCTGGTGGAGCGGCTCGATCTGGGCCCGCAGGGCTTCGATCTCCGCATCCTCCAGCTCCAGGGTGCTGTACAGCCACTTGCCCAGCACGCAGCTGGTGTGGTCCAGGCTTCCGGTGAACTCCGTGCCCGCGTACATGGCGTTGCTCAGGTTGGCCGACCATTTATAGTGGGCCGCTTCCGCCTGCTGGACCTGGCTCAGCATGGCGTTGGCCAGGATGCTCCTGTCCTGAGTGCGCTCGATGCGCAGGATATTGGACGTGGTCACAAAGCTGAACAAGATAACCGCCACCAAAGCGCAGACAACACGGATCATGACCGACCGTTTAATACTGTTACCCATAGGATATAGGTCCTCCTTCTCAATTTTTTAAATTTGACGGGGGGGCTTGTAAGGACTGATACAAGTGCATTTATCACCTCATTGCAGACGGCCGGCAGGGATTCCAGACAGGTCCGCCCCGCGGAGCTAGGATGTCAGAACATATACGCTTACATTATAGTACAAAAACCAATCGAATGCAACCACAAAACCAATCCGGATTGAATCTGTCCGCAATCAGCCCATTGGACACGCCGTTCTTTTCCCGCCTTGAAAACCGGGTGCCGATGTTCGAGTGTTTTGACTATACCCATTCCTATGCCTGTATGGCAAGGCCCTCGACTCGACGGGCCGTATGTGCTATAATGGACGCAGGATCACAGCACAGAAAGGAGAACGGTATTATGTCAAATCCTGTCACTTTTGCCATCTGCGGCTGCGGAGCCCGGGGGCTGGAGGCCTACGCCCCCTATCAGGAGAAGCATCCCGATGAGATGCAGGTGGTCGCGGGGGCGGACTGCCGCCCGGAACGGCTTGCCATGCTGCGCCGCCGCTATGGCGTCCCGGAGGAGCGCTGCTTTGCCTCCGACCTGGAGCTGCTGGCCCAGCCCCGGCTGGCAGACGTGATGATCGTGGCCACCCAGGACCGCCAGCACGTCGCCGCCGCCCTGCTGGCGCTGGACAAGGGCTACCACGTGCTGCTGGAAAAGCCCATCTCCCCCAGCCTGGAGGAGTGCCGCGCCCTGCAAAAAAAGGCCCGCGAGACGAACCGGGCGGTGGTCGTGTGCCACGTGCTGCGGTACACCAGGTTCTATTCCACCCTGAAGGATCTGCTGGACCGCGGGGCGGTGGGCAAGGTGGAGACCATCGACGCGGTGGAGCACGTGGCCTACTGGCACTATGCCCACAGCTTTGTCCGGGGGAATTGGCGGCGGTCCGATGAAACCAGCCCCATGATCCTGGCCAAGAGCTGTCATGACATGGATATTCTGCGCTGGCTGGCGGGGGCAGAGTGCCAGAGGGTGCAGAGCTTCGGCGCGCTGGACTGCTTCCGGCCGGAATGCGCGCCGGAGGGGGCGGCCCTGCGGTGCCTGGACGGGTGCGCCCGCAAGAAAGACTGCCCCTATGACGCTGAGAAAATCTACATCACAGATCCCCGCACCGGGATACGGGGCAAGGGGAAGGTCTGGCCCTGCGGCGTGGTGGTCAGCGAGCCCACTGAGGAAACGCTGATGGAGGCGCTTCGCACAGGCCCTTACGGGCGGTGCGTGTTCCACTGCGACAACGACGTGGTGGACCACCAGACCGTGAATCTGGAGTTTTCCGGCAGCATTCACGCCACCTTTACCATGACGGCCTTCACCCAGTCCTGCCACCGCAGCATCAAGGTGACGGGGACCGGCGGCGAGGTGGAAGGCGATATGGAGGAGGAAAAGCTGGTCCTCCGCCGCTTCGGACAGCCGGAGCGGGTCATTGACCTGCGGGAGGAGAACGGTGAGTTTTCCGGCCACGGCGGCGGCGATTTCGGGCTGATGCGCAGCTTTTGCAGGCTCATCGCCGCCGGGGGGACCGAGGGGCTCACCGGCGTGGACGCGTCGGTGGAGAGCCATGTGATGGCCCTGGCCGCGGAGGCGTCCAGGCGGGACGGGGGCCGCACGGTGACGCTGGCGGAGTTTTGAAGGATGTCCGGCGGAAACCGCCGGCGCGTCATTCCCTGCCGCCTCCCACTGCCGCGTCGGCCGGGATCGGGAGCATAATGTCGATCTGGAACAGCTGGTCCTCTGTGGAGATCTCAAAATTCCCGCCGCATTTTTCAACAATGCGCCGGATGCTGAGCATCCCATAGCCGTGATAATCCTTATCGTCCTTTGTGGTCAGGGGGATGCCGTCCCGCAGCTCCAGCGCGCCTTCAAAGTGGTTTTCCACGTGAATGAGGAGCAGCTGGTTTACCGCCCGCACAGACAGATGGATAAAGCGGGTCTCCGGCGGCAGCTTCGTCTCGCATTCAATGGCATTGTCCAAAATATTGCCGAACAGGGAGAAAATATCCATCACCTCCATGAATGCCATCCGGCTCCCCTCGGCGATACACGTGAACTGGATGCCGTGGGTGGCGCAGTGCAGGCGCTTGTCTGTGAGCACAATGTCCAGCGTCTCATTCCCCGTCTGGATGGCGCTGTTATAAATGGAGACGGAGCGCTCCAGGCTGTCCAGGTAGGCGGGATCCACCTGCCCGGTCTCCCGCAGGCTGCGGATCTGGTGCTTCAGGTCGTGGCATTTGATATTCAGGGCCTCGATGTTCTCCTTCGTCAGCCGGTACTGCTTCTGTTCCTCCAGCCACAGCTTCTGCATGGTGTGGAACTCGGCGCGTTCCTTGGCGGACGCCAGCATAAGGACCTGGATCATAAGCATGAACACATAGAAAATAATCTCGCCGATGTTGAGAAGATTATAGAGAAACAGGTCGTAGTTCGCGATGATCTGGCTTTCAAAATAGAAAATCGGGGTCAGGATGCACACCAACGCAAACAGCAGCAGGGCGTTCTGCATGGGGATCTCACTGCCGCCCAGCCGCCGCATTTTTCTGCCCACAGTAAAAAAGATAAACAGATATACCACGGCAAAACAGCCCACATAGAGCAGCATATGGGGGACGGTATCCTCCACAAAATAGGGCCGCAGGGTATTGCTCAGCCGGCACAGGGAGGCAATGACCAGAAACAGCCGATCCGTCACGTACCACGTCATAAAGCCGGAGCCGAAATAAAAGACCACATTCCATAGCTTCTCATTATAGCAGAACATGAGGCACAGAATCAAAAGGGTAATCACAATCATGGAATAGGGCACTTCCATCGCAAGGGTGCCGTCGTAGGTATAGGCAAGCACCAGGCAGACCACACGCATGGACAGGAGGGATCCGGCCACACGCAGGAAAAATCGCGGCCTCCGTTTACAGCAGTAGATAAAAGGCATTGTTGCCAGTAGGAACGAAGTAAAAATATCCAGGAATTTAAAATGTGCCAGGAATGCCTGCACCGATTCAGGCAATATCATATACGTCTTCCCCCTATTTCCCGCTGAGGTAGTTGGTGACGCTGGCAAAAAACGCCTTGCGCCTGCGCTGGCTGACGGAAAGCTTCTCTCCGGCCACATTCACGCTGCTTCCCTCTACGGACATGACGTGCCGAAGATTGACCAGATGGGATGTGCTGCTCCGCACAAAATGGTCGGCCGCCAAATCAGCTTCCACGTCTGACAGCTTGCCCCAGGACTCAAACCGGCCCTGATCCGTGTGGTAGATCAGCAGATGGTCCCGGACCTCCACATAAAAGATCTGGGAGATCCTCAGCCGGGTGATGGCCCCGGCCGTGCGGACCACCACTTCCTTTTCAGCCCTGCGGGCGATGACCCGCAGGGCTTTTCGCATCATGGAGGAAAATCGGTAGTAGTTGATGGGCTTTACCACGAAATCCAGGGCGTCCACCTCATAGCCGCTTACAGCATACTGCTCCATATTGGTGATGAACACCAACGTGACCACGGAGTCAATTTCCCGCAGCTGCCGCGCTACATCCACACCGTTAAACAGGGGCAGCTCAATGTCCATGAAAATCAGGTCGCAGTCTGAGCGGTAGGCATCCAGGAAATCCGCCGGGTTGGCATAGGACTTCATGGAGAAGCAAGCCCCATGCTCTTGCTCGTAGCGCCGCAGACAGTCCGCCAGTTGGGCCAAATCCCCCTGATCGTCCTCTACAATCACAATTCTGACCATGCCCGTCCCCTCCATTCGATTACTTGCCCGTATTGTAACATATCCAACGGCAGGAATTCAAATCCGCCTCTGCCGTTTTCTCCAAGCAAGCCCTGGCATCCCCCTGTGCGCACCGTGATTTTGCACGAAATTCGCGGGGCGCATTTTTACAAACCGCACAAAACAACTCACAAGAGCACGGCAGTTTCCGGCGTTTTGCCATCACTTACGAAAAATTTTGCGGCGTCTGCGAAATAAAAGCCAGGGTACATGGACGGCATGGTATCATAAAACCAGCAAGACCTGTTCCTGTCGTTCAGAACGGGGCGCAAGAAAGAATGAAAGAGGAGGAATTCAAGTTGAGAAACTCAAAGCTTTGGTCCGGCCTCACCTCATTGTTCGCAGTGGTCCTTGTCATTGCGCTCATTGGGCAGAGCCTGGCACTGGCCAACGCCAGCTACATCAACAGCGCGCTGGGTGTCAGCACCACCAAGGTGGTTCAGACCGGCGAGTCCGGCGACACCACCTATTTCAAGAGCTCGTTCGGAGATTTCGATGACCCCGCCGCCCAGCAGGCGCTGCTGGACGCCGCCTTCCAGCAGAACATCAACGAGATGCGGGAGGGCGCCGTCCTGCTTTACAACAACGGCGCACTGCCCCTGGCCGCTGAAAAGCAGGTCTCCCTGTTCGGCCACGCCGCCGTGGACCCTGTGTACCAGGGTTCCTCCGCCGGCACCAAGGCGGCAGACGGCGGGCTGAACGTAATCAACCTCAAGACCGCCCTGGAGGGCCAGGGCTTTGAGGTGAACGGCGCTTTGTGGGACGCGCTGAAGGCCCAGCCCACCACCCGGGCCACCGGCGAGAGCGGCTGGGGCGGTGGCGCGATGCCCACTGGCTCCGCCGCCAACACCGAGGAGAACAAAGCCTTCTACGAGGGCCAAAAGAGCACCTGGGCCAGCGGCTACAAGGATGCCGCCATCGTGGTACTGTCCCGGGAGGGCGCCGAGGGTGTGGATATGCTCATGAAGGACACGGATGACGACGGCGTCACTGTCATCAGCTCCCTGGCCCTCCACCAGAACGAGAAGGATTTGCTGGAGCTGGTCCGGGCGGAGTTTGACAAGGTTATCGTCCTGCTGAACAGCCCCTACCAGATGGAGGTCCATGAGATCCTGCCCTACTGCGACGCCATGCTGTTCATCAGCACCCCCGGCCACCAGGGCTTCGTGGGCGTGGCCGACATCCTCCGGGGCGAGGTCAACCCCTCCGGCCGCCTGGTGGACACCTATGCCACCAGTTCCCTGTCCGCCCCCGCCACGGTGAACTCGGGCACCGACACCCCCAAATTCGCCAACGCGGACCAGATCAATGCCGCCATCGGGCAGGATGAATTTGCCGAGTACATCTCCTTCCAGGCGGAGAACATCTACATCGGCTACCGCTACTACGAGACCCGCTACGCCGACGCCGTCATGGGCCAGGGCAACGCTTCTGACCCCGCCGGGGCGCTGGAGGGCGCAGCCTCCTGGAACTACGCCGACGAGGTGCAGTTCCCCTTCGGCTTCGGCCTGAGCTACACCACCTTCGAGCAGAAGCTGGACAGCGTGGACGTGGGCGCGGACGAGATCACCGTGAAGGCCACCGTCACCAACACCGGCGCCGTGGCCGGCAAGTCCGTGGTGCAGGCCTACGCCCAGACCCCCTACGGCGACTATGAGAAGGAGCACAAGGTGGAGAAGTCCGCCATCCAGCTGGCTGGCTTCGCCAAGACCGGGATGCTGGAGCCCGGCGCGTCCGAAACCGTCACCATCACCGTTGACAAGTACCTGCTGGCAAGCTATGATGTAACGGCCCACAACGGTGAGGGCGGCTACATCCTGTCCGACGGCGACTACTACCTGGCCATCGGCGAGGACAGCCACGACGCGCTGAACAACGTCCTGGCCGCCCAGGGCTACGCCGCCTCCAATGGCATGACCGCCGACGGCGACGCCGCCAAGGCCCACAAGTGGAACCAGGGCTTCGACGACGAAAAGTACCGCACCGGGGCCAACGGCGTAACCGTCTCCAACCAGTTTGAGGACTGCGACCTGAACTACTGGGCCGAGGGCGCGGGCACCTACCTGTCCCGGAACGACTGGGCGGGCACCTACCCCGTGGAGCAGACCACCGTGGAGGCCACGCAGGAGATGCTGGACATTCTGGACGGCGAGTGGTACGAAAAGCCGGAGAACGCCCCCTCCTATGCCTCTGTTGCCGCCAATTTCGGAGTGGATTCCGGGCTGAACCTGGCCCTGATGAAGGATGTGTCCCTGTCCGACCGGGAGACCTGGGAGAAGTTTATTTACCAGCTCCAGCCCGAGGACCTGCCCAACGCCACCGCCGAGAGCTTCCAGTGCCCCGCCGTGGGCGACATCTCCCCCGCCTTTGGGGTGGGCGACGGCTGTGACAGCGTGGGCGGCAGCCTGCCCCACACCGTAGAGTTCAACGGCGAGCAGGTCAATCCCCCCACCACCCGCTACTGCTCCAAAACCATCCTCACCGCCACCTGGAACACCAAGCTCTACGCCGAGCGCGGCAGGCTCATGGGCGAGGAGGGCCTGTGGAGCGGCTTCATGATCAACTACAGCCTGGGCGGCAACCTCCACCGCACCCCCTTCGGAGGCCGCAACTACGAGTACATGAGCGAGTGCCCCATCATGTCCTATCTGGCCTCCATCCCCGAGACCGCCGCTATGGAGGCAGCCGGCTCCCACATGGGCGCCAAGCACTTCTGCAACAACGACCAGGAGTTCTACCGCGAGGGCGTGGCCGTGTTCAGCAGCGAACAGGCCTTCCGTGAGGGCAACCTGCGGGCTTTCGAGGGGGCCCTGCGCAAGGGCGGAGCGGGCGGCATCATGCAGTCTTTTGCCCGCATGGGCCTGAAATGGGCCTCCGCCAGCTACGCCATGAACACCATCGTGCTGCGCAGCGAGTGGGGCTGGACTGGCGCGATCGACACCGACGCCGCCCCCTGCTTCGAGGAATACGTGGACGGCGGCTACAAGAACCACGCCGCCGAGGTGCTGGACGCCGGCACCCAGGAGTGGTGCCTGGACGGCGTGGGCGGACACGGCCAGTGGGTGCTCCAGAAGGCCAAGGACACCGATGACGGCCACCTGCTGGAGCTGCTCATTGAAGCGGCCATCAGCTGGGAGTACGCCATCAGCCGTTCCGGCATCACCAACGGCGTGTCCGCCAACGCGGTGATCGAGCACATCACCCCCATGTGGCAGACCGCGCTCACCGTCGCCATTGCCGCGTCCGGCATCCTCACCGCCGCCTGCTTTGTCCTGCTGGTGGTCAGCAAGACGAAAAAAGCGGAACCCGCGGGGCACTGAGAAAGGAGAGAGCACTGTGAAAAATAAAGCATTCGGTTTTTACTCCGCCTGTGTCACGGCGGTACTCACTATCGTGGTCCTGGCGATAGCCCTTGTCTACGCGAGCCGGGGCGGGCAGGTCGGCCCACTGGTGATCGCGGCCCTGGCAGCCGCCGTCCTGTGCGAAGCGTCCCTGTTTTTCGGCGAGAAGGTCTGGACCGATTTCACCGGCATCATCGCCGCCGTCCTGCTGGCCTATGCGATGATGACCATCCTGTCCGGCGGCATCTGGAACATCGCCGAGGCCGTCAACGGCATCAAAATGGTGGGCCAGCCCGAGCTGGCCGGGATGAATTACGTGCTCATCGGCGTCAACCTGGCGGCAATCCTCGCCGCGATCCTCACCTGCTTCACCAAAAAGAGCAGGTAACCAGCCATAGGCTCCGCGCTTACGGGCCGTCCGGGGCATTGCCCTGGACGGCCCTCTTATTTCAGATGGAAAGCGAGGCATTCCCATGAACAAAGTCATCTTTCATGACAACTGGCGCTATAAGCGTCTGGAGGACGACGGTCCCGGCACGCCCGTCGCCATCCCCCACGACGCCATGCTGTCCGAGCCCCGTACCGAGCTGGCCCCCAGCGGCATCAACGCCGGGTGGTATGAGGGGCGCGACTATCTCTACACCAAAACCTTTACTCCGGACGGGGTGCTGGCCGGCCAGTGCGCTGTATTGGAGTTTGAAGGGGTTTACCATAACGCCGAGGTCTGGCTGAACGGGGAAAAGCTGGCCTTCCGGCCCTATGGGTACACCAACTTCTATGTGGACCTGACGGGCAGGCTTCGGGCCAATGAGGAAAACACAATCGAAGTCATCGCCCGCAACGCCGACCAGCCCAACTCCCGGTGGTACTCCGGCGCGGGGATTTACCGGCCCGTATCACTGTGGACTGCCCCCCAAAAGCATATCCTTGTAAACGGCCTGCGGGTGCGCGCCATAAGCGTTGATCCCGCCGTGGTGGAGGTTACCATACTCACCCAGGGCAGCGGGGAGGTGTTTGTGCAGATCAGCGGTGAGCACGGGGCTGCCGCTTCCGGCCAGACCCAGTCCGATGGGAAAGCTACCCTTCAGATCGCCATTCCGGACGGAAGGCCCTGGAGCCTGGAGGAACCCAGCCTCTACCGCTGCCGCGCTATTTTCGGGGACGACAGCGCGGAGGCCAGCTTTGGCATCCGCACCCTGGAGTGGGGCCGGCACGGCCTGCTGCTCAACGGCAAACGCACCATCATCAAAGGAGCCTGCATTCACCACGACAACGGCGTGCTGGGCGCCTGCTGCTACGAGGACGCGGAGTGGCGCAAGATCAGGCTGCTGAAGGAAAACGGCTACAACGCCATCCGTTCCGCGCACAACCCCTGCTCCAAGTTCCTGCTGGACGCCTGCGACCACTTGGGCGTACTGGTGCTGGACGAGTACATCGACCACTGGTACATCCATAAAAATGAACACGACTACGTGGAATATTTCCCCGACTGGTGGCGGCAGGATCTGGCGGACATGGTGGACAAGGACTACAACCATCCCTCTGTCATCATGTACTCCACCGGCAACGAGGTATCCGAGACCGCCCAGGAGCGGGGGATCAGGCTCACCGGGGAGCTGACGGAGCACCTCCACCGCCTGGACCCCACCCGGCCCGTCACCTGCGGGGTAAATATCTTCTTCAACTTCCTCAGCTCCATCGGCTTCGGCGTGTACAGCGACGCAAAGGCCAAAAAAGAGGCGGAGAAAGCGGAGAAGGCCAGGGCGGCGGGGGGAACAGTCCGGAAAAAGGCAGTGGGCAGCGAGTTCTTCAACAACCTGGCGGGCCTGCTGGGGGACGGCTTCATGAAATTCGGGGCCACCCTGCCACCCTGCGACTGGAGAACCCGGGACGCCTTTGCCAATATGGACATCGCGGGTTACAACTACGGCATCAACCGCTACGCCCACGACCTGAAAAAATACCCGGACCGGCTGATCCTGGGCAGCGAGACCTTCTGCTCCGACGCCTATCGGTTCTATGAGCAGGCGAAACAGGAGCCCCGTATCATCGGCGACTTTGTCTGGGCCGGGATGGACTATCTGGGGGAGGTGTCCATCGGCTCCTGGGAGTACAAGGACTACGCCCCCCAGTTTGGCGGCGGTCCGGGCTGGGTGTCCGCCGGATCCGGCCGCATTGACCTGATTGGCCGCCCCCTGGGCGAGGCGTACTACACCCGAGTGGCGCTGGAACAGGAGAAGGGCCCCTTCCTCGCCGTGTGTCCGGCAAACCACACCGGGGAAAAGCACTCCCCCTCCGCCTGGAAGATGTCCAACGCCATGCCGTCCTGGAGCTGGCGGGGCTGCGCGGGGAAGCCCGCCGATGTGGAGGTATACGCCCGGGCCCACAGCGTGAAGCTGCTGGTCAACGGAAAATGCGTGGGCCGGAAGGAACTGAAAAACGGCTGTATCGCCAAATTCCGCTGTACCTATGAGGATGGCACGGTGGAGGCGGTGAGCTATGATGCCGCCGGCCTGGAGATTGGCCGCTGCGCTCTGCGCACCGCCGGACCGGAAACCCAGCTGCGGGCCGTGCCCGAAGCTGGCGCCGTGAAGCCGGGCGGCCTGGCCTATATCCGTCTGCAATACACCGATGAAAACGGCACGCTGAAACCGTTGGAGCGGGGCGTCCTGACGGTAGAGGTCCAGGGCGGCAGGCTGTTGGGCCTGGGCAGCGCCTGCCCCTACAACGAGATTGGATTCGTGGCCAGCCGCACGGATACCTATTACGGCGAGGCGTTGGCCGTGGTCCAGGCGGGGGAAACCGGCGCGGTTGAACTGAGCGTGACCGACAGCGTCCGCACCGGGAAGGCCTCGGTGGAAATCGGCTGACTGATGTACAAAGGAGGGGGACGCCATGTCTGTTGCCAGCCGCTGGCTCAGATGGTCGTTTGCCCGGAGTGACGCAGTTCGCGACGCGGGGCTGTCCACGCCGGACGATGTGATCCGATATGACGGCATACGCTATGGGGAAGATCCCCTGTGGCAGGCGCTGGACGTTTACCGCCCCCGCGGCGGGGAGGATGAAGCCCTCCCCGTGATTGTCAGCGTGCACGGCGGCGGCTGGGTATATGGCGACAGAAGCCTCTACCAGTTTTACTGCATGAGCCTTGCCCAGCGGGGGTTCGCGGTGGTGAACTTCTCCTACCGTCTGGCGCCGGAACACAAATTTCCAGCCCCGCTGGAAGACGCCAATACTGTCTTTCACTGGGTGTTGGATCACGCCGGCCGGTATGGTTTTGACCCAAGGCATATTTTTGCCGTGGGCGACTCGGCGGGCGCAAACATTTTGGGGCTGTACTGCGCCGCCTGCGCAGACCCAGGCTATGCCGCCGGTTACGGCTTCCAGTGTCCGGATGGTTTTGTGCCCAAGGCGGCCGCGCTGAACTGCGGGCAGTATCATATTGAGCGCAAACGCCTGCCCTCCACCCTGGGACAGCTGCTCATCCGGGATTATCTGCCCGGGCGGGGCAGCGCAGGGGAACTGGAACGCATTGATGTGGCGGCCCATATTACCAGCCGGTTTCCGCCTGTTTTTCTCATGACCTCCAACGGGGACTTTCTGCGGGGGCAGGCCCCGCCGCTGTACCGAGCGTTGGAGGCAAACGGCGTGCCCTGCGTTTATCGCTGCTATGGCAGCGCGCGGGAACGGCTGGGCCATGTGTTCCACTGTGATGTCAGATCCCCTGCCGCGCAGCGGTGCAATGACGAGGAATGCGCATTTTTTAGAAGCTTTCTGTGAAACAGGAAGCGCTTGAGAAAGGAACCGCGGATATGAACGAACAAAAACAGGATATATGGGGCAGCCCGCTGCTCCGCTCCCAGGCCAATTCCCCCAATGTGAAGCCGCCGGAAATGCTGATCGGCTACCTGATCGGACCCTTTGGGGCGCTGCTGGCCTCGGGAATCTTCACCAGCCAGCTGCAAAACTACCTGACCAATGTGCTCAAGCTGGACCTGGCCTTTCTGACCGCCCTCCAGCTGTTTTCCACCATTTTGATTGTGGCGGCAAACCTGGTGGTGGGGCAGTTCATTGAACGCACCCACACCATGGCGGGCAAGGCCCGGCCCTGGATTCTGCTGTCAGCCCTGACCCTGAGCGTGTCCAGCGTGCTGATGTTCCTTGTCCCCTTTGAAAGCCAGGCGGCGAAAATGGCGTGGATCGCCATCGCCTACAATCTGTACTATGCCGTGGGCTTTCCCATCTACAACACCGCCAATTCCACCCTGGTGCCTGTTTCCACCCGGGACAGCAGGCAGCGCTCGGCCCTGGCCTCCCTCACGAACATCGCCAGCCTGGGCGTCATGGGCGTGGGTTCTATGGTGTTCCCCATGCTGGTATCCATGGCGCTGAAGGAGGATCAGCACCTGTGGCTGATCGCCATGCTGGCTGTGGCCTTGTTCTCCGCCCTGACCATCCTGCTCCAGTTCCGCTTCACTCGGGAGCGGGTGACCGAAGAAAGCGCGGGCCAGACGGACAGCGGCACGGCATCCGCCTCCATCGGGGAGCAGCTCAAAGCCGTGGCTGGGGAAAAGATGTGGTGGCTGGTCATTCTGTTCTATATCGGCTTCCAGTGGAGCGGGGCAATGAAGAACGGCTCTATGACGTTTTTTTGTCAATGGGTGCTGGACAACCGCTTTTTTACCGACCTGGGCATGGCGGAAAATCTGGGGGACGCCTGGGGGATGTCCCAGTCCCTGCTGGCCATTCTGGGCGCCATCCCCATGGCGCTGGCCGCCGCGGTGGTGGTGCCCTTAGCCAATCGATTCGGCAAGCGGCAGACCGCCTTTGCGGGTATGCTCGTGGGGGTGGCTGGCGGAATCATCGCCGGGCTGGGCAATGGGCAGATCGTCCCCGTGGCCATCGGCGTGGCCCTCAAATGTCTGGGCTCCGCCCCGGCGTGCTACCTCATCCTGGCTATGCTGGCCGATGTGATTGACCACATTGAGTTCACCAGCAATATCCGCACGGACGGTCTGACCATGTCGGTATACAGCGCCCTGATGGTGGCGGGCACCCCGATCTGCAACGCCATTTTCAGCGCTGTCCTGGGGGCCAGCGGCTACGACCAGAACGCGGACGCGGCCCTGAACATCCTGGGGCAGGGCGCCGCCGCCCGGACGGCGATCTCCGTCAGCTACATCTGGGTGGAGACGGTGGGCTATGCGGTCTGCGCCCTGCTGGTCTTCCTGTGGACGGTGGAGAAAAATCTGCCCGAGGAACAAAAGGCCATCGCCCAGCGGAAGGATTGAGCGGCATACATACGGCCCGCCAGGGAGAGGGGCGCTGACCGTGCCTCCGCCTGGGAGGGCAAACCCTGTCGGCCGTCGGGGCCAGTGCCTTTTCCGGCGCGGCGTGATAGCCCCAATACACGGCGTTGGTGATGGTGGACACCTTGGCGGCGTCCCCGATCACCCGCGCAAAGGGTGCGCTGCCGTTCAGCGCCTCCACCACGTCGGTGCGGGAGCGCTGGCCCAGGGCGCAGATCACGCTTGCGCCGGGGATCAGCACCCCTTTGCCGCCCTTGTCCTCGCATACCACACCCTCGCCGGTGGCCTTCAGCGCCTTGTGCCCGGTGTAAACGGTCAGGTGTTCGCCAAGATCTTCCATCTGCCTCAGCATCAGGGGGCGATGGCGGACGTTGGCATCGGGGGCCAACTCGTCCCGCATCTCCACCAGCCGGACAGTTTTGCCCTCCTGGGCCAGATGGATGGTGCACTCGCAGCCCGCCAGGCCGCCGCCCATGACTACCACCTCACGGCCCACCTTCTCCTTCTCCTTGTAGTAGTTGTTGACCACCACCACGTTGTCCCCGTCCAGCCCGGGAATGGGGGGCACCAGCGGGGAAGATCCCGCGGCGATAATCACCGCGTCCGGGGCCATTTCGTCCACGTAGGCCCGGTCTGCGGGGGTGTTCAGCCGGATTTCCACCCCGGCCTCCCGGCAGAACCTGGCGTAGGTGCCCGCCAGCTGGTACATCTCATACTTGAAGGGCAGGGCCTGCTCGCTTTTCAGGATGCCGCCCAGCTCGTTTTCCTTCTCACACAGCACCACATGGTGCCCCCGCCGTGCGGCGGTCCAGGCGGCATACAGCCCGCCGGGGCCTCCGCCCACCACCAGCACGTTCTTCTTCACGGGGGCGGGGGCCACCTCGTCCCCCTCGCACTCCCGGCCGATCAGCGGGTTAACGGTACAGCGGCGGGTGGAGGTTGCCGCCCGCTCGGCCATGCAGGTGAAGCAGCGCAGACAGCGCACAATATCCTCATCTTTGTTCGCCATTACCTTGTTGGGCAGGAAGGGGTCGGCCAGCAGGGCCCGGGCCATGTACACCACATCCGCTTTGCCGGACGCGATGATCTCCTCCATCTGCGCCGGATCATTCAAGCCTCCGATGGTGGCCACGGGGACCTTGACGTGTTTCCTGATTTCCGCCGCAAGGTAAACGTTCCGCCCATGCTCGGTGAACATGGAGGGATGGGTGATGCCGAAGGTGCGCTGATAGGTGCCCGCCGAGACGTGGAGCAGGTCGATGTACGGCTCGATCTGCTGGGCGATGCGGATTCCCTCCTCCAGGCCGTAGCCCTCCTCCACAAACTCCGCGCCGGACAGCTGGAACTCAATGGGGAAGAAGGGCCCCACCGCCGCCCGGACGGATTTCAGCACCTCAATGGCGAACCGGCAGCGGTTCTCCAGGGAGCCGCCATATTCGTCGGTGCGCTGGTTGAACATGGGGGACCGGAACTGGTTGATGAGCCAGCCGTGGCCCCCATGGACCATCAGCAGCTCGAAGCCCGCCCGCCTGGCCAGACCCGCCGCGTGGCCGTAAGCGGCCACGATCCCGGCGATCATGTCCTTTGTCAGCGCGCCAACCTCCACGCCGTCGGGGCGGACGCAGGCGGAGGGGCCCCACTGGGCCATCCCGTGCTGCTTGCTTTTGTCGGTCATGTAGGTGCCGGAGTACATCCCGGAGTGGGACAGCTCAATGCTGGGGATGGCCCCGTGGCGGCGGATGGCGCCGGCGGTGTAGGTGGCGCAGGCCAGGGAGTTGAGGATGGACTCGTCCAGGTGGCAGGCGTGGGAGCCGTCAGTTGACGGGT
This sequence comes from Oscillospiraceae bacterium, assembly GCA_910575695.1. Classification (GTDB taxonomy): domain Bacteria; phylum Bacillota; class Clostridia; order Oscillospirales; family Oscillospiraceae; genus Enterenecus. Next base: position 86,251 of record CAJTGJ010000003.1, on the reverse strand, counting down.
GGACCATCAGCTCGGACACGGTGACTGCCGCCGCGCCGCTTTTGGAGCGCAGCTCATAGAAGGCAGTGGATTTGGGGCCGATGCAGCCGTCGTTGGTGATGTCGGCGCCGCCCATGGGGGCGGAGAACATCCGATTGCGGAAGGTGGTGCGGCCCAGGGTGATCGGGGCGCACAGGTGGGGGTATTTACGTTCCATAGTATGCATTCCTCCTGATAAAAGGGCGCAGGCCATTGCAGCCTCTGCCGCCTTGACCTGCGCCGTCATGAATGGGTTCTTTTTGATTATAAGATTTCCTCACCCATATAGAGCAGGGTTCCGTCTGCGCGTTTGGAGAACTTGCCCAGGAATTCGTCATAGGCGATCCAGCTCTCCCGGGGATAATTGGCGTGGGACATTCCCTTTACAGTGCCCACTGTCAGCATGGGCACCCGCTTGGCGTTGAGATAGACATTATAGCTGATTTCACCACAAGTGTACCGCCGGGGATTTTCATCCAGCTGATAGAGCTTCATCAGGTGTTTGAGGAAGGCGGCAATGTCGTGAGTCACGTGGTATTCCAATTCCCCGTGTTCCCGATCGACACACAGCCAGTCGCTGTCGCCAAAGAGGAACAGACAGGGCACAGCCGGGTCGATTTTCTCCGGCAGCACCAGCTCATGGTCCGGATCTACGATGGCGGACCAGGGGGACACCGCCGCAAACACGCCGGGGGCCCGGAGGGCCAGCTGGGAGGTCATCATGCCGCCGCCGGACTGGCCGCAGGCATACACCCGGGAGGGATCGACAACATACCGCCCCTTGATGTCGTCCATCAAAGCCAGCACAAAGGGCACATCATCCAGAGGCTCACCCATATAATTACCGTTCCACAGCAGGACATTGCGCAGGCCGCCAGGACGCTGCTGGTAGACGCCGGCCTCGGGAACCATCTCGCCGAAGGCTGCAAGGCCCGACCACTCGGAGGCCATCTCCATGGCGGCCTGCTGGGCCACAGCCGCGCCGCCGCCGATCCCCACGGCGTAGATGTTGTCCTGCATGGTGACGTAGTACTTCCGGGACTGGATCTCCACATAGACCTTGTTCATATAGGCCGCGTCGGTACCGTCCAGGCGGTACTTTCCGTTTTCCGGCTCCAGGATATGGAGGAAAATCTGCCGCTCCCGGGCAAAGCTCAGCCAGAAGCCATGCTCCAGGAATTCCAGCACAGGAACGCCCTCTGGCGGGGCCAGAACCAAACAGGGCTGGTTATGGCACAGTCCCGGCGCGATGTAGGTATAAAACCGCCTCCGGGCCTCCCCAACCTTTACCGATTCCTCAAAAAGGCCGGCGACAAGACAGCGCTTGGGGTCGGCACGGTCCAGCTCCAAAGCGCTCATATCGCCGGGGAGCTGTCTGACCTCCAACATATGACAACCTCCAGCGCCTCTTTATTGTCCTGACGGGTTTTCATCTCAGTCGTCTGAACAACAGGGGCATCGGGGGAGAACTTTGTGGCAAAGAAAATGCAGTAGATCATCACAGCGATGAGCATGGGCAGGCGGGCCTTCATGGGATCGGTGAGGGCCACCACGAAGTCCGTGTAGCCATTGGCCTCCAGATAGCCGTTGAGTTCGGCGGCCTGGGTGGCGCCGCTGCCCAGGGGCAGGGCGGAAATGGTGGCGATGCTGACAATGGACAGGGGGAACAGGGTCTTGGACGGGCTGATCTTCAGCTCCTCACAGGTGGCGATCATCATGGGGGCCATGATGCCGAACACGATGACGGAGCTCTGGATAAACTGGGCCAGCAGGGCGGTGACCAGCACGTAGCCCAGCATGACCATCATCAGAGAGCCATGGGCGATCTTGTTCACGCTGGCGGCGGCTTTCTTCACGAACTGGGTGCGGGTGAAGCCTGCGGCCACCACGAACATGGCTACGATCATTACGCCGTTGGCATTTCCGAAGTAGCCCAGTGCCGTTTGGGGGTTCAGGCAGCCGGTGAGGATAAAGGCCGCCATGCTGAGCAGGGCCGTGAGCCCCATGGGAATCTTGCCCCACACGTAGCTGACCATGGTCAGCACGCAGATGATCAGGCAGATCGTTAATGGTGTCATGTCTCTTATCTCCTTTCTCGAACCCGTTGATGCGTCCTTACACGAAGCGGCAGACGTGATCCACCGCCACGTCGGAGAAGCCGTAGGCCTCCGCCTTGGTCAGCTTCCCGCTGCAAACCTCGCCGATCACCGTCAGCAGTTCCCTCCCACACTGCTGGTAGGTTTTTTCTCCGGTAATGATCTGGCTGAGATCCACATCCATATTGTCCTCCATCCACTGGTAGGTGTGGTCGTTGGCCGTGACCTTCAGCACAGGCACGATGGCATTTCCCGTGGGGGTGCCCCGGCCAGTGGTGAAAATGACGGCGTTGCAGCCGCCCGCCACCATAGAGGTGACGGAGGAAATATCGTAGCCAGCGGTGTCCATCACAATGGCCCCGGTCTTTGCGGGCCGCTGGGCCTGCTCCAGCACCTCCACAATGGGGCGGGTGCCGCCCTTGCGGATACAGCCCAGGCTCTTTTCGTCCAGAGTGGACAGGCCCCCCGCCTTGTTGCCCGGGGTGGGCTGGCCCGCGCGGCAGTCCTGGCCCGCCGCTTTCAGATGCTCCTCGTAATCCTTGCACACCTGGATGATCTGGTTATGTATCTCCGGGGCGGCGGCCCGCTTGGCCAGCACGTGCTCCCCGCCGATCCACTCGATGGACTCGCTCATGATGGTGGAAGCCCCCAGGTCCACCAGCAGGTCGCTGAGCTCGCCCACAGCGGGATTGCTGGCGATGCCGGAGGTGGCGTCGGAGCCGCCGCACTCGATGCCCAGCAGAAGTTCCGAGATGTCGCACAGCTCCTTCTGCTGCATGGCCGCCTGCGCCGCCATATCCCTGGCGGCCCGGACAGCTTTTTCAATGGTTTTCAGGGTGCCGCCCTCGTCCTGGATGCCGAAGGACACCACCGGCTTGGAAGTCATGGCCTGGATTTTTTCCCGCAGCTTGTTGTGGGGAACGGTCTCGCAGCCCAGACCGATGATGACCACGCCGTAGACGTTGGGATTGCAGGCAAACCCGGCAAGTACCTTCTGCGACATCTCGGTGTTGGCCGCTACGTCGGAGCAGCCGGTGTTGAACACGATATTCACCGCGCCCCGGACCTGACTGGCTGCGATCCGGCAGCTCTCGCTGCCGCAGGCGCAGGTGGGCAGGATCAGCACATGGTTGCGGATGCCCGCCCGGCCCTCTTTGCGTTTATAGCCCCAAAATTCCATGGTTTCCGCTCCTCTCTCAGTGGATAAATTCGCTCTCATAGTCCCGGGGTACGCTGACAATGTTCTCGTGGCTCACCCAGTGTCCCTTGGCGATGGGCGCAGTGGCCTGCCCGATCATCTCTCCGTATTTGAGAACCTGAGCCACCTGGGGCAGATCCTCCAGCGCCGCCTTGTGGCAGCAGGGGATGTCGTCCTGGGCCGTGAGCGTACAGATCTCCCCGTTTTTCTGATAGACGATCTGGTCTCCCTTTGGTACGGCGGCCACGCAGGTCACCACGTTGTCCCGCTCGTCCATCAACAATGCGTTGATGTTCATAGTTGTCCTCCTCCCTCAAAATTCAATTGCTTCCTGTCTGTTTTTTGTGGTATCTTTACAATAACACGAGATTGGTGTATAATCAATTTTATGATTTTTATATATGTATAAGGGAGGCTTATATAATGGAGATCAATATGCAGTATATCTATCAGGTCTACCAGGACGGCAGCTTTACCAGGGCGGCGGAAAAGCTCTACCTCACCCAGCCCGCCCTGAGTATGGCTGTCCGGCAGGAGGAGAAGCGGCTGGGCGCAGCGCTGTTTGACCGCAGCAGACGGCCATTGACGCTGACACCGGAGGGAGAGGCCTATATCCGGGCCGTTGAGCAGGTAAAATACCTGGAAGCCGACTTGGGCCGGGAGCTGGATGACCTGCAGGATGTGCGCACAGGCCGCCTCCATGTGGGAGGCACCCATTATCTGAACTGTTTCCTGCTGGCGGAGCTCCTGGCTGGATTTTCCCGACAGTATCCAGGCGTCCAGCTGGAGGTGTCGGAGGACAGCTCTGTACGGCTGGCCCGCCGTCTGGAGCGGAGGGAAATGGATTTGATTTTCAGTTGTGACCCGGAACTGATTGACCGCTTTGAACATCAGCCCGCCTTTTATGACCACATTCTTCTGGCCGTTCCCTCAAATGCGGCTATTCCCGGCGATCTGGCCCAATGCGCCATGTCGGCTGGAGACATCCAGGCCGGACGCCACCTTTCTCCCGCCTGGCCGCGGGTTCCGCTGGAGCGGTTCCGGGATTTGGAATTCATTCTGCTGCAAAGGGGAAATAACCTCTACGACCGCTGTGTGCGGATGTTCGACGAGGCGAACTTTGCACCCAAGGTCAAGCTGGCGCTGTCCCAGCTGGTCACGGCGTACCGTTTCGCGGATAATGGGGTGGGGAGCACGTTTGTCAGCGACCGGATTGTGCAAAAGGCGCCGTCGCAAAACCTGGTTTTCTTTGCGATTGAATCAAACGCAGTGGACAGGCTCTTTTACGCCCTGCTGCCCCACCGGAACTATACCGCCCACGCGGTGAAAGCCTTTCTCACATACGCGTCGGAACGGTTCGGGACAAATGATGATATGAGGAGGCCGCTATGAACCACAAATTAACGCCAATTTTGGAAATCCATATAGAGACAGACCCGGCGGGAACCGTCACGCTGGCCGGGACTGCCACATTTATGTGGAAAATAACGGGTGGTTTACAGACGGCGCGCGGCCTAAACCGTTCAAGACTGTCCCCACCTTCATCACGGATTCCCAGGCGTTGGCTCCGCTCCTCCACCGCAACCGCTTTGTGGGCAAAGGGCTGCGGGATGAATACGGGCTGTGTATTCGATTTTATGAGCTGGGAGACAGTGGGTAAACAACCCCCATTATTTTTTCGATCCCTTTTACGCAAAGCAAAACGCCCGCCGATGAAGCCTGAGCTTCATCGGCGGGCGTCTCATGTGTTCATGACTTCTGCTTTTGCAGCTGATTCATGGCGTCCACCAGCCTTGCCAGCCGGTTCAGCTCCCTCCTGCCGAAAAAATGGCGCTGAAACGGCAAAATCAAACGGCCCTCGGATTTTCATGTCCGAGGGCCGCTAAGACGTTGAAATCACTGGCTTTGGGGGCGATACAATGATTTCATCGTCCATAGCTGGTGACCCAGCGGGGACTCGAACCCCGGACCTTCGCCTTAAAAGGGCGTTGCTCTACCAACTGAGCTACTGGGTCATATATGGCTGGGATGGCTGGACTCGAACCAGCGAATGCGGGAGTCAAAGTCCCGTGCCTTACCACTTGGCTACACCCCAATATGAAAGGTGCGGCACGGGCCGGAGCGGACGCTCCGGCCCTCAGCCATTGTATGGGGTGGGTAATGGGGCTCGAACCCACGACACCCGGAACCACAATCCGGTGCTCTGCCAGCTGAGCTATACCCACCATATGCAGTTTGAGGACAATTTGCGGTGGCCTGGCACGCCTGAAGGGACTCGAACCCCTGGCCCACTGCTTAGAAGGCAGTTGCTCTATCCACCTGAGCTACAGGCGCGTATGGAGCGGGTGATGGGAATCGAACCCACGCGACCAGCTTGGAAGGCTGGGATTCTACCATTGAACTACACCCGCAAGAGGACGCCTCCGCAAATGTCAGCTTGAGTATGATACCACAAACGCCGCCGCTTGTCAATCCCCCCCCCAAACAAAAAAGAACCGAAAAGAGAAAAAAGCGGGACCGCGGCGGAAAGGCCCCGCCCGTCTGGGCGGGGCCCGGCCATCCGGCCAGCGGTCCCCGGCGGATCACGGATTGCGCGGCCGCGGCCGCTGGTTTTTGTCCTTCAGCCTGCTGTTCCAGTCGTTCGGACGGGAACCTTTCCGCAGGACTTCCTGCACCAGCTCCCCGGCCCCGTCCACGGGGTAATAGCCCTCCCCGATATACACCCCGGCAATGCTGTCTGGCTCCAGCGGGTCGGCGAAGCTCCAGATAAACGCCTGGTGCTCGTCTCCGGCCTCGTCCATATAGATACCATAGCCGGAGTTTGTGTCCTTCTCCGTCCTGATCTCCGTGCCGTCCTTGAGCTGGACGCGGAACGTGGTGTCCAGCGATGCGCTGGTATAGAGCATCTCCTTTTTCGCGACGGCGGTGATGCCCAGGGCGGACACCCGGATTTCCTCGATCTCCATATCGTCCAGCACCAGGTCCTGGAATCGGAGCAGCGTCCTGCTGGGCATGACCTCAATATCCAGCGGGATCTTCAGCGCCGCCTCAAGGGGATGGGAAAATATGTTGTAAGTGTTATCAATGCACAGCTCCGCCCCGGTCAGGTCGTCCGTGATCCGGCCCCACATACTTGCTGTCAGTATGGCCGTCTGCGTCTCCGCGTCATAGGGCAGGAAGCTGGTACTCGCCTTACCACCCCGGATCTCCACGCTGGTCTGCGGCACATTGATGAGGGCATCCGGCCCTCCGTCCATCCATGCGTCGTAATGCCCCATCATATCCAGCCGGTGCTTCCCCCGGGTATCCCTGGCCTGGACATAGACCCGGACCGTGTTTTCGTCCGCCAGCGCCGCCATCACCTGGAACTCGAACCCGTTCCAGGTATATATCGCGTCCTCCTGCTTTTGGGCATAAGGCCCGAAGCTGCCCAGAACCTCCGCCAGCATATCCCGCAGCCCGGGGGACGCCGCGAAGGCCGTCCCCACCAGAAGCACCGCCGCCACCGCCGCCGCGATGATCCCCCGCGCCCACCGCCGCCCCCTCTTTTTGGGCACAGCCGCCAGCGGCGCGGCGTCCTCCACCAGTTCCTCATCCAGTTCCCCGATGGCCTGTAGCAGCTTTTCACTCTGTGCGCTCATAAACCATGATCCCTTCTTTCTCCAAATATTGTTTCAGTGATTTCCGCAGGCGGAACAGCATGGACGACGTCCTGCTCACGCTCATCCCGGACTGTGCCGCCACCTCTTTAACGGAGCACAGATACCAGTACCGGCGCAGGAACACCCGCCGCTGGGTGTCGGGCAGGGTGCGGACGAACCGCTCCACGCAGTCCGCCAGCAGCCGGACATCCAGCTCCTCCTCCACCCCGGAGGGGGCGGGCACACACTCATCCAGCTCGGACAGGGCCAGCGCTGCCTGCCCGCCGCCCCGCTTCCGGGCGGTGTCCCGCCGCCAGCGGTCCAGGGACAGATTCCGGGTGAGCCTGCCCAGAAAAGCGGACAGCGAACCGGGCCGCTGGGGCGGGATGGCCTCCCACGCCCGGTACAGCGCGTCGTTGACGCACTCCTCCGCGTCCTCTGGAGAGGGCAGGATTCGTCCGGCAATGGCCCGGCAGTAGCCGCCGTATTTATCCGACGCCTCTGCCACGGCCCGCTGGTCCCGCTGCCAGAACAGCTCGATGATCTCTCGGTCGTCCATGTTGCTTCCTCCTTTGCCGAAAGGCCCTTCACCCTGAAAGACGGAAAACAGGGGCTGGACATTGCATCCCGGACGCAAAAAATTTTCCCCCAAGCAGTATAGCCGCTCAACCCTTCCGGCGCAAGGGCTTTCGCCCTTTTTGCTTTAACTGGATAAATTTTTCTGCGAAAAAGGGTTGACAAACCGCCGGACCATCCGTATAATAAGCCATAACAATCAAACAGCACAAACCTGTGACGGAGAGAAGTACCCGGCGCGGCAGACCTTCAGAGAGCCCCCGATGGTGGGAACGGGGCGGCGAGCGGCTGGCGAATGGACTCCGGAGGGCGGACCGAACGGCGCGGGCCAAGTAGGGACCGACGGGCATCCCACCCGTTATCCATCGGGGCGCGTATGATGGTACGCGTAAGCGAGCGGACGTTTTTAACGTCAATTTGGGTGGTATCGCAGAAGCAGCGGCTTTTGTCCCATGTGGGGGCAAAGGCTGTTTTCTTTTTCCTCCCCGGATCCCGGCACGATCCGGGTCATCTGCCGCCCAAAATAATGATATGGAGGAAAACACCATGAAAAACCGCAGCATTGTCAAGAGATTCTTCGCCATCGCCGCCGCCGTGGCCATGACCCTGGCCCTGTGCGCCTGCAGCAGCGGCACGGTCTCCAGCTCCGACGGCCCCACGGTGACGGCGGGCGGGTCCGCCGAGCCCTCCCAGCCCGCCGGGGACAAGACCTATAAAGTGGCGATCATCAAGCTGATGGACCACGCCTCCCTGGACGAGATCGCCGAGGCCGTGGGCAGTGAGCTGGAGAAGCTGGCCAAGGACAACGGCGTGACCATCCAGTATGAGATCACCTCCGGCCAGAACGACCAGAGCACCCTGAAGCAGCTGGCCGACCAGGCCATCGCCGACGGGGCGGACGTGATCGTCCCCATCGCCACCGCCGCCGCCAAGGTGGCCGCCCTGTCCGCCGAGGACACCAAGACCCCGGTGGTGTTCGCCGCCGTGTCCTACCCCGACGATGAGAGCGTGGCCCTCACCGGGATCGACTACGTCACCGGCACCAGCGACGCGCTGAACACCCGGGCCATCATTGACCTGATGCTGCTCCAGAACCCGGATCTGAGCAAGGTTGGCCTGCTGTACTCCCTGTCTGAGGACAACTCCGCCCGGCCCGTCGCCGAGGCCAAGGAGTACCTGGACAGCAAGGGGATCGCCTACACCGAGCAGACCGGCAACAGCAACGATGAGGTGATCGCGGCGGCCTCCGCCCTGATCGCCGAGGGCGTGGACGCGGTGTTCACCCCCACCGACAACGTGATCCAGTCCGCCGAGCTGGCCATCTATGAGAGCTTCATCCAGGCGGGCATCCCCCACTACGGCGGGGCCGACTCCTTCGCCCGCAACGGCGCCTTCGCCGGCTGCGGCGTGAACTACACCCTGCTGGGCAAGCAGACCGCCGGCCTGGCCTACGACGTGCTCACCAAGGGCATGGACGGCATGGAGGATTACTACCTGCTGGAGGGCGGCATCATCACCGTCAACACCGAGACCGCCGCCGCCCTGAATGCCGACTACTCCGCGTTCAGCAGCCTGGGCACCGTGGCTGAGGTGGTCACCACCGAGGACTGACCCGCGTTTCCGCAAGCGCGGACGGGGCCATGAAGGGCCTCGGACGAAAAACCATCCCCGCCCCCGGCCTGTGCCGGGGGCGGGCTCACGAGAGGAGAGGGATCCCATGAATTCCATACTGCTGATCTCACAGACCGCCCTGGAGCTGGGCTTTCAATACGCCCTGGTGGCCATGGCGCTGTTTTTGAGCTACCGCATCCTGGATATCGCCGACCTGACCACCGACGGCAGCTTCGTGCTGGGGGCGGCGGTGTCGGTGGCGGTGACGGCGGCGGGCCACCCCGTGCTGGCCATCCCGGCGGCCATGCTGGCGGGGGCCTGCGCCGGGTTCGTCACCGCCTTCCTCCAGACCCGCATGGGAGTGCCCTCCATCCTGGCGGGCATCATCACCAACACCGGGCTGTACACCGTCAACCTGATGGCCATGGGCTGGAAGTCCAGCGCCAGCCTGATGCGCACGGACACCGTGTTCACCCTTTTCCGGAGTGCGGGTGTGGGCGGCGAGTGGCACGAGCTGCTGCTGTCCGCCGCCATCACCCTCCTGGCCGGGGTGCTGCTGTGGCTGTTTCTGGGCACCCGGCTGGGGCTGTCCATCCGGGCCACCGGCGACAACCGGGACATGGTGCGGGCCTCGTCGGTGGACACGGCCTTCACGGTCACGGTGGGGCTGGGCTTCGCCAACGCCCTCACCGGACTGTCCGGCGCGGTGGTGGGCCAGTACCAGCGCACGGTGGACATGAATTCCGGCACCGGCATCGTGGTAATCGGCCTGGCCTGCCTGATCATCGGGGAGACCGTGGCGGGCCGCCGGGGCGTGGGCCGGGGCGTAGCGGCGGTGGTGGTGGGCTCCATCATCTACCGCTTCATCTACGCCGTGGTGTTTTACACCAAGGTGGTGCCGGTGGACTGCCTGAAGCTGCTCACCGCCATCGTGGTGGCGCTGGCCATCGCCGCCCCCTCCATCAGGGAGGGCATCGGCTTCCAGCGGCGCAGGCTGGCCGCAGGACGGAAGGGGGAACGCTGAAATGCTGAGGCTCAACAACATCTCCAAGACCTTCAACCCCGGCACCGTCAATGAAAAGAAAGCGCTGACCGAGCTGTCCCTCCATCTGGCTCCCGGCGACTTTGCCGCCATCATCGGCTCCAACGGCGCGGGCAAGTCCACCCTGCTCAACGCGGTGGCGGGCAGCTTTTACGTGGACGAGGGCTCCATCATCCTGGACGGGCAGGACATCACCTTCACCCCCGACCACAAGCGCAGCAAGGTGGTGGGCCGTCTGTTCCAGGACCCGCTGAGGGGCACCGCCCCCTCCATGACCATTGAGGAAAACCTCGCCCTGGCCTACCTGCGCTCCGCCCACGGCAAGGCCCCCTTCAGCCGGATCACAAAAAAAGACAAGGAGTTTTTCGCGGAACGGTTAAAGCTCCTGGGTATGGGGCTGGAGGACCGGATGCGCCAGCCGGTGGGCCTGCTGTCCGGCGGGCAGCGGCAGGCGCTGACCCTGCTGATGGCCACGCTGGTCACCCCCAGGCTGCTGCTGCTGGACGAGCACACCGCCGCCCTGGACCCCGGCACGGCGGAAAAGGTGCTGGAGCTCACCCGCGCCATCATCGCGGAAAACCACATCACCTGCCTGATGGTCACCCACAACATGAGGCAGGCGCTGGAGCTGGGCAGCCGCACGCTGATGATGGCGGACGGCCGCGTCGTGCTGGACGTCTCGGGCCAGGAACGGGCGGGTATGACGGTGGACGACCTGCTCCGCCGCTTCCGCGCCGGGACGGGCCGGGATCTGGACAACGACAGGATCCTGCTTTCGGACTGAGCGGCCCGAAGATACGGACAGAGCACGCCTCCCGGCGCAGGCCGGGGGGCGTGCTTTGCATCATGCCGCCGGGTTTTCCCTCTGCGGCAGGGGAATTTTTGAACATTCAGCCAAAAATTCTCCCGGACCCCGGTTTTGGCAGAAATGTTACACGGAAGGAATTGCATTTTTCCTTCTAAAATGGTATGATATCCACCAGCATATCCAATGTCCCTCATTTTAAAAGGAGTGAACCCCATGCCAACCACCTGCGGGCCCCGGAGGATGAGGCCCCATGAATGATACCCTGCTGAACATACTGGTGGATTCCTTCCCCAAAATGCTCCTGCCCGGGCTGGCCGTCACCATACCCCTCACCGCCATCTCCTTTTTCTTCGCCATGATCATCGCCGTGGCGGCGGCGCTGGCTCAGTTTGCCCGCGTGCCGGCCGCCACCCAGCTGTGCCGGTTTTACATCTGGGTGTTCCGGGGGACGCCCCTGCTGGTCCAGCTCTTTGTGGTGTTTTACGGGATGCCGAAGATCGGCCCTGCCATCGCCCCCTTCCCGGCGGCGGTGATCGTGTTCTCCCTCAACGAGGGGGCCTACTGCGCCGAGACGGTCCGGGCGGCGCTGGAGGCGGTGCCCGCCGGACAGCTGGAGGCGGGATACTGCGCGGGTCTGAGCTATTTGCAGACCATGCGCCGGATCGTCCTGCCCCAGGCCATGCGCACCGCGTTTCCACCCCTGTCCAACTCGCTGATCGCCATGGTGAAGGACACCTCCCTGGCCGCCAACATCACGGTGGTGGAGATGTTCCGGACCACCCAGCAGATCAATGCCCGGGTATATGAGCCGCTGGCGCTGTACATTGAGGTGGGCCTGATCTACCTGCTGTTCTCCACGGTGCTGACCTGGCTCCAGCGGGCGGGAGAGAAAAAGCTGAGCGCCTATGAGAGCCGGGGGGTGTGATGCCATGCTGCTAAGTGTCAACAACGTTCACAAGTCCTTCGGTTCGCTGGAGGTGCTCAAGGGCGTGGATCTGTCCGTGAGCCGCGGGGACGTGGTGGCTGTCCTGGGGCCCAGCGGCTCGGGCAAGACCACCCTTCTGCGGTGCATGAATTTCCTGGAGCGGGCGGACGAGGGGACCCTCACCTTCAACGGGGAGCAGTTCCCCCTGGCCCGTATCTCCAAAAAGGACGCCGCCCGCCTGCGGAAAAAGACCGCCTTTGTCTTTCAGAGCTATAACCTGTTCCTGAACAAGACCGCCCTGCAAAACGTGACGGAGGGCCTGATCACCGCCCGGAAAATGCCCCGAGCCGAGGCGGAGGACATCGGGCGGCAGGCCCTGGAGAAAGTGGGCATGGCCGGGCGGATGGACCACTACCCCAGCCAGCTGTCCGGCGGACAGCAGCAGCGGGTGGCCATCGCCCGGGCCATGGCCGTCCAGCCGGAGGTCATCTATTTTGACGAGCCCGCCTCCGCCCTGGACCCGGAGCTCACCGGGGAGGTGCTGGCCGTCATGCGGCGGCTGGCCGAGGAGGGGCAGACCCTGATCGTGGTCACCCATGAGCTGGGCTTTGCCCGCACCGTATCCAGCCGCACCGTGTTCATGGAGCACGGCGTGGTGGTGGAGGAGGGCCCGTCCCGGGAGATTTTCACCTGTCCCCGGGAGGAACGCACCCGGGCGTTCCTGCAAACCGGCGGAACCGAACCCTGACGCCCGTCCCCAGGCGGGGACAGCCGCAACTGTATCAAGGAGTGATTGACCATGGAGTTCAAACGTTTTCTGGCAGCGGTTTCCGCCGCTGCCGTGGTGTGCCTGCTGCTTCTGACGTCCTGTTCCAGCAAGGACGATCCCGGCGCCGCCAGCAGCCCTTCCGGCCCCGCCAGTGAGACGCCCGCCGCCAGTGGGACGGCGGGCCTGCTGGCCCAGATCCAGGACAAGGGCCAGCTCACCATCGCCCTGGAGGGCACGTGGGCGCCCTGGGGCTATCACGACGAGGACGGCCAGCTGGTGGGCTATGACGTGGAGATCGGCCGGGCCATCGCGGAAAAGCTGGGGGTGGAGCCGGTGTTTGCCGAGGGCGAGTGGTCCGGCCTGCTGGCCGGACTGGAGGCCGGACGGTACGATGTGATGATCAACGGCATGGATGTGGACGAGGACCGCCGGCAGAAGTACGACTTCTCCACTCCCTACGCCTACAACCGCACCGTGGTGATCGTCCGGGCCGACGACGATTCCATCCAGTCCATGGAGGACCTGGACGGCAAGACCACCGCCAACACCATGAGCAGCACCTACGCCAACGTGGCCGAGGGCTACGGCGCCAGCGTCACCCCGGTGGACGACTTCATCCAGACCATCGAACTGCTGACCTCGGGCCGCATCGACGCCACCCTCAACGCCGAGGTGAGCTTCTACGACTATCTGAATATCCACCCCGACGCCCCCGTTAAGATCGCCTGCGTCGACCCCGATTCCACCCAGGTGGCCATCGCCATGCCCAAGGGGGAGGCGTCCGACGCCCTGCGGGAGGCCATCGATCAGGCGCTGGCTGAGCTGGCGGAGGACGGTACCCTCACCCGGCTTTCCACGAAGTATTTCAACACGGATATCTCCAAGGCCCAGTAAAACAGGCCGGAAATCCAAGCCGTCTGGCGGCGCGTTCCGGAACGCCGTCCCCGGAGCAAGGGCCGCAGAAGCGGCCCTTGCTCCCATTTTCTCCCGGGCAAAAAAAAGTTTCCGTCGCAACGGGAAAAACCTCTCGCAGAATAATGACAAATTTATGATAACATGATACAATAAGAGGTCATAGGGACACTCGTTCCCGAGAGGGGAGATTTGGCCATGCCGAGCTATGACAACGACAATCATGAGAGAAAGAGTATTTTGCAGGTGATCCGGGAGAAGGGCCCGCTTCATTTTGAATCTGATTCCTTTCTCCGGTTCATGGATAAAATGCCTGGCGGTTTTCTGGTGTACTGCGCCAACCAGGACGAGGAAATCATCTATGCCAACCAGGCCCTGCTGAGGATGTTCCGGTGCGACACGCTGGAGCAGTTCCGGGAGCACACCGGCAACTCCTTCCGGGGCATCGTCCACCCGGACGACCTGGAGAAGGTGGAGCAGAGCATCCGGGAGCAGATCGCCGCCAGCCAGTACGATCTGGACTACGTGGAGCACCGCATGATCCGCCGGGACGGCACCACGGGCTGGCTGGACAACTACGGCCACTTCGTCTACAGCGAGGTTGCGGGGGACATTTTCTACGTGTTCCTGGGGGACGCCACCGAAAAGCGGGAGCGGAGCGCCCAGGAAAAGGACGACCTGATGAAGGCACAGCAGGATCTGCTGGCGGACGCCCTGACCAAGGCCAATCTGGCCATCGCCAGCAAAAACGAGTTCCTGTCCAATATGTCCCACGATATGCGCACGCCCCTCCACGCCATGTTCGGGCTCACCTCCCTGGCCAAGCTCAACACTGCCGATCCGGAGCTGACCCTGGACTACCTGGAGCGGGTGGAGGCCGCCGGACGCCAGCTCCTGGACATGATCGACAAGGTGCTGGAGGTATCCTCCCTGTCCGGCTCCTCCGGCGTCAAGGCGGTGGAGTGCAGCCTGAAGGACATTCTTCAGGAGGTGTACGACTTCCTCCAGCCCCAGGCTGAGGAGAAAAACATCACGTTCACCATGGACAGCTCGGGCCTGCGCCGCCCCGCCGTGTACGCCGACCGGGAAAAGCTCCACCAGCTGGTGCTCTACCTGGCCAACAACGCCGTGACCTATACCGATCCCGGCGGCTGTGTGTCCATCGTGGCCCAGGAGGTGCAGAAGCTGTCCCACGATTACGCGGTATACCGGGTGGTGGTGTCGGACAACGGCATCGGCATCAGCCCCGAATTTCTGGAAAAGATATTTGAACCCTTCACCCGGGTGAAAAACTCCACCCTCAGCGGCATCCACGGCATCGGCCTGGGGCTGACCATCACCAAGAACCTGGTGGACATGATGGGCGGCTCCCTGGAGGTAGAGAGCGAGGAGGGGAAGGGCAGCACCTTCCGCGCCACCCTCACCCTGCGGGTCCAGGCCGGGGCATCCGAGGGCAGCAGGACGCTGCTCGCCGGCGGGGCCGTACAGCGCATCCTGCTGGCGGAGGACAACGACATCAACCGGGAGATCGAGACGGAGCTGCTCACCATGATGGGCTTCCTCATCGACCCGGTGGAAAACGGGCAGCTGGCCCTGGAAAAGGTGACCTACGCCGCCCCCGGCTACTATGACCTCCTGCTTCTGGACCTGCAAATGCCGGTGATGGACGGCTGGACGGCGGCAAAAGCCATCCGGGCCCTGCCCGACCCGGCGCTGTCCAGAATTCCCATTGTGGCCCTGTCCGCCAATATGCTGGAGAGCGACCAGCAGCGCTCCCGGGAGAGCGGCATCGACGTCCATCTGAACAAGCCCATGGACCTGTCCCTGCTGCTTCAGACCATTGAGGACCTGACGGGGAAGCAGCGTCCCGAGGCGTCGTCCTCCGCCACGTGAGGGCGGGCGTTTGGACTTTGATTTGGACAGAAAAAGCGGGAGGCCCCCGGCTGGGGCCTCCCGCTTGCTCGTATGGCTGTTTATTTCAGCAGCGCATTCACGATGTACACACACTGGTGGGTATCCAGGTCTTCGACCGTTTTAAAGGTCAGCTGGCTGGTGCCCAGCAGATCCACCGTGATACTCTGGGCCACTTGGCCGCCCTTTACGGGGATTTCCGCCAGCACGTAGTCGTTGTCACCGACCACTTGCAGGGTGATATCCGTGCTGGCATAATACTTGAAGGTCACAGTATCGTACTTGCCCTCAATATTGAAGGAAATGGTGCCAATTTTCTCCCGAGGAGCGCCGGTCAGGCCAATCCAGTGGGAATAGGTCTTGCCGGAAATATCTATGGGCTTCTGCTTGTCCGTGGTCTGCACCTGCTGGAATTCGTTAATGTAATACGCTTTATAGGCGTCGATCAGGTCAACGCCCTCGGCGGGGTCGCCCAGCAGGACGGTCTTGGTGGCCGGGTCCCAGTCCACCCCGATGTCCAGCATCTTGCCCACGGCCCGGATGGGCAGGTAGGTGGTGCCCTGGTAGGAGATGGGGTAGACCCGCTTGCCGTTGGCGTCAGTGGGTGTCTGTACCTCGCCGTCCAGCTTGATGGCAATGTCATAGCGCTCATAGGCCGTGATCTGTTTGCTGTCGTTGACAGCGCTCACTCCCACCACCAGGCTGGCAACAAGGACCAGGGCCAGGGCAAAGGCGGGGACTTTGACGGGCTTGCGCAGTGCGGCCGGTACGCCGGCCAGGAAAGTGCGGACTGAGTGCAGTTTTTTCATGGGATCTCCTCCTCTGTTTATTCACCGCAGCACTCTGGGGGGCTTGCGTCCCCGAGCGCCGGGTGAAAACAAAAACGCCGGACAGGGATTGACCTACACGGCGCAAGAGGCAGAAGCCCTTATGCACACAGCCGCAAAAACAGACAACAACAAAAGCCGCCCCCTGCGTGAAAGGCCGGATTGTCGTATAATATCCCAAGCGGCGCGGCCTTTTGGCCGCAGTGTAGGTGGGTAAGCACCTGTGCAGGCTTGCGGGTGCTGGTAACACCCGCGAGCTGCCGCATTTTTGTTTTTCACTCTGATTATAACAGGTGCGCCGGATAAATGCAAGAGAAAAAGCGGGAGGCCCCCGGCCGGGGCCTCCCGTTTGCTTGCGCGGCGGATTACTTCAGCTTTGCGTCCAGAATGTAAATGCTATAGCCGCCCCAGGGACTGTTGGGATTTACGAGTGATTCCCCCTGGAAGGTCAGCTGGCTGGTGCCGAGCAGGTCCACGGTGATGCTCTTGGCCACCTGGCCGCCCTTTACAGTGACTTCCGCCAGCACGCTGTCGTTGTCGCCCAGCACCCGCAGAAGGACGTCCGTAGGCGAGTAGTACTGGAAAGTCAGCGTGTCATACTTGCCATCGATGTTGTAGGAAAGATTGCGCAGTGCGCCTATGGCAGCAGCCCACGGCATACCGAGCTCGGCCCAGTGGGAGTAGGTCTTGCCGGAAATATCATAGGACTTCTTGTCCGCAGTCTGGTAGTTGCGGCAATCCTCGTCCGCGTAATAGGGCTTGAAGTTGTCGACCAGGTCGACGCCCTCGGCGGGGTCGCCCAGCAGGACGGTCTGGGTGGCCTGCTCCCAGTCCACCCCGATGCCCAGCATCTTGGCCACGGCCCGGATGGGCAGGTAGGTGGTGCCCTGGTAGGAGATGGGATAGACCCGCTTGCCGTTGGCGTCGGTGGGGGTCTGGACCTCGCCGTCCAGCTTGATGGCGATGGCGTAGTTCTCGTAGGCCACGATCTGTTTCCGGTTGGCGGCGGCGCTGGCCCCCGCCGTCAGGCCGGCGGTCAGGAGCAGCGCCAGGATGAACGCAGGCATGGTGATTTTGAAGGGCCTGTGCAGTGCGGCCGGTACGCCGGCCAGGAAAGTGCGTACTGAGTGCAGTTTGTTCATGGATTCTCCTCCTCTGTTTATTCACCGCAGCACCCTGGGGGCTTGCGTCCCCGAGCGCCGGGTGAAAACAAAAACGCCGGACAGGGATTGACCTACACGGCGCAAGAGGCAGAAGTCCTTATGCACACAGCCGCAAAAACAGACAACAACAAAAGCCGCCCCCTACGTGAAAGGCCGGATTGTCGTATAATATCCCAAGCGGCGCGGCCTTTGGGCCGCAGTGTAGGTGGGTAAGCACCTGTGCAGGCTTGCGGGTGCTGGTAACACCCGTGAGCTGCCGCATTTTTGTTTTTCATCCTGATTATAACAGGTGCGCCGGATAAATGCAAGAGCAAAAGCGCCCGGACGCACTCCCGTCCAGGCGCTTTCCCCGTGTTATTTGCCCTGCTCCACCACCAGCGTATAGCCGTCCATCCCCGGCAGGACGGAGAGTATGGACTGCACCAGCGCCTTGGCCTCCTTGTCCGCGCGGGTGAGGATGCCCTGGTCGATGGCCTTCTGTTCCATCGCCGGCTTCTGCTCCGCCACAAATTCGTTGTAATTTTCCATGGTCACGTCGTTGAACAGCCCGTTTTTGATCTCCACCACGGTGATGGCCTCCTGGGGGATGTTGTTCTCCGTGATCTCGCTGGGGGGCAGGGTGACGGTGACAGTGCGGGTCTGCTCATTGACGGTAATCTCCGCCTTGCTCAGATCCACCCCAGCCTTCACCACGCCGTCGTAGGTGATGAGGATGCTCTTGCCGCTGAAGGGCCGCTCCACCCCCCACAGCCAGGATTCGCTGCTCTCCTTTTTTGCCGCGTTGGTGTAGACGTACTCCTGAGTGACCAGCTCCCGGATGGAGCTGAGCTGCTGCTCAATGGTGTCGCTGGTGACCACCACGTTGATTTCCTTGTCTTTTGCCGCTTCCCGCTCGTCGTTCAGCGCGGCGATCAGCTCATTCTGCCGCTCCACCTGCTCCCGCAGGCTTTTGGCCTCCCGGCTGGAGCTGTTCAGGCCCACCGCAGTGAGCACCAGCGCAAGGACCAGCGCCGCGAGGAGGATCGGCTTCCAAAACCGGCGCAGGAAGGATTTCTCTTTTACCATTTGTTTTCCACCTTTTCCGCAAAGCCCATCAGGTCCCGGACCTCCAGCCGCGTGCCGTCGTCCAGCACCGCCGTGCCGCTGAACCGCCCGAACACCTGATGCTGGTCGCTTTTAATCAGCTTCACATCGGTGCAGGACGCCCGGTCCAGCACCGGGGTGAACTCCATCTCGAACCGCCCGTCGTCGCTGGTCATGTGCCATGTGCGCATATAGCATTCCTTCCCGTTGCGCAGGGGGATGCCGAAATCCACCTGGGACAGCTTGTGGGCTTTCCCCTGATAGAACAGCATATTTTCCGTGGCGGCGGAGGTGTCCCCGAAGCCGTAACCGATGTTGAACCCGAAGTCCGCCCCGTCCACCAGCCCGGAGGCGGAACCCCAGTACCAGGTGTTGTGGTATGTCCACACCCCCCGGCCCCAGTCCAGCACGGCGAAGGAATCGTCGGGGCGGAAGCTGTACCAGTCGTCCCCGATGCGCACGGTGCCCCGGGCGCGCATACAGTTGATTTTCTGGTTGTAGTAGAAGTGCCCCGGCTTGGGGAAGGGGGTGCAGATCACCATGGACTCCTCCGGCTCCCGGGTGAGGGTGAGCTGGATGTCGATGGGGTCGTCCCCCCGGAATTTGTCCATGTGGGCGGTGAGCTGGCGCTTGCCGTCCGCCGCAGCGAACAGGATGGCGTGGTGCTTGCCCGAGCTGGCGGTGATGCCCGAGGCCGAGGTGGCCGGCAGGGCGGTTTTGCCCATGGGGAAGGGGGACATGGGGCTTTTGGTGATTTCCCAGGGTTTATCCCCAAAGGATAAAAACGAAATGGAATCAAGTCCCATATAGCTGTTGTCGGCGACGGTGAGGGCCGCGCCGAACTGGTTATTTCCTATGTAGTAGTAGTCCCACTCCTTCAGGCGGGTGACGCCGCCTTTGACCTTCTTTCTGTCGTACACGGGCAGGAGCCGCTTGGCATAGCCCGCCCGGGTCAGGTCCCCTTTGTCGTCCAGCAGGGGGATGGCTTCTGTGATCTCATACTGCATAAGACGGCGCCTCCTTGGTAATTTGCCGGCCTTACAGCCTGCCTTGGTTCCAGTGTATCATATTTCTCCGGAAAAGCCAAGGGAAACCGCCCCATGTCCGAATTTTTCCGTTTCACCCCAGCAGCTCGTCCACCGAGACATTCAGCACCTCCGCCAGGGTGCGCAGTTCGATATCGGTCACAAACCGCTGTCCGCTTTCAATCCTCTGGACGGCGTTTTTCTCCAGGTCGAGCCCGGCCACCTGCAAGCGGTCGGCCAGGCCCTTCTGCGACAGCTTGG
Source organism: Oscillospiraceae bacterium (assembly GCA_910575695.1). Lineage (GTDB taxonomy): Bacteria > Bacillota > Clostridia > Oscillospirales > Oscillospiraceae > Enterenecus. Next base: position 66,385 of record CAJTGJ010000003.1, on the reverse strand, counting down.
GCCGCATGGCCAGCCGCAGGCGGGTTACGTTTTTCCCGCATAGATTCAGCGTTCCGTCCGCATTTTTATTTTTGAACATAACCCCACCCCTTGACATTCAGTTATTGTCACCAGGGCAAGTTTATGTTATTATGCCGTTATACTTGACATTCACTGAATGTCAATTTGCGTGGAGGGAACAAAAATGAAAATTTTAGATCATTCCAATGAACTGCTGTACGACAAAAGCCGGGAGGCCGAATTGATGGACATTCTTGGAATCCAAAGCATGGACGAGGTATCCATCCTTCCCTGGCGTTCCCCCAAAACGCCCCCGGTGGAGGGAACCTGTGTTTTTGTGAAGTACTCCGTACCCGTACTGCGTCAGGTTTACATGGATCTGTTTGAATATGAGGACGGCGCGTTTGTCTATTCCCCCAATGGCAGGCGCAGGTATCAGCTGCCCATCGGGGAGGTTCTGGGCTGGGCCTATCCCATCCGCTATTATACATAGCGGCGGTACGCGGAAAAAACGCCCCCTGCCGGCGGCAGGGGGCGTTTCGTTTAAAATTCCGCGTTGCCCACGGTGCGGGGATGGAGCTCCACATCCCGGATGTTGGAGATGCCGGTGAGGTACATCACCATCCGCTCGAAGCCCAGCCCGAACCCGGCGTGGCGGCAGGAGCCGTACCGCCGCAGGTCGCAGTACCACCAGTAATCCTCGGGGTTCATGCCCAGCTCCCTGATGCGGGCCTCCAGCACATCAATGCGCTCCTCGCGCTGGCTCCCGCCGATGATCTCCCCGATCCCCGGCACCAGGCAGTCGGCGGCGGCTACGGTTTTGCCGTCGTCGTTCAGGCGCATATAGAACGCCTTGATGTCCTTGGGGTAGTCGGTGACGAACACCGGCTTTTTGAACACCTGCTCGGTGAGGCAGCGCTCGTGCTCGGTCTGAAGATCGCAGCCCCACTCCACCTTGTAGTCGAACTTGTCGTTGTACTTCTTCAAAATCTCGACGGCCTCGGTGTAGCTCACCCGGCCGAAGTCGGAGCCCGCCACGTGCTGTAAGCGCTCCACCAGCCCCTTGTCCACGAAGGAGTTGAAGAAGGCCATCTCGTCGGGGCATTTCTCCATCACATAGTTGATGATATACTTGATCATGGCCTCGGCCACGTCCATGTCGCCGGCCAGGTCACAGAACGCCATCTCCGGCTCGATCATCCAGAATTCGGCGGCGTGGCGCTGGGTGTTGGAGTTTTCCGCCCGGAAGGTGGGGCCGAAGGTGTACACGCTGCCAAAGGCCATGGCGAAGTTCTCCGCGTTGAGCTGGCCGGACACGGTGAGGTTCGCCCGCTTGCCGAAAAAGTCCTTGGACCAGTCCACACTGCCGTCCGACCGGCGGGGCGGGTCGTTCACGTCCAGGGTGGTCACCTGGAACATCTCCCCCGCGCCCTCGCAGTCGCTGGCGGTGATGATGGGCGTGTGGATATACACAAAGCCCCGGTCCTGGAAAAAGCAGTGGACGGCGTGGGCGGCGGCGCTCCGCACCCGGAAGGCGGCGGAAAACAGGTTGGTGCGGGGCCGCAGGTGCTGGATGGTGCGCAGGTACTCCACGCTGTGGCGCTTCTTTTGCAGGGGGTAGTCCGGGGAGGACGGGCCCTCCACCGCGATGGACGCGGCTTTGATCTCCAGGGGCTGTTTGGCCTCGGGGGTGAGGACCACCGTGCCGGTGGCGATGAGGGCCGCGCCCACGTTCTGCCCGGCGATGTCCTTGTAGTTGTCCAGCGCGCCGGCGTCCATGACGATCTGCAGGTTCCTGAAGCAGGAGCCGTCGTTCAGCTCGATGAAGCCGAAGGTTTTCATGTCCCGGATGGTGCGGGCCCAGCCCATGACGGTGACGGTCTGGCCGTCCAGCCGCTCACGGTCGGCAAAGACGGCGGCGATGGTGATGCGTTCCATAGATAATCCCTCTATTCCTTGTATTCCTCCCGCCTCAGCCGGGGCGGGGCAGAAAGCATAGGGATAGTATACCATTTTTTGCGGGTTTTGCAAGGGGGGCCGTGTAATGTCCCGCTGACCAGGCCCTAAAAAACAGTTCGGCTTCCGCCGCCTGTTCCAGGCGAAAAAAGCCGCGCCGGAAAAACGCCTCGGCGCGGCCTGGACAGCTTCTTTGGCTTTTGGGACGGCAGGAGCCGTCATATAAGCCGCGACAGGGCCTGCCTGAACGGCACACATCAGCCGCCGGGAACGTATACCTATGAGGGACAGCCGCTGCGCCGCAGCTGCCCCTCACAGGCAAAGCTTCGATCTGGAAGCACAGCCCTCGCTTCGCATACATCTGCAACCGGGAGCGCCGGATTTTTGCCGGGGAAGCGGGGAACCGCGCTGGCAGACGGGTTCCCCGCACCTCAAGCACACAAGAGGGGTGGAAAGGCCGCAGGCAAACAAAAAAGCCATACCCCCAGGAGGGTACAGCAAACCAGCCGTTGACCTGCAACGGCGCCTGCACCCTCCTATGCTCGAGGAGGTTTTTTGTGCGTCATATACAGGCAGGTATTCTGGCTGAAGCGTCAAACGTGTTTTCCGGCCTTCCCAGGAATCAGCTCCCAGTGGCGTCATGGAAAACACTCCGCTAACACAGCAACGGCATTGCTCGGGATTCGCACCCGCTTCCCTGTTCTTGTCCCAAACGGGACACACCTGTATACCACTCTATTCACTTTGCAGCCTTACGCCAACTATTATAGACGTCCCCCATCCTGTTGTCAAGAGCCATTCCGTTCCTGGCGGAAATCTCTCAGAACGCGCCGTCCGGCTCCGCAGGGCCCCCGCCCCCGAAGGGGGCGGGCCCGCGTTGTCAGCCCTCCTGCCAGTTCGCGGGATAGACCGTATAGACGTACTTGGCGTAGCTTGGGGTCTGGAAATGGATGTGGCTCCCCTTGGGGATATAGATGATGTCCCCCGGGTTCCCGCTGACGATGCGCCCGTCGATCTCGATCTCCAGGACGCCCTCCAGCACGATGTCATACTCGTCATAGGTGAGGGTCCACTCAAAGCTGGCGGCATCCCGCAGCTCCATAATGCCGCAGCCCATGCGGGGGGCCTCCTCCAGCGTGGTGACATCGTTCAGCCGCACGTCCTCCCTGCCCTCAAAGGGCTGGAGGGGAACGGTGCTGGTCTTGATCCCGATGATGCCGCTGGGATCCACGTGCTTCTCAAACCCGGGCCCGGCCGTCAGACCGCCCGCCTCCTGGAGCACCTTGGTGACGATTTCACGGATCAGCTGCTCGCTGACATTCATGGTTCACACCTGACCTTTCTTACATTCACCGGGACCGGCGGGATACCCCTCCGGTCCCGGACTGGGTATGGGATTAAAACCGCTTAGGCGTTGGTGCTGTCGATCTTGGCCAGCAGCTTGGGGGCCAGGACATTGGCCAGGATCAGAGCGGTGACACCAGCGGCCAGCTTGCCCGCGATCACGGGGAAGATCATCTCCGGCTCGTTGCCGGCGGTGAAGCCCAGGTGGTCGCCGAACACGAAAGCGGCGGACACGGCAAAGGCCACGTTCAGCAGCTTGCCCTTGGGGTTCATCTCGCCCATGATGTTGAACATGGCGATGTTGTTGGCCAGGGTAGCCACCAGACCGGCGGAACCCTTCTCGTCCATGCCCAGCGCGCCGCCGATCTTGCCCAGAGCGCCGCCGAAGGTCTTGGTGATCCACTTCACCATGGGGAACGCGCCGATCAGCACGATGCCGATCTGGCCGCAGGTCAGCAGGCCGCTGTCCAGCGGGGTGTAGCCCAGGTCGGGATCGACGGTGGACATCACGTCGAACAGGGGGAACATGATGCCGGTGATCTGCTGGAACACGGCGATGGCGGTGAACGCGGTGATCACGATGGTCACGCCGGTGCCGAACACGTTAAAGCCCTTGATCATGGCGGCGGGGGCGAACCACAGGCCCACAACGATGAGGCCGGCAATGATAATCACGGGGATCAGGTTAATGAGGATGGTGTCGATGCCCACCTTGTAGGGGGTCATGTTCATGACCAGACCGCCCACAATGCAGCCGATGGGGACGGTGATCAGACCGGCCAGTACGCCCGCGCCCAGGTAGGAACGGTCCTCCTTGGAGATGATGCCCAGGGCCACGGGAATGGTGAACACGATGGTGGGGCCCATCATCGTGCCCAGGATCAGACCGGCAAAGTTGCCGATGGCGGGGTCTTCCGCCAGCTCCATGGCCAGGGGGTAGCCGCCCATGTCACAGGCCAGGATGGTGGTGGCAAACATGGAGGGGTCCGCGCCGATGGCGGTGTAGATGGGGGTCAGGATGGGGCCGAGGAGCTTGGCCAGCACGGGGGCGGCGGCCACGACGCCGGCCATGGACAGGGCCAGGGGGCCGATGGCGTTGAAGCCGTTCTCGAACTCCTCGCCGTAGCCGAACTTGTTGCCCAGGATCTTGTCAATCGCGCCCACCAGCATGAAGATCATCATAATCATCATGATGACGGAGTTGATGGAAAGTTCAGACACCCATACGCTAAGGCTTTCGGTAAAAACGCTCATGTATGTTCCTCCTCTAAGTTTTCTTTTCTTTCTCTCTGGCGCGGGCCGCTTACAGCAGGGAATCAAACACCTGCTGGGCGGGCCGCGGGATCACCGCGGTGCCCACCAGGAGCTGGGCGTCCCGGGCGGCGGCGGCTACCGCTGCCCGCACCGCGCCCACGTCCCCGGTGAGGGTCACATAGCCCTTGCCGCCGATGGCGTAGCCAATGCGCACCTCGATCAGGGTGATATTGGCCGCCTTGGCGGCCACGTCGGCGGCAGTGATGGCCGACGCTACGGAATAGAACTCCAGCACGCCCACCGCGCCCAGGGCGGGCGGCTGGGTGGTCATGCTGATGGCGGGGATGAGCTGGGGATGGACATTGGGAAGCAGCAGTGTATCTACCACGCACTCGCCTCCCCGTTTGACCCCCTCCGCCATGGAGGCTTTGACATCTCCGGTGTCCCCGGAAATCAAAATCAGATATTTGCCGGGGCAGACCGTGGAGGAACGGATGAGCTCCACCTGGGCGGCCTTCACCATGTAATCACTGGTTTCAATGCCCCTCGCGATGCTGTTCAGTTCTACCATACCAATCGCCGCTCTCATACGCTCACTCCTTTCTTCTGATATACGCGCCCGCACCGGTCACCCGCTCCACCACGCCGCCGACGCTGGCGTGAATGTTGACGGACAGGCCCTCCGCCGCCTGGGCCAGCAGCTCGCCTCTGGCCACCGTGTCCCCCTCTCCCTTGACGGGGACGGCAGGCTTGCCGATGTGCTGCCGGAAGGGGATGAACACCCGCTCCGGCTCCAGCGTTTTGCAGGTATGGGCGTGCTTCCCGTCGTACTGGGCCAGGCCCAGCCGGGCAATCAGCCGTCCGGTGGGCGTTTTGCGCCCATCCACAAATTCCCGGGCCCGGGGCTCCATATTCCGGGGGACCTGGATCCCCCGCTCCCGCAGCGCACCCTTTATGTACTGATTCACCTTCCGGGGCGACAGCCCCATGGGGCAGGCGAACATCTCGCACACACCGCAGTCACAGCAGTTGGCGGCGTCCCCAAAGGCGGCGAGAAATTCGCCGTCGTCCTGAATGGACTTCTCCCGCCACAGATTGCGCATCACCAGATTGGGCCTGATCTGATGGCCGATGAGATAGCGCGGGCACAGGTCGGTGCACATACGGCACTGAATACAGGCGCTCTTTGTCTGATGCCGGATGGCCTCCAGAGACAGCTGGGCCCGCCGGAACAGATAGTGGTCTCTGGGCAGTACGATCACATTGCCGGTGGTCTTGGTGACCACCCCGGCGGCGATCTCCTCAGGGGTGGTGAGGGGCTTACCCATCATGGGCCCGCCCACGATCAGGGCATAGTCCGTCAGGGTGGGCTCCGCCGCCGCCACGCACTCCGCCAGCGGCGTGCCGATGGGTACATCGAGCATGATGGGCTCTTTGACCTCGCCCACCACCGACAGGAACTTCCGGGTGACCGGCGTGCCCTCCAGGGCCTGGAGAACGTTGAGCAGGGTGCCCACATTGTCCACCACACAGCCCACATCCAGAGGCAGGCCCCGCTCCGGCACGCTCCTGCCGGTGACCTGCTGAACCATGGTCTGCTCATCCCCGGCAGGATAGAAGGTTGGCATCTGGAAGATCTCCACGCTGACGCCCAGCTTCTGGATGGCGCCCTCCAGCGCGGCGATCTCCTCCCGGTACTTGCCCTTCAGGGCAATCACCGCCCGCTTCGCGCCCAGATGGGCGGCAATGGCGGCGGCCGCGGCCGCCACCTGCTCCGGGAAGGTCCGGCACAGGTATTTATCGGTCTCAATCAGCGGCTCGCACTCGGCGGCGTTGACGATGAAGCACTCCGCCGACGCGTTGAGCTTTACATGGGTCGGGAATCCGGCGCCGCCCGCGCCCACAACACCGGCCTCCCGCACCGCTTGCGTCAAATTCATATTCTCACCTAACTTCCTGGTCTCCGCCTGGCCAACCAGGGCCTCCCCCGCAGGGGAGGCGGGCTGGTTCAGCCCAATACGCCGGCGTCAATATCCTGGTCATCCACAATGCCCACGACGGTGGCGTCCACGGGGGTGTTCATATCGCCGGCGGCGCTCCGGGCCGAGCTCCCCCCGACCACCAGCACCGTCTCCCCCACCCCCGCGCCGATGATATCGGCGGCAACGATGGGTACGCGGTACAGCTCCCCGTTCAGCGGGTTCAGCGGCTGCACCAGCAGCAGCTTCAGTCCTGCCAGCCTGTCTTCCTTCCGGGTCGCCCAGATGTTGCCTATCACTTTTGCTACCTGCATAAAATCCCCTCATTTTCTCCGGGCGGTCGGCTGCAAACCGGTCAGCAATCTGCGTCGCGGACCAGGCGGATGCCCTTGGATTTCGCGTATTCCGCGGCCAGCGCGGTCAGGATGCTCTTTTCGCCGATATGGATGCAGGTGGCCTTCTGCCCATCGGCGGCGGTGACGTCCCGTTCGGTGATCACCCGCTTGTTCAGGCACAGCTCCTTCTCCGGCACGGCGGCGGCAGGCTTTGCGGCACAGCAGCACCCGTTCAGCACCGCCTCCGCCAGGTCCCGGCGGGCGCAGACCGTCAGCCCGCAGGCCGTCAGCATCGCCAGCTTTTCCCGCAGCATGGCGCAGTAGGGCGCGGGCAGGCTGCAGGAGGCGTTCATGGCCTCCACTTCCTCGGCGGGGACGAACACCCGCTTGCCCGAAAGCAGCGCCTGCTGTGCCAGCCGGGTAAAAGCTGTGTCACACACGCCGCTGGCAAGCCTGCACAGCACATCGTTGGTAAATCCGTAGATCACCACGACTTCAAATTCATCCAGGTCCACCTGGTAATCCCGCAGCAGCGCGCATTCCGTCCGGTAACGCGGCTGCAGGCACGGGTCCTCCAGCACGCTGTGGCAGTCCTCCCCGTGTCCCTGGGTGAGGACCAGCAGACCCGGCCGCTCATCCTTGAGGCCGTCCCCATTCCGGGCGGAGCAGGGCCCCTGGCAGGCGGCTTTTTCCGCCAGCTTTTCTATCACGCGGGCCAGAACCAGCTCCACCAAATCATTATGATCCATGGCTGACCCCCCTTTCACTGGTTAGATTTTGCATTTCATCGCGATCCCCGCCGGCGTCACCAAAAACGGGTCCGCCGGCTTTATCGTCTTGATCTTAGTCTCTTTTTCAAAAATGGCTTCGATGCCGGTGAGGCAGCAGGTCCCCCCGCACAGATAGATGGCGTCCACATCCGCGCCCGCCAGATAGCGGCTCACGATGGAGGCCATTTTCTCCACCACCGGGCGCACCACAGGCAGAATCTCCCGGTGGCGGCTGTAGTCCTGCTTGATGGCCTCCGCCTCCTGGAAGCTGACGTGGTAATTCCCCGCCAGCACCAGGGACAGGTGGGTGCCCCCGGTGGGTTCATCCTCCGTGCGCACCACCTTCCCGTCCTTCACAATGGCAAGGCCGGTGGTCCCGCCGCCGATGTCTACGATCACGCCGTTCTGGATCTGGTAGATGGAGTTGGCTGCGCTGGGCTCATCCAAAACATTGGTGACCTCGAACCCGGCCCCCTCGGCCACGTACTGGTGGGTGCGCACGCTGGATTCGGTGCCCGCCGGCATGGCGATGGCGCAGTTGAGCAGCTCCGTGCCCAGCCGGTCCTCCAGCTTTTTCTTCAGCTCCCGCACGATGCTCAGCGCCCCGGTGTAGTCCACCACCACGCCGTCCCGGAGCACGCTGGCGGCCTGCTTTTCACAGGCGACGGGGTTGTCCTCCCCGTCCAAAACCACCAGGGCGATATAGGCCGTCCCCAGGTCCACCCCCGATTTCAGCTTCCCGCCCACAGGGGGGAAGGTGGTCTCCTCCGACTGCCGCACCCGCTCCATATAGGCGTTGACACGTTCCAGATCCATCATAGCGATACGCTCCTTAACGGGCTTCTACCGGATGATCTTCCCAAGGGTAAAGCCCTTGACCATGGCGGCGTTGGCCTCATCGAAATCAATGTGCATCTTGCAGCTGTACTCGGTGCTCACCCGGATGAGCACGTCCCGGAACACGATGGGCCGTTCGGTGAGCAGGGCCACGCTCACCACCTGCTTGTCCCGGAGGTCCAGCATCACGGAATCAGGGGCCGTCACATGGATATGGTTCCGGGCGATGATGACGCCCTCCTTCAGCTCCAGGGCGCCGCAGGGGCCCTCCAGGATGATGGAACCGGAACCGGCCACGTCGCCGGACTCCCGCAGGGGCGCTTCCACCCCCAGCTCCACACAGTCGCTTTTGGACAGCTCCACCTGCGTGGCCTTCCGGGCCGGGCCCAGCACGGCGGTCCGTTCCTTGCGGCCCTTGGGCCCCACCAGCGTCACCCGCTGTTTGGCCAGGAACTGCCCCGGCTGGGACAGCGGGCGCACCGGCTCCAGCTCAGCGCCGATGCCAAAGAGCACCTCGGCGTCGGCCTTCGTCAGGTGGACATGGCGGGCAGAGACCTCGACCTCCACCAGCCCCGCCCGGTGGACAGAGTTCATGACCGCGGCGGAAAGCTGTTCTGCCGTCATTTCCCCGCCCCCTTATAATCGCCCGCCAGATACTTGCACATCATAATGTGAAGCGCGCTGGAAAGGCGGTTCAGCTCCTCAATGATATCGCCCCGGCTGAACCGGAACCCATCATAAAAGGCGTTGGCGGCGGCCACCTCGGTCTCCCGGACGGCGGCCCGCAGCTGGTTGAGCAGGGCATAATCCCGGCCCATGGTGTAGGACGGCAGGATCATCTGCCGGATGCTGTAGAACTTCATGGGGTTGTGGGAATGCTCCCGCAGCTCGGCGTGGGTCAGCCCGATGATGGTTTCGCTGTGCAGCTCCTCGTCCAGCACATCACAGCGCATCAGATTGCGCAGGCTTTTCAGAATGTCGTCCAGATCCGCCAGCAGCTGCTGGCTGCCGCCGCCCTCGGCGATCAGCGCCTGGTCCAGCACCACCAGCGCCTGAAGGCTGTCCAGCTTCCCCCGGAACAGGATGCGGGGGTGGTTTTTCGCCACCAGCTGGTTGTCAAAGAGCTGGGTCATGTGCTCCGGCTTTTCCAGATAAAACGACCCGTTTTGATAGTCTACGTATTTGGGCTTCGGGGCCGCCATGACCGGCGGGGGCGTCTGGGACGCCGGGGCCGCGGCGGCTGCCGCAGCCTCCTCCGGGTCCCGCCGGGGACACTCCCCCTCTTTTGCAATCCTGATCTTGCGCTGCTGAAGATATTCCCGCGCCGCCGGCGTGAGGATCTTCCCCGTGGGGATATAGTAGACCTCCGGCTGGCTGTTTCTCAGCTCAAGGCGCAGGAAATCCTCGGTAATTGCTCTCATGGGTGTCCCCCCTTTCTTACTGGAAGTTCAGTCCCTTACTTTTCCAGAGAAGGAAGGATAAACTCCACTTCCTCGTGGGGTCTGGGGATCACGTGGACGGAAATCAGCTCGCCCACCCGCTCGGCGGCGGCGGCGCCCGCGTCGGTCGCCGCTTTCACAGCGCCCACGTCCCCGCGCACCATCACGGTGACCAGACCGCCGCCCACATGGACCTTGCCGATGAGGGTGACGTTGGCGGCTTTCACCATCGCGTCCGCCGCTTCGATAGAGCTGACGAGGCCCTTCGTCTCGATCATGCCCAGTGCCTGCATTGCTGCCATAATGTTCACTCCTTATATTCAGTCAGAATTTCAGCTTTTTACTCCTTGCCCAGGGAGGGAAGGATAAACTCCACTTCCTCGTGGGGCCTGGGAATCACGTGGACGGAAATCAGCTCGCCCACCCGCTCGGCGGCGGCGGCGCCCGCGTCGGTGGCCGCCTTCACAGCGCCCACGTCCCCGCGCACCATCACGGTGACCAGACCGCCGCCCACATGGACCTTGCCGATGAGGGTGACGTTGGCGGCTTTCACCATTGCGTCCGCCGCTTCAATGGAGCTGACGAGTCCCTTTGTCTCGATCATACCCAGTGCCTGCATTGCTGCCATAATGTTCACTCCTTGTATTGAATAAAGGTCCTGTCCGGCCCCGGAGGCCCGGAACTGCCTTGTCACAGTGCTTTGAGCTTTGCCAGGATGCTGTTGACGATGCTGTCAATGTCCACCGCGCTCAAATCGGGGTTGACCCGGCAGACGCCGTCCTCGCAGGAGGGTGCGCCGGCACGGATCTCATCCAGCTCCTTCAGCCCATGGGCCACGTAGCGCAGATTGAGCAGGTGCATGGGGCCCACGTTCTCCGAGGTGGCCGAGCCGCCCACCGCGCCGCAGCCCAGGGTGAGAGAGGGCATCAGCCCGGTGGTGCCGCCAATGCCGCCCAGGGCGCTGGGGGTGTTGACCAGAATGCGGGAGGCGGGCACCCGGCGGGCGAAGTAGTCCTCAATCTCCTTATTCTGGGTGTGCATGGAGAAGGTATGCCCCGCGCCCTCATAGTGAAGGATCTCGCACACCTTGCCGCACACGTCTTTATAGTCCCTGCCCACATAGAAGGCCAGGATGGGGGCCAGCTTCTCGTTGGAATAGGGGTGGCCCCGGCCCACGCCGGTCTCCCTGGCCACCAGCACTCTGGCGGAGGCGGGGACCTTGGTCAGCCCGGCCAGCTTGGCGATGGTCTCCACGCTGCGCCCCACGATCTCGGGGTTCATGGTGCCGTTGGCCCGGAGGATAAACCGGCCCAGCTGCTCCCGTTCGCCCTCGTCCAGGAAATAGGCGCCCTGCCGCTCCATCTCGGCCTGCACCGCCACCACCATGTCCTCATCACAGATGATGGACTGCTCAGAGGCGCAGATGGTGCCGTTGTCGAAGGTCTTGGAGTCCATGATCCGCTTGACGGCCAGCTTCAGGTCGCAGCTCTTTTCCAGGTAGGCGGGCCCATTGCCCGGACCCACGCCGATGGCGGGAGTGCCGGAGGAATAGGCCGCCCGCACCATGGCGGAGCCGCCGGTGGCCAGGATCATGGCCACATCCCGGTGGCGCATCAGATTGTCGGTGGCCTCCATGGTGGGGATGGTGATGCAGGACACCAGGTTCTCATTCCCCCCCGCCTCGGACACCGCCTGCCGGATGACCTTGACGGTCTCCAAAATGCAGCGCAGGGCGGCGGGGTGGGGGGAGAACACGATGGCGTTCCCCGCCTTGATGGCGATCTCCGCCTTGTAAAGGGCGGTGGACGTGGGGTTGGTGGACGGGATCAGGCCCGCGATCACGCCAACCGGCACCGCGATGGTGTGCACGCCCCTGGCCGGGTCGCAGCTGACCTCGCCGATGGTTTTCATGTCTTTGATATGGTCGTAAACGCCGCGGCTGGCAAAGACGTTTTTGATGATCTTGTCCTCAACGATGCCAAACCCGGTGTCCTCGTTGGCCATCTGGGCCAGGCGGCGGGCGTTGCGCACACCGGCGTCCGCAATGGCGCGTACGATCCGGTCTACCTGCTCCTGGCCCATCTGGGCCAGTTCCCGCTGGGCCGCTTTGGCCGCTTCTACCAGCTCACGGACCTCCTGCATGGACAGTAAGTCCTTATCTATCAGTCGCATCTGTCATATCACTCCTATCAACAAGCCGGATCACGGCTGTTTTTTCCGCCGCTCCAGACAGGACCTGATCTCGGTGAGCAGCTGCTCCCGTTTCGCGTCCCGGATCTCCCTGCGGGTCATGCCCTCCACGTTGAGGGAACGGGCCAGCACCCGCAGCTGCACCACAGGCATGGCCTCCAGGGCCTCCGGGGTCAGCTCCCCGGCGGCGGGCACTTCCGCCCCCTCCGCCTCGTCAGCTTCCGGTCCTTCCTGCTGGGCCGGCTCCAATGCCGGTTCCGGCTCCTCCGGCTGAGCTGCTTCTATCTCCGGCTCAGGCTCCTCCTCCGGCTGGACCGGTTCCGAAGCCTCCGGCGGGGCCGGCGGCTCGGGAGCGGGGCCCCCGGACGGGGGCGGCAGCTCGCCTAAAATGCCCTCCAGCTCTGTATGCGGCCTGGGAATGACATGGACGGAGATCAGCTCGCCCACCCGCTCGGCGGCGGCGGCGCCCGCGTCTGTCGCGGCCTTCACCGCGCCTACGTCACCCCGGACCATCACGGTGACCAAGCCTCCGCCAACGTGTTCTTTGCATTGGAGGGACACATTGGCGGCCTTTACCATGGCGTCGGCCGCCTCAACCGCGGCGACCAGCCCCCTGGTCTCGATCATTCCCAATGCTTTCATAAGTACCTCCGTTCAGGCATGGATCATTCCACGGGACGGTCGGCGACAGACTCCACAGCGGCGGCAAAGGCGTCACAGGCGGACTTGCAGGCGGACTGGCTGCCGGTGAGCAGCGCGCCGCCGAAGTTGGTCTCGGAGGGAGGCGCGTACAGCACGCACATATGCACGTCGGCGGCTTTCAGCGCGGCATCCACGCCGTACATCGCCTCCAGCGGCGGGGCGATCAGGTAGGCGATGGCCTCGCCCTCGGCGATGCCGCAGCCCTCGGACAGGTAGGAACCGGTGCGGGAGATGCAGTGGGCGTAGTAGCACACGGTGTCGTCGTCGTTGGCGGACACAAAGTGGCATACGTTCTCGATCATATCCACAGCGGCTTCCAGACCGGCCTTGGCCTCGGCGGGGTTGGGCGCGGCCAGGATGCCGATGATCTCGCCGGCCAGCGCGGTGTTGGCGTTGGCCGCGCCGGCGTAAAAGCTCTTGGCGTAAACCACCTTGCAGTCGGCCTTTTTGGTGGCCTCGTCCAGGGCGGTGTAGGTCACGTCATCACAGTCGGCGGTGATGAGGGCCAGAGACTTCTGGTCCGGGCTGAGTCCCAGTTCCTTGGCCATATCGGGGGAAACGTTGGGGATCAGGCGGGTAGCCAGTACCTTGGCGGGAATAGGATCTCTTTTCATGATTGTTTTCCTCCCTCTGTTACAGTTTCAGGTCGGTGCCGCTGGCCTTTTTCTCCAGCATGATCTTGATGATCTCCGCGATATGCGCGCCGGCTTCGGCGGGGACGGTGCCGGAACGGTGGATGTTGGACACCACGGTGCGGCGTGCCTCGGGCATACCCACGGTGGCCTTATAGGCGATGTAGGCGGACATGGACTCGGCGGTGATCAGGCCCGGGCGCTCGCCGATGAGGGTGCACGTCACGTCGGCGCCGGTGAGCTCGGAGATCTCGTCCATCACGCCCACCCGGCCGTACTTCACGAAGAAGGGGGTGCCCACGTCGATGCGGTAGCTCTCCAGCCCCTGCATAATGGCGGGGAGCAGATCGCCGATGTTTGCGGCCACGGCGGCGGAGGACAGGCCGTCAGACACATAGATCTGGACGGTGGGGTTCTTCTTGCACTTGCTCTTGACGGTGTCCGCCGCCTCGGGGCTGAGCTTCCGGCCCAGGTCCGGGCGGGTGAGGTACACGTCCTTGCTCTCGCACTGGGTCTGGACGGTCCACAGGCCCATCTTTTCCACAAAGCCGGCGTCCACGTCGTTGAACACCGCGTCCTGAGCCGCGGAGTGGGCGGCGCGGAACTCCAGCTGGGGCAGGGTCAGGTAGCGCGCGCCCGCCCGGCCAATGCCCAGACGGCAGGGGGCGTTGAACTTCAGCTCCGCGTACTCCTGGCCGTGCTCCGGATTTTCCACCAGGTACTGGGTGCGGATATCAATCGCGGTCACATCGGGCAGCTCGCCGTCCTCGACCTGGGAGGACTGTACTGCCTGGCTGGCCGCCTGAGCCACGGCGGCAGGGGAGACTCCGGCGCCGGAGGCGCCGAGCTCAGAGAGTACTTGCTCAATAATGGCTCTCAGATCCTTCTCATCCATAACAGGGTACAGCCTCCTTTACTTTGTTAAAAATACGGACGCGTCGCCGGCCTTGCCGGTGAGCCTGCCGTTCTCGGAGAAGCCCATCTTCTCCAGCCACTCATCAAACTCCTTGATGGGACGCAGGCCAAAGACCTCGCGCAGGGCGGCGGCCTCATGGTAGCCGGTGCACTGGTACATCAGCATACAGTCGTCGCCCTGGGGCACGCCCATGACGTAGTTGCAGCCAGCGGCCACCAGCAGGGTGGCCAGGTTCTCAATGTCGTTCTGGTCGGCCTTCATGTGGTTGGTGTAGCAGGCGTCGCAGCCCATGGGGATGCCGCTGAGCTTGCCCATGAAGTGGTCCTCCAGGCCGGCGCGGGTGACCTGCTTGGAATCGTACAGGTACTCGGGGCCGATGAAGCCCACCACGGTGTTCACCAGGAAGGGCTTGAAGTGCCGGCCGAAGCCGTAGCAGCGGGCCTCCATGGTCACCTGGTCCCAGCCGTTGTGGGCCTCGGAGGACAGCTCGGAGCCCTGGCCGGTCTCGAAGTACATCACGTTGGGGCCGGTGCAGGTGCCCTTGGTCAGCATGGTCTGACGGCCCTCCTCCAGCATCTGGGCGGTCAGGCCAAAGGCCTCGTTGCCCTTCTGGGAGCCGGCGATGGACTGGAACATCAGGTCCAGCGGGGCGCCGAACTTGTTGGCGGCCTCGGTCTGGGTGGTGACGTGGGCCAGCACGCAGATCTGGGTGGGGATCTCCCACTTGTTCTTGAACTCGTCGAACATCTTCAGGATCCGGGCCACGCTCTCCACGGAGTCGTCCACCGGGTTCAGGCCGATCACCGCGTCGCCGCAGCCGAGGGACAGGCCCTCCATCACGGAGGCGATGATGCCCTTGGGGTCGTCGGTGGTGTGGTTGGGCTGGAGGCGGGCGGAGAAGGTGCCGGGCAGGCCGATGGTGGTGTTGCAGTGGGCGCTGACGCGGATCTTCTTGGCCGCGTAAATCAGGTCCAGATTGCTCATCAGCTTGCACACGCCGGCCACACACTCCGAGGTCAGCCCCCGGGAAGCCCGCTTAATCATTTCCCCGGTGGTCTTTTCGCTGAGCAGCCACTCGCGGAACTCCGCCACGGTCATGTTCTTGAAGCTGTTGAAAATGGTCTCGTTGATGTCATCCTGGATAATGCGGGTCACCTCGTCCTCCTCATAGGGGACGGCGGGAGAGTTGCGCAGGTCGTTGAGCGTCAAATTGGAAAGGACCACCTTGGCAGCGACCCGTTCCTCTGCGGTTTCGGCGGCAATGCCTGCCAGCTTGTCGCCGGATTTTTCCTCGTTTGCCTTGGCCATAACCTCGCGGATGGATTTGAACTCATAAACATGGCCAAACAGCCTGGTTTTCAGAATCACTTTATTTCACCCCTCATAATTGTCCTAAGAATTGAACACTAAGGTCTTGATTACCACCGGCAGGACCTGCCCGCCGGCCACCGGCTCGCCGATGTCAATGTAATCGCCGTTGGCGGTGTGGATGCCGTCGATGCAGATTACGTCCTTTTCGTGCTTGAGCATCACGTTCAGCGCGTTGCCCAGCACCTTGCCCACATCGTTTTCCACCACCACGATGAGCGGGAACCTGCTGTCTATCACCTCCTTTGCTCCCTCGATGATGGCCGCCGCCAGCGCCTGCACTTCCACAAAGCTGGTGCGCTTTGTTCCGGCGAAAGCGATTGCGACCTGTTCGATCCTGCCCTCCGGCATATGCAGCGGAAGTTGATATGCAATAGAGGCCTTCAGCGTCTCCAGCGACGCCTCGTCCTCTGCGGAGACTTTCAGAATGGGGACGTTTTTCACCGGAAGCCGGGACCGCTCATAGCGGATGGTGCTCCCGCTGACGTCCGTGGCGTGGGTCCCTGCCCCCACCACCGTGGCCCGGATGGTCTCGGCGGCGGCGCAGCGCTCCACGCGCCCCAAAGCCGCCTCCTCCCGGATGGCCCGGCCCAGCAGAACGCCGATGTCCCCATAGCGGAACACGTCGCCCTGGGTTTCCTGGTATACGCAGTCGGCCACGCCGCCGGAAAAGGTGATGGCCTGGACCGCCGGCTGGGCGGGCAGGGTCTTGCCGTTGTTGGTATACAGCCTCTTGTGCTCGCTGTCCATGGGGCTGAGGTGGAGCGCCTGGGCCAACTGCGCTGCCATCAGCCTGCAGATCTGGTACAGGGTATCCGGGTCGGCCCGGCTCCCCGCCGAGATCTGGATGCCGTGCCGGTTGGCCAGGGCCTGGAGCTTGGGATAGACATAGGCCACCTGGCCGTTGTCCACTTTGATTAAGCGCCCCCCGATGTCCAGGCAGCAGGTCCCCCGCAGGGCGCCGTTCTGGTACAGGGCGATATTGCTGGTCCCGCCGCCCACATCCAGGTTCGCCACGGCCATGCGCCGCTTTTTGGACAGGGTATCCGCCCCCGCCCCCCGGGCGGAGAGGACCGATTCCAGATCCGGCCCCGCCGTGGCCACCACGAAGTCCCCCGCCATGTCGGACAGTGCGGCCAGCACCTCGTTGGCGTTCCGCTTCCGGGCGGTCTCGCCAGTGATGATCACCGCGCCGGTCTGGATCTCGCCGGGGGACATCCCGGCGGCGGCGTATTCCCGGCGGACGATGCCTTTCACCGCCTCCGCGTCGATCTCAGCGGCGGATTTCAGCGGCGTAAAGTAGATGGGGCTTCGGTAGACCACCGTTTTGTCCACGATGCTGATTTTCGGCGTCATATAGCTGGTGGCCTGGTTTTCCAGGGTCAGGCGGCTGAAAATCAGCTGCGTGGTGGATGTTCCGATGTCGATGCCCGCGCTGAGGATAACTTCATGCACAGTAATTCACCTGCCTGCTGTCAGAAATAAAAAAGCAGCCCAAGACAAAGGGTCTCCCCTCTCATCCCGGGCTGCACCGCTCCAAGCATTGCGCCGGCCGCGTTACGTCACGTCGCCGGCGATGGTAATTCGGTTTTTAAAATCAAAGGTCACCTGGGTGCCCGAGCTTCCGGACTCAATCTCCAGGCTTCCGAACAGCTTATCCTCCACCAGCGTCTGCACGATGGACAGGCCCAGCCTCGGCTTGGACGCGTCCTGCACGTTAAAACCCTGCCCGTCGTCAATGACCTGGATACGGGAATACAGCTCCCCTTTGGTCATGACGATGCGCACCACCCCCGTACTGCCGGGGGCAAAGGCGTACTTCATGGCATTGTGCAGCAGCTCGCTGACGATAAGGGCCACCGAGGTGCCCACATCGGAGTCTACGCTGAAATCGTCCCCCTCCAGCACCACAGCCACCTTGGTATGGGGCTCGGCGCAGTAGCGCAGTACGTTGCTCTTGATATTCCGGATAACCTCGCTGAGCATGATCTCATCCATGCCGCTCTGGGCCAGCAGCTCGTGGGTGCTGGCGATGGCGATGATCCGGTTCATGCTCTCCTCCAGCACCTGGCGGGTCTCCTGGCTGCCGGTGCGGCGGGTCTGGAGCCTGAGCAGGCTGGCGATGGTCTGGAGGTTGTTTTTCACCCGGTGGTGCATCTCCTTGACGGCCACCGACTTCAGAATGAGCGCCTTCTCCTGTTCCCGGCGCCAGGTCAGGTCCCGGATGATCAGCACAAACGCCATATTGGGCGCTCCCAGCGGGATGTATTTCACATCCAGCACATAGCGGCCTACCTCGACCTCCATGCGGGAGCCCTCTCCGGCGGGGTCCGTGTTCACCAGGAATACATTGTCATAGGGCTGGCCCAGCACGTCGTCTATGTAGCCCAGCTTCTGGTACAGCTCCTTGGCCAGCGTGTTGCGGAAGGTGATAATCCCGGCGTCGTCGACGATCAGCAGGGCCTCGTCAATGCATTCGGTGAGCCAGTTATTCTCCGGCATAACACGGGTAAAGGCCCCGGAAATGGCCTCATAGCTGCGCTGGGCGGAGCGGATGCGCTGATTCTTGAAAAATTTTTCGTCAATGTGCCGCTCCTGGATCAGGACGCCGATGATGTGTTCCCCGTTCCGGATGGGCTCCACCGACTGGATGGTCCGGCGGTCCTCCTGGGTCACCGCCTTCATTTGCTTGGTGCTCACCCCGAGGCGGGAGGTCCGGGCCACAGCGGGCTCATTTTCCGCCTTGGCCAGCAGCCCTACCACCGATTTCTGGTAAGAGGATGGCACTCCCGAGGGCTTGGCCTCGGCCACCACGATGGAGTCCGCGTTCCGGCAGGGGCAGTCAATAAAAATATCCGCGTCCGTCAAATCGGCTATGGTTTGTAAAAAGGGGGCTAAAGCTTCTATGGTGGAGATTTCGTCTTCTGTCAGGACAGTATACTTGTGACAAAGGTCCCTGATCACACCCACCCTGCGTTACCTCTCCTTCTGCATCAAAATAAATTCGGCAATTCGGGACATCGACATATGTTTGGTCAGGCTGAGGTTGCGGATGTAGTCGTAAGCCTCCTGCTCAGTCAGCTTCTGCTCCGCCATCACCACCCCCTTGGCCTTCTCGATGACGATCCGGTTCTCCAGCCGCGCCGCCGTTTTTTCCATATCCCTGCGGAGCTGCCGCAGCTCCTGGCTGCGGGCGATGGCCAGCTCGATGCTGGGCACCAGGGATTTTTCGTCAATCGGCTTCACCAGGTAGCCGCCCACGCCGCAGCTCTTGGCACGGTCGATAAAATCCCGCTCGCTGTAGGCGGTCAGCATGATGATGGCCCCCGCCAGTCCCTCCTCATGGATCATCCGGGCCGCGGACAGCCCGTCCAAAAAGGGCATCTTCACATCCATCAGAATGAGGTCCGGCCGGTACTGCCGGCACAGCTCCACCGCGTCCAGCCCATCGGAAGCCTCCGCCACCACCTCATAGCCCGCCGAGACCAGCAGCTCCCGCAGGTCCATTTTTGTAACCGGCTCATCATCGGCGACAATAATCCGAATCCTCTCATTCTCCATTGGGCCCTCCATCACTTCCCGCCCGCCCCAGCGATACGGCGTTCAGGAACATTACAGATTCAAATGCGCGACCAGCTCCGGTACGCCCTCGCCGGTAACGCCGCTGGCCGCGAAAATCTCCTTCGCGCCAGCCAGACGAAGATATTTTTTCGCGTTTTCCACCTGCTCCTCCGTGGCCAGGTCCTTTTTGGTCACCACGCCCACAATGGGCTTGGCGAACATACTGCTGTAGGCCGGCGGGAACATGGTGCCGTTCTCGGTGGCGTCCTGCACCAGCACCACGACGTCCGCGTCGGCGGATGTGACCATCAGGGCGCCCCAGAAGCCCCGCCGCTCCATATACTCCCCCGGCGTGTCGATCATGCTCTGGTTGATAAGGGACACCGTCTGGGTCTTATGGTAGCGGATCTCCTCATGGTTGATGCACTGGCACAGAGTGGTCTTTCCCGCCGCCGAACGTCCGATGAGGACGATGCGCGTTTTATCCTCCATGGCCTCAGGTCTTGGTCATGGGCGCGGGGGAAAACCCCATCATATCGCACAGTGTTTTCATGACATCCCGCAGGGCGGCCTCCACCGCCGCCACATCCCCGGTGAACACCAGCGAACCGTTGAACCGGTCTACAAAGCCGATCTTCACATCGGCGGCCTTGGCGGCCACATCGGCGGCGATCATGGCCCCCTCGCTGGGCGTTATGGTCAGGATGCCGATGGCCCCCTCCGCGTCCAGCAGGCCCAGCTTGGCGTACAGGTCCTTGGTCGGGTTGGCGATGACGTGGGCCAGCGTGACCTGCTTGCCCGGGACAAATTCCTGAATGATCCGCTGTTTCTCGTCCAGTTCAATCATATTCTATCCTCCGTTTCCCTTGGACCGGTGTGCCGGCTGAACCGCAAAAAAACAAAATAACCCCTGTCAATATTCCTATCGACAGAAGTTACATCACCTCAAGTCAAGCCCCGGTCCACCGTATCAGCGCTGGCGCCGCGCCCATCTGTGTACCGGATTCCCTGTGATTGAATTGTAGGGATCGTGCATTTCGGTTCTATTTTAGCAGATAAATTATTTGTTGTCAACAAAGGGAGAAAATATTTTTCAGCCCCGCAAACCGGCTGGGACCGCGCCCTTTACAGCGGGCCGTCCCTGTGCTATACTGCGCCAGAAAGGGAGTGACAAGCGATGTATACGACCCAGGTTCAAACAGCGGCCCTTCCGGTGTCCCGGTGGCTGGCGGAGTACTGCGATCCCCGGCGGTTCCGGGACGCCTGCCGCGCCTGCCCGGACTATGGAAATATCTGGTCCTGCCCTCCCGGCGTGCCGGACGCGGCCCAGGCTTTCGCCCCGTTCCGCACCGTACATATCATCGGCGTGCGGGTGAACTACGCGCCGGAAACCCTGGCCAGGGCCCGGACGCCGGAGCTTACCGAGCAGCTGCGCCAGGCCAGCTACGGCGCCGTAAAAAAGCTGCTGCTGTCCACCCTGCTGGAGCTGGAACGGGCCGTCCCCGGCAGCTGGACCGCGGCCGCGGGGCGGTGCGAGCAGTGCGCGCGCTGCGCCCGGCGGGACGGCCTGCCCTGCGCCAGACCGGAGCGGATGCGGTATTCCCTCTCCGCCTTCGGCTTTGACCTGGTCCGGATTGCGCGGGAGCTTCTGGGCATGGAACTGCTCTGGACCCAAACGGGGCTTCCGGCTTACAATGTTGCCATCGCCGCTTTTTTGACGCCCTGAAAAAGGCCCCGCCGGAGGCGGGGCCTTTCCCGTTAAAAATAGGTGTAATTGACCGGTTTTTCCGGCCAGCCGATGGCGTTTTGCACGTACGGGATATAGGACGGGTCTGATATGCCGATGATGCCGTGCTCCACCGCCTGACGCAGGGAGTAAGCCCCCATCACCAGGGAGGAGAGGGCGGCGATGCCTGTCCGCAGGGTCACCTGTGCGGGGCCCCGCTCCGTCAGCTCCACCCGGTCCCCCGCCGCCCGCAGGAACCAGCTGCCGCTGTTTTCGGCAATAAACTCGTCCTCCACCTGAAGCTCCAGCACGAACGCCCGGTCTACCGGACCGGCACAGTGCCCCTGAAGCTTGAAATAGCCCTCCATATCCAGGATGCGGCACATATAGCCCATGGTGCGGCGGCCCATCTCCTGGATGCAGCCATCGTGGGCCCGGTTCTCCCCGCTGTCCGGGTTGGTGAACATCATATGCAGGTCCGGGTCGGGGGACAGGAACCGCACCCGCTCGATCTGGTCGGCCTGGGAGGCGAAAAACGTCATAAACTGCCGCAGGGTGTCTGCGTCGTCATAGATCATCTCCCGCACCAGCAGGTCGTGATAGCAGTCCGTATAGTGGTCCACCGGCACAAACTCAAAGGTAAGGTACCCGGTGATCCGCCCGTCCCTCCGGCAGAGCACCACATAGGGCATATCAAAAATGCGGTGGGGGTCCATATAGTGGTGGACGGTGGCTCCATGGGTGCGCTTCGCGTATCCCTGGTAATAGTCCAGCACCGCCTCCCGGTCTCCGCCCCGGGCGTAACTCAGACCGGACTTATCGCCATAGGAACGGATGTAGCAGGGCTTGGGGGCATACAGCGTATTTTCATTGCACACGCCGTAGCCCATCTTGTGGTAAAACGCGGGATTAAAGGGATGCAGGCAGCTGACGGGCGCGCCCGCCTTGGCGTAGTACCGCATCAACACCTCTAAAAGCGTACGGGCAATATGCTCCTTCTTGTGCAGAAAATTGGTGGAGACATAGGCCGCCGCTCCCATCGGCGTCATCACCCCTCTGACGTTGAGGGAGAAGTCCATCATCAGGATGGAGCCCAGCAGGGTCCCATCATCATCGAAGCAGCCGAGGTAGCGCCCCTCGTCCGGACGACGCAGTTCGCCCTCCATGTTTTTCAGGAGGAGCTCCGGCGTTTTGGACGGGAACGAAGAAACCACGTTCCGCGCCAGCTGCCCTGCCTCCGAAGGAAGAACAAACCTGATATCCAAATTGTAATGAACACTCCTTTGCCCCGCGGCCCCGGCGCTCGCCGGTCTCGCGGAGCCAGACTGCGGAGGCGGCTGGACGCCTCCGCACGCACCAGCTTCGCCATCATTATGACAGTTTCTCCCCGCCCTGTCAACCAGGAATTTGCCGGATCCGCACAACCCCCTTGACAAAGCCGGGAAAAGCGGGTAAAGTAAAATCATTCCTCCGCGGCGCAGCGGAGGGGAAAAACAGCGCGTTGAAGCGTCTTGGGCTGTCACGGGGCAGTCTGGGCGCTTTTTTGCGTTTCGGGCGGCGGTCCGCCCGGCAGATTTGCAATTTTGGAACGGGAGGCACACTGTCATGGATCAATTCTATCTTGGGACAAAAATTCTGATCGGCGGAGGCCTGGACACCCTCCTCGCGGGAAAACAGCGGGTCCTCATTGTCAGCGACCGCTTCCTGGTGGACAGCGGCAAGATCTCCTATGTCACCGGCGGACTGGACCGGGCGGGCGCCCAGTACAAGGTCTTTTCCGACGTACAGGCCGACCCGGATATCTCCACCGTCACCGCCGGCACGGCCATGCTCCTGGACTTCCAGCCCCAGGCGGTGATTGCCTTCGGCGGCGGCTCCGCCATCGACGCGGCCAAGGCCATCCTGTTCTTCTCCGCCAAACAGCGGGATATGCATGACGTGCTCTTTGCCGCCATCCCCACCACCAGCGGGACGGGCTCGGAGGTCAGCCGCTTCGCCGTCATCACCGACCGGGTGAAGGAGGTCAAATATCCCCTGGTGGACGACGGGCTGCTCCCGGACGCCGCCGTGCTGGACCCTGCCCTCACTGTCAGCGTTCCCCCGGTGGTCACCGCCGACACCGGCATTGACGTGTTCACCCACGCCGTGGAGGCCTTTGTCTCCACCGCCCACACCGATTTCTCCGACGCCGCGGCGGAAAAGGCCATCAAGCTGGCCTACCACAACCTGCTGAACGCCTACCGCTCCCCGGAGGACCTGGAGGCCCGGCAGAAAATGCACAACGCCTCCTGTCTGGCCGGGATCGCGTTCTCCAACTCCGGCCTGGGCCTCAACCACGGCATGGCCCACGCCCTGGGCGCACACTTCCACATCCCCCACGGCAGGGCCAACGGGATCCTCCTGCCCTATGTGATGAGCTTTAACGCCGGGTGCGTGGACGGCCTGACCCCCACCGCCAAGCGGTACGCCCAGATCTCCCGCCTGCTGCGGCTGGACAGCTCCAGTGTGCGGCAGAGCGCCCTCCAGCTCATCCGCACCATCCGCAGCTCCATGGAAAAGCTGGGAATGCCCTCCACCATCCGGGACGCGGGGGTGACCCAGGCGGAATTTGAGGCCGATGTGGAGGCCATGGCGACGGACGCCCTCGCGGACCGCTGCACCGCCACAAATCCCCGGCCCTGCACCAAAGAGGACATCATTCACATCTATCACAGGGCCTACGCAGGCAGGCTGCTCTGAGCTTTTCCCGCCGCCGTTCGGACAAATCTGCCGATGGACCACAGTTTTTGCGGGCATACGTTCTCAAAATACGCCTGACCCTCGCCCGCTGCCGGTGATGATCTTTTCCCCCTGGCAAAGCATTCTGGCCGTCGCCGAATGGTTCGGCGGCGGCCTGTTTTATGCTCTCGGTATGTCAAATGCCTGATCTCCTTTTCCCACTGCCCATGGAACAGCGGCGACCGGGCGGACGGCACATTGACGCCCGCTTCCGGGATGTTTTTCTTGCCACAGGGCCGGGTATTTGCTATAATATCCCCATATATGGGACCCTGTTTGGGGTAGAATAGCAGGGAAAGGAGGCGGCAGTCATGTCCAAGACCATAAACTACAAACGCAAATTGCCAATTTTAGCCAAGCTGCTGCTGGAACGCAGCGATGAGGAGCACCCCGTGACCCGGCAGGAAATGCAGGCGGAACTGGAGCTCTGGGGGCTGAGCGCCGAGCGGAAAAGCCTGTACGACGATATGGAGCAGCTCCGGGAGCTGGGGATGGACATACAGTCCAAGCGGGGCCGGGGCGGCGGCTGGTACGTGGGCCAGCGGGACTTCGAGCTGGCGGAGCTGAAGCTGCTGGTGGACGCGGTGCAGTCCAGCCGGTTCCTCACCAAGCGGAAAAGCGACGCGCTCATCCACAAAATCGAGGGGCTGACCTGCGTCCACCAGGCCCGGCAGCTCCACCGGCAGGTATACGTGGACCGGCGGATCAAAACCATGAATGAGAGCATTTTCTATAATGTGGACCGGCTCCACGGGGCCATCGCCGCCAGCCGGGTCATCACCTTCCGGTATTTTGAGTACAACGCCGCCAAGGAGCGGGTATTCCGCCGGGAGGGAAGCAAATACCGCGTCACCCCCTACGGCCTGATCTGGGACAGCGAGAACTACTACTTAGCCGGCTGGGACGAGCTGTACAAGGAGCTGCGCCACTACCGGGTGGACAAAATGGCGGAGATCTCCATCACCGGCATGAAGGGCCGCCCGGCGGACGATTGGGACGCGGAGGGCTACACCCGGCGGCATTTCGGGATGTTCAGCGGAAAGCCCTGCCAGCTCCGCCTGCGGTGCAGAAACCAGCTGGCCGGGGTGCTGATCGACCGCTTCGGGCTGGATGCGGCCCTCATCCCCGACGGGGACGGGTATTTCACCGTTACCCTGGACGTGGTGGTGAGCCCGCCGCTGTGGGGCTGGCTGTTCGGCCTTGGCACGGGGGTGGAGGTGCTCTCCCCCGACTGGGCGGTGGACGAGTTCAAGTCCCGGCTGCGGGAGGCGTCGGATATGTATAATCTTGGCCCCAGCGGGGCAGACTTCCTGAAAACAGGGGAGGATTCCCCGTCAGGAGGGATCGAGGATGGAGGAGCGGACAAAGCTGGGCCAGGAGCTGTATGAGCTGGGCCTGCGCCTGGGCAGTCTGGGAGCGGTGGCCATCGGCAGCGGCGGCGGGCCGCTGGCCCGGACTTTGGCCCGGGCGGCAGGATGCGGCGTGGCGCTGGCGGGGGGCGAGGCCCGGTTCCACGACGGAAGCTGCGCCGCCTGCGGCGCGTGGGTGGGGCGGTACTACAGCCTGCCCGCCACGCTGTTTGTGCGGCAGACCGGCGATTCGGTGGAGGTTTACCTCTCCGACGGCCAGGGCCGGAGCTTTCACCAGCGGCTGGACGTGGACGGCCCCGACGCCGCCGTGGGCGAATGGGACCTGCTCACCGGCTCGGACTGCGCCTGGGCGGCCTGCCGGGTGGGGGACCGCCGGACACCCGGGGGGCTGGCCGCAGCCATAGGCCCGGCGGCTCTGACCCTGGCGCTGGAGCGGCTGGGCTATGAGGTGGCCGACCGCCCGATCCCCGGCGCGGCGGTGTTCCGGGCCGACCAGGAGGGGCTGTCCCTGACGGTGGAGCAGGACGGCGTGGTGGCGCGCCCCATCGGGGAGGATTCCCTGGAGGCGGCGGTGTACTATGTGGACCAGCCCCAGGCAGTACCCGCGTTCCGTCCGGCTGAGGACGGCGCGGAGCGGAAATGACAGAAACGTCCCGCCCATTTTGGGCGGGGCGTTTCTGTTTTTTGCGGCAGCGGCACCTCCCCTTGCGCCGGGTTCCCGTCCCCGCCTCAAATCCATAAGCTCTTGCGGGCACTTCCCCCGGCGGATAAAATAAGAACAAAAAAATTTGCGCCGCCCGCACATTCCGCCCTCCCAACCGTTATACACAGTGAGGGCTGCGAGAGGAGGTGCGCCATGGCCATCGACATTGAGGAACAGTACGACAAAATTTACCGCTACTGCTGCTATCGCCTCCGGGACAGGGAGCGGGCGGAGGACGTGACCCAGGAGACCTTCCTGCGCTGGTTTGCCAGCGACACCTACCGGAACAAGAACCAGCTCCTGCAATACCTCTACACCGTGGCCCGGAACCTGTGCATCGACGAGTACCGCCGCCCTGTGGCCCAGCCCATCCCGGAGGAACTGCCGGGGGAGGAGGGGGACCCCCTGCTGTCCATCGCCCTGCGCGCCGAACTGGACAGGCTCTCCCCGGAGGACCGGGAGCTGGTGCTCCTGCGGTACGTGAACGAGGTGCCCATGGCGGTGCTGAGCCAGCTGTACGGCCAGTCCCGGTTTGCCCTGCGGCGGAGGCTGAACGGCATTTTGGGCAGGCTGAGGGACGCTTTGGAATGAACGGAGGGAGACAGATGGACAAAAAGCTGAGGAAAGCGCTCCAGGACGCATACCGCGTCCCGCCCCCGGCGGGGAAGGCTGCGTTTCTGAAGCGGCGCCGCCGCCGGGAGCTGGGCCGCTGGGAGCTGGCGGCGGTCCAGGCCGGATATATCCGCTGGTGGGTCTGGGGGGCGTCGCTGGGGCTGTTTGTGGTGATCCTCTGGGGGACGGCACAGGCGGTGGACGGCGGCCTGTGGTGCGCCGCCGCCCTGACCCCCTTCCTGGCCCTGCTGGCGGTGGCGGAGCAGAACCGCTCCCGGCTGTACCACATGGACGAGCTGGAGCTGGCCTGCCGTATGTCCCGGCAGAGCGTCTTTCTGGCCCGGCTGGTGGCGCTGGGGGTGTTCCACCTGGCTCTGCTGGCGGGGCTGACCCCGGCCCTGGCGGTGTGGGGGGCGGTGGGCGCGGCCTGGGCGGGGGTCTGCCTGCTGACGCCCTATCTGCTGACGGCGGCGCTGGGGATGGAGCTCACCCGCCGGATGCGGGGCCGGGAGGGCCTGCTGGCCTGCGGGTGCGCGGCGGCGCTGGTGAGCGGGCTGGGCCTGTGGGCGTGCCAGCATCCTGCTTTGCACAGCCTGCCCCTGTGGTGCGCGGCGCTGGCCGGGGCCTTTGCCGCCGCCGCGCTGGAAGTGAAACTCAACTTGAAGGGAACGGAGGAACTGCAATGGAACTGACCGTGCGGGAGCTGACCAGGCAGTACAAGGACAAACGGGCGGTGGACGGGGTGTCCCTGCGGCTGACCGAGGGCATCAACGGCCTGCTGGGGGCCAACGGGGCGGGCAAGACCACCCTCATGCGGATGCTGTGCGGCATTTTGAAGCCCACAGCGGGGACCATCGCCCTGGACGGGGTGGACGTGTCCTGTGAGGACTACCGGGCGGTGCTGGGCTACCTGCCCCAGGATTTCGGCTATTACCCCAGCTTTACAGGGCTGGATTTCCTGCTCTATCTGGCGGCGCTGAAGGGGCTTTCCAGGTCCCACGCCAAGCGGAAAGCGGAGGAGCTGCTGGAGCTGGTGTCCCTCCAGGATGTGGCAAAAAAGAAGATCAAGACCTATTCCGGCGGCATGAAGCAGCGGCTGGGCATCGCCCAGGCTTTGCTGAACGACCCCCGCCTGCTGGTGGTGGACGAACCCACGGCGGGGCTGGACCCCAAGGAGCGGGTGCGGTTCCGCAGCCTGATCGCCGGACTGGGCAAGGACACCATCGTGCTGCTGTCCACCCACATCGTGTCCGACGTGGAGAAGATCGCGGACCATATGCTGATGATGTCCGAGGGAAAGATCATCCTGAACGAGCCCTGGGACAGGGAGCGCACCGACCTGGAACAGCTTTACATGGAGGAATTTGGAGGGGACATGCCGTGAAAAATCTTGGGACGCTGTACCAATATGAGCTGAAAAAGCTGCTGAGACGGCCTCTGAGCTGGGCGCTGGTGCTGGTGATGGCGGTGTTCTGCGCCTATAGCATCATCCGGTTCGGCGTCTCCTCCGGCTCGGGGATGCTCCTGCCCATCCTGGACGAGGATGGGAACGAGACCGGGGAGGAACAGTTCATCCCGGAGGAGGAAATCCAAGCGGTCAAGCGGGAGGCCGCGGGAAAGCTCAACGGAAGGGTGATGGACGACGCGTTTTTCCTGGAGATGCTGGAAGCCGTGCCGGAGATACAATTTCCCCAGCTGGAGGTATATTTCCTGACGGAGGACGCCGCCTATCTCCATCCCTATAGTATGGTTGACGGGCTTTTCTGGGATGCCAGGACCGTCACGGAGGAGGAATTTTATGACAGGATATGGGAGCAGACCCAGGCCAGCTTTGAGCGCTGGGACCTGTCCGACGGCGAGAAGGCGTATTGGACCCAGCAGGCCTCCCGCATTGAGAAGCCCTTTGTGTACCAGGACTACTGGCGGGGCCTCGACCGGGCCTTCGACACCGTTTACACCTTTTTCACCTTCCTGCCGGTGGCGGCGGCGGTGTGCCTGTGCGCCATCTTCTCTGAGGACCGCCGCACCCGGGTGGACGCGCTGGTGTTCGCCAGCAGGGAGAGCCGCCTCCCGCTGTACCTGGCCAAAATACTGGCGGGCATCACCGTGGCGGCGCTGGCGGCGGCGGTCATCATCGGGGCCGTGGCGGGGGCGCTCCTCTACGTCTGGGGCACAGACGGCCTGAACGCCCCCCTTCAGATGTACGACACCGTTTCCCCCCGCCCGGTCACCGTCGGGCAGGTCTTCCTGCCCATTATACTGCTTCTGGTGCTGTTCACGCTGGTGTACGGCGGGCTGACCATGCTGGTGTCCGCGCTGACCCACAACTCGCTGGCGGCGCTGGCGGGCCCCGTCCTGCTGTGCTTTATGATGCAGTATTTCTATTACCACGCCCAGGAAGCGGGCAGATGGGGGGACTACTTCCGCCAGTATCTGATGGGGTACTACGGCGTGAACAACCTCCGTCTGGTGAACCTGTTCGGCCTGTACCTGGACAATTACCAGTTTGGGGCGCTGCTGTATGGAGCGGCGGCCGCCCTTCTGATGGCTCTGTGCTGGCTGGGCTGGCGGCGGAGCG
Source organism: Oscillospiraceae bacterium (assembly GCA_910575695.1). Classification (GTDB taxonomy): domain Bacteria; phylum Bacillota; class Clostridia; order Oscillospirales; family Oscillospiraceae; genus Enterenecus. Next base: position 37,335 of record CAJTGJ010000003.1, on the reverse strand, counting down.
CGGCGGGCAGAGGATAAAAAATACCCGGGCCATGTCCAGATGGGCACGGCCCGGGTTCGTTTCAACATAAATCAGCGGCGGGAAGCGCTGGATCAGTCCTCGTCCCCGGCCTTGAAGTTATAAATGGGCTTGATGACCTTGACCACCTCCGCCGTGGGCCCGATGTTGTCCAGGATATCCCGCATCCCCTTGTACGCCATGGGGCACTCGTCCAGGGTGGCCTTGCTCACCGAGGTGGTGTACACCTCCGCCATCTCCTTTTTGAACTGGGACACGGTAAAGGACTGCTTGGCCTCCGCCCGGCTCATCAGCCGTCCCGCCCCGTGGGGCGCGGAGCAGTTCCAGTCCTCGCTGCCCCGGCCCACGCACAAGAGGCTTCCGTCCCGCATATTGATGGGGATCAGGAGCTGTTCCCCCGCCTTGGCGGATACCGCGCCCTTGCGCAGGATCATGTCATTGGTGTCGATATAGTTGTGGATGGTGGTGAACTGCTCCTCCACGTGAAGCTTCATCCCCTTCACGATCTCGTCCATCATGGCCTGCCGGTTCAGCTCCGCGAAGCGCTGGACGATCTTCATGTCGTGGATATACTGGTCGAACAGCTCGCCGGAGACATAGGCCAGCTGCCGGGGAATGGCGGTCTGCTTCAGGTTTTTCAGCTTCTTCAGCTCCTTCTGAATCTCCTTCTCCCGGCCCGCCGCCGTCAGCTCCGCGATCAGCCGCTGGATGGCGGCGTCATCGGTGCGGTTGAGCGCCTTATAGCCCGCCTCCTGGTAGTATTTGGCCACCTCCACCCCCAGGTGGCGGCTCCCGGAGTGGACCACCACATAGAGCAGGCCCTCCTCGTCCTTGTCCACCTCAATGAAGTGGTTGCCGCCGCCCAGGGTGCCGATGCTCTTTTCCGCCCGGAGCAGGTCCACATGGCGGGCACAGCACAGCTCCTCCAGGTTAATCCGGTCCAGGTAACGGTGGGGCTTGGCGCGTATGTCGAAACCGGAGGGGATCTTCCCGTAGATCAGCTTATCCAGCTTTTGCAGCTCCATATGGGTTTCCCGGACCCGGATGGTCTCCATGCCGCAGCCGATGTCCACCCCCACCAGGTTGGGCACCACCTTGTCGGTGATGGTCATGGTAGTGCCGATGGTGCAGCCCGCCCCGGCGTGTATGTCCGGCATGAGGCGGATCTTGCTGCCCGCTGTGAACTCCTGATTGCACAGCTCAATCACCTGGGCGATGGACGCCTGGTCCACCACGTCGGTGTAAATTTTGGCGGAATTATACTTTCCGTTTACTTCTATCATCTAATACCTCTCAGCGTCACCGGAGGCTTTGGGGGCGGGGCATACTCCCGCCGCGCCCCATACACCGTCACGGTGCAAAAATGTCCAATTTTTTATAGTCCTCAATGCGCGCGGACACAGCGCCCCAGGTCGGCCCGGACCGGACGAACTCACAATCGTCCCAGATGCGGGCCAGCTCCGCCTTCACCTGGGGGATCTCCCGGATCTCGCCCCCCACGATGCGGGTCCAGTAGTCGGGCATCAGGGCGCAGGGGATCATCTGCCCCGCGTCATTGACTGGATTGTTTGCCAGCGTGCGCAGATGGCTGTCAAAAAACATCTCAATATTCATCAGGGTACACATACCGTTGAGGTCAAAGACCTGCAAGGGCGCCCCCGCGGAGCACTCCACCTCGCCCCCGGCAAAGAAGCTGTCGGAATCGCCGAAGTCGGACAGGCTCCCGCACACACCCATGATGAAGTCGAACTCATCCGGCGTAATGGGGTCCTGGAAGGACTGCACCACCAGATCCAGGCACCGTTCCAGCTTCCCCAGCACCTCACAGCCGGAGAGCGCCCCCAGCCTGTTGGCCGCCGGGACCAGCCGCGCCAGGGAAAGCAGGCTCCACACCCGTATCTGCGGGTCCCCCAGGTTTTCCACCTGCGCCGTCACCGGCTCCTCAATCTCATTCACCAGCAGGGGCGCTTCCTCCAGCTGTCCAATGCGGTCCGAACAGTCCTCGGTGACGTCCTCGCCCACTTTTTCGCAAACGTCGTCCCGTGCGCTGTACACCGTGTCGGCGCGGCTGAGCCACAGCAGGGCGCGGCCCTGGTCCCCCGCCTCCATGGCTGCTTTGCCCATCTCATAGTACGCCTTGGCCAGCCCAATATAGTCCTTTTTCCGCAGGCACGCGGCGATACGCTCCTCCGGGGAGGCGGCTTTTTTCCGAAACAGTTCAAACATGGCAGGTCATCTCCATCTAAAAATATGGCTCGCGTCTTGCGCACGGGCTGGCCCCATTATACTCTGCCCTTCCGGCCCCGTCAAGGCGGTCCAGGGCCGATGTAAACCCCTGGTTGACAAAAAAATAACCCCGGATTGGTGGCAGGGACCGGATATATTGTGCTAAGATAGGGGCATAAAGGAGGTGTTGTCCATGACAGTGGGACAACGGATCGCGCAGAAGCGGAAGGAGCTGGGCCTGTCCCAGGAGGGGCTTGGGGCCCGCCTGGGCGTGTCCCGGCAGGCCATCTATAAATGGGAATCGGACGCCGCTCTGCCGGAAATTGAAAAGCTGGTGAACCTGAGCCGGGAGTTCTCGGTATCCATCGACTGGCTGCTGGGCCAGGAGGATGAGAGCCGGGAGCCCCGGGAGCTGACGGCGGAGCAGCTGCGGATGGTGGAGGAGATCGTGGGGCGCTACTTAGCCGCCCGGCCTGGGACGGAGCCGTCCGGCGGGGATGAGCCATCAAAGGATGAGGGACCGGAGCGGCCCAAAAAACGGCGGCGGTGGCCCCTTGTGCTGGCAGGACTGGCGGCGGTCGTGCTGGTTGGGGTGTTTTCCAACCTGTTCTCCCGGCTGGACCGTCTGTATAACGACACCCAGAACCTGCAAATGAGTGTGGGCGAGATCCGCTACGACGTAAACAGCCAGATTTACGGCATCACCCAGCGGGTGGAGGACATCCTGCAAAGCCAGAACGCCCTGACGGCGGAGCAGAGCGCCGAGGTGTCGGACACCGACTACCGGGCCAACACGGTGACGGTGTCCGCCCGGGCGGTGCCCCGGACGTTCGTGGAGGGCATGACGGCGGAGTTTATCCTGGTGAGCGGCGGGGAGACCGTCACCGTCCCCGGCGAACTGGGGGACGACCACGCGTTCACCGCTCAGATCACCGGGCCGCTGTCCGACAACATCGCCGTGTCGGCGGTACTGCTCATCGGGGACCAGCGGCAGACCCAGCTTTTGAACCAATTTGACGGCCTGTATTCCAGCAGCTTCCCCGAGCTGACGGTGAACGGCGGGCTGTGGGGCTTCCATCCCGAGGTGCGCGGCGATGCCGACGTCCTTGTGGGCGCGGATGCCGCCGCCCGGATCACCAGCCTCCGGCTGGGCCTGTTCCGGGACAAAAAGCTGCTGGCCTGGTACGAACAGGCCGAGCCGCCGGCCAACAGCCAGGGTGACTGGCAATTTTTCCGCCTGGACGGGGAGTGGGTCATGGAGCCGGAGCACGTATACTGCGTGGCGGCGGTGGTCACCGATGAATATGGACGGGAGCGGGTGTATCAGGATTTCCCGGTGATGTATGACCCGGAGAGTGAGTATGTGGACTATTACGCCCCGCTGACGGAGGACCCAAACCCGGCAAATTGGGAATACTGACACGGACGCGGGGCCGGGAGAGTTTCCCCGGCCCCGCATTTTTGTGGAACCTGCCCCCTCCCCCGCCCTTGACTTGTCCCGGGCCGGGGCGTAAAATAAAACGGTTGGAATATGAAAAAAATGGCAGGGCCGGACAAACGCGTCCGGCGGATCAGTTTGAGGCAATGGGGCCGCACCTGCCGCGCGGGAGGAATTTTTATGGCGACCAGAACGAAATTCATCTTTGTCACCGGCGGCGTGGTGTCCGGGCTGGGCAAGGGCATCACGGCGGCGTCCCTGGGGCGGCTGCTGAAGCAGCGGGGCCTGCGGGTGCGGGTGCAGAAGCTGGACCCCTATTTGAATGTGGACCCCGGCACCATGTCCCCCTACCAGCACGGGGAGGTGTTCGTCACCGACGACGGGGCGGAAACCGATTTGGATTTGGGCCACTATGAGCGGTTTATCGACGAAAACCTGACCTTCAACTCCTCCGTGTCCTCGGGGCGGGTGTATTGGAACGTCCTCAACCGGGAGCGGGCGGGGGACTACCTGGGGGGCACGGTGCAGATCATCCCCCACATCACCGACGAAATCAAACGGCACATCTACTCCCTGGAGGGGCCTGACGTGGACGCGGCCATTGTGGAGATCGGCGGCACCGTGGGCGACATCGAGAGCCAGCCCTTCCTGGAGGCCATCCGGCAGGTGGCCGCCGAACGGGGGCGGCAGAATGTGATGTTCATCCACGTCTCGCTGATCGTGTCCATCCCCGGCTCGGGGGAGCTGAAGTCCAAGCCCACCCAGCATTCCGCCAAAGAGCTGCTGTCGCTGGGGATTCAGCCGGACGTTATCATGTGCCGAAGCGATTTTCCCATTCCCCAGGATATTCTGGATAAAATCTCCCTGTTCTGCAACATCCCCCGGGACCACGCCATCCCCAACCTGACGGCGGACCTGCTGTACGAGGTGCCGCTGATGCTGGAGCGGGAAGGGCTGGCGGACGTGGTGGTGCGGCGGCTGGGGCTGATTGGCCACGCACCGGACCTGACCGAGTGGGCCACTATGGTCCACCGGGCCAAGCACCCCAAGGGGACGGTGTGCATCGCGCTGGTGGGCAAGTACGTGGCCCTGCATGACGCGTATCTGTCGGTGGTGGAAGCCCTGACCCACGGCGGCATTGAGAACGACGTGTCGGTGGAGGTGCGCTGGGTGAACTCGGAGGAGGTCACAGCCGGCACGGCGGAGGCCCTGCTGGGCGGCGCGCAGGGGATTTTAGTTCCTGGCGGCTTCGGCAACCGGGGCATTGAGGGCAAAATCGAGGCCATCCGGTACGCCCGTGAGAAGCAGGTGCCCTTCCTGGGCATCTGCCTGGGGATGCAGCTGGCGGTGGTGGAGTTCGCCCGGAATGTGTGCGGCCTGGCGGGCGCACACTCGGCAGAACTGGCCCCCCAGACACCCCACCCGGTCATTGACCTGATGCCCGACCAGGTGGGAGTGACAGCCAAAGGCGGCACCATGCGGCTGGGCAGCTGCCCCTGCCGTCTGGCGGAGGGCTCGCTGGCGGCATCCATCTATGGCACGGACGAAATCAACGAGCGCCACCGGCACCGCTATGAGTTCAACAACGAGTACCGGGAGGCGCTGACAAAGGCGGGGCTTTCCCTGTCCGGCCTGTCCCCGGACGGGCGGCTGGTGGAGCTGGTGGAGCTGCCGGGGCACCCGTGGTTCGTTGCGGGGCAGTTCCATCCGGAGCTGAAATCCCGCCCCAACCGGGCGCACCCGCTGTTCCGGGAGTTTATTCGCGCGGCGAAAAAACTCCAGGCGGCGGGGGGCCCTGCCGGGGGCGTTACTTTTCCCACGTGGGAAAAGTAACCAAAAGGACGCTTAAGGGGGAGGCCGCCGGACGGACGCTTCGCGTCCTCAGGCCGGCCTCCCCCTTAAGAATCCCCCGTTAAGGGCAAGGGCACGCCGCTTTTGGTGCGGTGGTAGGGTTCCGGCTTGTGCGGCTTTGCGGATGGATCTCCCTTCGCTTTCCGGCCCACTGGGGCCTGCGTGGGTTGAGTACTGGAAATTTAATTTTCTCCTGGGAACGCCTGAATGGCGCCGGACATCGCTTTGCGGCGGGCAGACGCGCTCGCCTGCAAATGTTTGGCAGACGAAAAATGTTTCAGCTTACCAGCCACGGCGGGTAGAAGCACCAACCCCCACCGCGGCGTGTAAGGTCCACCGCGTCAGGCGCTATACGTGGACCCCACCCTATTACAGTGCCTGCAAATGGGCGGCAGCAGAAACAGGGGGGAATACATCCCGACCCCGCGCGCCGGAAACCCAAATAAAATCCCCCGTATAGAGCACCCCCGTAAAACCAGGGGGTTCTCAGGGGGAGGCCCGGCCTGAGGACGCGAAGCGTCCGTCCGGCGGGCCTCCCCCTGAGCGTCCTTTTGGTTACTTTTCCCACGTGGGAAAAATAACGCCCCCCGCAGGGGCGTCCCCCCACAGGGGGCCAGGGGGGGAGAGAAAGCAAAGCCCCGGCCATCCGGCCAGGGCCTTGGTTTTCCGTTATTCCACCGGCTCCACCCAGCCGTAGGGGTCGGGCTCGGTGCCCCACTGTATGCCGGTGAGGGTATCATACAGCCGCTGGGTCAGCCGGCCGATCCGGCCGCCGCTGACCTCCACTTTGGTATCGCCCTGGGCCAGCAGTCCGATGGGAGATACCACCGCCGCCGTGCCGGTGCCCCAGGCCTCCTCAAGGGATCCCGCCTGGGCGGCGTCGAACAGCTCCCGGGCGGAGATCAGGCGCTCCTCCACACTGAAGCCCCAGTCCCGCATCAGCTCCAGGCAGCTCTTGCGGGTGATGCCCGGCAGGACGGACCCGGTAAGCTCCGGGGTGATGATCGTATTGCCGACCTTGAACATCACGTTCATGGAGCCCACCTCCTCGATATATTTGCGGTGGACGCCGTCCAGCCACAAGACCTGGGAATAGCCCTGCTCCTCCGCCCGCTCGCCGGCGCGGATGGACGCGGCATAGTTGCCGCCGCACTTGGTGAAGCCGGTGCCGCCCTTGACGGCCCGCACATCCTCGTCCTCCACATAGATCTTCACCGGATTCAGTCCCTCGGGGTAGTAGGCCCCCACCGGACAGCAGATCACGGCGAACAGATAGCTGTGGGAGGCATGGACCCCCAGGGAGCTGTCGGTGGCGATGATGAAGGGGCGGATATAGAGGGAGGTGCCCATCTTTTCCGGCACCCAGCGCTTATCCGCGCTGACCACAGCCTTGACGGCCTGGACAAAGTCCTCCTCGGGAATCTCGGGGATGCACATACGGCGGCAGGACGAGTTCATCCGGCTGGCGTTCTCATAGGGGCGGAACAACTGTACCTTTCCGTCGGGGGTGCGGTAGGCCTTCATGCCCTCGAAGATCTCCTGGGCGTAGTGGAACACCATGCAGGACAGCTCGAAGGGCAGGGGGCCGTAGGGCTCCACCCGGGGGTCGTGCCAGCCCTGGCCTGCGTCGTAGTTCATCAGGAACATATGGTCGGTGAACGTCCTGCCGAACACAAGGGTGTCGGGATCAGGCAGGGGCTTGGGTGCGGCGGCGGGGGTGAATTTAATATCCAGCATAAGGCTCGGCTCCTTTGTCAAAGTAAATCAACAGTGCGTCTAAAACACTACGGTTCCTATTATAACAGCGTCAGGGCCGGGGTGCAATGCTCTTTTTGCCAAATCTGGGCAAAGGCCCCGGCGGTTTGTCTCCCGGTATTACATAATGTTCTCTCATTCCCCGCGGCGGATGCCGGGGCGCGGGACAATCATGATTGCCAAGCCTGTCCCCGGCTCCTTGACAATAACCCGCTGTATGTGATATTCTGAAGTGTAAAATTTTCTCCCGCGGCGCCGAGACTTTACGCCCCACCAGGGCGTTTTCTTAGGAGGTTTACCATGCAGGAATTTGAAAAGCGCTATGACGGCCTTGCCGTCGAAAAATCCATGCAGGAGTTCTGGCAGGAAAACGAGGTATACAAATTCACCCCCGATGCCTCCCGGCCCATCTACTCCATCGACACCCCGCCCCCCACGGTGAACGGCAAGCTCCATATCGGCCATATCTTCAGCTATACCCAGGCCGAGATGATCGCCCGCTACCGCCGTATGCGGGGCTTCAATGTGTTCTACCCCTTCGGCTTCGACGACAACGGCCTGCCCTCCGAGCGCCTGGTGGAGCAGGAGAGCGGAGTCAAGGCCAAGGACCTGCCCCGCAGCGAGTTCTGCGAGAAGTGCGTGGCCACCACCCAGAAGTACGAGGCCGAGTTCAAGGCGCTGTGGCAGTCCATGGGCTTTTCCTGCGACTGGAACCTGCAATACTCCACCGTCAGCCAGGAGGTCCAGGCCCTGTCCCAGAAGTCCTTCATCGAGCTGGCCAAGGCCGGACGGGCCTATATCAAGGAGTCCCCGGTGCTGTGGTGCACCGAGTGCCAGACCTCCATCGCCCAGGCGGAGCTGGAGACGAAAGAGCTGCCCTCCTCCTTCAACTACATCCCCTTCGTGGGAGAGGAGGGGACGATTGAGATCGCCACCACCCGGCCCGAGCTGCTGTACGGCGTGGTGTGCGTGTTCGTCAACCCGGAGGACGAGCGGTACAAGAAGTACGTGGGCAAAACCGTGAAGGTGCCCCTGTACGATTTCGAGGCGCCCGTGATCGCCGACGAGAAGGCCGCCATCGACAAGGGCACCGGCGCGGTCATGTGCGCCACCTTCGGCGACACCACCGACGTGGAGTGGGTGGAGCAGTACCATATGCCCTACAAAAAGGTGGTCATGCCCGACGGCATGATCGCGCCCGACGTGCCCTATGTGGGCGGGATGCATCTGAAAAAGGCCCGGAAGGAGATCATCCGCCTGCTGGAGGAAAAGGGCCTGCTGCTGAAAACCGAGCCCATCACCCACACCGTGTCCGCCCATGAGCGGTGCGGCACCTCGGTGGAGATCATCCCCTCCAGGCAGTGGTATATCGACATCCTCTCCATGAAGGACGAGCTGCTGGCGGCAGGGGATAAGATCAACTGGTACCCCGCCTCCATGAAGAACCGCTATGTGAACTGGGTGGAAAACCTGAAATGGGACTGGTGCATCTCCCGCCAGCGCTATTTCGGCGTACCCTTCCCCGTGTGGTACTGCAAGAAGTGCGGCAAAGCCCACTTCGCCGATTTGGACAGCCTGCCCGTCAACCCGCTGGAGACGGAATACCACGGGACCTGTGAGTGCGGCTGCACCGAGTTCATCCCGGAATCCGCCGTGCTGGACACCTGGGCCACCTCCTCCATCACCCCGCAGATCAACAGGCGCGCCGCCGCCAAATACGGCGTGGACGGGGATTTCGCCCCCATGAGTATGCGCACCCAGGCCCATGAGATCATCCGCACCTGGGCGTTCTACACCATCGCCAAGAGCCTGTACCATACCGGGGACATCCCCTGGAAGGACATTATGATCTGCGGCTTTGTGCTGGCCAAGCCCGGCGAGAAGATCAGCAAGTCCAAGGGCAACGCCAAGCTCACCCCCCAGGCCCTCATTGAGGCGTACTCCGCCGACATCATCCGCTACTGGGCGGCCAGCGCACGGCTGGGCACCGACACCTACTTCGACCAGAAGGAGATGCAGGACGCCTCCAAGCGCACCATCACCAAGCTGTGGAACTCCTCCAAGTTCGTGCTGTCCCACCTCACCGACTTCGACCCGGACTATCAGCCCGCGGTGTCCCTGCCCATCGACCGGTGGCTCATGGAGCGCACCAACGAAACCGTGCGGGAGGCCAGCCGCCTGCTGGACCAGTACGAAATCGGCCTGGCCCGTAAAGTGGTGGACGACCTGTTCTGGAAGGATCTGTGCGACAACTATATCGAGATCGCCAAGGAACGGCTGTATGAACCGGATATCCACGGCGTGGAGGAGCGCAGGTCCGCCCAGGCGGCGATTTACTACTGCCTGCTGAATGTGCTGAAGCTGTACTCCATCTATATCCCCCACCTGACCGAGTATATCTATCAAAAGGGCCTGCGGGAGTTCGTGGGCGCTGCCTCCATCCACCAGACCCTCTGGCCCGAGGTGGAGCAGGTGGACGAGGAACTGCTCCAGTTCGGCGAGCAGCTCAAGGACGCGGTGTCCCTGATGCGCAAGTACAAGTCGGAGAACAACCTGTCCATGCGCTCCGAGGTGGACGAGTTCGTGGTGGACGGCTCCAGAAAATTCGAGGACTGGTTCAAAGCCACGGAAAAGGACCTTTACGCCTGCTCCCACGCGAAAAACGTGATTTTCAAGTATACCGAGGAATAATTGGCGCGTCAACAGGCCGTCCCAGCCGGGGCGGCCTGTTTGATTTGCCATTTACTTATCTGGGGCAAAGTGTTACAATGGGTTCAGCGTTCTTAAATGAAGGAGGATGTTTTTATGAAGTGCGATATCAAATCCCTGGCGCGCCGCGCCCTCAGCCTCGCACTGTGCGCGGTGATGGCGCTGGCCCTGGTGCCCGCAGCTCAGGCGGCAGGGGTTACCGCCGGACTCCGCACCAGCGGCGGCGCCACCCTGCCCAAGCTGTCCCAGCAGGAGATCGCCCAGCTGCTGAAGGACAATCCGAACACCCTGCCAGTCAGTGATATTTACGATGTGGTCCCATCCTGCACCGCCCCGTATTCCCCAGGCAAGGTAAAAGACGTGGTGCTCCAGGCCACGCTGAACCGGCTGAATGCCCTGCGGCGGCTGGCTGGGGTTCCGGCGGTGGCGCTGGACCGAAGCCTGTGCGAAAACGCCCAGTATGGCGCGGTGCTGCTGGCCGTGTCAAACTTCTCCCACTATCCGAACAAACCGGCGGATATGGACGAGGCGTTTTTCCAAACGGCACAGGGAGCTACCTCCAGCAGCAACATCTACTCGGGGGGCGCGATGACCAGCAGGCCAGACGGGTTTATGGACGACAGTGACGGCGGCAATATCGACCGCCTGGGCCACCGCCGGTGGCAGCTCAACCCGTCGATGGGAAAGATCGGTTTTGGCACCGCTTCCCGCACCGGCGGCAACAGCGGGCCCATGACGGAAAAGGTGTTTGACAGCAGCGGCGCGGGCTGCGACTATGATTTTATCGGCTGGCCCGCTTCCGGAAACTTCCCCTCCAGCCTGTTCGGCAAGAATGTGGCCTGGAGCGTTACAGTAAATCCCCAAAAATACCAGACGCCGAACCAGTCCCAGCTGAAGGTAACGCTGACCCGCAAAGCCGACGGACAGACCTGGACCTTCTCCGGCAGTAATTATACAGCGGCAAACTCCGGGGCCTACTTTAATGTGGACACGGACGGGTATGGAGTTGCCAACTGCATCATCTTCCGCCCCGATGGCATTACGTCCTATCAAGGGACTTATTCAGTCAAGATCGACGGCTTGAAAACCAAATCCGGCCAGGCCGTCACAGATTTTGAGTATGAGGTGGAATTTTTCGACGTAAACGCACCGGCCGCCAGCATCGCCTACGCCAACACCCAGACCGTCCTGCTGGACGGCAAAAACGTGGAGTTCCAGACCTACGCCCTGAAGGACAGCGCGGGCGGCGTCACCAACTACATCAAGCTCCGGGACATGGCCTGCTACCTCAACGGCACCCGCGCCCAGTTCTCCGTGGACTGGAGCGCCGCCCAGGGCATCAGCCTCACCACCGGGAAGCCCTACACCCCCAACGGCAGCGAGCTGTCCACCCCCTTCTCCGGCAACCGGGCCTACAAGGCGGGGACAGGCAAAACCACCATCAACTCCGCCGCCTACAGCATCCCCACCATCATCCTGGCCGACGACAACGGCGGGGCCTATACCTATTACAAGCTCCGGGACATGGGCCAATACCTGGGCTTCAACGTGTCCTATATCAACGGGCAGGTGGTAGTCAACACCAACGAGCCCTATTCCGACGCGCAGTAATTCAAACACCGGATCGCGAAAACGGGCTGGCATATTCCAAATGGATATGCCAGCCCGTTTTCGTTGTGTTCGGGTATGGGAAAAAAATGTTCGTCCATGTGATAATCCAGGCCGCTGATTCGTTTTATAGGCGTGGCCACAAAAAAGAAGCACCACAGCAAATACAAAAGGGGGCGATCGCGATGGATGCGGACAAACTGGCCGGGCTGTTCCGCCAGTACGGCGACGACGTGTTCCGGCTGGCGTACAGCTACCTGGGCAGCCGCGCCGACGCGGAGGACATCTGCCAGGGCGTATTCCTCAAGCTGGCGGAGGGCAGGACCGCCCTGCTGCCGGGGAGGGAAAATGCCTGGCTGCTCACCTGCGCCGCCAACGCCTGCAAGAGCCAGCTGCGCTCGTTCTGGCGCAGGAACGTGGGCGAATTGGACGAAAACCTCCCCTTCCAGGAGGATGCCTGCCGGGAGGTATGGGACGCGGTGATGGCCCTGCCCCCCAAGTACCGGGCGGTGGTCCATCTCTACTATTGGGAGGGGTTGGACCAGGGGGAGATCGGGGACATCCTGCACATCTCCCGCACCGCGGTCCAGACCCGGATGCAGCGCGCCCGGGCAATGCTGAAAAAGGAGCTGAGTGACGATGAGGAATTACCGGAGCATAATGGAGCAGGTTGCGCTGAGTGACCAGAAAAAGGAGGAAATTATGAGCATGATTCAAAATCATACCACCGGGAAGCGGCACGTGCCCCGTGGCGTGAAGCTGGGATTGGCGGCGGCGCTGGCGGTGGGCTGTGTGCTGTCCATCGCGGCGGGCCTGCCCGCCCAGGTGTACAATTTCGTGGCAGGCGGGGTGATGACCGTCCTGCCCGGGACGGATCAGGCGTTTTTCTATTTCACCGGCGAGGATGCCAGCCCCATCGTCTTGAAGGACGGCCAGGTGTGGCTGGAGGTTGACGGGGAGAAACTCGACATCACCAGCAAGACGGACGAGGACATCCCTTATATCCTGGAGCGCACCGATCCCGCCACGGGGAACAAGGGATGGCTGATCGTGGGCGGCCCCGCCGGGGATCTGGGCTGGGCGGAGCTTGTCCAGATCGGGGATGTGTGCTCCATCGCCGGGGAGAATTTTTGTACGCCGGGCGCTATCGACCCGGACAGTGTCCAGGATGTTACCAACGGGGAATACACCTATGACGAGCGCGTATATACGGCCGATATCGTGGAATCCTCCGTCAACCGCCCCTGGCTGGACAAGGCCTTGGATCAGCTGGGCCTGAAAGCTGTCATGGGTCTGGCGGACTGACCGCAAAAAACCACCCCCGGAGCATTGCTCCGGGGGTGTTGTCCTGTTTGCTTGGATGCCTCACGCTTGGGGCTCGTAGGCGGCGGGATCCCCGTCGGGGAGGTTCCCCGCTCCAGGGTCGTCTGGCCCCATGGGCGGGGCGGGCGAGATGGCTTCCGCCGGCTTCCCCGGGTTGTAGGGATGGGTGTGGACGGTGCCGTCCGCGCAGTAGGGGCAGTCGCCGCTGTCCGCCCAGTTGGGCTCGCCAACGGAATGGTCTGGGCCGGCCTCGTCGGGGTGGGCCAGTACCGCGCCGTCGGCGGTGACGTCCTGCGCCGCAACCCCTTCCACGATCAGCCAGCGGGTGATGCGGCTGACCAGGCTGGCGGCCTGCGTCTGGTCGCTGCCGGTGAGGTCGAAGCGGAAGCCGTACCCGTCATGCAGGAACTCCACCCGGCGGGATACGCCGTCCTGCCCGTCATAGCCCCAGGCGGTAACGGGTACGTCCCAAAGCTCGTTGACCACGCCGCTGTCCCCGTAGGCGATGCAGGCGGGAGGGATGGTGTCCCCGGCGGTAAAGGCCAGCTCAAAATGGTCCAGCGGCCCCTTGTGCCCGTTGAGGTACGCCCCCCAGAAGGAGCCGTCCTCGTACCATGCCGCCCAGCCGGTGATCTCATAGTCCCCCCAGCCCAGGTGGCCGGACAGGTTTTCCGCCTTGCCGAACAGGGCGGAGATATCCTCCCGGGTCAGGTCCCGCCGGGTGCAGCCCTCGGGCAGGTCCCAGTCCAGGGCCAGCTCGGCCATATCCTCCGCCATGCCGTACTCGATGGCGGGCAGGGTAATGTAGGAGACCATCTCCCCGTCCGTTACCTCGTAGCCGCCGTCGGTTTTCATTGCCGGACCCTCCAGTCCGCCCGGCTCCTCCGTGGCGATGTCCGGTTCGCCAATGTCGGCAATTTCCGGGTTGCTGTCAGGTTTGTAATGGTCCGCCAGCACATCCCAGCCGCCCTGGCTCAGGCCGTAGACCCCCACGCCCACCGCAAGGGCCAGCGCCGCCGCGGCCGCGCCGTACTTCTTCCACGCCGCCGGACGCCCCTTCGGCGTCTCCAGGCTCAGCAGGCGGCGGTGCAGGGTGTCGGATACCTGCCGGCCGTCCATATACTCCACATATTTTTTCATATTAATGCTCCTCCTTGTCGTCCGTCAGATAGCGCCGCAGCGCCTCCCGGGCGCGGCTGAGGTGGGACCGCACCGTCCCGGGCCGCTGGCCCAGGATGGCCCCGATCTCCTCCGAGGTATAGCCCTCATAGTAGTGCAGGTGCACCGCCGAGCGCTGGTTGGCGGGCAGGGCCAGAATGGCCTCCACCAGCTCCCGCCCGCTTTCGTCGGGGGCGGGGTATATGTCCAGCAGCTCCACCGCCGGGTGCCGCCTGCGCTGGCGCAGGATGCTCTTGCAGCGGTTGGCCGTCACCTTCAGCAGCCACGCCTTTTCGTGTTCCCCATCCCGAAGCTCCGGGCGCTTTTCCAGATAGCGCAGGTAGGCGTCCTGCACCGCGTCCTCCGCCTCCTGGGCGTCGCCAAGGATGGCCAGCGCCGTACGGAACAGGGTATTCTCGTACTTGTTCACCAATTCTTCCAACCGGTTGGAGTGGTCCACACTGTTCCCTCCTTTCTGCCTATAACACGCCCTGGCCCCCCAAATCGTTGCACCGCCGGGAAATTTTTTTGCAGGGGCATTTCCCATACAAATGCGGATATAATCAAACCCCTCGAAAACCGGCGCCCGATTTTCAAGGGGTTTGACTATCATGTGCTCTTGCTCCCAAAACCGCATATAATCACGCAGCTTTTTCAGCGGGCCCTATATAATCCAGCCAGCATCTGCGAGATCCGCTCCGCCCACACGTCCACATCGTGCTGCACCGCGCCGGTGAGGGCGGCGAAGCTCTCCACCTGGGACAGCAGCTCCTCCGCCTCCGCCCGACAGGCGAGGTCGGCAATTTGCCTGCACAGCCCCCGCAGCTCCAGAGAGAGGCGGTCCAGCTCCCGCTTATCCGGCGGCGTGGTCATGTCCTTGGGCAGCACCCGGAGGATCTGCCTTGCGTGAATCTCCCCTGGATTGGCCGCGCCGGGACAGAACAGCGTGCCCTCCACGGCATAATCGCCGGGGCGGGAAGGCAAACAGCTTGTCCCGCCCCGCGGGTGCTCCCCGTCCACGCGCCGCACAGCAGGGCGCATATCTCCCGCGCCGGCCGCAGCTCGACGGACAGCCACTGGGGGAGGCGCTGGGCGCGGTCCAGATAGTCGGTCTGCCACCAGGCGGCGGGGTCATCGTTCAGCAGATTGGCCTCCGGGTGCTCCGGGTGGCTGCTCTGGGCGGCGAGCTTCGCGCCCTCCAGGGGAATGGGCCGCGCCGCCGCCTCTCCCACCCGGACGGCGATGCTGTGGGTAAAGCGGAAGGTATCGTCAAAGCAGGCGGCGGTGAGCTTGGACACCCCCTCGCCCACAGCGCGGGCGCGGCCCGCTTCGTCCACCTCCAGAACGGCGGGGTTTTCCGAGCGGAACTCCACCGCCTTGCCCTCCGGCTTCCCGCATGGGCCTCGGCTGTCAAAAAATTCGATTTCATAATCCGCCCGCTCCCCCATGCCCAGGGCGGCTTTGCCGTTGAGCCGGATTTCTGTCAAATCCAGAGGCGGCAGACAGGGCCGCAAAGCCTCCGGCTCCAGCGCCGCCCCCGGCTGAAATATCCCGCTGTCCACATAGCGGTACACAGCGGCCAGCAGGGCCCGGGACGCGGGGCCGGATTTCTCCGTCAGATCGATGGTGGACACGAACAGACGGCCCTCCCCCACCCTGGCCTCGAAAAACAGGGCCAGACGGTCGGGCTGGTCGATGGAGGCGATGGGCTGGACCATGGGCCGCAGACCCGCCGGAAGCCGGTTGATGCGCAGGCCCCTCGCGCCTTGGAGGGGCTCGAACCACTGCCAGTCCCCGAAGCAGTCCGTGGGGAAGCCGGTAAACAGCGGGTGGTTTTTATCCACAAAAATACCCAGGGAATAGCCGTCCGGGCTGTTGGTGTGGAACATGGGGCTCCAGAAGTCGGGCCGGAAGGACACGGCACGGCTGTGGGGCAGGGCGGCGGCGGTTCCCTCGGAGAGGATCAGCACCCGCCCGCCCCGGGCCAGGGCTTCCTCCGCAGTCCGGTCATAGGCCCGGCGCACCACCACGCCCTTTGGAACCTCCGGCGCGGGCGCGGCGGGGTACAGCCACAGGGGGTAGTCGTTGACGCCGGGGGCATAGGGTGCGTCCCATTCCCCCTCCAGGGCCAGCGTCAGGCGGAGGGCACGGGGGGCGGACAGCCGGGGGAGCTCCACATGAATGGTTCCCAACCCGGTGACGCCTCCCTGGGGGACGGCCCGGGCCGGGAGACTGCCCCGGGCCAGTTCTGTCCCCAGGCCGTCCTCCACCACCCAGGCTGCCGCCAGCTCCGCCGGGGCCGGAGAATAGTTGGGCACGACAATCTCCGCCGCCAGCGTCTCGCCGCCCTCCCACACGAACCTGGGCAGGCGGGCCAGCACCGTCAGCTCACAGCAGGAGCGGCGGAACTTCTCCGGGGTGACGGCCCCCTTGCTGCGGAAAAAGCTGTCCAGCAGCCCCACCAGGGCGGTGCCCTGGCCGGAGAAATCCTGGAGCCCCAGCAGCAAAAACCCTCCCGCCCCCGGCGTACGCAGGTAGGATTCCACAAACCGGCGGTACAGCATGGCCGCCAGCCTGCCGGTGGCCCGGTGGAAGTCCCCGGCCCGGTCCGCCAGCCCCGCCTGGGCCAGCACATCCTGGAAATGCTCCAGATTGCGGGGCTTGAGCACGCCGTCATAGGCGGGCAGCTCCTTGCCGTAGTCGGGATATACCTGGAGCTGGCCCACCTCATGGCCGGTGATGGGGACGGGGGCGGATTGGACGGCCTCGGTATAGTCCCAGTCGGTCCGGGGCTCGGTCAGGGGGAGGTAGCCGGGGACGATCCATTTGGAGGCAAAGTCCGCGCTGGGCGGATAGGTGCTGTGGCCCGCGATGTCAGAGTACAGCAGATCCGGCTCCAGGCTCTTGCAGAACTTCAGAAACTCCTCATAGTAGTAAAACCCAATCCGCTCCTCGTTGCCCAAAGCGAACATGACGAAGGAGGGAGCGTTGAGGTATTCCGCGAAAATCCGCCGGGTGTCCTCCTCATAATAGCGCACGTCGGTGAAATCCCCCTGGGCCGCGTCGCCGAACATCCGCCGCCCCCAGTGGGGCAGCTCCACATAGAGGTACAGCCCCAGCCGGTCCGCGGCCCGGAACGCCGCTTTCGGGGGCGCCCAGGTGTGGAAGCGGACGTGGTTCAGTCCGTAGTCCTTGTAAATCCGGAAGATGTCCAGCCAGTCCGCCAGCCCCATGGGGGCGTACCCGGTTTTGGGGAAGATGGCGCAGTTGATCTCCCCCCGGAGCTGGGTGGGCCGTCCGTTGATGAAGAACTGCCGTCCGCCCTGGTTGGCCCCGGTGGTAAAGGCCCGCATCCCGAAGTCCTCCGCCGCGGCGTCCCACAGGACTCCGTCCGCGCAGACCTCCGCCGTCACGCGGTACAGGTTCGGATGGAATTCGTCCCACAGCAGGGGATGCTCCCCCATTGGGTGGATGAGGGAGAGGACGGCGGCGTTCTCCCCCGGCGCGAAGCGGAACGCCGCGCGCTGGCGGGCGGTTTTGTGAGCGGGCCGGGAGGCGTTCCAGCTCTCCGCCCGCAAAACTACCTCGCCCCGAAGTTCTTTTTCCCCGTTCAGCCGGGTGAGGACCAGCTCCGCCCGGACGGCGCGGGCCTCCACGTCGGGCCGCAGGCGCAAAGCGGACACGGACAGGGCCGGAGGGGATTCCAGCTTAAGCTCCCCCACAATGCCGTTCCAGTTGGTCTGGCCGTGCTCGGTGAGCTGGTGGGACCAGGCCTCCCCCTCCCAGAGGGTGGAGTACATGGCGTGGGGCATCCCGGCGGGGGAGTTGTCCACCTCCACCGTCAGGGTGTGGGTGTGCCCCGGACGGCACAGGGAGGTGAGGTCATAGCGGTGGGGGGTGGTGCAGCTTTTACACTGGGGCCCCGCCGGGCGCCCATCCACCCACACCCGGGTCTTTTTCGTCCGCTCCAGGTACAGGATCACAGGCCGTCCCGCCCAGTCCGCCGGAACCGCGACCTCCCGCCGGTAAGCGGCGGGGCCGGTGTAGACGAAATCCCGATGGAGGTGGCGAGAGGTAACATTGCCGGAGTTATCCCGTCCCTTGCGGTTTTCATCCATGGCGCCGGGAAGCCGGACGGTCTCGCCGGAAAAGGCAGCCTCCTCCGCGGGGCCCATATAAAACTGCCAGATGCCGGACAAATCAATGGAAGGGTGGACGATCATACTAAAACCGCCTTTCGCTGCTGGTATCGGAGCACAAAAACACATGGATATCCTACCGCTTCCTGAGCGCCGCGTCATTGCCGGGAATTGCTTTGCTTTTTCGATCGCTTGCCCTTTCCGTCTGCGGCTCCCTCAGCCGCTCCCGGTACTGGGAGGGGGTCAGCCCCGTCTCCTTCTTAAACGCGGTGCAGAAGCTGCTCTCGCTGGTAAAGCCCACTGTGAAGCAGATGCTTTTCACCGAGTCCCCGGTATTGCGCAGCAGAAACCTGGCGTTGTTGATCCGGGTGGCCAGGATGTATTTGTGGGGGGAGAACCCGGTCTCCCGTTTGAACAGGCGACTGAAATAGAACGGGCTCAGCGACGCCTGGGCCGCCAGGTCCTCCAGGGACAGCTCCCGGGACAGATGCTCGTTGATGTAGGCCACGCTGTCCTCGATAATGCCTGCGGAGGGCGCGCCGGAACTGGCCAGCTCCCGGCCCACCAGCAGCTCGGTGAGCAGGTTGACGATATAGTTGTTCAGCATGGCCTCCCGCACCGGGATGTTCTCCCGGAACTGGGTGTAGATCCGGCGCAGGTTCTTTTCAAACCGGCAGCTGTTTTTCAGCGTCACCACCGGACCGCCCTCTGTGACGGCGTTGTAATAGCCCCGGGCATTGGGGCCGTCGAAGTGGAGCCATTCCGCCTCCCAGCCCTCCTCGGTCCAGTAGGCGTGGGGGGCGCGGCAGTCCAGCACCACCACCTGACCCTCCCGGGCGCGGAAGCGGCGGCCGCCGCACTCCCCCTGGCACATCCCCCGGGTGAGGTACATGACCAGAAAGCTGTCCAGGGAATTGCGGCGCTGGCAGTAGCCGGGCAAATATTGAAACCGCCCCACAATCATGGGGCAGAGGAACAGCTCCCGGGCCTGGGTGCTGGGGGTGTAGATATAGTAGTCAGAACCGGGGCTAACAAGGCTTTCTTTGGATAGCATGGAACTCCCTCCTGTTGCGTGGACTCTGGATTGATTATAGCGGAGGGGCCGCCGGCGGTCAATAGAACAGGGCAATTTTTCGCAACGGCGGGGCAACCGCCGCACCAGCCAGCCCCAGACCTTCCTGTGGTGGGCCAATCCCGCCGTCCCGGTGAACGAGAACACCCAGTCCATCTTTCCGCCGGACGTCCACGCGGTGATGGACCACGGCAAACGGGACGTGTCCCGGTTCCCCATCGCCACGGGGGTGTACTACAAGCACGATTACAGCGCCGGGGTGGACATCTCCCGGTACAAGAATATCCCCGTGCCCACCTCCTACATGGCGGAGCGGAGCGATTTCGACTTTGTGGGCGGCTACGATTACGGCCGGGGCGCGGGCATCCTCCACGTGGCCGACCACCACATCTCTCCGGGCAAAAAGCAGTGGACCTGGGGCTGCGGCGACTTCGGCAGGGCCTGGGACCGCAGCCTCACCGACGAGGACGGCCCCTACGTGGAGCTGATGACCGGGGTGTACACCGACAACCAGCCCGACTTTACCTGGCTCAAGCCCTTTGAGGAAAAGACCTTTACCCAGTACTTCATGCCCTATAAGGCGGCGGGGGCGGTGAAGAACGCCACCGTGGACGCGGTGGTGAACCTGGAAACCGGGGCGGAGGGCGTGACTGTGACGGCTTATGCCAGCGGGAAATATCCCCATGCCCGGATTCTGCTCACTGATGGCAGCAGGGTGCTGCTGGATGAGGAGACGGTACTTTCTCCTGTGCAGACCTATCAAAAGATGGTGCCCTGCGCGGTGGAGGACGAGGCTGAGCTGACCCTGAAAGTGCTGGACGGAGCACGGGAATTGGCGTCCTGCACCCCTCTGAGGCGGGAGATCCCCAAGCTGCCCGAGCCCGCCCAGGCGGCAAAGGCCCCGGAGGACATCATGACCTGCGAGGAGCTGTACCTCACCGGGCTCCACCTGGAGCAGTACCGCCACGCCACCTTCCGCCCCGATCCCTACTACCTGGAGGGGCTGAAGCGGGACCCGGGGGATATCCGGCTGAACAACGCCTGCGGCTCCCTGCTGCTTCGCCGGGGACAGTTTGAACGGGCGGAGCGGTATTTCCGCAAGGCTCTGGAACGCTGCGCCTGGAGAAACCCCAACCCCTATGATTCCGAGCCGTATTACAATTTGGGGCTGGCCCTGGAAAAGCTGGACCGGCCAGCGGAGGCTAAGGCTCGGTTTAACAAGCTGCTGGATTACGGCGAGCGGCATATATTCGACCAGATGCGGGTGAGCTATTTTGCGGTGTCCCTGCCGGACTTTCAGATTTTTGACGACGACCTGGACAAGCGGAACCGGGCCCACTGCCACTATCTCATCGGTCTGGCCCGACTGGGGATGGGGCAGAAAAAAGAGGCCGCCATCCGGGAAGAGCCGAGCCATCAGAACGCCATCCGGTATCGCGGGATGTGCCGGTAAAATAATATAGCCAAAACCCTTGAACATCGGCAGGCGGGCTTTGCCCGCAGCTATCGCGTGAGAAATACGGCTGGCAGCGGTAAACTCCCCGCTGCCAGCCGTTTGATTTTCGTTCGGTTTTTTCGCGCTCCATCCAATTTCTGCTTGTACCCGGACCGGGCTCACCCCGCGGCGGCTGGCGCTCCAACCCCAGCGGGCGGGGCAGGGGACAGTGCGCCGCCATGGGCTTATTGCGAATCCGGTTTTGTGGGCTTGGCGGAACTGTGCTCGCGCCGTTTTTCATTCATCTCATCAAAACGGTCTTTGACTTCCGCCGAGACATCCCCTTCGTTGACCGCTGCCCACAGGCTCTCCCAAACGGGCTGTGGAAGCTGGAGAAACGCCGCGTCATCCAGATTCATCAGAAGTCCGGCTGCCAGCTCCGCCATATCTTCCTCATCCAGGTCATCCATCCCGCCGTCCGTTGAAACTTCCATAAACTCAGCTTCCAAATCCTCCAGCAGCTCATCCGCGTCGGTCCGCACCAGCTCGATCCCCAGGGCGCCGGTGAGCGCCTCCAGGAAAGCGTGCGTCCTGTCATCCGTCACGATCATCCGGCGGGGGACGCAGGACTCCAGCATTTGCTCCCCCAGGTTGTGGAGCAGCGTGTCCGCCCCCTGCTCATAGCCGCACACCATGGCCGGCATCAGCACGGCTCCTGTCTCTTTGTCCGCCGCAAACAGAATATGGGGAAAAACAGGCGCACCGTCCTCTTCTCCCTGAACCGGCTGCGGACACATCACCACGTCGCAGACCCAGGCCGTGTTCCGCTTCTTTGCCCTCTTCAGCCGGGCAAGCAGAATATCATCCCGCAAGACGGGCCGGGGATAGTCTGGGGCTATGACGTCCGGCAGCATACCGATACTCCAGGCGTAACCATCCTGTACCCGCGCCAGCACAGGCAGCGGCCGGGCGGCGGCCAGGCCGTTTGAAAATCCAAGCGAATTCTTTTCCAGCTTGGGCCGTTCGCTCTTCAGCAGTTTTTCGCTCACTGCCAGGGCGGCGCGGAGCGCCTCGCAGAGGATCTGGATATCCTCCTCCGACGTGACCCGCGCGGGATAGGAAGCCGGACGGTATTTTATAAACTGTGGGAAAGAATTGCTTCCCCGGAACCTGATGCTGTGGCGGGCGGCATAATCGCGGGCGGAGGACAGTTCCTCCGGCAGCAGCGTATTCTTGTTTTCCAGGGAACACTGGATGCACATCTGGGACAGCATATGCTCCTGCATTTTCAGCGGAATCGGCAGCTCGAACCACCCGATGGCGTCCCCAGCCTCCTGTATACGCTGAAAACTCCGCAGCCCCTGCTCCCCCAGATAGACGGACAGGGCAAAGTGCTCCCCCGCCATCCCCATGACCGAGCAGTACCCGGTTTCACCGTTTGGGAGCGGGATGGCAAACATCTCATCCTCATACAGCCTGTCCCACAGCTTGGCGCGCCGGAACGCGAGGGCCAGTTCATACAGCTCATCGGGGTACAGCCCCGCCGCGCTGCTCTCTGGCTGCTTGCGGGGCTCCTTCCGGGACCCTTTCCGGGCGGAGGTCCGGGGTGCGGGAGCCGGCGCGCCCGACGGCTGTACAAACGCAAAGGTATCAAGCTCGCCGGCGTAGCCGCACACACCCATGCGCGGAGAATTGGTCACCGGGAGCAGCATATCCTCATCCGTATACTTTCCGGCGCACTTTGCGCAATAAAGCGGGTCCGCCTCGCCCCAGAGGCTCTCCGTATCCACATACTCGGCGGGCGCGCCGCATTTACCGCAGGAAAACTGCGGCGGCTCGTTCCGGGCCAGCAGGCGGACGGCCTCCTTCTGAGGCGGCCGCCAGGTGGTTCCCATGACCGTGATCAGCGTCTCCGTCGTGCTGCCAAAGTCGTAGAGATGCAAAAACTGGTCTCCCTCGGAAAGACGCCCGACTTTGGTGCTCTTTCCCGCGCCTCGAAACTCGCTCAAGTGCCCGCAGCACTCCAGCCAGATCTTGCGCAAAAACTTATCCAGCGCATTCAGCGTCTTGTCCACCGGGATATCCACATACAGCCAGTAGTTTTTGTCGTAGGCGCCTTCGATCCTGAACAGGCGGCATTCCTGACCGCTTTCGCCGTCGTGATCCTTGAGGAGGTGGTTTTTCATCGCCGTTTTCCCCAGCTCCGCGCCGCAGAGATAGCAATTCCCTTTTGCTGACTTTCCCATTTTTAACCCTCCTGTCTTTGTGCCGTCATATTCTGACGCAGTTCCATCCGTTCTGAAACACAGGCTCATCCTGCCTGCGCTGCCGCCGCAAGAAGATTTTGTCAAGTCCAGTATACCATACCCCGCCGGAAATTGGGAGGGGGTTTTCAAAAGTTTTCTGCCGCCGGCCCCTGGGAGGACGTTCGCGGGCGTTTGCGCACCGCTGCCGCGGGAAACGGCTTTCTTATGATATAGTTTCGTGCGGCTGAGAAAACATTCCCGTCCGCAGGTTTCCTAACGGATTCTCAACCATTGCCGTGCTATACTCCGATCACAGGTTGCAACCCTGACAAAGATACAAAACCAATCGGAAAGGAACACCATTATGAAATTCACAAAGAAAAACCTGTTCGCTATCGGCGGCGCCGTCATGATGACGGCCTCCCTCGCTTCGTTTGCCTCCGCCTCCATCCCCGCTCCCGCCAGCATCCCCGTTCATTCGGATCTGTCCGGCGTTGAGGTGGTTGACGTGGATCTGTCCGCCATGGACTTCCGCGAGATGCTGGAGCGGCTGAGCGATTCTTTCGCCAACCAGAAGCAGTTCTCCGCCAACGTGGCCCACGAGCTGAAAACGCCGCTGGCCACCATGCAGGCCAGCGTCCAGGTGCTGCGGATGGACGAGGCGCCCACGGGGGAGGACTGCCTCAAAATGCTGGACGTGGTGGAGCGCAGCACGGCGCGGCTGCGGGCCGTGATCGACGACCTGCTGCGCCTTTGCGATGAACAGAGCCAGCTTGAGCGGGAGGAGGTGTCCCTGCCCAGGCTGTTTTCCGATATTCTGGGGGAGCTGGCCCCGGGGCTTGAAGCCAAACGCATCCGCGCGGAGATCGACTGCGGGCAGTTCCCCGTTGTGACGGGGAACGAGAGCCTGCTGTACCGCGCCTTCTTCAATCTTGTGGAAAACGCGGTAAAGTATGGCCGGGAGGGCGGGACCATCCGCGTTTCCTCCAGCTGCGAGGGCAGCGCGGGGACGATCCGCGTCCGGGACACGGGGATTGGCATCCCGCCGGAGGAGCTGCCCCATATCTTTGAGCCGTTCTACCGGGTCAACAAGTCCCGGTCCCGAAAAACGGGCGGGGCCGGACTGGGGCTGGCGGTGGTGAAGGCCATCATCGAGCGCCATGGCTGGAGCATTTCGGCGGACAGCACGCCTGATGTGGGCACCGAATTCATCATCCGTTTGTACAGAGCCTGAGCCGGAACCGACCGGCATCCGGACGTTCGCGCCAGGAAATGCGGCGGGCGGAGCGTTTTGTTGGGCGTTTCAATAAAAATCCAACGGGATTTTTGACGATTACTTTTGAAAACAATCTGGAAAAATGATGCAGAACGTGATAAAATAGACAGCATGGAGCACGTGGATTTACGGAAATTGAACAGAGGAAAACTCACGCAGGTACGCCGTCAGGCCGTACGCCTCAAAAAGCGGGCCCACGAACAGTGCGCGGCGCATAAGTGCCGCTCCCACATCATAAAAGTAACCAGGAGGAATATACTATGGAACAAAAGTTTTATATCTGTGAGCATTGCGGCAATATCGTCGCCATGGTGAAAAACACCGGGGCGCCGGTGATGTGCTGCGGGCAGAAAATGACCGAGATCGTTCCCGGCACCGCCGACGCCGCCGCGGAAAAACATATCCCCGTGTATCAGGCAGAGGGCAATCTGGTCAAGGTGCGGGTTGGCTCAGCGGAGCACCCCATGCTGCCGGAACACTACATCGAGTGGGTGTCTTTGCAGACCAGGCAGGGCAATCAGCGCAAGGTACTCCACCCCGGCGACAAACCGGAGGTCTGCTTCGCTCTGTGTGAGGGCGACCACGTGGAGGCGGTTTACGCCTGCTGCAACCTGCACAGCCTCTGGAAGGCATGACCGAATGCCCTGCATGGATTTCCAAAGCTGCTTCTCTGTTTGGAGCCGGCTGACGCCCGGACAGCAGAATCTGATGCTGGAGCAGCTCCAAAAACGCCAGGTCAAAAAAGGGACGGTGCTTCACAACGGCAGCGAGGACTGTACCGGACTGCTTCTCATAAGGTCTGGTCAGCTCCGGGCCTATATTTTGTCGAAAGAGGGACGGGAAATCACCATCTACCGGCTGTTTGACCGGGATCTCTGCCTGTTTTCCGCCTCTTGTGTCATGAGGAGCATTCAATTTGATGTGACGGTTGCAGCGGAGAAGGATACGGAATTCTGGGTGATCCCGGCGGAGGTTTACCAGCAGCTTATGGAGCAGTCTGCCGCTGTCGCCAACTACACCAACGAGATCATGTCCGCCCGTTTTTCCGAGGTCATGTGGCTCATGGAGCAGATCATGTGGAGGAGTATGGACCAGCGGGTGGCCGGCTTCCTCCTGGAAGAAGCGGCAATCGAGAGCACCAGCCGGCTGAATATCACCCACGAGACCATCGCCAACCACCTGGGGACTCACCGAGAGGTAGTCACCCGGATGCTCCGCTATTTCCAGGGTGAGGGCATGGTGAAGCTGTCCCGGGGCGTGATAGAGCTTCTGGACGAACAAAAGCTGACGGCCCTGCGGGATACATGAAAGCACCTCTCCTCAAACTCTGCCGCAGATTGAGGAGAGGTGCTTCTATTACTGGTCCATGCCGCAGGCTGTGGACTGTTCCATCAGGCGGCGGTCGTTTGTTACCGCGTCATAGAACCGAAACCCTCCGGCGAAGTTATATGCTTCATAGCCATGCCCGGCCAGAATGCGGCAGGCGATATAGCTGCGCAGGCCGCTCTGGCAGATCACATACACCGGCTTACCCCGCTCTACTTCGTCCAGCCGATCCCGCAATTCGTCCACGGGGATGTTTCGGAACCCCTCGATGTGACCGCCCTCATACTCTTGGGGCGTCCGGGTATCCAGCAGGGTTACGCTGCCATCGTGGGGCAGGGCGTTCACATCTTCAAGATGGAACTGCTTCACAACTCCGCCGGCCAGGTTTTCCACCATGAAGCCCGCCATATTCACCGGATCCTTGGCGGAGGAGTAGGGCGGCGCGTAGGCCAGGTCCAGATCCTTCAGCTGGATAGCCGTCAGCCCCGCGCGGATGGCGGTGGCAAGCACATCGATCCGCTTATCCACCCCCTCATACCCCACGATTTGAGCGCCCAGCAGACGATAGGTTCCCTTTTCAAAGACCACCTTCATGGTCATCAGCTTTCCGCCGGGATAGTAGCCCGCATGGCTCATGGGGGACAGAATCACCGTGTCCACGTCCAAGCCGGCCTTTTTGGCGTTCGTCTCGCTGACGCCGGTGGAGGCTGCCGTCAGGTCAAAGACCTTGATGACCGAACTGCCCTGGCTTCCAGGATAGCGGCTGTCCCCGCCGCAGATGTTGTCTGCCGCGATCCGTCCCTGCTTGTTGGCGGGGCCGGCCAGGGAGATCACCGCGTCCTGCCCGGTCACAGAATGCTTCACCTGGACCGCGTCCCCTACCGCGTATATGTCTGGGACAGAGGTCTCCATCCGGTCGTTGACCACAATGCTGCCCTTGAGGCCCAGTTCCAGGCCGGCCTCTTTTGCAAGAACGGTGTCCGGGGTGACGCCGATGGCCAGCACCACCATATCGGCGTGGAGAGGGACCGCGTCCTTCAGCAGCACGTCCACGCCGCCGTCCCGCTCCGCAAACCCCTCCACCGTATGCCCCAGGGCCAGCCGGATGCCGTGCCGCCGCGCCTCGCCGTGGATGAACGCGGCCATATCCGGGTCAAAGGGGGTCATCAGCTGCTTTGGACGCTGGACGATGGCGGCCTCCATCCCCAGCTCCCGCAGATTCTCCGCCAGCTCCAGGCTGATGAAGCCCCCGCCTGCCAGCACGGCGGATTTTGGGTGATGGGCATTGATATAGTCCTTGATACGGAAGGTGTCCTCCACGGTGCGCAGTGTAAAGACCTTCCCGATTCCCACGCCGGGGAGCCGGGGCTGGGTGGGTCTGGCTCCGGGCGAGAGGATCAGCTTGTCATAACGCTCCTCAAATTCCTCGCCTGTCTCCAGAGCTTTCACGGAGACAGTCTTTTTCTCCGGATGAATGGCGGTGACCTCGTGGCGCACCCGCATATCCACCCGGAAGCGGGCGAAGAAGCTCTCCGGCGTCTGGAGGGTCAGGGCCTCGGGTTCCTCGATCGCCCCGCCGATGTAGTAGGGCAGGCCGCAGTTGGCATAGGAGACATACCCTGACCGCTCAAAGACCACGATCTCCGCCGCCTCGTCCAACCGGCGAAGCCGGGCCGCGGCTGTGGCCCCTCCCGCCACGCCGCCGATGATGACAACTTTCATTTCAATATTCCACCTTTCCTGTGTAGGCGGCGATGCCGCCGATATTTCTGAGATTGGTATAGCCCATCCGGGCCAGCAGCTTTACCGCCTGGCTGCTCCTGGCGCCGCTGTGGCAATAGACGAACAGCGGGGCATCCTTCTCGGGCGCCATAGCGGTCACACGATCCAGTTCCTGAAGCGGAACATTTTTGCCGCCGGGGATGTGGCCCGTCCGGTACTCTTGGGCAGTACGGACATCCAGCAGCACCGCACCGGGCGTCTCCTGAAAGTCTTTCGCGCCCCGATCAATATCAGGCCCCTTAAAAAAGTCGAAAAATCCCATGGCCGCTTCTCCTTTCTTTTTGCAGCGATTCTGTTCTAACTCAATTTTTTTGTTCCGTGACAATGTTATCCTTTCGGTGTCTGGCCTTGCAGATCAGTTGGGTCATCGTGCCCATCGGGCAGCAGACGCACCAGCTGCGGGGCTTGAACAGGACCATGGTAAGCAGGCCGAGGACGGTGGAGGTCAGCATGACGCTATAAAACCCAAAAGCGAACTGGGCAACGCCGGGGGAAAAGAGGGTGCCGTGATAAGCCCAGTGCCAGGGCAGCCTGAACGTCCACAGCAGAGTCACCGCCTGCCTGAGCTCCTGTACGCCGGCAAAAACCAAATAAGTATTCCACAGCATCTGAAAGAACATGATGAAGAAGAAAACCAAAAATCCATAACGGAACCATTTGCTCCGCATCCACTTCGGAACGTCCTTTTTCCGGGACAGGCCAAAGCGTCCGCCCAACAGGCCGAACAGCTGTCCCCGGCCGCAATATCGGTTGCAGTAACCCTTTGTGCCCCGGATGAGGGAAATCATCAGCGGAATACAAAAGAACAGCATACCCAACCAGGCAAACAGGATATTAAAAAAGCCCAGGGCCATGTAGGTCAGCTCCACGATCCACAGGCAGTCATACCAACGCTTTTTCATACGGTCACCTCCTGAATTTCAATGACAGAGGCTGGACACTCCCTGGCGCATTTGCCGCAGCCGACGCACCTTGATCCATCGACTTTGGCCCAGATACCATTCCAGATCTGTATGGCGCCCAGGGGACATACCTTCACGCAGCAGCCGCAGGCGACACAAATGTCTGTACGAATAAACGCACGCCGTTTTGCTTTTGTTCTGGTTCCCATATCATGACCTCCCGGAAGTTTTCATCTATGATACCATCAATGTCAGTGTTCTTCTGTGATAAAATTACATAAAGGAGGAACATTTCATGAGGAGCAGAGAATCTGTATTGCAGTCCACACGCGGCAAAGCCGCAGAGGGCATATGCGGCAGCGGCATTGTGAATGAAATAGCGTTTTCATAGAGCGGTGTAATCCAGACTTGACTTGAGAGATGGCTTCAGCCATCATACATCCAACCGATTCCGCTGTGATATACAGGGAAAAGGAAGCGCCCCCGCAGGCCGGATGCCTGCGGGGGCGCTTTTGCCAACAGGGGAATTGTTACGCGGCCGGACAGCCACGGTGACGGCCGCGCTGAGCCTGATGCCGCCGGCGGGGGCAAACGTGCCGCAGGATTTCCCGTTCATCCGCTCCACATTGCGGGCCAGCGCGTATTTTTCGCCGGCGGAACCCGGACAAAAACGTTCCCCCCAATCAGGTTACTTGCCCAGCTCCGTGCCCCGGCGGTACGCGGCCTGCACCGCGTTGACCGCCGCGGCCCGCAGTCCGCCCCGCTCCAGCTCCGCCACCCCGGCGATGGTGGAGCCGCCGGGGGAGCACACCTCGTCCTTGAGCTGGCCGGGATGCTTGCCGCTCTCCAGCACCATGGACGCGGCCCCCATCACCATCCGGGCTGCGTACTCCACCGCCTGGGCCCGGGGCAGGCCCACGGACACCGCGCCGTCCGCCAGCGCCTCGATGTAGGGATAGACGAAGGCGGGACCGCACCCCGCTACGGCGGAGAACTGGTCGAACAGCTTCTCGGGGATGCGGGCCACCCGGCCGGAGGCGGACAGCAGATCCTCCACGTCCCGGATGCGGGCCTCGTCCACCCCGGGACGGGCGCACAGGGCGGTCATGCCCTGCCCCACCGCCACGCAGGTGTTGGGCATGACCCGGAGCAGGGGCACGTCGTACCCCGCGCCGTTCACCAGCTGGTGCATGGCGCTCAGTTCCACCCCGGCGGCCATGGATACCAGCACCTTGTCCGCTCCGTCCCGGTGGAGGCCGTACAGCAGGGTGGCCAGCGAGCCCAGCAGCGGGCGCATATCCTGGGGCTTCACCCCAAGGAAGATGTATTCCGCCTCCTGCACCGCGTCGGCGCTGCTTCCGACAGCGGTACAGCCCAGCTCCGCCGCCAGAGCCTCCGCCTTGCTGCGGGTGCGGTTGACCAGCACCACCCGCTCCGGGCCCGCCGCCCGGCAGGCCGCACGGGCCAGCGCTCCGCCCATGTTTCCAACTCCGATGAAGGCCGCTTTTTTCATTTCAATTCCCCGCTTTCTGAAAGGTCTTTGTCCCATTATAATGTATGGCGGACGATGCCGCAACCCTTTTTCCCATAAGAAGCGGGGCCTGCGGGGCACAGGCGCAGGAAGAATTTGTGCATTTCCCTCGTCCCCCGCCTGTTTTTCCCCTGTCATCCACCTCCTCCCCCTTTTTGCCAAATGAGTTCAAACAGACGCTTACAATTTTCAATCGCCGTTGACATTCCGGGCGGCTTATGGCATGAGCCCGCCGGAGCCGAAAAGTTCGTCCAAATGCGGCTCGGCCTCCGGCCCCGGAAGCACCGCCCCCCGCAGACCCAGCCGCTCCGCCAGGTCCAGCTTCTCCCGGATGGAACGGGGGGTGTCGAACAAAACAAAATGGGCCTTTGGTCCGGCCATGTAGGTGAAGTAGTGGGCGCACAGCCCCCGGTCAAAAAACACCGCGGGCTCCAGACGCCGGATCATCCCCTCCAGCCTGTCCACCGCCAGCGGCTCCCCCCGGCCCCCGGCGGGAAGGGGAAAATCCTCCCGCATCCACTCCACCGCCAGCACCGTCCGCTCCTGTCCGTACCGCTCCAGCGCCTCCCGCAGGCGGCGTTCCAGGGTGCCCCGGGTCAGGGCGGAGGACACCAGCACCCGGCCCTTGGGGGCGTGTCCGGCATAGCTCTCCGGCACGTAAAACGCCCAGCCCTGGGCGGCGCAGTTCCGGTCCAGAATTTCTACCATTTTCGTCAGGCAGCCCAGGGGCATCCCATCAAAATCGCACACGATCCCGCGGAAGCCCCGGCGGCGGCACTCCCCCAGGATCTGGCGGCAGCAGCCCACCGGGTCGCCGGTTCCGTCAAACCCGGCGCAGTCGAGCTGCATCAGCCCGCCCCGCAGGCCGTCGGGCAGCCGCGTGCCCAGCAGCTGGGGCCCCAGCCCCACCCGGTAGGCCATGTGGGCGCTGGTCAGGCCAAAGCGCTCCCCCTGGGTGCTCCTCCCGGCGGGCAGGGCCAGCAGTAATTCTTTCATGCGATTTCCCCCTTGTGAACGGCAAAGATTTGTGATATAGTCAAAATACTCGAAAACCGCACCCGGTTTCCGAGGCGGGCGTTCTCTCACGAAATGCCTTGGCGGCGCCAAAGCCGTGTCAGAATAATCTATGCTCGTCCCGAGCGGAATAGAAGGTGAGTTATGGCGTGGTTCCGGGCCCGGTTCACGGCCCACGATATCTATAGGGTCACCGGCGCGTTTCTGGAGCGCCGGGGCTTCAGGCTGTTATTGGCTGATCTGGACAATACGCTGGCGCCCTACGGCGCGCCCCTGCCGGACGAAAAGCTGAAGGCATGGCGGGACGATCTGTCGGCCCACGGGGTGACGCTGTTTATCCTGTCCAACAACCGGCACGAGAGCCGCCCCCGGATATTTGCCGAGGGGCTGGGGGTGCCCTATATCGGCCACGCGGGCAAGCCCAAGACCCCCTCCTTTTATCGGGCCATGGAGCAGGCAGGCGTGACAAAGGAGCAGACCGCCATCGTCGGCGATCAGATTTTTACCGATATACTGGGCGGGAACCGGGCGGGGGTGTCCACCATCCTGGTCCGGCCCATCCGGCTGGCGGGCAACCCGGGGCGGTATCTGCGGTACGCGGCGGAACTCCCCTTCCGCCTGCTGTCGGGAAAGGAGGAGTTGTGATGGGCGCCATCTTCGGCCCCGCTGGCAACGCGGAAAATTTCCCATACAAGTCCTCCGCCGACGCGCCCAAATGGCTGAAGGAGATCGGCCTGGACTGCTACGAGTACCAGTGCGGCAAGGGCGTCCGCGTGGGGGAGGCCGCCGCCCGCAAGGTGGGCCTTGCCGCCGTGGAGCATGGCATATCGCTGTCCCTCCACGCGCCCTACTTTATCAACCTGGCAAACCCGGATCCGGAGGCTTTGCAGAAAACCATCGGCTATATCACCGGGGCCTGCCTGGTGGCGGACTGGATGGGGGCCAGGCGGGTGGTGATCCACTCCGGGGCGCTGATGAAGCGCACCCGGCGGGAGGCCCAGGACATTGCCCTGCGCTCCTTAAAGGAGGTCATCGCCGCCTGTGACGGCGCGGGCTTCGGGCATATCGCCCTGTGCCCCGAGACCATGGGCAAGATCAACCAGCTCGGCGACCTGGACGAGGTGCTGGAGCTGTGCGCCGTGGATGAGCGCCTGCTCCCCTGCGTGGACTTCGGGCATCTGTACGCCCGCTCCCTGGGGGCGGATGACGGCGCGGAGGCCATGGAGCGGATGCTCAGCCGCATGGAGGAGGCGCTGGGGGCGGAGCGGGCCTCCCGCTTCCACAGCCACTTTTCCCACATCGAGTTCACCCCCAACGGCGGGGAAAAGTGCCACCGCACCTTCGCCGACGACGGGGGTTACGGCCCGGACTGGACGCCGCTGGCCCAGGCGGTGGCGCGGCGGGGCTGGAGCCCCACGTTTATCTGCGAGAGCGCGGGAACCCAGGCCGGGGACGCGCTGGAGATGAAGCGGATTTATCAGAATTTTCTGCACAATATGCCCGGATGAATGCGGGGGTTGAGCCTGCCCCTCCCCTGCGTTTCGCGTTATGACAGATCGATTTCAAACAAGGGGGAGAAACAAAATGAAAAAGGATGAACGTAAGAAGGTTATTTATGTTGCTGCAGTTTGCGTCATAGGCGCTGCCATAATTTGCTGCATACCTCTTTTACTTCATCTATTCAAACTATAAATTAATTGTAAGGAGATGCTTCCCATGAACCATTTTGAAAAAATCGCGGCAAAGCTGAAGGACCGCGGCCTGGACGCCATGCTCATCACCAGCGAGCCGGGCGAGTTCTACGCCATGGGCTTCCACGGGGAGGGCGCGGCCCTCATCACCCCGGACAAGACCTGGTATTACACCGATTCCCGGTACATTGAGGCCGCCCAGAGCCAGATCACCGGGGCGGAGGTGATCATGTGGGTTACCGGGAACCACTACCGCACCCAGATCGCCGCCCTGGTGAAGGAGCACGGCGTGGCCAAGCTGGGCTTTGAGGAGGAGTATATGTCCGTGTCCAGCCACACCACCTGGACAAAGGACGTGGAAGCTGAATTTGTTCCCGCCTCCGAGCTGCTCACCGAGCTGCGCGCCGTGAAGGACGCGGACGAGCTGGCCGCCATGAAGGAGGCCCAGCGCATCACCGACGAAGCCCTGCTGGAGATCTTGAACTTCATCAAGCCCGGCCTCACCGAGAGCGAGGTGGCGGCGCGGCTGACCTACATCATGGCCCGGAAGGGGGCCGAGCGCAATTCCTTCGACCCCATCGTGGCCTGCGGGGCCAACGGCTCCAAACCCCACGCCGTCCCCGGCCCCTCCGTCATCCAGAAGGGCCAGTTTGTCACCATGGATTTCGGCTGTGTGGTGGGAGGCTACTGCTCCGACATGACCCGCACCGTGGCCGTCGGCCAGCCCTCTGAGGAAATGGAGCTGGTATACAACACCGTGCTCAAGGCCCAGCTCACCGGCATCGCCGCGGCCCACGCCGGGGTCACCGGCAAGGAGGTCCATGAGGCCGCCGCCAAGGTCATTGAGGACGCGGGCTACGGCGAGTACTTCGGCCACGGCTTCGGCCACTCCCTGGGCATCGAAATTCATGAAAATCCCAATTTCAGCACCAAAAACGAAAAGCCCATCCCCGCCGGGGCCCTGCTGTCCGCCGAGCCGGGCATCTACCTCCCCGGGAAGTTCGGCGTGCGCATCGAGGATGTGCTCATGCTCACCGAGGGCGGCTGTGTGGTCATCACCCATTCCCCGAAGCAGCTGATTATCCTGTAAAACCTCTTGCAATCAGCGGGTATATGGGGTATAATACATTGATTTATTCCCAGTTAATGAAACCTTACGATATTGGAGGACGATACCAATGGCAATGATTACAGCAGGCGATTTCCGCAACGGCAAGACCTTTGAGATGGACGGCAAGGTGATGCAGGTCGTCGAGTTCCAGCACGTCAAGCCCGGCAAGGGAGCCGCTTTCGTGCGCACCAAGATGAAGAACGTGGTTACCGGCGCCGTCACCGAGACCTCCTTCAACCCCACCGCCAAGTTCGAGGAGGCCTTTGTGGACCGCAAGGACATGGAGTACAGCTACAACGACGGCGACCTGTACTACTTCATGGACCCCGAGTCCTATGAGCTGGTGCCCATCAACAAGGATGTGCTGGGGGACAATTTCAAGTTTGTCAAGGAGAACATGGTGTGCAAGATCATGTCCTACAAGGGCAGCGTGTTCGGCGTGGAGCCCCCTAACTTTGTGGAGCTGGAGGTCACCGAATCCGACCCCGGCGTGAAGGGCGACACCGCCACCAACGTTACCAAGCCCGCCATCCTGGAGACCGGCGCGGAGATCAAGGTGCCCCTGTTCATCAATCCCGGCGACCGCATCCGCATCGACACCCGCACCGGCGAGTATCTGGAGCGCTGCAAGGGTTGATCCCGCCCCCATTAAGGAGGACAGAAAATGACCATTTCTGAAAAAGTGGCCTATATCCAGGGCCTGTACGACGGCCTTGGGCTGGACAGCGAAAAGTCCGGCGAGGCCCGCATCCTGTCCGAAATGCTGGATGTGCTCCACGAGGTGGGCCAGCAGCTGGACGGCCTGGATGTAGTAATGGACCGGTTCGACCAGGACCTGGACACCCTGGAAGACACCGTGGCCGAGCTGGAGGAGGCCGTGTTCGACGAGGACGCCGATGAGGATGAGGAGGACGGCGGCTTTGACGGCTTTGACGGCCTGGACGATGAGGACTTCTTCGAGATTCCCTGCCCCAGCTGCGGAGAGGAGCTTATCGTGGACGACGAGGCGCTGGCCGCGGGGGTGGTGGACTGCCCCGCCTGCGGCGGCAAGTTCGCCCTGTCCTTTGAGGACGAGGACAGCGGGCACGACGAATAAACATATAAAGCCCGCCGGTCTCCCGGCGGACTTTATTTTGCCTGTATTCATAGAATGTTTTTATTTTTCCCCAAAAAAGCCCTTTACAAATTGTATGAGATGTGCTATCCTCTTATTAAGAATTATTCTTGTTAATAATTCCGATCAACAGCGAGGACTGTATCAAATGGCGATGATGCGACAGAGTAAAAAAAGAGACGCCATGCTCTCCCTGCTGCAAAGCGTCACAGACCATCCCTCGGCAGACCGGATCTACCAGCAGCTCAAGCCCCGGTACCCCGATCTGAGCCTGGGCACGGTCTACCGGAACCTGGGCCAGCTGTGCGGCCAGGGGCTGGTCAAACGGGTGGGCACGGTGAACGGCCAGGAGCGCTACGACGGCCAGACCAGCCCTCATTCCCACTTTATTTGCAATCGCTGCGGCTCCGTCATGGATCTGCCCCGGCTGTCGCCGGGGGAGGGCTGTGTGGATCAGCTGGGCGTGCAATATGGATTCATTGTACAGGACTGTGAATTCGTAGTACGCGGCCTGTGCAGAGACTGCGCGGACCGCAAACAATTTTAACATTGGAGGAAATCAATCATGAAAAAATGGATCTGCCCTGTGTGCGGCTATGTCTATGAGGGCGAGAACCCCCCCGCCGAGTGCCCCGTGTGCCACGTGTCCGGCTCCAAGTTCACCGAGCAGACCGGCGAGATGAAGCTGGCTGCTGAGCACGAGTACGGCATTTACGCCAAGACCGTGAAGAACAACCCCGACATCAGCGACGAGGACAAGAAGTACATCCTGGAGCAGCTGATGGCCAACTTCAACGGCGAGTGCGGCGAGGTGGGTATGTATCTGTGCATGGCCCGCATTGCCGCCCGGGAGGGCTATCCCGAGGTGGCTCTGTACTGGGAGAAGGCCGCCTATGAGGAGGCCGAGCACGCCGCCAAGTTTGCCGAGCTGCTGGGCACGGAGCTGGAGCCCAACATGACCGTCAGCACCCAGAAGAACCTGGCCTGGCGTGTGGACTGCGAGTTCGGCGCCACCCAGGGCAAGTTCGATCTGGCCGCCTGCGCCAAGAAGAACGGCCTGGACGCCATCCACGATACCGTCCACGAGATGGCCCGCGACGAGGCCCGCCACGGCAAGGCGCTCAAGGGCCTGCTGGAGCGGTACTTCAAGTAAGCGAAACACTGCAATTTCAGCACCTTTTGAGGGGAATGGGGAGACCTGTTCCCCTCTTTTTTGTGTCGATGTGCAAGTCCGTGTGCAACTCCCGCCCGGTATTCACTTTTGCAACTTTCACATGTGCAACTCGAATAAATTGCACTCACATTAAGCAGTTTCCCGCCTAATTACAAAGAAATTAGATAAAACAGATAACTTTTGATAAGTTTTTATGGCTTTGCGGCAAGAAATAAGAAGTTTGAGAGAAGATATAACATCTTTTTCATTAAGTTTTAGTGCCGCCGAGCAAAAAGCAATCTGCCACAACGCTAAATTTGCCGTTTTTCTTTGAAATTTGCAGACTTTTCAGAGGTCTGCTTTTTTCTTTTCTTCATTATAGCACATGTCGTTGTTAAAGTACAGGTTTTTCTTTGCCCTATGCTATACTAAATCCAGAAAGAGCGAGAGACACAAACCTCTTGAAAAAATAAAATCAAAAATGAAAAGGAGATTTCCACCATGAAGAAGAACGCTATCGTTACCATCGACGAGACTACCGCCCGCGTCACCAAGGCTTTCCAGCGACAGGCCCGCATTTTCGGCACTGACGAATACAAGATGTGGAAAGCCTACCGCGAGGATTTCCCCGGCGCTAAGATGGAGACTAAGACCATCAAGCGGAACGCCAATAAGCGCACCTATCGCAACCTGACCTATGTAAATATGGGGCGGTATATTTCGGTAAACGCTCCCCAGCTTTTGGAGGAATTTGAGAAGCAAAAGGATTCTGCCAAGGCCCAGGAAAACCCGTATCGCGCTGTTCTGGCCTGGTTCCTTGAGAATTTCCCCAACTATGACGATTACAAAAAGTTCTTCGAGGATAAGACCGCCGAGGCCACAGCCGCCGAGGATGAGGCCCCCGACAGCCGTGTGATTGGCCTTGCTGGTTGACTGGCCGCAAGGGGCAAGCGTCTTTGAAAAGTACACATCAATTTCATAGCAGAGAGAGGGGCGGCACGTTGATGTGCCGCCCCTCTTAACTTAAATGCCTTATTAAATTATAGCAGTCCCTTGTTTTGCAAATCTTGAGTAATTGAAGCCAAATCAACCTTTATTCCAATTTGCAATCAAATTTTTTTGCAATCCCTAAAAATGAAGGAGAAAATGTTATTGATTCATTTTCTGAATCAATTTCATAAGTATACTGCTTATCATCGACGACTATAACATCATTACCTTCCAACGTGTAGCTATATGTAGTTTTTTCCGAAGAATAGAACACTTCTCCAGCGCCAGGAACATTCTGGCTTTTTCTGCCACCGTGAAGAATAAATGTTGTACCATCAATTGAGTTAATTGTGTATTCATTAGGCTCATCGGTAGAATGAGTGGGTGGTAAAAACTGAACAAGCCCTTGGCAGCACAGGGGAAACGACTATGATTAAGTTGCGAAACAAAAATCATGGAAGAAGGCC